>NZ_JAKPBV010000011.1:0-627356 GCF_022662515.1 Lysobacter sp. M15 | reverse complement strand
GCGCGACGCGGCGTCAGCCTCCGGTTGCAGAGTGCACGCGTACGTTTTGATGACCAACCATGTGCATCTCCTGGTCACGCCGGAGGCCATCGGTTCGGTGGCGCGGATGATGCAGGCAGTCGGGCGGCGATATGTGCGATACATCAACGATTCGGCCGGCAGGACCGGGACGCTGTGGGAAGGGCGATACAAGTCCAGCCTGGTGAATAGCGAGCGCTATGTAATGACCTGCTATCGCTACATTGAACTGAACCCGGTGAGGGCGGGTATGGTGACGGAGCCGCAGGCCTACCGCTGGTCCAGCTTCGCTGCCAACGGTACGGGTCGCCATGATGCGACGGTGACGCCGCACGAGGTCTATCTGCGGCTTGGCGTGGATGCAGGGCAGCGATGCGCCCGGTATCGCGAACTGGTGGGTCAGGGCATTCCGCACGAAGATCTGGCGGCGATCCGCCTTTATGTGCAGCGGCAGCGGGCCTTGGGCACATCAAAATTCCAGGCGCAGATCGAGGACCAGTTGAAGCGACGGGCAAGACTCGGACAGCCGGGTCGTCCGCGGAGGGAATTGGTACTCTGATCCCTGTTTTCCTCAATCCAGCGCGGATGTGGCGCGCGTGCCGCGGCAGGCAGGGTAGGCGGAACATCCCCAGAACGCTTCCCCGGTCGACTTGTTGTGGCGCAGGATCATCGTTGCCCGGCAGTGCGGGCACGCCGGTGCCGCTCTGGCCGCTGGAGCCGCTTCGGAGCGATCGGGTTGCGACGGTTCGATGCTCCCGATGCCCCCGTCCTGCTGCACGCTCGAGACCAGTGCCAGCAGCGCCGGCGCGTCGATCAGTTCGATGGGTTTGTCGCTGGCGAAGCGCTCTGCGGCGCGGGTGAAGCCGCCGAGGGCGGCGATGCAGACGGCGTCGGCGCGGTGATGCACCATCAGGCCGTACATCTCGCGCACGACGCGCACATCCACCTGCACGCGGCGCCATCGCTTCACCTGCACCAGCGTCGTGCGCCCGCCCTTGCGCAGGATCAGGTCGATGCCGCCATCGGCGCCGCCCTGGCCGGTTTCTTCCACCGCGTAGCCCTGGCGGCGGAACGCCTCGCCGACCAGCAGTTCGAACTCGCGCCAGTGCGCGCGGTTGAAACTCTCCAGCCCGGTCTGCGCATCCAGCAGCTTGCGTCGCGCGCGGCCGCGCAGGTACGACACCAGGGCCGCGAACCAGCACAGGCCCATCACCAGCCAGGCCAGCGGTGCGAGCATTCCGCCCGAGGCCTGGTCGGCGATCTCCTGGCCGATGCGTCCGTCCGATGCGCCGAAGAACCAGCCGATTCCGTAGCGGATCGCGACGAAGCCGACGACACCGAGCACGATCCCCACCGGCCAGGGCAACGCTGCAACGCTATCGAGCCCGCTTTGCCTGCGTCTTGTCATGCTGTCCCGACATCAGGAAGGGGTCGAACGATATCGCAATCACGCTGCACAGGCATGCGGGCTACCGCTGTGCGGGCCGTCCTTGAAGGCGTTCACCGACTTGAATGCGGGGCAGACTTTTCCGTTCAGGAACTCCCGCAAGGGCGAGGTCACGCTCCACACGTGTCGCGCAAATGCATGCCTGCGAGCATCAGGTACTTTTCACCTCGCCGGCAGTCGAGGGTTCCGACCGGGCCAGCGATGCCGCCGCGTAGCCACTGTCCGCGTCGTAGCGCGCGCGGCTTTCGATACGCAGCTTGCGGTAGGAGTGGTAGGCGAAACCGCCCAGCACGCCAAGCGCGAGCGCGAGCAGGCTCAGCCCGCCGCGCGTCATGAGCATGACGATGAAATAGGCCGAGCCGACGATGGCCGCCATCAGCATGATCCGTTCGTTGCCGCTGGGCATGACGAACGCCGCGTGGCCCCCCTGCGTGCGTGCGGCGATGATGCCCTTGTGGTCGATTGCCTTGTAGGCGTAGAAGCGCCCCCGCGACCCGGGCTGCAGGGCCTCGGCAACACCCGGGGCGACCGCCACCTTGTCCATGCGGCGTTCGGAGCCGTCCGCCAGGCGGAACACGATTTCGGAATAGACCGTGACCTTGCTCGTGGCTCGCTGGACAGCGGCACTCACGACGGTGCCGTCGATGGTTTCGGTCTGCATGCGCTTCTCCCGGATGGGTCGCAGGCCCGATGCGCGCGACTTCCACCTGCCAACGCAGGGGGCCCCGGCGATGGGCCACCGGCAGCGGGATCAACCGTGCAAAAAGAACGAATCGGGGCCTAGGTCACGTTGCAGCTCGCGGATCGGCGCTTGTGGCGATCTGGGTCGAAGACGGGAACCTGCAGCGCACCTGGTGTGCACCGACGCGCCCTTACAGCGCCAGGTCCCAGGTCTGCCCGACCAGCGCCTTGCCGAAGGATTGGTGCGGGGCCTGCGCGGTCAGTTCGAAGCCAGTGGCCTGGTAGATCCGTCGCGCCGCGGTCAGCACGTCATTGGTCCACAGGGTGAGCCGGCGGTAGCCCAGTTCGCGCGCACGGGCGATGCAGGTCTCGACCAGCCGTCGGCCGAGGCCGGTGCCGCGCGCGCCTGGCTCGACGTAGAGCAGGCGCAGCCGGGCGACCCCGGGTTCGTCGCCGGCCATCAGGAAGATCGAACCCACGATCTGGCCGCCGCGTTCGGCGATCCAGGCGTCTTCGCGCGCGGGATCGAACCCGGCCGCGAACTCGCCCAGGATCCTCGCGACCAGCGCTTCGTAGGTCCAGTCCCAGCCGTATTCGTGGGCATACAACACAGCCTGGCGATGGATCACCCAGCCCAGGTCGCCGGGGACCGGCCGACGCAGGCTCACCGGTGCCGGCACGCGCTCGGGCGCGCCGAACGTGTCCTGGATCCGGCGCAGGCTCGAGACCAGGGTCTTGCGCCCGGCTTCGCTCACCGGTTCGAGCAGGCCGGCCATGCGCAGGTGCGAGCCGTGGTCGAGTTCGGTGAAGGCCACCCGGCCGGCCGGGGTCAGGGACAGGGGCTTCTTCTTGGCATGGTTGGCGTCCACCGCGCTGGTCACCAGCCCGCGGGCGGTGAGGGTGCGGACCAGCCGGCTGAGCTGGGCCTTGTCGATCCCCAGGCTGCGGCTGAGGTCTGCGGCGGTCTGCTGGCCCGTGGTGGCCAGCTCGTAGATGACCCGGCCCTCCGGCAGCGAGTAGCCGGTCTCGGGCAGGTGTTCGTCGAGCAGCCCGATCAGGCGCGTGTAGTAGCGGTTGAACCGTCTGACTTCCTGGACGACGTCCATGGCGGGCTCTATGTTGACTTAGTCAACATACTAGCCAGCGGTCGACGGGCCCGCAACGGGGTCGTGACCCACCTCGAAACTCGTCCTCCGGGGCTGATGGTCGAAGGCGTGCAGCCTGGTTCGTCGTCCGGGTATCGTCCCGCTGCCAGACGGCGGGCGTCCCGAACGGCCATTCAACCGGAGGAACCATGTGCAGGAACATCCGCACGCTCTACAACTTCGAACCGCCTGCCTCGCAGGACGAGATCCGTGCATCGGCGCTGCAGTTCGTACGCAAGCTCAGCGGCTTCAATACGCCGTCCAAGGCGAACGAGGCCGCGTTCGAGCGGGCGGTCGACCAGGTCAGCGAGGCGGCCAGAATCCTGATCGATTCGCTCATCACCGTGGTGCCGCCCAAGAATCGCGAAGCCGAGCGTGCGAAGGCGGCCGCGCTCTCGGTCAAACGTTTCGGGCCGCGCTAGCGCTGGCGCGCGGCGCTTGCGCCATCGCCCGCACGGATCGTTGCGGCGCCGCGATCTCCCGCCTTACGGCGGATCCAGATACGGCCGCAATGCAGCCATCTGCGGACGATCGACGCAGGCGGTGGGACAGCCGGTGGGTTGCAGGGTGAAGATGTATTCGCCCCACCACGGGCCGCCCGCCCAGTAGGTCCAGCCGAGCCAGACCTCGGCATTGGCTTCGACATGCGCGAGCATGTCTTCCAGCGCGGCATGGCAGGTGTCGTTGCGGCCGCCGGCGAATTCGCCAAGAAAACCGCGCTTGCCGTGCATGCGCAGCCATTTGGTGAATCCTTCGAGCCGTCGCGAGCCGACGGTCGCGTCGACGCAGGTCTCCGAGGTGCCGGAAGAGTTGCCGTCGAGATACTGGTGCACCTCGAACGCGAAGTTGTTGCCCGGATCCTCGATTTCCAGCATCGCCGTCGCATTGGGGGTTCCATACCAGTCCTGGAACCAGGTCCCCGCCGTGCTCCAGGCATTGCCGGGAACGAGCACGAGATTGTTGGCACCGGCCGCGCGGATCGCGCGGATCGCGGCGTTGGCGTCGTTGCGCCACAGTTCGGTCGGCATGCCATTGGGCTCGTTCATCAGCCCGAAGATGACTTTCTGATTGTCGCGGTAGTGGGTCGCCAGCCGCGCCCACAGATCGGCGAACGCGGCGGCCTCGATCTCCTTGCCGATCACCTCGCCGCGATAGCGCGCGTAGTTATGCGGATCGATCACCACGAAGTGGCCCTGGTCGGTGGCGTGCGCAACGAACGCATCGATGCGGGATAGCTCAGCGGCGTCGAACTCGCCCTGCAGCGCCGGCTGCAGCCGCTCCCAGCGGAACGGGAGCCGGAATACGTTCATGCCGCGTCCGGCGAAGTAATCGACATCGCTGGTTTTTGGATAGGTGTAATCCTTGTGCACGGTGCCCGGCAGGCGCCCGGCGTTGAATTCGGCGCCGGCCAGGTTGACGCCGCGATAGGCAGTCCCCGCCGCCAGCGCATCGCCGGTCGTGATCGTCGTGAGACACCACGCGGCGAAGGCGACGATGAGAACGCGGCCCAGGACGAGGATGGCGGACATCGCGACGGCTCCTGCGGAGGCGCGGCCGCCGCTGTGCCCATATCTTGCCCGCGCGCACTGCTGTCGCGACGGCAAGGCGATGTGGTTTGGTCACAGAAACGCAAATGCCTGCGGCATCACACGACACCGTGCATGGTTCGCAGGCGAAATGCATCACAAACTGGCTGCAGTGCAGCTGGCGGATGGCTTCGTTTCCAATCGCGGAAGTGCGGTGTGGTTCTCGCGACGGTTATCGAACCCGCACGCGTTCACTGACCGCGATCACGCCCGCAGGCAAACCGTTCGGCTCGCATGTGGCATCGAAACCCAAGGCCACGGCCCGGCCCAGGATCCGCACGCGCGCGGCGCCCTCCAGCTGGATCGCAGTGCAGCGTGGTTGCGCCTGCGGCCCAGGGCAGTCCGCCACGACGACGGGATCGCCCACGCACAGCAATGCTGCGCCGTTGGCGTATACGCGGGAGGTGCCTGGGATGGCGCTTGCGGAGGCGCCATGGGCGCATAGCAGCGTGGAGGCGATCGTCACCACGGGCGTGCCCATCAGACGATCTCCAGCGCGCCGTGGTTGATGGAAACGACTGGGCCGCGCAGGCTGACGATCGCACCCTTGGCGTTATCCAGCACGATGCCTTGCGCGTCGATCTGCAGGTTGGCACCGTCGCGGGTGCGCAGCGCGATGGCTTCCGGTGCCTGCATCCCGGGATCGCGCAACGGCGCGGGCACCTGCGCGGAGTCCGTCCAGTACACCCCGCACCAGACCGGATGCGAAAGGTCGCCTGCCTCGAACTCCACCCACACGGCACTGTCGATGGCCGGCAGCGTCGCGCTCGCGCCGGGCGGCAGGCAAGGCAGCGCCCAAGCGGTCGACGCGCCATTCACAGCGGGCACCGCGACGAGCAGGCGCGCCTGTTGCAGCGGGTCCGCGTTGTCACGGACGGTGCCGCGATACTTGCCGTAGTGGGGCATGCTTAACCTCGACAATGGAAAGCGCAGTGCAACCGAAGGGGCGGAGTGCAGGCACGCCGTCGCGCGAGCAGCGCCGCCTTGCCGCTTGAGGGTCTGCGCCCACTTCAACGTGGTCACGCGTGGCTACCGGTCGTCACCGTTGCAGAAGCCCGTACGCGATCGAACGACCCCGCCCCGCATCCTGTTCCCGGAAAGCTCGCTGGCCATCGGCACGGCGGCCGAGTACCGCATCGCCACCCTTGCCGGCCGGAACGCGGGCCTGACCCTCAGCCTGCCGAAGGCGCGCCTGCGCCCGCTGCAACGGCGGCGGCCGGATTGAATCGCGATCAGGGCGCCGTTGTCGAAATTCCTCCGGCCGGCCCGTCGTATCCTCGAACGGCCGGCGCGTGATACGCCGCCGCGACCTCCCGCCACGGCCCGCAGGACGATCCAGCATGAGCCACGAACCGCAGCCTTCGCTATCCGACGATTCCGCCGCCACGATGGCGGCCCCGGCCGGGGGCTACTCGCTCTGGGCCGAACTGCGCAATGCCATCCGCGGCACCGGCGCGGACTACACCCGGATTCCGCTGCGCCGCGCGGTGTTCCTGCTCGCGGTGCCGATGGTGCTCGAGCTGGTGCTGGAGTCCACGTTTGCGGTGGTGGACATCTATTTCGTCGCCAAACTCGGCTCTTCCGCCGTGGCCACCGTGGGGCTGACCGAGAGCTATCTGTTCCTGCTGTATTCGATCGCGATGGGCCTGGCGATGGGCATCACCGCCCTCGTCGCGCGGCGCATCGGCGAAGGCAGGCGCGAGGAAGCCGCCGTCACCGCGGTGCAGGCCCTGTGGATAGCGCTGCTGGCCTCGGTGCCGTTCGCGGTCGCGGGCATCGTCTGGGCGCGCGACCTGCTGGCGCTGATGGGGGCCGACGCCTGGACGCTCGAGCACGGTTCCCGCTACATGCAATGGATGCTCGGCGGCAACGCCGTGATCATGCTGCTGTTCGTGATCAACGCGATCTTCCGTGGCGCGGGCGATGCGGCGATCGCCATGCGCGTGCTGTGGGTGGCCAACGGCCTGAACATCGTGCTGGACCCGATCCTGATCTTCGGCTTCGGTCCGATCCCGGCCATGGGCATCGAAGGCGCGGCCATCGCCACCAACGTCGGGCGCGGCGCCGGCGTGCTGATGCAGCTGTGGATCCTGTTCCGCGGCGGCCAGCACATCCGCGTGCTGACCTCGCAGCTGGTCTGGCGCGGCGCGATCCTCTGGCACATCGTGCGCACCTCGCTGGGCGGCGTGGGCCAGATGATCGTGGCGATGACCTCGTGGATCTTCCTGATGCGGATCCTGGCCAGCATCGGCAGCGAGGCGGTGGCCGGCGCCACCATCGCCATCCGCATCATGATGTTCACCATGATGCCGGCCTGGGGCATGTCCAACGCGGCGGCGACACTGGTCGGGCAGAACCTGGGCGCCGAGCAGCCCGATCGCGCCGAAGCTTCGGTTTGGCGCATCGGCTGGTACAACATGGCCTATCTGGTCGTCGTGTCGGTGCTGTTCTTCCTGCTGCCGGACCGGCTGGTCGGATTGTTCAGCGAAGATCCCGCGGTGGTCGCGGTCGGTGCCCAATGGTTGCGGATCCTGTCGTATTCGTTCTTCGTCTACGGCTGGTGGATGGTGGCGGTGCAGGCCTTCAACGGCGCCGGCGACACGGTCACCCCGACCCGAATCAATCTGGTGTTCTTCTGGCTGATCCAGATCCCGCTGGCCTGGCTGCTCGCCCTGCAGATGGGCTGGGAAGCGACCGGCGTGTTCTGGGCGGTGTTCGTCTCCGAGACTTCGGTGGGCCTGTTCACGCTGTGGCTGTTCTCGCGCGGCGGGTGGAAGACAATGAAGGTGTAGGCGCGCCGCCGCGCCACGTGGACGAAAGAGGACATGAAGGCAACGACCTGGATCGCGCTGCTGCGCGCGGTGAACGTCGGCGGCACCGGCAAGCTGCCGATGGCCGAGCTGCGGGCGCTGTGCGAGGCGGCCGGCTTCGCCGAAGTGCGCACCTACATCGCCAGCGGCAACGTCGTGTTTCGTGCCACCGGCACCGAAGCCTCGGTCAAGGCCGCGCTGGAAACCGCGCTGGCCGGCTGGTTCGGCAGGCCGGTGAGCGTGCTCGTGCGCACCCATGCCGAACTGGCGGCGGTAGTGGCGGCGAACCCGTTCGCGGACGCCGCCGGCAACCGCCTGATGGTCAGCTTCCTCGACGCCGCGCCACCGACGGACGCGCTGGAGCGGGTCACGCACCGGCAGGGCGAGCGGATCGCCCTGGGCCGGCGCGAGATCTACGTCGATTACGGCGACGGCATGCGCGATTCGAAGCTCAAGGTGCCAGCAGCGAAGGCAGGGACCGCGCGCAATCTCAATACGGTGCGGCGGCTGATCGAGATGTCGCGTCCGTAAGCGCACAAGGGCGCCCGACGCCCGATCCCGAAGCGCCTGGATCGTGCGATTCAAGGCTGCCTTGCATAAATTTCGCAGCCGACCCGCAGCGGCCGCGCCTAGGATGTTGCGGCGTTCGACGAGGAGTGCCCGATGCCTGCACGCAATGCGATTGGCCCGTGTCTGCTCGCGGGTCTGCTGGCCTGCCAAGCCGCGCCCGCCGAAGACGCGCCGACCATGGCGGCCCCGGTGCGCTGGACCCCGCCGGCACTGGCGACGGACCAGTACGAATCCTCGCCGACGCTCTCGCCCGACGGCCACGAGCTGTTCTTCTTCCGCGCCGACCGTCAGTTCGACAACTACCGCCTGCTGCATTCGCGTTGCGAGGACGGACGCTGGTCGGCGCCGAAAGAACCCGCATTCGCCGCAGCGCCCGGCGTGCTCGAAACCGATCCGGCCTTCAGCCCCGACGGCCAGCGCCTGTACTACGGCAGCGCGCGCCACAGCGGCGAGGACCTGGACATCTGGAAGGTGGAGCGCGGCGCGGATGGCGCGTGGGGCGCACCGCAGCGGCTGCCCGAGCCGGTGAACTCACCGCACACCGAATTGCTGCCGCGCGAGCAGCCCGATGGCCGCCTGCTGTTCGGATCCGACCGGCGCGGTGGTCCGGGCGGGCGCGATCTGTTCATGGCCACGCCGCTGGCGGACGGGCAGTGGCGGGTCGAGCCGCTGCCTGCGCCGGTCAACAGTCCGGCCGACGAATACGAAGCCGACCTGTCGCGCGACGGCAAGGTCATCGTGGTGGTGGCCAACCGCGGCGAACGCTCGCACCTGTACGTCTACGACCGGGTCGGCGAAGACTGGCGCGAGCGCGGTCAGGTGCCGGCGCGCGCGGACGTGTTCCAGGTGGGACCGCTGCTGTCGCCGGATGGCAAGCGCCTGCTGTTTGCGCAGGCGGAAGGCGAGGACTCGGGGGAGCTGTTCCTGGTCGATCTGCACCCCGGTGCGGATCCGTCGTGGCCGCCAGCGTGCCCCGCGGCAGATCACTGAGTGCGGTGCCCCAGGCGGGTTCCAGGAGCCATGCCCGCTGCTGACCGTTAATGCGCCCTGATGCCGTTCTGGTGTGGAACGCATCGGGGGCTGCCATGACGACCACACCTTACTTCCAGCGCACGCGCATCTGGGGCACCGGCGCATGGCCGTGGGTCCTGCTGCTGCTTGGGGTGGCAGTGTTCGGCTTCTGGAAGCCGTATTTCGGCGCGCTCGGCGCTGCGCAGAAGCTGGCCCATCTGCATGCGGTCTCCATGCTCGCGTGGATCGCGATGCTCATCGCCCAGCCGATGCTGATCCGTGGGCGGCAGCGGGCCTGGCACAGGCGCATCGGCAAGGCCTCCTACCTGGTCGTGCCGATGATCGCGGTCACCGCGCTGGTGCTGGCGCAGCAGCGGATCGCCTCGGCGCCGGTCGCGGCGCTGCCGATGCAGCAGACCATCCTGTACCTGGGCATGTCCGGCGCAACCATCCTGATGGTGGTCTGGGGCCTGGGCATCCGCCACCGCCGCGACGCCGCGCTGCACGCGCGCTACATGGCCGGCACCGCGCTGACCCTGATCGATCCCTCGCTGGCGCGGGTGATGATTTTCTGGGTGCCCTCGGTGCCGCCGCCGTTCTACGTGTGGATCAGCTTCTCGGTGATCTACGCGATCCTCGGCCTGCTGATCTGGCTGGATCGCCATGCGGCGCGCGGGCGCCGCGCCTTCGTCGTGCTGCTCGGGCTGTTCGTCGCCCTGCATGCATCGATCCTGCTGGTCCCGGGCACCCCGACCTGGCAGCGCTTCGCGCAGTGGTACGCCGCGCTGTAGCAGGGGCGACGCGCGCCGACACGATCGTGGGCGCTCAGGCAGCGCCCCAGCCTCGCAGATTCAGGAATTCGCGTCGCGTCTTCGGCCCGTAGGTGGCGAAGCGTGGGTCGGGGGCATTGCGGTAATCCTCGCGCCGCGCGGCGATGGCGTCCTTCGCAAGATGCTTCGAGAGCACATCCTCGGGCACCGGATACAGCTTGAGCGCATTCAGCCCGAACACCTTGGCGCGCATGGCCGGCGTGATCTCCGGGTATTCAAAGCGCTCGCGGAACTCCGGCGAGATCTGGAACGTGCGGAACGCCTGGATCTGGTCCTGTGGACTTCCATACCAGATCGAATCGGTGCCCCACAGCACGTTGTCCTCGCCCAGGCGCGCGAACAGCTTGCCCAGCGCATGCGCGGCCTGGTCGGGATCGCGCATCAGGAAGCGCCAGGTCGAACCGAGCTCGGCGTAGACGTTGCCGCCGCGCCCGATGCCATTTTCCTCAAGCGAGGTCAGCAGCGCATCGATGCCGTCGCTGCGCGCGGGATCGTAAGGCCATTCGCCTTTCTCGGTGACGAATCCGGAGTGGTAGATCAGGAAGTTGACGTCCGGGAAGCGCTTGGCGACGCGCCCGATGTCCACGCAGGTGCTGTGCTCGTAGGACTTCTGGCCGAACGGCAGGCCCTTGTGGATGGCGATGTTGCGGATGCCCAGGCGCCGCGCTTCCTCGATCATGCGCAGGCCGGGCTCGTCGTCCATGAAGAAGCCGCGCCCGTCCGGGCCCCACTGCGTGTAGGTCTTCCACGCGGCGATGTCGAACCGCTCCGCAAGGCGTTGCATGTCCTCGACATCGCCCGGCTGGTTGGGGTTGACCCGGCCATGCAGGTACAGCCGGTGCGTGCCCTCCATCTTCTCCACCACGGCGGCGGTCGCCGCGGCTTCCTCGATGGTGAGCGGCTCGTCCTCGCGGGTGGAAGGCACGAAGCTGAGCACGGTTAGGTCGGTGTCCGAGTCGAGGAAGATGTCCTTGATGAATTCCTCGCTTCCCACGCAGCGCAGGTAGTCGAGCCCCGGCGCGTCGGCCGCCGCGCAGCCGCTCATGTCGACGAAGCCGAGCGGGCGTGCGCCCTCGGGCAGGGCGCGCGTCCATGCGCCGGTCGGGTTCACGAAATGACCCTGCACGTCGAAGATGAATTCGTTGCCGCCGAGCGCCGCGTCCGCGGCCGCGGGTTCCAGCGCCGCCTCCTTCGGTACCTCGTACGACGCCCCGCGCCTGCAGCCGGCGAGAAATGCGGTGTTCATCGCCAGCAGCGTGGTCGCCGCGCCGCAGGAGGAGACGAGGAAATCGCGCCGGGTCTGGCCGACACGGCGCGCGTGCGCGGTCGCGTTCTCCAGCGCCAGCCTGCGCGCATGGTGGTGGACCGGCTCCAGCGGAACGGGAACGAATTCGCCATTGCTCGTGCTGTCGAGCTTGATCGGCAGGCGCAGGCCGTCGGGGTCGTGCCGGATGCGGCGCATGGAATGCTCCTCGCAGCGGAACCGGGCCATCCTAATGGCTTGCGCGCGGATGTTCATGTGCCGGCTGCCTGGATTCCGATTCCGCCCCCGTGTCCTTAGCACGGGGCGCTGACGTATCCTCGCGTCGGTTTCCTCCATGCATGCTCTGCATGCGGACACACATGCTGCCGATCGCCATCCTGCTGGTCCTTGTCGTCGCGCCGATGGCCTACGCCGTCCTGGGCTGGGCGCGCACGCGCGGCCAGCGCGCGCTTGCCGTGCGCCCGCTGCCAGCCTGGAACTGGCGCATGAGCCTGGTCTCGATGCTGCTCTACGTGCTCGCGTTCAATCTGGTGTTCTTCGTGCAGGAACTGTTCCTGGTGCTGCCCAAGGCGCTGGTGCCGGGGCTGCGCCCGACCCTGTTCCACAACAACCACAGCTGGTCCGGCACGCATCCGCTGGCCGAACTGTTCCAGGGCACCGGCGTGCTGGCCACGCTGCTGTTCGGCATCGCATGCGGATGGTGGCTGCGGCGCGAAAACACGGGCGCGGCATGGTGGCGTCTGCTTCTGTTCTGGCTGGCATTCAGCGGCGTGTTCATGGCGCTGCCGCAGCTGGCGACGGGTGCCCTGCTGCCGCAGGGCGACGCCGGACGCGCCATGGCATACCTGGGCATGGGCGAGAGCGCCAGGACGCTGGTGGCGCTGCTCGCGCTGGTCGCGATTCCGCTTTTCGCGCTGTGGCTGTTGAAGCCGCTGCTCGAACTGGCCGGCAATCCGGCCCAGGTCGCCGATTCCGGCGCCCGTCACCGCTATGTGTTCCTGGCGGCGACCTTGCCGGCGCTGCTGGCCATCGGCCTGATCGTGCCGTTCCGGGTGCCGCGGGAATGGATCGAAGTGCTGATCGTTCCGGTGGTCGTCACCGTGGTGGGCGTTGTCTGGCTGCAGGCGGGCGCATGGCGTCAGGCGCGCTCCGTGGTGGGAACCGGGTCGCGGTCGTGGCCGATCGCAGGGCCGCTGGCGGCGGTGCTCGCGCTGCTGGCGCTGTTCCAGCTGGTGCTGCGTCCGGGCATCGCGTTCTTCTGACGCAGCCCGGCGCACCATCGCCAGCAAACTCGCAGCCCCGGAGCAGACCATGCATGCCTTCGCAATGACCACGAGATTCGCGACGCTGGCCGTGTTGCTGACGACGGCGTCGTGTGCTACTCCCGGAGGGGGCGTCGGGACGCGCGCTGCGTCGTCCACGCCAGACAAGGCCTGGACCTTCGCATCCACGCCGGCGTGGCAGGACGAGTTCGATTACAGCGGCAAGCCGGATCCGGCGAAGTGGGGCTACGACCTGGGTGGCCACGGCTGGGGCAACAACGAGCTGCAGTTCTATACCGACAGCGCGGACAACGCATTCGTGCGCGACGGCGTGCTGCATATCGTTGCGCGCAGGGAATCCAGGGACGGCCGTGCCTATACGTCGACCAGGCTGATCTCCAAGGGCAAGGGCGATTTTCTCTATGGCCGCTTCGAGGTGCGCGCCAAGCTGCCCTCGGGCCGCGGCACCTGGCCTGCGATCTGGATGCTGCCGACCGACTGGAAGTACGGCGACTGGCCGCGCTCGGGCGAGATCGACATCATGGAACACGTGGGCTTCGACCCAGAGCGCGTGCACATCAGCGTGCATACCCAGGCCTACAACCATGTGGCCGGCACCCAGCGCACCGCCACCCGCCTCGTCGACGGGGTGATGGAGGACTTCCACCTGTATCGCGTGGACTGGACTCCGGAGAGCATCCGCGGCTACATCGACGATATCCCGATGTTCGCGTTCGCCAACGAAGGCACCGGGCCCGATGCGTGGCCGTTCGACCAGCGCTTCCATTTCCTGCTCAACGTCGCGGTCGGCGGCAACTGGGGCGGCAAGGAAGGGGTGGACGACAGCGTGTTTCCGGCGACGCTGCAGGTCGACTACGTGCGCGCCTACGAGCTGCTGGAACAGGCGGAATAGGCGAGAACGCAGGCCCCGGGGGACGTCCCGGGGGCCTTGCGACTGCTGCCTGCGAGTACCGGTTCAGGGCTTTGTCGGTTCCTCGAGCGCGAACGAGCCGGTCCGTACCTCGCCGGCGCGTTCGTAGTTGGCGATGACCACGCCGCTGGGCGAAGTCACGGACTTGCGCAGCATCAGTCCCGCCGGTGCCGCATCCTCGCCGAACAGGCGCTTGCCCCGTCCCAGCACGACCGGGAACACCAGCACCCGCAGCTCGTCCACGAGGTCGGCGGCCAGCAGCTGCTGCACCAGATCGCTGCTGCCCTGGGTCAGCAGGTCGGGTCCGTCGCCCTGCTTGAGCACGCGCAGCGAGGCGATGACGTCTTCGCCCAGCGCCTGGCTGTTCTGCCAGTCCAGCGAGTCCGGGCGATGCGTCGCCACGTGCTTGGTGATGCCGTTGAACAGCGCCGCGATGTCGGCATCCGGGTTGTCGTCCGGTACGCGCGGCCAGTGCGCGGCGAAAATGTCGTACGTGCGCCGGCCCAGCAGCAGCTCGAACGGACGCGAGAACAGTTCGCCCATGGCTTCGCCGACGGTCTCGTCGAAGTGGGGCGCGACCCAGCCGCCGTACGCGAACCCGCCGCTGCGGTCCTCGTCCGGACCGCCCGGGGCCTGCATCACGCCGTCCAGGCTGGTGAATGCCGCGACGATGATCCTGCGCATGCGGGCCGCCTATCGCGCGCCCAGCTCGACTACCGGCGCGAAGCCGCCGTAGATCAGGCGCATGCCGTCGAACGGCATCGGGTTGTTTTCGGGCGTGAGCCGTGGATCCTTCATCGCCTTCTCCATGCCGACATCGCGCGTCGCCTTGTCCGGCCATTCGATCCACGAGAACACCACGCTCTCGTCGTCCTTGGCCTGCACGGCGCGCTTGAAATCGGTCTGCTTGCCGTCGGGGACCTCGTCGCCCCAGCATTCGAGCACGCGGCTGGCGCCGTACTCGACGAAGACTGAATCGCCGGTCCTGGCATGATCGATGAACTTCTGCTTGTTGGCGGTGGGGACTGCGAGCACGAAACCGTCGATATAGGGCATGTCTCATCTCCTTTGGGTTGCAAGGGCAGGGCATCGCGACCGCGGTGCATCGGCCTGCCTTGCTGGTACGACGAAGCGGCAAGGCGGCAATCGACATGTCGATCCAACCGGCGCCCCGCCGAATTCAGCTTCGTGGGCGCAAGCCTGATCCACGCCCGGTTAGAGTGATGCGATGGATCCGTATTGCTCGCGTCGCAAACTGCTGCTGGCCGGCCTGGGCGCCGCGACGTGGGCCGGTGGCCTGCGCCACGCCGCCGCTGCGGAGGTCGATCCGGAAGGTCCGGTTGCGAAGCTGATGGCGCTCGAACGCGCCCACGGCGGCCGCCTCGGGGTCGCGATCCTCGATGTCGACAGCGGCCGGCGGATCAACCACCGGGGCGAGCAGCGCTTCGCCCTGTGCAGCACGTTCAAGCTGCTGGCGGCGGCGCTGGTACTGGCGCGGGTCGATCGCGGCGAGGAACAGCTCGATCGACGCATCGTCTACGACCGGGACGCACTGGTGACCTATTCGCCGGTGACCGAACAGCACGTCGGCGCGGGCATGACGCTTGCCGAGTTGTGCCAGGCGGCCGTGACCGTCAGCGACAACACCGCCGGCAATCTGCTGCTGGCCAGCTTCGGCGGCCCGCCGGCGCTGACTGCGTTCGCGCGTACGCTCGGCGATGCGGCCACGCGGCTCGACCGGATCGAACCCGAGCTCAACGACGTACCGCCGGGCGACGAGCGCGATACCACCACGCCGGCGGCGATGCTCGTTTCCCTGCGCGCGCTGCTGGTGGGCGATGCGTTGTCGGCGACCTCACGCACCCAGCTACGCGACTGGCTGCTCGCCAGCTCCACCGGCGGACGCCGCCTGCGGGCCGGTGTGCCCGCGGACTGGCTGGTCGGCGACAAGACCGGGACCGGCGAACGCGGCGCGACCAACGATGTGGGCATCCTGCTGCCGCCGGGACGTGGGCCGTTGCTTGTGGCCGCGTATTACGACGCGCCCGATGAGGCCGCCGGCCCGCAACGCGATGCGGTGATCGCTGAAGTCGGGCGGATCGCCGCGGGGCTGGTTACGGTGCGGACGAATCCTGCGCGCTAGGCGGGCCGGAAGACGCGCGGTAGGCATCGGCAAGCGCATTGATGGCATCGTTCTCGACGATCGCCGGCGGGTCGGGCATCCGCAGCAGCTGCAGCATCGCCATGCCCACGTTCTCGGTGCTGGTGAGCAGGCCAGGCACCAGCTTCAGACCCAACCCCATCAGCGGTCCAGCGACGGTATACAGCGCTGCCATCGCCGGATGCGGCGAGCGCACCCCGTGCACCGGCTGCACGCCGCCGGTGCGCAACATGATGGTGCGGATCGGCAGCGCGGCCAGCGCCGCTTCGGCTTCGCCCTTCACCTTGAGCGGCATGATCGCGCTGTCGGGGTTGGAGTGGGCGCCGGAGATGTAGACGAAGCGCGCCGCCGGATTGCGTGCCGCGAACGCGCGCGCGACGTGCAGGGTGAGATCGACGGTGACATGGCGGTATTCGGCTTCCGCGCCGATCGGCAGGGCGCCGGCGCAGTACAGGCAGGCATCGAAAGGCTGCAGCCGGTCTTCGACCGGCGCGAGGTCGGCGAAATCAGCGACGAGCAGCTCCTCAAGCTTCGCGTCGACCTGACCGCTCGCGCGGCGGCCCAGCGCGCTCACGCGGACGACTTCTGGGTCGTCCAGGCAGACGCGCAATACGCCCTGGCCGACCAGGCCCGTGGCGCCGGTGAGCAGGATGCGCATGGCGGCTCTCCAAGGCGGTGTGTCGACAAACTAGCCCACGCGATGTGCGCGATGCGTGTGCACGGACCCGTGAACCGGGCCGCACAGGTTTACTTGCTCTGGCTCACGCCGCAATGGCATGCACCGCCTGCGCGGCGCGGTCGACTTCCTCGGGCGTGTTGACCAGGCTCGGCGCCAGCCGCGCATAGGTGACCGCGTAAGGGCTGGTGCTGGCGATGATCCGGCGTTCAAGCAGCCGGCGGACCACATCGGCGGGCGAGATGCCCTCGATCTCGAACGCGACCAGTCCCGCGGACAGGTCCCCGGACATCGGCGTATGCAGCTTGACTTTGCGGTTGCCCGCCAGGCTGGACTTGAGCCGGTCGTTGAGTTCGCGGATACGCGCGGCCACGCGCGCACGGCCCATCGCCTGGTGCATGTCGAACGCGGCGCCCATCGCCCATTGATGTTCGAAGGCGTGGAAGCCACCCGGGGTCATGCGCGCCGCGTTGGCGGGCGTCGACGGCGCGCGGTCCTCGGTCCAGGCGGTGTAGGACTCGAGTTCGCTGAAGTTCGGAATGGTCGGATGCAGCCGCGCCCAGTTCTCCGCGTTCGCCCAGATGAGTCCGGTGCCGCGCGGCGCGAACATCCACTTGTGGCAACCGGCGCAGAAGTAGTCCGCGCCCATGGTGGCGATGGTTTCGTCGGCTGCACCGATCCCGTGCACGCCATCGACCACCAGCCACACGTCCGGATGCTTTGCCTTCAGCGCGGCGGCAATCTCGCGGATCGGCAGGCGGATGCCGGTGCTCGAATGCACCCAGGTCAGGCCGACCACCCGGGTCCGCGGCGCGACCGCCTGCAGCAGGCGGTCGATGATCGCCGCGGTGCCGGCGTCCGCGGCCTCGTCGAACAGCGCGATCTTGCGCAGCGTGGCGCCAGCGCGTGCGGTGGCCAGGCGGATCGACTCGTGGTGGGAATAATGATCGTGCACGGTGGCCAGCACTTCGTCGCCGGCCTTCAGCGGCAGCCCGTGGTAGACGATGGCCAGGCTTTCGGTGGTGCTGCGGGTGAGGGCGATGTCCGACGCATTGCCGCCCAGGTAACGCGCAATCGCCCCCGTCACCTGCATCGGGATGTTGTCGGCATCGCTGCCGAACATGCCGTGCTCGATCACCTGGAACGGATCGCGATCCATGGCCTTGCGCCACGCCTCGATCGCATCGCGGACCGGCGCCGGATGACTGGCGATGAAGAAGCTGGCGAAATGCGCGTAGCCGGGATCCAGCGCGAACTGCGCACGTACGCGATTCCAGTCGGACAGGTCCGGCAAGGGGCGCGATTCGGAAGCCAGCGCGGCGGCGTACGACCCGGGAACCAGCGCGGAGGCCCCCAGCGCGACCGGGACGGTGAGCAGCCGGCGGCGGGTCATGGTCGAGGACATGGGAAACGCTCCTGCAAGAGGTCAGCACTGCCAACGCGCGCGACCGCGGGCAACGGCCAGATGCCTGCCCGGGGTGTGGCGCCGCGCCGGCCGCCGATAGAATTTACCCATGTCTTCCGACCATCCGCTCGACAATCCGTTCTGGTCCGCGCTGCACAGCCTCCATGCGCATTTCGCGCTGGGCTCGGATGAGGTGCGGCGCTTCCCCGCCGACGTCGCGCCGTTCCTGGGCGTGGCGCACGCCGGAGTGGACACCGGCGGCGTGCTGGACAGCCTGGTGCCGCCGGGAGACTCGGTGTTGCTGATGGGCGTGGCGCCTGCGCGCGTGCCGCAGGGTTGGGCCTTGGAGGCGTTCGACGACCTGGCGCAGATGGCCTGCGACGGCGAAGTGGCCGTGCCGGAGGGACCACCGATCATTGAGTTGGGCCCTGAACACCGCGCCGATGTGTTGGCGCTGACCGCGCTGGTCTACCCGCACTATTTCCGTCCGCGCACGATGGAGCTCGGCCGTTATTTCGGCATCTATGTCGAAGGCCGGTTCGCGGCGATGGCCGGCGAGCGCCTGGGCGCACCCGGCTTTCGCGAGATGAGCGCCATCTGCACCCATCCTGATTTCCTCGGCCGCGGTTATGCGCGGCGTCTGACCGCCATGCTGAGCAACGACACCCTGCATAGCGGCAGACTGCCGTTCCTGCATGTCAGCCAGGCCAATGCGCGCGCGATGGCCCTGTACGAAGGGATGGGCTACCGGCTGCGCCGCACCATTCCGTTCTGGTCGCTGCGGCGCGCCTGATCCTGTCGCAGGACTGTCACGAAACCGTCGCATGCTCGCCATCGCGCCGCCACGGCGTCGACAGGGTTGCAACATCATGCGGGTGAACACCGGAATCGTGCTGCTGGTATTGCTGTCGGCCTCCTGCCTTGCCATCGCCCAGCAGGCCTACACGGGGATCGAGCAGAAGCTGACCCCGGAGCAATTGCGCGAAGTCGGTCTGAGCCCGGAGCAGCTCGAGCTGCTCAATCGCTATCTGCGCCAGGCCGAAGCTGCGGCGCCGCCGGTCGAGACTGCGCGCTACGAAACCGCGCAGGGCGAAGCCAGGCGCGACCCGACCTCGCTGATGGGCTTCAGCGACCAGCCGATCAAGAGCCGGCTCAAGGGCAGCGTGGCGGGCTGGGCGCCGGGTACCGTCTTCGAGCTGGAAAACGGCCAGCAGTGGAAGGTGCTCAAGGGCAGCATGAAGCTGCGCAAGCCGTTCGAGACGCCGGACATCGTGGTGGTGCCGGGGATCGCCGGCCGCTGGTTCCTGCAGGTCGACGAAGACCTGCCCAAGGCCCGCGTCTACCGGATCGATTGAGCATGCTCGATCAAGCATGATCGATTGTGCGCGATCCACTGCCGCCTTGTGGGAGCGGCTTGAGCCGCGTGCTGTCCGGCACGCGGAATCAGGCACCACGAGGCGTTCGCGACCAGAGCCTGCCCCGGACTCGATCCGGGTTTGCTTCCACAGGATGCGATACGGGCACGGAAGCGCTCAGCGACCACCACCACCGCCGCCACCGCCGCCGCCGCCGGAAGACCCGCCGCCACCGCTGCCCGAGGAACTGCCCGGCGGCGTCGATGACGACGCGATCTGCGAGGTGAACGCGCTGCCGATCGAGCGCGTCAGGCTGTCGAGGCTGTCCGCGCCGCCGCCGCGATACCAGGCCATGCCGGCCGTGGCAGCGGCCGCACTCGCAGCGCCGACCGCGAGGGTGAACTTACGGGTCCAGGCTTCCTCGACCTCCAGCGCCACCGCATAGGGCAACAGCTGCTGGTAGCGTTCGGCGTTCAGCACGGGCGGCGCGTCGGGCCCGGGCAGGCGCGCAAGCTCGTCCTGTTCGGCCACGCTCAGATAGAGCTTGAGCCCGGCGATCTCGTCCATCAGCTGGCGCCCTTCGGGTGTCGGTGCGCGTACCAGGATCGCGAACACGATCAGGGTCGCGACCATGAGCGCGCCGACGAGGAAGATGAGCAGGACCCCGCCGCCCCCGCCGAGCAACATGGCGAGCGCGAAGCCGGCGACCGCGATGAGCGCGGCCATCGCCACACTCTTGCCGTTGTGCCGGAACATGCGCCCGTCGTAATCCTGCTTCAGCGCCGCCGCCTGCGCCTGTCCGGCCGCCTGCAGCCGCGTTGCGTTGGTCTTCTTCAGCTCGATTTCCTTGCCGCCGCCGAATAGCGACAACAGCGCGCGTTCGGACTTCGGCAGCGGCTCGCCTTCGGTCGAGGTGCGGACGAGCTTCCAGCTGTCGCTCAGCAGGCCCTTGTTGCGCTCGATGCGCAGGAAACCCTTCACCGCCAGATCCAGCAGGTCGCAGGACAGGCAGCGCGGGTCGTGACCCATGCGCTGGATGAAGCGCAGGGCCGCCGGCGAATAGCCCTGTGGCGGGTCGTAGCGCGCAATGATGATGCCGGCGCGGGGATCGCGCCCCAACGCACGCCAGCGGCGCAGGCAGAACACGAGCAGCGCGGCCAGCGTCGCCAATGCGATCAGTACGCCGCGGTTGTCCTTGAGCAGCCACCAGACCCGCTGCGCCCGGGTCGGCGCGGCGACGATGCCCTTTGGGAAGGTGAGCACGATGGTCATGCCTTCCCCGGGCGCCAGCGGCTGGGTGAGGCGCCACTGCGCCGCGCCCGGCGCCACGATCCGCGCCTGGTAGCCCTGCGCCTGCGCGCCCTGCGGGCCGGTATAGCCCTCGGCGTGCAGCTGCGCTTCGGGCACCGCCTGCGGAAGGCGCACGTCGACCTGGCCGGATTCGATCGGAAATGCCCATCCGGTGCCGATCGCGTTCCAGTACAGCTCGTCATGTCCGGCGAAAAAGCCCAGTTGCCGGGTCGTGCGGTAGCGCAGGGTGTAGGTGTAGTCGGCCGGGATCGGCAGGAAATCGTCGTTGCCGGTATTGATGCGCACGCCGTTGCCGAGCTTCTCGGTGAACCAGGGCTCGGTCCTGCCGTTGCGGAGCACCTCGATCATCTCGAACCCGACCACGACGCGGTTGCCGTGGCGATCCCGATAGCGGGTGGGAAAGTCGCGATAGATCCCGCGCCGGATCTGGCTGCCCTCGGCACGCACCCGGATGCGCTCGGCGACCTCGAGGCTGCCGTCGGCATTGACCTGGACCTCGCTGTCGTAGGCCAGGATGCGTTCCTGGGCATGCGCCTGATGCCAGCAGGCGGCCAGCACGAGCAGCAGAGCGGTCAGCAACGTTTTCATCGCGCCATCTCCACTTTCACCGCGGCGCGGCTGTCGGCTTGCGCCTGGAAGAACTCGATCGCGCCGAAGCCGGCGGCTTTCGCTACGAGCACGTCGGGCACGCGCTGGGTGGCATCGGTGTAGTCGCGCACGGCGCCGTTGTAGAAGCGGCGCGCGTACTGCAGCTGTTCCTCGGTATCGACCAGGTCGCGCTGCAACTGGGCGAAATTCTGGTTGGCCTTGAGGTCCGGATAGGCTTCCTGCAGTGCCAGCAGGCGCACGAGACCCTGCTCCAGCGCCTCCTCGACCTCGCCGAGCCGTGACGGCTCGCGCAGACCGACTGCCTGTGCGCGCAGTTCGGTGACCGCGCGCAGCGTCGCGGCTTCGTGCCCCGCGTAGCCCTGCACCGCGGCGACCAGCTGCGGCACCAGGTCGTGACGGCGTTGCAGTTGCACGTCGATGTCGGCCCAGGCCGTGCGGGTCTGGTTGCGCAGGCGGACCAGGCGGTTGAATGCGAGTACGCCCCACGCCACCAGCGCCAGGGCGGGCAGCAGCAGCCAAATCGACATGATCCAATCGCTCCAGGTGCGGATATGGGATGTTAAACGTGCCCGCTCATGCCGGCGGCCATCCGGCAGCGAGTGGTCGCGGGTTCATCGCCGATTCGTCCGCTTGCGCGGCAATGCGCCTAGACTGGTGGCCGGTCTCCCGGTCCTTGCCAGAAAGTCGATGCAAATCCCCGTTTTCGCGGGACTGATGTTGGTTGTGGCCCTGCTCGTGGGCTGTCAGCGCGAGCAGCCGGCTTCCGCGGCCGCTCCAGTGCGCGGCAAGACCACGGCCGACAGCGGGGCCATCAGTACTCCGCGCCCCGTGACCGATGTTCTGCCCACGCCCAAGGACGTGCTGGACGGCACCCACTGGCCTGCGGCGCGGGTCGGCGAAGGGGAGGCGAATATCAGCTGCAGCACCGATTACGAGCTGGGCGACGGCATGCCGCTGGCGAACCTGGAGTACTTCAGCGTGCTCGACGCGATGGATCGATGCCGCGACGAGGGTCTGGTGCGCCTGCATTACCGCGGCAAGATCGATGCCGGCTTCGCCGACCTGGTCGAGCGCGTAGCCGCCATGTCCGAGCGCATGGAAATCGACAACCGGATCCTCGACCTGGATTCGGCGGGTGGCCAGGTCGAAGACGCGATCCGTGCCGGCGATGCCATCGGCGCCGGGCACTGGACGCTGTGGGTGCGCGAGGGCGCCGTGTGCCACAGCGCCTGCGTGCTGATCCTGGCGGCGGGCGACAACCGGCTGATCTCCGGCGACGTCGGCATCCATCGCATGATCCGCATGAGCTCCACCGCCAGCACCCGCGCCGAGCTCAACAAGGAACTGCGCGAAGTGCAGAAGCAGCTGCAGGACTACCTGGAGCGCAACGGCGCTGCACTGGCCATTGCCGACCTGATGATGACGGTGCCCAGCCGCGATCTGCGCATGCTCACCCAGGAAGAGCTGCGCGAATACGGTCTGTCCGGTGCCAATGCGGTGCAGGAGGATCTGGAACGTATCGCCCTGTTGCGCAGTTGCGGCCAGGACTTCGTGCGCAGGAAGGAAGGCTTCATGCGCGAGTTCGGCCAGAGCTGCGCGCGCCAGGGCCAGCACGTGGAGGCGATGAACGACTGCAGCCGCAAGCTGCGCGAGCGCTTCGGCTTCCCGGACAAGGCGTGTCCGGACGAGACCCCGATGCCCGAGGCCGATCTTTCGCTGCAGTAGCGCCACTCGCCCCGGCATGCGCTGCCGCGCCGGTGGCCGGGCACCAGTCAGCTGTGGCGGGCGCCCGCTACCCGTTCTTCCGCACGTTCGTCCGTCAGCCTGCGCGCACGTGGATCTCGAGCTGGCCGGTCGTCACCACCTGCCCGGCGCGGATCTTGCAGGTCTTGCGCAGTTCGACTTCGCCATCCACCCGCACCGCACCGGTGGCCACCAGCTGCTTGCCGGCGCCGCCGCTGTCGCAGGCGCCGGCCAGTTTGAGCAGCTGGTTGAGCTCGATGAAGTCGCGTTCCAGTTCGAAGTCGATGCGTTGCACGGCCGTCATTCCTGTTCGAAACGTGCGATCTCGTCGAGCAGACGCCGGCCACGGCGGATGCCGTCGCAGCCGTCGGCCATGTCGCGATCCGGAAGGGGCCCGCGACGCGCCCGCCATGCGGTCCACGCCCAGGTCCCCAGCAGTCCGGCGATGCCGACGGCCAGGCTCAGCCAGATCCACGCGGGCGTCGGAAGGCTGCGGTCGACATCGCCAAGGCCGGCGAAGCCGAGCACCACGATCACCCACATGATCCACCACGGCAGCCCGCAGACATTGGAGTTCACGGTGTGGAAGCGCAACAGCCGGGCCATCTGCTTCTGGATCACGACCACCGGCGCCGAGTAGTCGATGGTGGCCACCAGGCCGAGGGTCAATCCGGCCATTGCCGCGGTGATCACGCCGAAGGCGTGCAGCAGCACGCCCGATGCGAACAGGGCCGGCACGTCGAGGTTGCGCGACCAGCAGGCGACGCCCAGCACGATGATCCCCACGCCGAGCAGCAGCTGCAGCCATTGCCCGAACACCAGCGATCGCAGCCCCCTACGCGCGTTGTCCAGCTTGCGTTCGCGCAGCAGTTCCAGCTGCAGCCGGTCCTGCCGCGACAGGCGTGCGTCCAGTGTCTGCCAGGCGCTTTTGAAGTCGTCGAGTTCCATGGTGGTGTCCATCGTGTCGTGTCTATGAGTGAAGAGGTCAGAGTTCGTCGCGGATGCGCTGTTTCAGGCGTCCGATCTTGGTGGAGACATTGGTTTCGCTGATGCCGAGGATCTCCGCGATCTCGCGCTGCGGCCGTTCGTCGAGATAGAGCAGCAGCAGGGCCCGGTCCAGGGGCGGCTGCCGGTCCACGAAACCCTGCAGCAAGCGCAACAGCTGCGCACTTTCGTGGTCGGTCGGCTGGGCGTCGGCCAGGTTGTGCAGGTCTTCGTCCAGTGGCACCGTATGGCGCTGTTGCCGGGCATGGCCGCGCACGAAGTCGATCCCCACGTTCAGGGCGACCCGGTACATCCAGGTCGTAAAGCTGCGCGCCGGGTCGTAGCCCGGCCAGGCGCGCCACAGCTGCGCGGCGATCTCCTGTACCAGGTCGGCGCGGTCTTCCGGATGCCGACAGTAGGTATTGGCCACCTTGAACACGATCGCGCGATGGCGTTCGAGCAGGTCGCTGAACGCTTCGCGCGCGCCGGCGTCCGTTTTTTCCCTGGGCATCACGCTGTCCATCCTGCCTGTTCCGTGTCCGCGGGTCCGGCGCCCGCGCGCCGCTCGCAGACATGATTCGGACCAATGGACGGTTTCTCACATGCGTAGGCGCATGATGCCCGCCGGCGCGCGGCGATGGTGGACACCCCAGGGGTAGAATTCGGTCCGCCCCCGCAACACCTACCCCCGATGAAGGTCTTGCATTGCATGCTGCTGGCGACGTGGCTGGCAGCGTCCGCTGCCGTCGCGCAGGAATCCACCGTACCCGCAGGTGCGGGACAACCCGCGCCGGCACATCAGATCCCCACGCAGCCGCCCGCCCAGCCGGTCTCCGGCCAGCAGTTGAGCCCACAGCAACAGGCGGCGGTGAAGAAGCAGAATGCCGAGATGGCCGATGCGGCGCAGCAGGTCGTGGCGCTGGTCGATGCGGGTCGCGCCGGTGAGGTGTGGGATGGCGCGTCGGCAGTGATGAAGCGTCTGGTCCCGCGCGACGAGTTCATCAACCAGGTCGGCAGCGATCGCGATCGCCTGGGCAAGCCGCTCGAGCGCGGCGAGCCGGGCGTGAGCCGCACCCAGTTCCCGGCCGGAGCGCGGGTGCCGCAGGGCATGTACGTCAACGTGGCAATGCCGACCCGCTTCCTGAAGTCGCCCGGACCCGTGCGGGAGCTGGTCTCGTTCCGGTTCGACGAGGACCGCATCTGGCGCGTAGCCGGATACAGCGTGCGGTAGTCGGCGCTACGTTGCCGACGAAGCTCGGCTCGTGGGGCGCGTCGGGTTGTGGCCCCGACCTGTGCGCTACTCGCCCTTTACAAGCTGCGGGAACTGCCGTTTCAGGTTCACCAGCTTCGGGGCGTCGTGATAGACGATGTACGGCTCGTTCGGGTGGTGCCGCATGTAGTCCTGGTGGTAGTCCTCGGCCTGGTAGAAGCGCGTCAGTGGCGCCACCTGGGTGACGATCGGCTTCGGATAGGCCTTCGCCGCATCGAGCTGCGCGATATAGGCCTGCGCAACGCGTTTCTGCTCCGGGTTGCCATAGAAGATCGCGGAGCGGTACTGAGTGCCGACATCGGGGCCCTGGCGGTTGCGCTGGGTGGGATCGTGCGCGACCGAGAAGAACACCTTCAGCAGCTGGCCGTAGCTGATGACCGAGGGGTCGTATTCGACCCGCACGGCTTCGGCATAGCCCGTGCGGCCCCTGCTGACATCGTCGTAATTCACCGGCGGCCGGGTACTGCCGCCCGCATATCCCGAGGTGACCTGGCCGACACCCTTGAGCTGTTCGAAGACAGCCTCCACGCCCCAGAAGCAGCCGCCGGCGAATACCGCGACCGCCGGCTTGCCAGTCGTGTCGTCGGGCACGTCCGCATCGGACTGCGGATCCGGCAATGTCGCGGCCTTCTGGCCGTTGGCTTGGCCCGGGCTGCAGGCACTGGCGGCGACCAGTGCGAAGGCGAGCAGGGCGACGCGAAGGGTGCCGATGTGCATGGGGATCTCCAGCGGAATAGTGAGGCGGCCTCAGGCGGCCTTGGCGAAGCGAAGCGATACGGAGTTCATGCAGTAGCGCAGACCGGTCGGTTCGGGACCATCGTCGAACACGTGGCCCAGGTGAGCGTCGCAGCGTGCGCAGGCCACTTCCGTGCGTGTCATGCCGTAACTGGTGTCGCGACGCTCCACCACGTTCTGGCGCGCGATCGGTTTCCAGAAACTTGGCCACCCGGTTCCCGATTCGAACTTGGTCTTCGAATCGAACAACGCCGTGTCGCAGCAGATGCAGCGGAACACGCCTTTCCCGTGCACCTTGAGCAGCTCCCCGCTGAAGGCGCGTTCGGTCCCCTCGTGGCGCGTGACCTGGTAGGCGAGCGGGGAAAGCTGCCGACGCCATTCGGCATCGCTTTTGACCACCGTCGGCACGGTGGCGACGCGCACGCGTTTGCCGTCATTGGAAAATTCGACGATCTCCACCGATTCGGGCAGCGCCCTGGGTGCGCCCGACGCGGCGACGCTGTCGCGGCTGCAGCCCAATGCCAGCGCACTGAGCGACAAGGCAGCGCCGGTGAGGAAACGGCGACGGCCTGGGGAGTGAAGAGGAGGGGCTAGGGCGGGTCGCACGGCGAGTCTCTGCCTGTGGCTTCATATGGGTATACGACGTCCGCAGCAGAAAGGTTACTTCGCGGCCTCGATCCGTACCCGTTCCACGCCGCAGCATCAGCTGTGATTCACGTTGGATGCTCGGCCCCTCCACCCGCGCTGGAATGCGGCTGGACCGGCCGCTTCAGCGTACCGGGACCCGGACCCGGCGCCCGTGCCACTCAAGAAGAACGCCATCGGGTTCGATCCGGGCAATGCTCGCTTCGCCGACGCGGTCGCCTTCGCCCAGACGCTGTCCGTCCAGGATCACGAACCTCCGTGTCGGATCCTCGTTCCACAGGTGCATGCTCAGCTTCAGCGGCGGCAATGCATTGCGGGTCTCCGCATCCAGTTCGCCGACCAGCAGCACGCGGCCGCTGTCGGCGGGAGCGACCGGCGCAATGGGGGCGGGTGGAGGCGCAGGCGTTGGCGGAGACGCTGGCGCTGGCGCAGGGATCGCGGTGCGGGTGGGCGCGTCGTCTCCGACGTCGGGCACAGGCGGCGCAGCCACGGTTGCGGAGGGTGCGGTCGCCACGGCTGCAGCGGGCCTGGCAGGCATGGGCGTACGAGCGGGGAGCGGCTCGGGCGTCGGTGACTCGGCAGGGAGCGGCCGTGTCGCCGTTCGTGCAGGCGGCGGAACGCTGGCGATCGGCGCCGGGCTCCGGTTCGCCAGCACCAGCCACGCAGCCAGCCCGAGCACTGCAGCCAACGGCACCAGCCACCACCATCCCGGGAGGGCGCGCCCGCGGCGCAGCGGCGTGGGCGGCAGCTCGGTGTGCAGGTCGGGCGGAAGGCCGCGGCGCCGCTCGGCTTCGGACTTGCGCAGGGCTTCGAGGATCAGGGACATGGGTCGGGGCTCACAGGCCTACAGCTCGCGCTGCAACCGCGGGCCGGAATTTTCGCCGGCCAGCGCGATCAGCGTTTCGGAGCCGGCCACGCCGTCGGTCGGCAGGCCGCGCGCCTGCTGGAACCCACGTACTGCGGACGCCAGCGCGGTGTCGTAGCGGGGCGGATTGATGTCCGGCTGCTTGAGTCGTTCGCGCAGCCAGGCCACGCCGGGGCCGGTACCACCCGGGAGCAGCGGTTGCGCCAGTTCGGCAGGACCAAGCCACAGTGCGAAGTAGCGGCCATCCCAGACGGTCTGCAGCGTGCTCCGGTCGATATCGATCGTACCTGTCGCCAGTCCCAGCCGCGCCCGTCGCGCGTCCGCACCCAGCAGCAGGGCCCAGCGTGGAGCGCCATCCTGCGCGCGCAACGCGAGCAGGATCGGGCGATCCAGCGCCAGCAGGCGATCGAGCGGTGCGCGTCCGGCGGCGCAGTGCACTCCCGCGGCAATGGCCGTGCAGCGCCCGGCATCGTCGACGGTGATGGCCGCAGCGGGCTGGTGCCACAGCGTGAGCAGTCGTTGCCACGTCGGTCGCGGCGAAGGCGCTTCCGCCTGCAGGCGCGCGGCGAGTGCTGGCGGTTCGAGGCGGGGCACAGCGGCAGGACGGATCGCCGCGGCCGCGGACGGCGTGGGCGCTTTCGTCGCCGCAGGCGCGGGAGCCGGCGCCGGTAGTGGCGATGGCCGCCACCATGCTGCGAGCGCCAGCACAGCGGCACCCGCCGCAACGATCCAGGGCCATGGCACGCGCCTGCTGCCGGTGCGCGCGGGCAACGCCTCGTCCGCGGCCAGGTCCACGATGCGCTCGTCCAGGGCGGTGGCATCGCGCGCATAGCCGGCCAGCAGCGAGCGTTCGGCGATGACGTTGATCAGGCGCGGCACTCCGCCGGAGCGGGCATGGATACGCCGGAGCGCGCGCGCGGTGAAGGGGAAGCGTTGGCCACCGGCGATGCGATAGCGATGGCGCAGGTACTCCGCGGTTTCATCCGCATCCAGCGGCGTGAGATGGAAGCGCGCGGTGATCCGCTGGGAAAGCTGGCGCAGGTCCTCGCGCGCCAGCATCGCGCGCAGCTCCGGTTGGCCCAGCAACACGATCTGCAGCAGCTTCTGCGTGTCGGTTTCCAGGTTGGTGAGCAGGCGCACCTGTTCGAGCGCTTCCACCGACAGGTTCTGCGCCTCGTCGATCACCACCACCACGCGCAGGCCCTGCGCGTAGGCGTCGAGCAGGTAGGCGTTGAGCGCGTCGATCAACGCCTTGACGCTGCCACGCCTGTCGCCGACGTCGATATGCAATTCTTCGCAAATCGTTTCCAGCAGTTCGATCGCCGATACGCGCGGGTTCAGCACCAGGGCCACGCGCGTGTTCTGGGGAATCTGCTCCAGCAGCAATCGGCTCAGGGTGGTCTTGCCGGTGCCGACTTCCCCGGTGAGCTGCACAAAACCGCCGCTGCCGCCCTGGCCGATGCCGAACAGCAGGTGCGCGAGTGCGTCCCGGTGGCGCTCGCTGAGGAATACGAAGCGCGGGTCGGGCGTGATCGAGAACGGCGGTTCGGCCAGGCCGTAATGCTCGAGTACCATGCGCAGGCGCCAGATGCGGGGCGGCAAGCGTGCCACGAATCGCCGCCGGCTTCACGGCGATGCCGCGATACTGCCTGCGCGGAGGTGAGCGATGCAAAGCAAGCAACTGCGCTTCGGCCGCGGTTTCCGCGTGGCCTTCGATGTCCGCAAGGCCCAGGCCGCGGAAATGGTGCTCGAACCCGGTGCCAGCGAGGGCGACGCCAACAACCGCCACCGGGGCGCGGATCAATGGCTGTACGTGGTGTCGGGCAGCGGCGTGGCGGTGGTGGAGGGCGTGCGCGTGCCGCTGAAGCCGGGACGCCTGCTGGTGATCGAACGCGGCGAGCGGCACGAGGTGCGCAATACCGGGCGCACTGTGCTGAAGACGCTCAACTTCTACTATCCGCCGGCATTCGATGCGGACGGGGATCCGGTGGGTCCGGGGCGCCGGCGCTGAGCGGACGGCCTGACGCGCCCACAGCGCGTTATTCCACGCGCCTGGCCTCGGCCGTCGCCAGGTTCTCCAGGTGCGCCTGGCTGCGCGGCCGCCCCAGCAGCGGCTGCGCGAACACCGCCAGCAGGATGATCGCCACCCCCAGATAGAACTGTGGCGACAGGTCGCGCTGCTCACCCAGCAGCAGCATCGCCAGGACGATTGCGTAGACCGGTTCCAGGTTCAGTGCCATCTGCGCGCCGAAGGCGCTCATGTGCCGCAGCGCCACCAGGGCCAGCGAAAACGGGAACAGGGTGCAGGCCAGCGCGAGCACCAGCAGCCACGCCATGTCGCGCGCGCCCGGCACCTCCAGCAATGGGCCGTCGAACACGGGAAACAGCGTGGCCATCGCGGGCGCCAGCAGGGTCAGGAGCACGGTGCCGGCGCCCAGTTCGATGCCGGTCACCGTCAGCGGATCGGCGCGCCCCACGAAACGCTTGTTGAGCGATCCGAAGATCGCAACCAGAGCCGCCGACATCACGCCGACTGCGATGCCGCCGCGCAAGCCCGTGGGTACGCCGCCCACCACCAGCGCGACGCCCGGCAGCACGCCGATCCCGAGCGCGAGTTCGCGCCACGACAGCCGGGTGCGCACCACCAGCGGTTCGATCAGCGCCGTGAACACCGTCGCGAGCGCCATGCAGGTGGCAGCGACCGAAGCGTTGGCGAGTTTGATCGCGCCATAGAACGTGAGCCAATGCAGCGCGACGAGCATGCCGATGCCCGCATAGGCCAGGCCGATGCGCAGCGGCATGGCGCGCAGGCCGCGCCAGAACCGCGGCAGCAGGGCGACCGCAACCACCACCAGCAGCATGCGCCACCACACCAGCGGCAGGGCGGGCAGGGTGATCAGCTTGCCCAGGATCGCGGTGAATCCCCACAGCAGGACGCACAGGTGGATCTGCAGCTGGGCGCGGCGGGCTTCGGGCGTGGGCATGCGCGGATTATCGGCGATGCCCGCGCCGTGGGGTCGCAAACTCCTACACGGGCGAGGCCGGTTTCTCCGCGATCGTTCGATGCGCCCTCGCCAGCGCCCTGCCGTTCGCGGCCCAGACCAGCGCGATGCCGGCGCCGATCAACATGGCGATCGCCGGCTGCGAGGCCAGCATGTCCACGCCCGCCTTCACCCAGCTGCTGACGGCGTCCGCGCCGCGATACACCACCGTGTCGACGAAGTTCTTGGCCTTGTACTTGGCGCTGTCGGAGACCGCGGTCCACAGCATTTCCCGACCGGGCCGCACGAAGGCGTATTCGCCCGCGCGGCGGATGACCATCACCACCACGAACACCGCGAACGTGGGCGCCAGCGCCAGCCACAGGAAGCCGGCCGCGGCCGCCAGCGGCACCGCAACCAGCAGCACGCCGATTCCCAGCCGCTGCGCGATGCGCCCGGTCAGGAACAGCTGCGTCAGGATCGCGATCGCCTGCACGATCGCATCGATCGTGCCGAAGACCTGGGTCTGGCGGGTCTTGTCCGGAAATGCGGCTTCGACCAGCCGCGCCTGCTCGAAATACAGGAAGGTGGTGACGCTGGCCAGCAGCACCACGAACAGGGCGATGCCGAGCATGAACGGCGAACGCAGCACGTCGGCGGCGCCGGCAAGCGGGCTGCCGCCCAGGGCGCGGCGACGCATCGCGATCTGGTCGGGGTGCAGCGGCCGCGCGTCGCGCCAGCGCTGCACGATGCGGGCCGAGAACGCCGCCGCCAGCAGCAGGGCGGCGGACAGGAAGAGCAGCCCCGCATGTCCGATCGGCCGCACCAGGGCCACGCCCAGCAGCGGGCCGACCAGGCCGCCGGCACTGGCGCCCGCAGCCATCAGCGCAAACAGCCGCTTGGCCTGCGCCACCGCGAACAGGTCGACCAGCACGCTCCACGCCACCGAGATGGCGATCATGTTGAACACCGACAGCCAGACGTAGAACGTACGCGCCAGCCACACCTCGTCCGGCCGCGCCAGGAAGCCGAACGCGAACAGCAGCAGGTTCGCGGCGAAGAATCCGAACACCCAGTACAGGATGCGCCGGCGCTGGACCCGCGCCGCCACCCAGCCGAACAATGGCATCGCCGCGAGCGTGGCCACGAACGTGCCGGTGAAAAGCCACTGCAGGTTGTCAACCCCGCCGGTGATGCCCATCGTCTCGCGCACTGGTCGCAGCATGAAATAGCCGGCGAATAGCAGGAAGAACAGCAGGAATCCGGCTGCGACCGGTGCGACTTCCTCGTCGTGCAGATTGAACAGGCGCGTCAGCCAGCGGCGCATGGAACTTCCCCTGGAAGATGGCCGCCGGTAACGGTGGCGGTCTGGCTGTCGCGGTTGGTCGTCACGGTGGTAGCGCTCTTGCGCAAGATTGTTCGTCCTTCGGAACGGGGGGTGTAGAGCTTTCGCCTTGCGGCGAGTTACTTTCTTTGCTGGTGCAAAGAAAGTAACCAAAGAAAGCACCCAGGTGGATCCACTTCATTCAAGCCGGCCGGAACCCATCGCCATTTTCGGACTCGCCATCCATGGCTCGATCCGAAAACGGCCGGCATCCATGCCGGCCGCCCTCCGGGTGTCTGGATGCGGGTCGCATACGCAGTATCGAGAACGTCAAAGGCTGAGAATCGAGCCGGTGAGACGGAGCGCAATCTGATGATCCAGATTCCGCGCCTTGACTTTCGCAGTCCCGCAGTAGCCGCCAACGATGGGCCATGGATGGCCGCCGTTTTCGGACCGAGGCAGGAGGCCGAGTCCGAAAATTCCTTCGCCACCCACACGCCTTGAGCGATCTGTCGAGGAAGGTGCTTTCTTTTGGTTACTTTTCTTTGCACCAGCAAAGAAAAGGAACTCGCCGGCAGGCGAAACCGCTCTACGCCCTTAAACGGGTTGGTGTTGATTTCCGATACATCAGCATGGGATTTCCGCACCCGCTTTCGCGGGAGGCAAGCTCTGCGCGGGGATGGCCACTCAGGGTTCACACGCAGTGTTCCCGGTCTCACGCGAACATCTTCACCAGCTCATCCTGCTGCGCCTGGCTGAGCAGCGGACCGGCCCCGCCCTTCAGATTGTCGGCCTGGCGTTCGGGTTTGCCCGTCGCCGGAATCACCACCGTCACTGCCGGATGGCTCAGCACGAAACGCAGGAACATCTGCGCCCACGAAGTGACCTGCATTTCCGCGGCCCAATCCGGCAGCGGCCTGTCGCCGGCGACCGAGAACAGTTTGCCGTCGTCGAAGGCGCGGTTGACCATCACCGCGATGCCCAGCTCCTGTGCGATCGGAAAGATGGTCTTCGCCGCCTGCGGCGCGGCGACCGAATAGTTGATCTGCACCCAATCGGGCTTCTCCGCGCGCATCAGGCGCGCCAGGTCGGCATGGCCGCTTTCGACGTAGTGGGTCAGGCCGATGTACTTGGTCTTGCCGGCTTGCTTGAGTTCGCGCGCGTACGGCAACGCCTGTCCGATGTTGCGCAGGTTGTGCACCTGCAGCAGTTCCACCGTGTCGGTCTGCAGCCGGCGCATGGAATCGGCCCACTGCCGTTCCAGCGCATCGCGGTCGTCGGCCGCCAGTTTCGTGGCCAGGAAGCACTGCTGGCGCCAGCCACCTTCCTTGAGCAAGGCGCCGACCACATCCTCGGCGTTGGAGTAGTTGGGCGAGGTATCGATCGCGCGGCCGCCGCCGGCGAAGAACACCTTGAGCACGTCCTTCAGCGCCGCGAATTCCGGCGAATCCATCGGGACTTCGTAGCTACCGGACGTTCCTACGCCGATCGCCGGGATCTGCTCGCCGCTGGACGGGATCGTGCGCATGATCAGCGCACCGGCGGTCGCTGGCGCAGCCGCTGCTTTTGGCTCGGCCGGCGGCGGCGCAGGGACGGCGGGTGGCGGTTCCTGGCTGCAGGCAACCAGCGGCGCAAGCGTCAGCGCAGCGGCGGACCAGGCGGAATCGGACAGGAAGCGGCGACGGGTGGCCATGGCTTGCTCCTCGTGGCTGGAAATCGCGACCTTGCCGCAGGATTGGCTAAGTGGACGTGAGCGGACAGTGCCGGAAGGCGTGTGTGCGCCCCTCTCGCGCAGGGCGGACCGACGATCTACAGCATCCTGGTGAGCGCCATCGCCGCAGCCGGATTGCGCTCCTTGGCGGCACTGATGAAATAGATGAAGACATCCCGCTGCGCCGCGTCAGGTGCCGGTCCGGCGACGGTCTTCGGCAGGTCGTCCGGCTCGCTTCCCGATGCCCACAGGTGCGCGCGGGCTGCCCATTGCGCCAGCTCAGCTTGCGGATATCCGGTGGGCGTTGCGGCCCGCGCCCGCATCAGGCGCGCGTAGACGAAGTCGGCGGTGACTTCGGCGAACGAAGGATGTTCTTCGGAATCGGTGAACACCGTGGCGATGCCGTGCTGGCGGGCAAGGCCGATCAACCACGCATCGACGAAGGCCGGGTCGCGCACGTCCACCACATGCCGCAGCGGCCTGCCGTCCCAGGTTTTGGGCAGCAGCTCGACGAAGGCGGCAAAGCCCGCGCGTTCCAGGCGCTGACCCTTGTCGAACTGCCAGACCAGTGGACCCAGACGATCACCCAGTTCGACGATGCCGCCGACGAAATCCTCGATCTGCGGACCGGTCTTTTCCAGCGCACGCGACTGCATGATCCGCATCGGCGCCTTGGCCGAGAACACGAAGCCCGGCGGGGTTTCGTCGCGCCACTTGCCGTAGGTCGCCGGCTTCTGCGCGCCGTAATAGGTGCCGTTGATCTCGATCGCAGACAGGTGCCGGCTGGCGTATTCCAGCTCGCGGCGCTGCACCAGCCCCTTCGGATAGAAGTTGTTGCGCCACGGCGCGAAGGTCCAGCCGCCGATGCCGACCCGGATGCCCGCGACCGGCGGCACCGAGCGATCGACCCATTCTTCCGGTTCTGTCGTGCGAGGGCTCATGCCTGCGCGGTGTCCTGCCATGGATCGTAGCTGCCGAACCACCACAGATGGCCTTCCGGATCGCGGCAGGCGTAGCCGCGGCCACCGTATCCCTGGTCGGCGATCTCGATCGCGATCTGCGCGCCTGCGGCCTTGGCCCGCGCGTAATGGGCATCGGCATCGGCCACGATGACGCAGGGGCTCTGGGTCTCGCGGCGACCGGTGTCCTCCAGGTCCGCAATGAGCTTGCCCCATTCGCTGTCGCCGCCGGACGAGCCGAGCATGATCATGCCGTCGCCATAGGTCAGCTGCGCGTGGTGCACCGTATCGCCGTCGGCGTAGACGGCCTGCTTCTCGAAGCCGAATGCTTCGCACAGCCAGTCGACCATGTGCAGCGCGTCGCGGTAACGCAGGCAGGGAATGATGGTCGAAGCCATGCGCGAATCTCCTAGATGAAGAGGAATCGTTTCCAACTCAGCATCATTGAATGGGCTCTTGAAGCATCAGCTGGCGCACGAACCGTACCGGCGGCGCGCCATAGGAGAGCACCTTGTCGTGGTACTGCTTCAGGTCGAACTTGTCGCCCAGCTTCGCCTCCCACGCCTTGCGCGTGTCGAAGTGCTCCTGCGCGCCGACGAAGTAGGTCGCCAGCTGGCCCGAGGACAGCTGCGCGCGCACCCACTTGCCTTCGGCCTCGCGCTCCTGCTGGAAGGTCTGCTTGACCATCAGGTCCATGGCCTGTTCCTTGGTCCAGTTGTCCACGTGCAGGCCCTGGTCGAGGATGGCATTGGCCACGGCGCGTGCGTAGAACTTCAGCTGCATCAGCCGGAACAGCGGATCGTTGTCCATGTAGCCGGCGTCGGCCATCATCCGCTCGGTGTAGACCGCCCAGCCTTCGGCGAACACGCCCGAACGCAGCACCGCACGCAGGGTGGAGGGGAACTTGGACGAATGTACGCCCTCCAGGTAGTGCCCAGGCATCGCCTCGTGGATGGTGAGCACGTGGATCAGACGCTTGTTGTACTCGCGCAGGAACGAATAGACCTGGGTGTCGGTCCAGTCCTCGGGAATCGGCGAGATCGCGTAGTAGGTGTCCAGGCCCTTGTCGAGCGGACCGGGTGAATCGCAGTACGCCACCGAAACGCCGCGCTGGAACTCGGGCATCAGGATGATCTTCACCGGGTCATCGGGAACGGTGACCAGGTCCTTCTCGTGGGTGAACTTCGTCGCCACGTCGAGGGTGTGCTTGGCGAAGTCGACCACTTCCTCGCGGCCGGGCTTGTCGGCATAGGCCAGCTCGAGCGCTGCTTCGATCGCCTTCTGCTGCTGGTCCGGCGTCGGCGCGTCGGGCAGTTCGGGCGCGCCGGGCTTGTCCTTCAACACGGTCTGCGCAACCTTGTACATCTCCTCGCGCACGCGCTTGAGCTCGGCCTCGGCCCGCTGCTTGATTTCCGCGCGCGAGAGAGACGAATTCAATGAGAACTTGAGCTTCTGGTCGTAGCGCTCGGCGCCGATGCGGAACTCGCCCTTGGCGTTCGGTACCAGGGTCCCGTCCAGCCACTGCTGGTGTTCCTCCACCGCCTTGCGCGTGGTTTCGATCGCCGCATCCATGCGCTTGCGGTCCTCCCCGGTGAGTTGCCCCGCATTCGGGGTGATGAACGTGTCGATCAGGCTGAGCACGCCCTTGTTCTGTTTGGCCACCGTTTCCGCGTGCGTTTTCGGCACGCGCGCGGGGTCCAGGTTTTCGCGCGCCTGCGCCAGCAGGGCGGGCAGCTTCTCCATGCGCGCGGTTGCGGATTTCAGGCGCTCCGGCATGGGGGCGAACTCGCGCGCCATCAGGTTGTAGATCGCGCCGCCAGCCAGCCCGCTGTAGACCTGCGGATCCCAGGCCCAGCTCTGCATGGTTTCCGAATCCCAGAGGCTGCCTTCCAGGTTGTTGCGCATGATCAGCGCGTCGACCTGGTTCTCGCGCGAGAGCGCCTGGATGTCGAGTTTGCCGAGCTCGGCCAGCATCGCCTTGTTCCACGCGATCGCCTTGTTGCGCCCGGCCTCGCTCAGGTCGTCGATTTCGCTGTCATGGCGGTGTTCGCCGATCTGGGTGGCCGAAACCGGATTGAGCGCCAGGCCTTCGTCGAGGAAGCGTTTCGATAGCGCAGCGAACGCGGTGTCGGTCTGCGTGGAGGAGGGGCCCGCGTCGGCGGCCGGCGGCTGCGCGCCATCGGCGGGCGGGGAGGAGGGCTTGCACGACATCAGGGTGGCGGGGGTCAGGGCGGCGGTCATGAGTGCGACAGCGAACGGGCGGACGCGCATTCGGGGATCCGGCAGCAGGGGGAGGGGCAAGGATAGTCGGCCTGCCGCCAGCGCGCATGCCGCGCTGCGCTATGCTCCGGCCCGGATCGCAACCGGAGCAGGATCATGACGCATGAAGGTAGCTGTCACTGCGGACGCATCGCATTCACGCTGGAGGGCGAGGTTGGCGATGTGATCGACTGCAACTGCTCCATGTGCCGGCGCAAGGGCGCGCTGCTCGCGGCATTCCCGCGCGAGGCCCTGACCCTGAAGACGCCCGAGGCGGACATGGGCACCTACAAGTTCAACAGGCACCTGATCGACCACCATTTCTGCCTCACCTGCGGCATCTCGCCCTTCAGCGAGGGCAAGGGCCGAGACGGCAAGGCGATGACCATGGTCAACGTGCGTTGCCTGCCGGACGTGGACCTGGCCAGCCTGAAAGTGATTCCTTACGACGGCGCCAGCGTCTGACAATACCGCGCGTCGCAACTCCGGGGGGAACATCATGCGGTTGATGTTGATTGTGCTGCTCATGCTTGCGGCGGCGCCAGCGATGGCCTGCCCGCCACCGGGATACGACAAGCCGGCGCTGCAGGCGCTCAAGAAGAACGGGTTCGCGGTGGCCGACCCTGCGCGCAGGCGTGAACTCGCCCAGGCGCTGGTCGGATGCCTCGGCGATCCCGATCCGGAGCTGCGCGACGGCATCGCCTTCGAAGCGCTGAGCCAGTGGATGCGCGCCGACGCCTTCGATGCCGCCCAGGTGGGCGCGCTCCGCGACCGGCTGTATGGCCTGCTCGATGGTCCGGAAGGCGAAGGCTACGCGCGCCCCTTCGCCGCGTTGGTGCTGTCCGAAGTGGCGCGGACCGATCGCATCAAGCCGTGGATGTCGGTGGCCGAGCGCGCCGCGATGGTCGACAAGGCCGCGGCCTACGTCGAGGGCGTGCGCGACTATCGCGGCTACGACGACGTGCAGGGCTGGCGCCACGGCGTGGCACATGGTGCCGACTGGCTGATGCAGCTGGCGTTGAATCCCGCGCTCGACCGTGCCCAGGCCGATCGCATCCTCGCAGCGGTGATCGCGCAGGCGGTGCCCGCTTCCGGACACGCCTACGTATTCGGCGAGCCGGAGCGCCTGGCGCGACCGGTTCTGTTCGTGGCCCAGCGCGGCCTGCATTCGGACGCAGAATGGGCTGCCTGGTTCGCCGCCCTGGTGCCCAGGATCGGCGATGCCAAACAGGCCTACCGCAACGTCGCCTGGCTGGCGCGCAGGCACGACCTGAGCGGCCTGCTGCAGAACATCTACCTGCAAGCCGGGAATAGTCAGGATCCGAAGATCCGCACGCTGCAGCCGGCGGTGCTCGCTGCGATCAAGGCGATCCCGTAGGCGGTTTTCCCGCGAGGCATCGACAGGCTTCTGGACGCGACGGCGGCGGTCGGCGCTACTCGTCCTCTTCCTCGAACTCCACCATCGCGTCCAGGTCGAAGGCGAGCGCTTCGGCCGCTTCGCGCACCTTGCGGGCGGTGGCGTCGTTGGGGGCTTCGATCTCCAGCACGTGGAAACCCGGTCCCTGGTCGTCGGTCAGGCCGGCGGAGCTGGAATCGTCGTCGTCCATGTGCGGCATCAGGTCCTGGATTTCCTCGACGTGCTCGATTCCCTCCAGGCTTTGCAGCAGGTTGATGATCGCGCGGGTGTTGTCTTCGCTGGCGGTCACGCGCATCCGCATCATGGGCATGGCACATCTCGTGTTGGTTCGGGGGAGGGCGACCTCAGGCTATGCAGGCGCAGGCTAAGCGTGCGTGATGATGCGCGAGATGCCCGCCGATGCGTCGTGTCTGCGCGCGCGGGCCGGATAGAATCCGGCGCATGGATCGAGCACATCATTCCGCGCCCGAGGTGCCGCATCGGCTGCGTTCGATCTTCAGCGGTTCGGTCGGCAACCTGGTGGAGTGGTACGACTGGTACGCCTATGCCGCGTTCTCGCTGTATTTCGCCAAGGCGTTCTTTCCCAAGGGCGACGACACCGCGCAGCTGCTGAATACGGCGGCGATCTTCGCGGTGGGATTCCTGATGCGCCCGCTGGGCGGCTGGGTGCTCGGCCGCTACGCGGACCGGCACGGGCGCAAGGCCGCGCTGGTGCTGTCGGTCATGATGATGTGCGGCGGCTCTCTGATGATCGCGTTCACCCCCGGCTACGCCAGCATCGGCGTCGCCGCGCCGGCGCTGCTGGTGCTGGCACGGCTGTTGCAGGGCCTGAGTGTGGGCGGCGAATACGGCGCATCGGCCACCTACCTGAGCGAGATGGCCACCCGCGAGCACCGCGGCTTCTGGTCCAGCTTCCAATACGTGACCCTGGTCATGGGCCACCTGCTGGCGCTGGGCGTGTTGATCGTGCTGCAGCAATGGCTGCTCACGCCGGAACAGCTGGAAGCCTGGGGCTGGCGGATCCCATTCGTGATCGGCGCGCTGGCCGCGCTCAGCGCGCTGTGGCTGCGGCGCAACATGCGCGAAACCGAGTCGTTCGCGTCCAGCGAGGCAGACACGTCAGCGTTGCACCAGCGCCGCCAGGGGACGCTGCGCGAGCTGCTGAAGCATCCGCGCGCGGTGCTGACCGTGATCGGCCTGACCATGGGCGGCACGTTGGCGTTTTATACGTTTACGACCTATGTGCACAAATTCATGGTCAACAGCGCCGGCATCGACAAATCGACGGCGTCGCTGGTCAACGCCGGCACGCTGTTCGTGTACATGCTGCTGCAGCCGGTCGTCGGAGCGTTGTCCGATCGTATCGGCCGGCGCCCGGTGCTGATCGGGTTCGGTGTGCTCGGAACGCTGTTCACGGTGCCGATCCTGTCCGCCCTGCAGCAGGTCCACACCGGCCTGCACGCCTTCTGGCTGATCCTGGGGGCGTTGGCCATCGTCTCGGGCTACACCGCGATCAACGCGGTGGTGAAGGCGGAACTATTTCCGGTCGAGGTGCGTGCCCTGGGCGTGGCCTTGCCCTATGCGCTGACCGTGGCCGTGTTCGGTGGCACCGCGGAATACGTGGCGCTATGGTTCAAGGATGCAGGTCACGAAACCGGCTTCTACTGGTACGTGACCGCCTGCATCGCCTGTTCGCTGGCGGTGTACCTGTGGATGCCGGACACGCGCGACGTTTCGAAAATCGACGCCGATCGGGCATGACGCGCCGTCCCTGGTGGGAGCGGCCGTGGCCGCGAATACCTAGGCACCGGAAGCCGGAAACTCGAGAGCAATCGCGGCCAAGGCCGCTCCCACAGGCCGCGATCTTCAGGGTTTCGCGGCCGCCTTCGCGCCCGGATCGCGAGTGGGCAGCGGCACCAGGCACAGGTCGATGTGTCCTGCCGGGATGGAATAGAAATCGTCGACGCGATTGCGGCGCGCCTCGGTCGCCTCTTGAAAGGCCGCGCTGTCGGTGCGCAGCAGCTGGATCGACGTGCGTTCGGCCTCGGGCACGTCGCTGGCCAGGCGGATCGCCTTGATCGGCACGCGCTTGCCGGGGTCCTCGAAGAACCCCATCGGCTCGGGGCCGCGCGGCACGGCGCTGAGCAGGTCCATGCCCTTGATCACGCGTCCGACTGCGGTGAGTTGCCGGTCGAGAGCGCGTGGCGCCTGGCCGATGACGACGTAGAGCTCGGCGCCGATGCTGCTGTCCGGCGGATTGCCGCGGCCGGCACCCAGCATCCCGTAGCAGTGGGTCATCCACAGCTTCCCGCTCTTGGGATCGCGCGCCGCCGGGAAGCCGTCGGCAAACCCCACTTCCGGCGCCCAGCCATCCACGTCGGGCAGGCGGTGGAAGGCGACACCGTCCGCGTTGCGGGTGAATTCGGCGGGCAGCTTTTCCTTGGTTCCAGCCGGGAACGCCTTGCGCTTGGTTTCGTCGTCACCGTCCGGATCCCCGAACTGCACGACGAAGTTGTCCTGCGAGCGGTAGATGTTCAGCCCGTCCCAGAAACCGCCCTTGGCCATGGTCTTGATGTTGGCCACGTGTTCGGGGGCGAAGCCGGGCGCCAGTTCGATCACCACGCGCCCGCCTTCCAGTTCCATGTACAGCGTGTTGGCCGGATCCGGCGTGCGCCATGCGGACGCGGGGGCTGCGTCGATGATCTCCTTCGCGCTGCGGGTTTTTGGCTTCTCCGACTCCTGCGCGGCGAGGGTCAGCGGCAGGGCGAAGCACAGGGCGAGGGCGAGCAGGGCAGGGCGCATGGGAAATCCCGCGGGTTGTGTGCGCCGAGTGTAGTGCAGCCCGCGCCCTAGGCTCGCCGCACCTTGCCGCCTGGCCAGCACTTCGGACAGGGACCCGGGCCACGGTACTTGTGCCCACGGCTGCAGGTTTTCCAGCCGTTGTTGGTTGCCGTCTTCTTGCCGGTTGCTACCTGCCTGTTGGTCATCTGCGTCCTCTCCTGCCTGCCAGGGCAAGGCGCGGAACACAATCGCGGGGTCTAACCGGTCCGCTTCCTGGCCGGCGACTTGCGCGCAGTTGTCTTCGTTGCCTTGCGCGTCGCTTTCTTGGTCGCCCTGCGCGCGGTTTTCTTTGCAGGCGACTTGCGGGTGGATTTCTTCGCGGCCTTGCGCGTCGCCTTCCTGGTGGTCTTGCGTGCGGCCTTCCTGGCTGGCGCTTTGCGCGTGGCCTTCTTTGCGACTTTCTTCTTCGCGACCTTCCTGGTGGATTTGCGCGCGGTGCTCTTCTTTGCCGTTTTCTTCGCCGCGGTCTTCTTGCGCCCGTATGGCTTACCGGCCTTCTTCGCCGTACGCGTCTTCGCGGCCTTCTTGGCGCTTTTGCTGGCCGCTTTCTTGGTCGCGGCCTTGGAGCGTCCGCGGCCCGAACCCGACTTCTTGCCGCCGCCGGTCTGCTTGTTGACGGTGGCCCAGGCGCGTGCTTCGGCCTCGTCGTCGGAGATCCCTTCGCGCTTGTAGCCCTCTTCGATGTGTTCGGCCTGGCGCTTCTGCTTGTCGGTATAGGCGGATTTGTCGCCGCGTGGCATGGCTTGACTCCGTGCGGGATTCCGAACCTAGCGCGGGCCCTGTGGGCAGGACGGCAAGACAGGGTGACTAGTGGCATATTCACTATATCGAACTGAGTAGTAATATTCCCTCCAACCTAGCTTTGGGCCTGCGCCATGGCCGAGTCCGACAACCACCTCAGGAAATTCCAGAAGGAGCTCAGCGCCGGCACCGTGTCCCTGGTGCTGCTGGCGGTGGTGGCGGGGGCGCGTGAGCCCATGTACGGCTACCAGATCGCCAAGCGTCTGGAGCAGGTGGGCGAAGGCGTGCTGGCCGGCAAGCAGAGCGCGCTGTATCCCGTGCTGCGTAACCTGGAGGGCGCCGCGCTGCTGGACAGCTTCGTCGAGCCCTCCACAAGCGGTCCGCCGCGCCGCTACTACCGCATCACGCCGATCGGTCGCATCGCCCTGGGTGAGTGGGCGGCGGCCTGGCGTGCCACCCGTGACTCCGTCGATTCGGTCCTGAACGACCTCCTCCCGCAGGGGACTTCCGCATGAACGCTTCGCTTCCGCGCTCCATTCCCGATTACCTCGATCGCTTGCGCGAGGCGCTGGCCGGCGCGGACCCCGCCCTGGTCCAGGACGCGCTCTACGACGCCGAGGAATACCTGCGCTCGGAACTGGCCGAGAACCCGGGCAAGTCCCAGGCCGAGGTCATCGCCGCGGTCGCGTCGAGCTACGGCGCGCCGGATGAGGTCGCCGACATCTATCGCGATACCGAGGTGAAGGTGCAGACCGCGCTGCGGCCGCCGGCGCCGCCGCGGCGCAAGTCCGCACTCGGGCGCTTCTTCGGCGTGGTCGCGGATCCGCGCACCTACGCGTCGCTGTTCTACATGGTGCTGGCGCTGGCCACCGGCATCTTCTATTTCGTGTGGGTGGTGACCGGCCTGTCGCTTTCGCTCGGCCTGTCGATCACGATCATCGGCATCCCGCTGCTGATCCTGTTCTTCGGATCGGTCCGGATCCTGTCGCTGGTCGAGGGCCGGTTGGTGGAAGTCATGCTCGGCGAGCGCATGCCGCGCAGGCCGCTGTATGCCGATCGCAGCCTGCCGCTGATGGAACGCATCAAGGAGCTGTTCACCGATCCGCGCATGTGGAGCACGATGCTGTACTTCGTGCTGATGCTGCCGCTGGGGATCTTCTACTTCACCCTGGCGACGGTGCTGATCGTGACGTCGCTGGCCTCGATCGCCGCGCCGGTGCTGGTGTGGACCGGGTTCGCCGACGTGGGCATGAGCGTGGACGGATGGACCCTGATCAATCTCCAGAACGACGTGCTGTACACGAACGTGCCCTACTGGGGCTTGCCGGTGCTGTTCGTCGGTGGATTCGTGCTGCTGTTCGTGACCCTGCATGTGGCCCGCGGCATCGGCAGGCTGCACGGATCGCTGGCCAAGCGTCTGCTGGTGAAGTCGGCGCAAACCGCCTGACCTGGATCAAGGGTCGTGAGGAAGAGCCGTAGCGCCGGCCTAAGGCTTTCTGCGCGTTGTCGCCTTGCGCTTCGACCCTCTGGCCGGAGCGGCGGGCGCTGAATGCCGGGCGATGAAGGACTGCACCTGCGGATAGACCTGGGTGCGCCAGCGTCGGCCGCTGAAGATGCCGTAGTGCCCGGCGCCGGGCACGGTCAGATGCTCGCGCTCCTTCGCGGCGACGCCGGTGCACAGGGCGTGCGCGGCGCGGGTCTGGCCTTCACCGGAAATGTCGTCCAGCTCGCCTTCGATGGTCATCAGCGCGGTGCGCGTGATCTTCGCCGGGTCGACGCGCTCGCCGCGCACTGTCCACAGCCCGCGCGGCAACAGGTGTTCCTGGAAGACCACGCGGACGGTATCGAGGTAGTACTCCGCAGGCATGTCGAGCACCGCGTTGTATTCGTCGTAGAAGCGGCGGTGCGAATCGGCGTCGTCCAGGTCGCCCTTGACTAGGTCCTGGTAGAAATCCCAGTGCGACTGGAAATGGCGCTCGGGATTCATCGCCATGAAGCCAGCATGCTGCAGGAATCCCGGATAGACGCGTCGGCCGCGTCCGGGATAGTTGGCCGAGACGGTGTGGATGACATTGGTCTCGAACCACCACAGCGGCTTCTGCGTGGCCAGGTTGTTCACCGCCGTGGGCGACTCGCGGGTGTCGATCGGGCCGCCCATCATCACCAGCGAACGCGGCGTGGTCTCGCCGCGCGCGGCCATCAGCGACACCGCGGCCAGCACCGGTACCGTGGGCTGGCACACGCTGATCACATGCAGGTTGTCTGCGCCGATATGGCGGATGAATTCCTCGATGTACGCGACGTAGTCGTCGAGGGTGAACGCGCCATGCTCCTTGGCCACCATGCGCGCATCGACCCAGTCGGTGATGTAGACCTTGTGGTCGCGCAGCAGGGTGCGCACGGTGTCGCGCAGCAGGGTCGCGTGGTGACCAGACAGCGGTGCCACCACCAGCACGCTCGGGTCGGACTTCAGGTCGTGGACACCGTCGGCTTCGTCGCTGAAGCGCTTGAAGCGCAACAGCCGGCAGAACGGCTTCGCCAGTACTTGACGCTCGACCACCGGGTATTCGCGGCCGCCGGATTCGACCTGGTGGATGTCAAACTTCGGCTTCTCGTAGTCCTTGCCCAGCCGGTAGAACAGCTCGTATCCGGCGGCCAGGCGCTGCGCGCCCGGCACCGACGACAACCAGCTGCCCGGTGCCGAAAACGTGCGCGAGCCGGCCTCTGCCCAGAAGGTGGCCGGTGCCATCCAGGCGCGCAGGAGTTCATGGTACTGATACAGGAACATGGGAGGTCCGGGCTGATGCTGCACCGCAGCATACCGGATCGCCTTGTCTGACGTGTAAACGCTCCCGGCCCGCGCGTATGGTGGGTCAATGGCCACGGACACCTCTGAAATCGATCATCTGCTCGAGCTGCTCGAGCCCTTTGGCCCCCTGACCGCACGGCGGATGTTCGGCGGCTGGGGCGTCTACGCCGACGGGCCGATGGTTGCGATCGTGATCGACGGCGAGCTGCTGTTGAAGACCGATCCGGCAACGCGCGCCGTGTTCGAGCAGGCCGGATGCCGGCCGTTCGTCTATCGCACCAAGGGGCGCGAAGTGCCGATGAGCTACTGGTCGGTGCCAGAGGCCGCGCTCGATTCCGCCGAAGCGATGCAGCCGTGGGCGCGCCTGGCGCTGGAAGCGGCGGTGCGCGCGGCGACTGCGAAGCCCGCGCGCAGTCGGACGCGGAAGCGCGGCGGAACCTGAGCCGAAGATGCCTGTGGGAGCGGCCTGTGGGAGCGGCCTTGGCCGCGACTGCCCTTGATTCGTCCCGTCTCACGATTAGCCGGGGGCAACGATCAACTGCAATCGCGGCCAGGCCCGTTCCCAGAGGATTTGCGGCGAGCGGGTCAGCCGGGCTCTTGCGGAAACTGACGCGCGCCATCCGGAATCACCACGCCCGGAAGCTTGCTTCGCGTCCAGATATGGATGGCCTCAGACAGATCGACCGCCTCGTCCAGCGAACCGCCCTTGATGTTGAGCGTCGCCGTCGCACCGCGTCGCTGGTGCCACAGACGGGTACCGCAGTGGGGGCAGAACCAGCAGTCGAGCGTATGTCCGCTTGCGGTGGGACGTGACCACAGCCTCGGCTCCCCTCGCTTCAGCAACAGCGCCGCTTGTGGTACCTGCACGGAAATCCCGAACGCCGAGGCCGACTGCCTGCGGCATTCGGTGCAGTGACACACGAAGATCGCCAGCGGCCGGGCATGCAGCGCGTAGCGGATCGCTCCGCACTGGCAGCCGCCCTGCGCCACGGGATCGGTCACCGCCGCGTCCGCCGCTTGCGCTCGGCCGTCGCGGATGTTTCCAGCTCGGTCGCGGTATTGGCCAGCGCAGGCGAAAGCCAGCAATGCGAGCCGAGCTGGCGAAAGCCGAGCGACTCGAATCGCATCCGGTAGAACGCCGCGCTGCGCGCGTGGAACTCGTGTTCATCGCCTTCGGCCGCATCCTTCGCGGTGAAGGTCTCCAGGAAGGCCACGCCAGCGCATAGTTCGGCCAGCCCCGGCAGCCCGCGATCGAGCTCGCGCGTCGGCAGGTAGTGCAACACGTCGCTGCACACCAGCAGGTCGACCGGCGGGCACGGGCGCAGCAGCGCGAATTCGCCGAATGAGGCCAGGTGCAGGTTGCGGCTGCGCCCGTAACGCGCAACCGCATACTCGCTGCCGTCGAAGCCCAGGTAGCGCGCCCGCGGACGCAGCTTCAGCAGCGGCGCACGCCAGGGACCTTCGCCGCATCCGATATCCAGCACGCTGCGGATCGGGCGTTCGAGGTGGTACTCGGCCGTGGCCACCGCCAGGGCCACCTTGCGCGCCAGCCGCTGGCTTCCGCCGATCCCGCCGTCGCGGTACCAGCGCTGGAAGTACTGTGCGTCATAGGTCTTGTGCATTGGCGCTCACGCCACATCGATCAGCAGCGAGGTCATCGACAGCGTGCTCGCCACGTCGTCGTTGAACACGGTGACCTTGTCGCCGGCGCGACCGTTGGCGAGCGCGTACAGCAGCGGGATGTAGTGCTCGGGCGTGGGGATCGCCTGTTGCGCGTCCGTCAGGCTCGGCCAGTCCATCAGGGCCCGGTGGTTGCCATCGCGCAGCAGCGCGTTGACCTGGTCGCGGAACCGCACTGCCCACGCCGCGCCCCCCGCTGCGCGCGGATCGTACAAACGCAGGTTGTGCACGATGTTGCCGCTGCACAGGATCAATACGCCTTCATCGCGCAGCGCACCCAGGCGCCGCGCCACGGCGTAATGCCAGGCGCCGTCGCGACGGGTGTCGATGCCCAGCTGCACGACCGGAATATCGGCCTCGGGAAACATCGGCACCAGCACGCTCCAGACGCCGTGGTCGAGGCCGCGTTCCGGGTCGATGCCGGCTTCCGCCCCCAGCAGTTCCACGACACGACGGGCCAGCGCGGGATCGCCCGGCGCCGGATAGCGCACGTCGAACAGCGCCTGCGGGAAACCGTAGAAGTCGTGGATGGTGGCGGGCGACGCACTTCCGGTGACCTGCGGACCTGCGGTTTCCCAGTGCGCGGACACGCACAGGATCGCGCGCGGCCGCGGCAGCGCGGCGCCGACCAGCCGCCATGCATCCGACCAGGCGTTGTGTTCGATCGTGTTCATCGGCGATCCATGGCCGACGAACAGCACCGGCATCGTGCGTGCGGTCATTGCAGGTCCCTCGTGCGGGGCGTCATGCTAGCGCGATTCCCACGAAGGATGCCCGCATGCAGGCCTACCTCTGGACCAAGACCGCACACCTGGTGTTCGTGATCGCATGGATGTCGACGGTGTTCTACCTGCCGCGCATCCTGGTGAACTTGGCCGAAGTGAACCAGGCCGAAGCCGGCGACGTGCCAGCCGTGCGCGATCGCCTTTTGCTGATGGGGCGGCGCCTGTACCGGTTCGGCCACATCATGTTCGGGCTGGCCTTCGTGCCGGGGCTGGCGCTGTGGCTGCACTTCGATATCGCCGGCGGCTGGCTGCACGTCAAGCTGGTTTTCGTAGCGCTGCTGCTGGCCCACTACACGCTTGCGGGCCGGTGGCTGAAGGGGGTGCAGGCAGGCAGGCCGTTGCCTTCATCGAAGGCGTTGCGCTGGTTCAACGAAGTGCCGGTGCTGTTGCTGGTGGTGGTGGTGTACCTGGTGCTGGCAAAGCCGTTCTAGCTGGGCGCCTGTGCCATGCGGTGCACGTCGTGCACCGCGAACCCCTTGTCGCGGTCGGGCAGGGCGAAGAATTGCGGATGCGCCAGGGTGAGGCGGGTGTCGTGTTGTCCGGCCTGCCAGTGCGCCTGCATCGCGATCCGGCCGAAGGCGTAATCCTTGAACGGCTCCTCGTGCGGCTTGGCCTGGTAGATCAGGTGCACGATGTTGAGCACGCGATCGTCCAGCCACGGTGCGAACGCTTCGACGAGGTCGTCCGGCAGCCTGCCGTCCGGCAGGCGCCCGATCAGGTCGGTCAGCGCGGTGCGCAGCTCCTGGGTGCGGGTGGCGTGGGTCGTCGCATGGCGGGTACGACTCGAGTACTGGATGTCCTTGATGCGTTCGAGCACGTCCATCATCGTCTTCGGACGCGGTCCGCGCGCGCTCCACAGGTCGACCTGCAGTGCCAGGGTGTCCTGTCGCGCGCACTGCTCGAACAGGTATTCGAGCGGGGTGTTCGACACCAGCCCGCCATCCCAGTAAGCGCGGCCTTCGATCTCGACCGGCGGAAATGCCGGCGGCAGCGCGCCCGAGGCCATCACGTGCTCGGGTCCGATGCGGCTGCTGTGGCTGTCGAAGTAGCGCACGTTGCCGGTGGCGATCTCGACCGTGCCGATGCTCAGGCGGACTGCGCCGTCGCCGTTGATGCGGTCGAAGTCGACCAGGCGCTCCAGGGTTGCGCGTAGCGGCGCCGGATCGTAGAAGCTCGTGGCGTGCGCGCTGCCGTCGGCCAGGATGAATGGCGACACCGCGCGCGGCTGGAAGAAGCCGCGCTGGCCCTGCCATAGCGCGGCGAGCGCGCTGAGCGAAGCTGCGCCGGCTTCCAGTTCCGGGGTCTGGGGGAGTGCGGCGAAGGCGCCGCGCAGGGCGCTGGCTGGCCACGACAGGGCGCCGCCCGGTTCGCACACCGTCTCCCAGAATTCGCGCAGGCGTGCGATACGCGCATCGGGCGGATTGCCGGCAATGAGCGCGGCGTTGATCGCGCCGATCGAGGTGCCGGCCAGCCAGTTGGGCCGCAACCCGGCTTCGTGCAGGCCCTCGTACACGCCGCACTGGTAGGCACCGAGCGCGCCGCCGCCCTGCAGCACCAGTGCGACGACCGGATACTGCGCGACCAGCTCCGGTAGCGATGTACGCGGAGCCTGCGTCCTGCCTTCAGGTCGGGTCCTGGCCTGCCGCTTGCTGCTCGAAGGCATCGCTTCCTCGACCATGTCGGTCGCCGGCACGGCGCCCGCCTACTGCATGTACCAGCCGTGGCTGACCACAAGACTCTGTCCGGTCAGCGCATTGGTCTCGAAGGCAGCAAGCGTAAGGGCGAGGTTGGCGACGTCGTCGACGGTGGTGAACTCGCCGTCCACGGTGTCCTTCAGCATCACGTTCCTGACGACTTCTTCCTCGCTGATGCCGAATTCCCTGGCCTGCTCGGGGATCTGCTTCTCGACCAGCGGCGTGCGCACGAAGCCGGGGCAGATCACGTTGGCGCGGATCCCATGCTCGCCGCCTTCCTTGGCCACGGTGCGGCACAGGCCCAGCAGGCCATGCTTGGCGGTGACATAGGGCGCCTTCAGCTTCGAGGCCAGGTGCGAGTGCACCGAGCCCATGTAGATGATCGCGCCGCCTTCGCCGCGGGCGAGCATGTCCTTCATGCATTCGCGCGTGGTCAGGAAGGCGCCGTCGAGATGGATCGCCAGCATCTTCTTCCAGTCGGCGAAGCTGAAGTCGGTGACCTTGTTGACGATCTGGATGCCGGCGTTCGATACCAGCACGTCCACCTGGCCATAGGTGGCGACCGCCCTGGCGATGCCGTCCACGACCTGCTGCTCGTTGCTGACGTCCATCGCCACCGCCAGCGCCTCGTGGCCGGCGTCACGCAGCTCCTGCGCGGCGGCCTCGGCGGCATCGAGCTTGAGATCGGCGATCACCACCTTGCCACCGGCTTGCGCATAGACCTCGGCGATGCGCTTGCCGATACCGCTGGCGGCGCCGGTGACGACGCAGACTTTACCGTTGAGTCGGGTGTTCATGAGTACGAATCCTCAGGTGACGTGAGCACGATAAGCGAGGAAGGCAGGCAAGGCGATGTCCTTTCGTCCAATGAGACCAGGCTCTTGCAGGAGCGCCTCCCAGGCGCCACCGGCTCAGGCGGGATCCGTGCAATCCGCGATCAACGTTCCGCGTGCCAGGCTGGCGACGATCAAGCGATGGTGCGTACGATCCCGCGCGCCGCGGGTCGCGCCTGAGATAGAGAGGCGCTCCCGAACGGAATTTCACCGCTCCGGTGCGAAGTCCGCGATATCCGGCAACTCCACCGGCACCCCATCGGCATTGCACAGCCCGGCATCACATGCACGCTGGCGCAGCCGCGGCGTGGCCTGCAGCAGGATGTGGAAGATCGCGTTCTGCTCCACGCTGCCGCGCACCGCGTCGCTGCCCGGACCGCGTGCCCAGATGCCGACATCGTCGCCGCCATGGGTTTCGCTGGGCAGCGGGATGGCCGCTTCCTGCATGTAGTCCGGATCCTCGGTATCCACGTGCTGCAGTTCCGGCCGGCTGTCCGCCGGCTGGAAACCGGTACCGGTGTGGAGATACCGTTTCGGCCCCGCAGGCTGCGCACTGCTGGCGCCAGCATATCCGGGGCCATTGGCGTAGCCGAGCGTGGTGTACGGCAGGCCGATCGCGTCGGTGACTAGGTCGCCGCCCTCGTCCTCGCCGCTGCTCCCGCGCACCTTGCCCAGGATCGGATTGCCGCGTTTGGGATAACCGGCGAAGGTCAGCGTGTGGGCGTGGTCGGCAGTGACCAGGATCAGGGTGTCTTCTGTCGAGGTCGCCTCGTCGGCGGCCCGCACCGCATCGCTCATCGCCACTGTGTCGGTCAGCGCACGGTATGCATTGCCGTAGTGGTGTGCGTGGTCGATGCGCCCGCCTTCCACCAGCAGGACGTAACCGTTGGGATTGCGCGACAGGCGCGCGATCGCGGCCCGGGTCATCTCCGCCAGGGACGGCTCGCCCGCCTGATCGCGCGCACGGTCGTGTTCGAACTGCATGTGGTCGGGCTCGAACAGGGCGAGCAGGGGCTTGTCGGGCGCTGCGGCTTCGAATTGCTGGCGGTTCCATGCATACACGGCACCTGGGTGGCGCTGCCGCCACTCGGCGATCAGGTCGCGCCCGTCGAGGCGCTCGCCAACCTTGTCGTCGTATTCCGGATCGCGCTGCGACACCGGCATGAAGTTCTTGCGTCCGCCGCCCATCAGCACATCGAATCCGCGCGCATACGGTGTTTCCACGAGTTGGCGCGCGATGTCGACGCAGCCGTCCGCGCGCGCTTCGGGGGGAAGATCCACGTCCTTCTCCCAGTTGCGTTCGGCCGAGTGGGTGAAGGTGGCGGCCGGGGTGGCATGGGTCACCCGCGCGGTGGTGACCACGCCGGTCGCCATGCCGCCGGTCGAGGCCAGTTCCCACAATGTCAGCATCGGTGCGGCCAGCGCGCCCTTGCAGTCCTTGCGCACCGCGCCCTGGCCGATGCTCAGCACGCCCGCGCGCGTTTTTACGCCGGTGGCGATGGCGCTCATGGTGCCCGCCGAATCGGGCGTCTGCGCATCGGTGTTGTAGGTCTTGCTCAGGCCGGTCTCAGGAAAGACTTCCCATGCCAGACGGTTGTTCTCGCCCGGCCCACCCTTGCGCTGGCCCTCGAAGATGCGTGCCGCGGCGACCGTGGTCAGGCTCATGCCGTCGCCGAGGAACACGATGAGGTTCTTCGCCCGCCCGCGCATCGCGCCGCGTCCGGCGGCCTGCGCGGCGCCGTCGCGGAACCACCAGGCGGCGGATTCGCCTTCAGGATGCGTGATCGCGGGTACCTCCACGTGCACGGTGCCCGCGGTGGAAGTGGAATCATGCAAGTCGGGGGAGGTGGCGCAGGCACTGCACAAGGTGGCGAGGCAGGCGATCGACAGCAGGCGCATGGAGCGTTCCGTGGGGATACCGGGCGATTATGGCGGACGGGCACTGCGGAAGCGTGACATTGGCTCGTGGCCGGCGCCTTGCGTTGCCGTGTCTTCCTGCGTCCTCCTCGTCGCACTCGAGGCGATGATCGATTCCCCTTGATCCGCAGGGCCGCGTTAGCCAGGGCTTCCAGCCATCGGCTCGCGCAGTGCCGGCTCACGGAACACTGATTTTCCCATCGCGGCCTGCGAGCGGGCGCCTGCTGCGTTATCGTCGGCGTTTCCGTATCCGCAGGCGGGTCCGATGTTCCAGTGGTGGTTCCGTATCCGATTCTGGAAGCGCGTGCTGGCCGGCTTCGCCCTGGGCGCGCTCGCGGGCTGGCTCATGGGCCCCGCGGCCGAGACCTGGTTCGGGCCGCTGGGCGACCTGTACGTGACCCTGATCAAGATGATCGCGATCCCGCTGGTGTTCTTCGCGGTGATCAATGCGATCGCCTCGCTGCATGGGCAGAAGTCGATCGCGGCGCTGGGCGGGCGCACCTTCGCCTGGTTCGCGCTGACCGCGGTGCTGGCGGTTGGCGTAGGCCTGGCGGTGGGGACGGTGATGCAGCCGGGCATCGGTGTCGGCACGCTGCAGGTCGATCCCACCTACGTGCCGCGCGATGTTCCAAGCCCGGTCAGGGTGCTGCTGGACGTGGTGCCGTCCAATCCGTTCTATGCGCTCGCCGGCATCGGCACCAGGACCAATGCCGCGGGTGAAACCGTACTGGCTGCGGGACGCGGATCGATCCTGCCGGTGATCTTCTTCGCCGCGCTGCTCGGCTTCGCCATGGTCAAGCTGGGCGAACGCGTGGCCGGCGCACGCAAACTGGTCAGCGAGATGAGCGAGGTCATGATCCAGGTGACGCGCTTCGTGCTCGAAGTCACGCCGATCGGCACGTTCGGCCTGATCGCCGCCCTGGTCGGCGCCTACGGCTTCGACAAACTGCTACCGCTGGGCAAGTTCGTCATCGCGCTGTACGTGGCCTGCGCGATCATGATCGTGGTGGTGTACAGCGCGCTGCTGCTGGTGCACGGGCTGAACCCGCTCAAGTTCTTTCGCGGCGCCGCGCCGGGCATGCAGGTGGCGTTCGTGAGCTCGTCGAGCTTCGCCTCGATCCCGGCGGCGATGCGCTCGATCACCCATAACCTCGGGGTCGAGAAGAACTATGCAAGCTTCGCCGTGCCGCTGGGCGCCAGCATCAAGATGGACGGCTGCGGCGCGATCTATCCGGCCCTGTGCGCGCTGTTCATCTCGCAGTACACCGGCATGCCGCTGAGCGCGGACCAGTATTTCATCGTCATGCTCGCCTCGGTGCTGGGCAGCTTCGGCACCGCCGGCGTGCCCGGCACGGCGGTGATCATGGCCACGGTGGTGCTCAGCGCCGCGGGACTGCCCCTGGAAACCATCGGCTATCTCTACGCCATCGACCGCGTGCTGGACATGATGCGGACCATGACCAATGTCACCGGCCAGATGCTGGTGCCGGTACTCGTGGCCAGGGAAACCGGCCTGCTCGACAGGCAGGTGTACGAAGCGGCATCGAGTAACGTCGGGATGGTCGAAGGCGAGGTCGCCGAGTCCGGCCGCGAGGCGGCATGAACACGGGTCGAACGCTTTCCGGATGCCGGCGACTACCGGCGCCTGCGCGCCGCCGCCGGACTTTCGCGCAAGGGCGCCGAAGCAGCCGAAGGCGGCCTGCGCGGCACGCTGTACGGCGTCAGCCTGCTGCACGAAGGCGGGGTCGTCGGCATGGGACGCGTGATCGGCGACGGCGGCTGCTTCTACTTCGTGGTGGATGTGGCGGTCGAGCCGGGGCTGCAGGGCCGCGGCCTCGGGCGCCGCATCATGCAGGCGCTCGACGCCTGGGTCCGGGCCAATGCACCGGCCACGGCACACGTCTCGCTAATCGCAGATGGCGACGCCAGATACCTGTACGAGAAGTTCGGTTTCGTGGAACTGCAGCGCGCCGTCGCGATGGCGTACACGCTTTAGCGCATGAACGATTGGAGCGTAGAGGATGGACGATGAGATCGTGCTGGTCGAACGGTTTCCGGATGCGGAAGCCTACTGTGCCCTGCGTGCAGCTGCGGGCATGTCGCCCAAGACCCTGGACGCCGCGCGCCGCGGTTTGCCCAACACCCTGTACGGCGTTCACCTGCGCCGCGGCGCCCTTCTACGGGCCCAGGCTGATCGGGCGGAAATAATCGGCATGGGCCGGATCATCGGCGACAACGGCTGCTTCTTCGTCGTGGTCGATATCGCCGTCCTTCCCGAGTACCAGGGCAGGGGCCTGGGCAAGCGGATCATGGCCGCGCTCGATGCCTGGCTGAGCGCCAACGTGCCTGCTTCGGCCTATGTCTCGCTGGCCGCCGATGGCGACGCGAAGTACCTGTACGAGAAGTTCGGGTTCCTCGAAACCACGCCGCATACCGTCAATATGGAATACATCGCCCCGCGCACGTCCTAAGTGCCCGTAGGAGCGACGTCAGTCGCGAGCCTTCACCATTTGCTCCAGGAGCCAAGCTGCAGCGAAAGGGGCGTGCGAACCGGCCTGACCCATCCTTCGATTTCGATACATCCCCCGGCTGCGCCTCACCTCGCATCGTGCCGAAGCGACGTGACTACAATCGCGAGAACTTCCACGACACCATGCGCCCATCCCTGTACGGCATCACGCCATGGAACGGGCTCGGATCGCCGTCGAACACCAGCGGCAGGAACTCGCGGTCGCCTTCCCACATCGGCAGCGTGTGCACGCTGTCGAGCGCTACCCACTCCAGCGTGCCTTCGGGATTGCGCTCGAACGGGGTGCCGGAGAACGCAGTGATCAGGAACACGAATCCCAGCCAGTCCTCGCCCTGTTTGCCGAACCCAGGCCAGCTGATCGTGCCGCGCAGCTGCAGTGCGGTGCAGTCGATGCCGGCTTCCTCATGGATTTCGCGACGCATGCCGGCCAGCACGTCCTCGTCGGGCTCGAGCTTGCCGCCCAGACCGTTGTACTTGCCCAGCTGGTGATCATCGGGTCGCGCATTGCGATGGACCAGCAGCACCCGGCGCCCGTCCGGAGAAAGCACATAGCCGAGAGTCGCGACGATGGGCGTATACGGCATCAGCGTGCGTCCGCGCGCTGCTTGTCCAACTGCGCATCGAAGGCCTGTTCGGCCTTGTCCGCGTACGACCTGCATGTCGTTGGCATGGCGTGTGGCGCCGCGGCATCGCCGGGCGTCCAGCCGGTGGCATCCGGATGCGGCGTCAGCAGCACGTCGCACGGCAGGCCGCGCACGGCGTCGAAGGCCCGTCGGTAATCGTCGACCAGCTGCGGTAGGCGCGGATTGCCGAGCAGCACATAACCCGGCGCGCTCAGGCTGTCGGCATAGGCGATGCGGACCGGTTTGCCATCGCGGGTATCGGTCCAGGCCCAGCTCATGCTGCCGGGCGTGTGCCCCGGCGTGAAGTGCACGGTGAGGGCGATGTCGCCGATCGCCACTGTTTCCCCATCGTGCAACAGGCGGTCGGCCTGCACCGGCGGAAACACGATGGCGTCGCCGAAATGGATATCGTCGCTGCCGCCGCGCGCCAGCAGCCAGGCCGATTCGGCGCTGCTGAGCACCTGCGCGCCGGTCGCGCGCTTGAGCGCCGCCAGTGGCCCCGCGTGATCGGCGTGCGCGTGGCTGTGCAGCAGGTAGCGAAGTTCGCCCGGCGCCACGCCCAGCGCCTTCAACCGCGCCAGCAGCATGTCGGCCGCCTGCGGCATGCCGCCATCGATCAACACCGCGCCTGCATCGGTCTTGACCAGCACCGCGCTCAGGCCGGCGGTGCCCACGTACCAGGTGTGATCGGCGATGCGGAACGGCGTCACCGGCTGGCGCCAGCTCTCCTTGACTTCATAAGCTTCGAGTTGCGGAAGCACCGGCTCGGCAGCGGATACAACGCCCGGCGCCAGCAGCAAGGCCAGCACGCAGGGCACGAAGTTGCGATTGCGGTCCATCCGGGATTCTGTCTTGAGGGGACGCATAGTCTCCATGACTTCCGGCCATCCGTCGCCCCGCAGGTGGGCGCTACACTGGCCCGGTCTTCCAACGCAAGGGGAATGCGCATGCGCCTGTGCGCCATCGCCGCGCTCGTGGCCGGCCCGGTATTGCTTGGGCTCGCGCTCGCCGGTTCCACGGCACGCGCCGCCGACACATCCGATACGGGCAGCGACCGCTGGGACGTGCCGGTCGCAGTCAGGAAGCTGGACAACGGCCTGACCGTGGTCGTGTCCGAGGACCATAGCTCGCCGACCGTCGGCGTCAGCGTGGTCTACCACGTCGGCATGCGCCTGGAACCGCGCAACCGCACTGGCTTCGCCCATCTGTTCGAGCACCTGATGTTCGAGGGCACGCCCAATGCGAAGGAAGGCGTGTTCGACCGAGTCATCACCGGTGGCGGCGGCCGCAACAACGGGTCCACGCGCCCGGACTTCACCAACTACATCGAGATGGCGCCGGTGTCCGCCCTCGAGCCGATGCTGTGGCTGGAAGCCGACCGCATGAAGACCCTGGACTTCAATCCCACCACGCTCAAGAACCAGCAGGATGTGGTCAAGGAGGAAATCCGGGTCAACGTGAAGAACCAGCCCTACGGCGGCTTCATGTGGATCGACATCGGTCAGCAGGCGTTCTCCAAATGGGAGAACAACCACGATGGCTACGGCAGCTTCGAGGACCTCGAAGGCGCCAGCCTGGAGGACGTGCGCGGCTTCCACCGCGATTATTACGGCCCCAACAATGCGGTGCTGGGCATCGCCGGCGACGTCACCCCCGAGCAGGGCTTCGCACTGGCCGAGAAGTACTTCGGCGGCATCCCTGCACGCAAGACGCCACCCGCGCCTGACTACAGCGAAGGGCTGAACACGCAGGAGAAGCGCATCCAGCAGTCCGACGCGCTGGCGCAGGTGCCCGCCATCGCCGCTGCGTGGAAGATGCCCGACCGCGGCAGCAAGGACCAGGCGCCGATGGCGGTGCTGGGCGATGTGCTGGCCGGCGGCTCGGCCTCGCGTTTCTACCTGGGGCTGGTCAAGGGCCGCGAACTGGCGCTCAACGTGGAGTCGCTCTACGGCCTGACCAGTCCATGGGAATACGACGGCCCCACGCTGTTCACGGTGTTCGCGCTGTACAAGCCCACCACCGATGCCGACGCCGTGCTCAGGGCCATGGACGAGGAAATCGCCAAGGTCGCAAGCGAAGGCGTGAGCGCCGAGGAGCTGGCGCGGGTCAAGACCGGCATGCTGGCGTCCTGGTACGACGGCCTGGAAGCTTTCATCAGCCGTGCCGACACACTGGCGAAACTCCAGCTGCTGTGGGGCGATGCCGAGGTGGTCAACAAGATCCCTGCATGGATCGAAGCGGTGACTTCCGAGGACGTGCAGCGCGCCGCGCGCACCTATCTCGCCAGCGCCAACCGCACCGTGATCGACCGCAAGCCGGCCGCGATGCTGCAGAGCGCGCCCGCCGCCAAGCCCGCGCAGCCCGCGAGCGGCAACGACTAAGGAGTGCCGATCATGAAACTGCATCCTTCGACGATCGCGCTCGCGATCTGCGCCCTGATCGCCGGCCCGGCCCTGGCCGCCACCGAAGCACCGCTGCCAGCGGACCTGCCGCCGTACGCGGCCGACAAGCCGCTGCCGGTCCCCCAGATCGAGAAGCAGACCCTGGCGAATGGGCTGGAAGTCTGGGTCGTCCCGCGCGACGGCCTGCCACGCGTCGACTACGTGCTCGCGATCCGCAACGCCGGTTATGCGCACGACGCCAAGGACGCCCCCGGCTTCGCCAGCACCTTGGCCTACATGCTCAACGAGGGTACGTCGAAGCACGATTCGAAACAGATCGCCGAGCTTGCCCAGGGCATGGGTGGCAGCGTCAGCGGCAATGCCACCACCGACGGCATGATGGTGATGGCCAATGCGCTGTCCTCGCATGCCGGGCCGATGATGGAGCTGCTGGCCGAGGTGACGCGCGAAACCTCGTTCCCGGACAAGGAAGTGGAACTGGCCAAGGGCAACCAGCTGCAGGAACTCAAGGCCGCCGAGGCGCAGCCCGGCTTCAAGGCCGAACGCGCGCTGGCAGTGGCGATCTACGGCGATCATCCCTACGCGCGCTCGCAGCAGACCGAAGCTTCGATTGCCGCGATCACGCCGCAGGCGCTGCGCGATGCGCATGCGCAGCGCTTTCGCCCGGACCGTGCGCTGCTGGTGATCACCGGCAAGATCGACGCAGCGCAGGCACTGCAGTTCGCCGAAGCCGCCTTCGGCGACTGGAAGGCCAGTGGCGATCCGTTACCCGACGCGCCGCCGGCGCGCGGCGAGGCGGCGCCGAGCTTCGTGCGCATCCAGCGCGACGGCAGCGTGCAGTCGGCGCTGCGTCTGGGCCGACCCGGCATCGCGGCTACCCATCCGGACTACATCCCGGCCCAGCTCACCGGCACCATCCTCGGTGGCGGCTTCAGCTCGCGCCTGATGCAGAACCTGCGCGAGAACAAGGGCTATACCTACGGCGCGCGCGGCGGCATCGCCGTGGCCCGCCAGGGTGGACGCGTCAGCGCTTCGGCCGACGTGCGCAACGAAGTCACCGGCGCGGCGCTCAAGGAGTTCCAGGGCGAACTGGCGCGCATCGGCAGCGAGCCGGTGCCCGCGCAGGAGCTGGAGGACAACAAGCGCTACGTCGCCGGCGGCTATTTGCTGAGCAACCAGATGCAGGCCGCGGTCGCCACCACCCTGGCCAACAACTGGCTTGTCGGCCTGCCGGCCGAATTCCTCGGCGAATACGTGCCCAAGGTGCGCGCTGTCACCGCCGAACAGGTGGGTGCGATGGGCAGGAAGTACTTCGATCCGAAACAGCACTCGATCGTGGTCGTGGGCGATGGCGAGGCCATCGACGACCAACTCAAGCCCTACGGCACCTTCCAGACGCAGGACAAATAGATACTGCACGGATGCAGCTTGCTGCGCTCGCCTGCGGCAGCCGACACGGCCGGCACCTTGCCGGCCGTGTCTCGCATTGCCCAACCTCACCCCGGGCGCAAGCCGCGTGGTCTTAGTCCTCGCTGGGAAACGCGTCCACCGGCGCCTCGAACGCGATGAACAGGACGCAAGGCTCGGCGCTTGCACAGAGCGCCTTGTGCGGCGCCTTCGCGGGCCCATAGGCGTACGCGCCCGGCTTGAGGATGGCCGGCTCCTGGCCGTCGTAGGTCACGTGCAGTTCGCCCGAGACCAGCACCATGCGCTCTGCAGAGGTGTGCCAATGCCGGTCGATCGTGGATTTCCCCGGCACCTTGAAGAAGATGTCCGCATTCTCCTTCGCCGGATCGCCGTGCAGCACGGCGATCGCGCATCCCTCCGGCAGGAACGACGGGCATGGACCCCACGCCAGGGTCGGGTCCTCGAAGGTCCTGGTCAGCGCGGTTTCTGCGGGCGGAGTCTGGGCCAGCGCAAGCCCAGTGCAGAAGAAAAGCGCGGCAACGCATGGATATCTGTACATCAGCCACCTCCTCGTCGAGCAGTGCAATCGGATTCGCCCGCGTCTGACGTCTGGATGAAGCCTGCAGGGAAGCGGGTTGGACCTGCCGGCTCCGGCATGGCGCCATCGAAATGGCGTGCACCCACCATTCGTATGCGCTAGTCCCAGCGGTTGGCGTTCTTGGGAAACCCCGGACGCTGCACCCGTACGACGCAGAAGCGTTGACCAGTGGGCGCCTGCATCACCACCCAGCGCTCCAACCGGTCCACCACTGTGGCGCCAAGGGCCTCCAGGCGCGCGACTTCCGCCGGGATGTCGTCGGTTTCGATGTCGATGTGCACCCGGCTCTCGTGCCCGACGCGCTGGATCTGGACGATGGGTTCGTCGGGCGGCGTTTCCAGCATCCGGTAGGGTCCGCGCGTGCCCGGATGATCAGGGTCGACCGCGCGCCCCAGTGCCTGGGCCCAGAAGCCGGCCGCCTGGTCGACATCGGGCGTATTGCAATCGATGAGCACGGCGCAAAGACGGGAGTGATGCATGGCGGTTCCTCTGGGCCCGGTCGCGCGAACGCTTCGCGAGGTGCGGATGGCGATCGTCAGGGTAGCTTGCGCGACATGATCAGATCCCGATGGGACTCATGGCCATGATGCAACTCTGCCGTTCCGACCGGGTGAAACCCGCCCTTGCGGTAGAAGGCAATGGCGCGGGCATTGTCCTCGGACGTGTCGAGCCAGATCGCGTCGTGACCATTCACGCGTGCATGCGCGAAAGCCTGTGCCAGAAGGCTTGAGGCAATCTCCGTGCCCTGGTGTTCCGGAGCAACGAAGATGCGCCAGAGCTGGATGGGCGAGTGCCCATCGACGCCCTCGGGAACATGTCCGGTGCGCAGGACGATGCATCCGACGAGATCGGCCTCCGACTCCGCCACGTAGAAGCCGGCGCCGTACGCGGCAATGTCCGTGGACACGCCGATCTCGTCCCAAGGTTGCTCCAGCGCCCGACCGAGCCGGGCGAGCGCGGCGGCATCGGCTTGTGTCGCTTGGCGAATCAGCACGGATCACTCCCGATTCTGAAGCAAGCCTTCCGCGGCAGGTTCGCCTGGATCAACGACTGAGGGCGATGCGGGCGGACACGGCCAGCCTGCCGCAAACCTTGCATCCGGCCCAGGCCCCAGAATCTCAGAGCAGGGTGCCGACGACCAGCAGCGTCATGTAAAGCGTGCCCGCCGCGAACGCGATGCTTCGCGGCCACGTTCTCGTCCTGGCGTCCCTGACCAGCGAGTACGCCGCGACAGGCAACCCAACGAGTAACACGAGTGCCGCGACGACCAGGGCCCAGGCACCAAACTGCCAGACCAGCTCGTCATGCGGCAAGCCGCTGAGCGCAGCGATGGCGATGACGGACACCGCCAACGGAACAACAAGCACAGCAGTGGGAATCGTAACTGGTCGCATACTCACCTTGAGTGGACCCCTGGGCCCGCTGCTACTTCGACGAAGTCAAGCACTTCGCCATGGCCTCGGAGCGCAGGTCCGACGCGTGCGTCCTGATCGCTTCGCGCGCCAGCAGCTCATCCCCGACGAAGAATTTCCCGGCCGCCGTGGCGCCAAAGGCATCGAGCTCTTTTTGCAACGGGGCAGGGTAATGCAGCTGCTCGTCGGCGATCTGCTCTCTCCTCATTGCCGCTTCCAACAGACTCTGCTCGTGCTCCAGGCGCAGCGCCACAACAGCCTGCCCGGCAGGGCTTTGGAAGAAATCGATGGACTCCCGCAACTCGCGCTCACTCATGTTCTCGGCGAACTGCGACGCGAAGTACGAACGCATGACAGGCGTCGCTTCCTTCACGGTGCAGTCCGCCAATCCAGGTGGCATGTCCATGGGTGTGACCGCAATCATGAATCGGATCGCCATCGCCTCCTGCTCGTGAGGCTTGACCAGGCTGACAAGCTCGTTCGCCACTTCGATCGTGGGCGCCGATCCTGCGGCATGCGCAGCGGCGGTTACCCCGGCCGCCGTCACCATGAACGCCATTAGCACTCGCTTCATTGCTCGATTCCCCTGTAAGTGCGTGTCAGATCAATGTCCGAATTATGCCGCACGGCGATGCGGCTTCGGCACGAATGAACTGCGATGCCTTCCGCGCATCGTCAGCCGGCGGCGCCAGGCCAGAACCTGGCCAACGCGAACGCGAGCGCGAAGGCGTAGGCGTAAGCGAACTTGTCCAGTCGCACCAGCTCCGTACCCCGTTTGGCCCGCCAGGCGCCAAGGGCACCCAATGCCAGGCCGACGGCGATGGGGGTGATCGCCAGGTTGGCGATCCGGGCATAGGGATGGGAAATCAGGTGCTGCGGGAAGATCAGGTACGACGCCCAACCCAGCAGACCCCCGAGGAAAATATAACCGGCTGCAGCAATCGCAGGATGCATTGGCCCTCGATCGCGCTTGACCGCGTGGGCCCCAATTTCAACCAGGATCTCGAGTACGAACTGGATGACGAACTCGAAGAGAAGTTCTGCAAGGAACGACAAGGATGCTTCCTCTGCTGCCTAACGACGGAGTTCAGCGACTAGCCGGAGGCCGGTGGCCCGCAACGACTGCTTGGCCGTCATCGCATCGGCTGGCGAATGATCGTTTTCCAGTTCTTCGGAGCTGCACGCCGTATGTCGCTCAGGTAGATCTCATGGTGCTTTCCGCTCAAGCCGGATCGGGCATCGATGAACGCATGCACGCGCTCAATCGTCGGCCCCTCGTCAGAGAACGGGCCAACGTGCAGCACTTGCGCGCAACGACCTTCGGTGAATTCCTCCAGGCGCAGCTTGTCGAGGCCGGGAAGCCGCTTCTTGCTTCGGACCGCAGCAATGGCTGCTGCGACGACTTCATCCGCAACGAAATGGGGTTGCATGATCATCATCGTCCATTTCCAGTTCGCCCTGTCGTTGGCAACGAATGCAGAAAGATCGTCCGCCCACCAAAGACCTTCGAGCGGCATGACCGAATAGTCGATCCTTTCCGGGCCCTTCTTGACCATGAACTTGGCCGTATAGGACACGGAGAACAATGCCTCCACGGCCTGCGCGTATTCCTCGGACGTGTTCGGATCCCCTTCTCCGTCGGCCATAAGGAACTTGAACGCAGGGACGTCGACCTGCGCAACATCCTTGGCGGACGCTTTGTAGAGGCCCTTCAGTTCCTTCTTCAGATCGACCTTCTTCATTTCCCCTCGCCATCCTGATGATGGTCAGCGCCAGAATTCGGCTCGGCCACGAAGCGGCTTCGGCTTTAATGAATTGTCAGGCTTCAGCCAGTGCTGCCTGAAGCCGCGAAAGCTTGCCGATGTACTCATCAGCGTGCGCCCAATCTGGCTGAAGCTTGGCCCAAACTGCCTGGCGTTTGGGCGCGCGTGCCGCATATGGCTTTGCGGAGAAATCAATCCTTCCCTCATCCGCGAGCTGACCAAAAGTCGTAGCTATTACCGACACGTCCGTTGTGTAGATCAGCTGTTGATCATCGAAATCAGGATTTTCAATCTGCTCGCGAACGGTTGGCTCATGGAAGATTACGTCTGAGTACTCGGACGCATCAATCTCTCCGACCGACTCAATTGTCCAGATGAGGCACTCCTCTAGCGGTTCATCCGGGTTTTCCTTGCGCCAATCGCGGTACTCGGAAAGAGCGGTGTCGCCCTCGTCTGAGCCAAATGGAGCAAGTTCATCGGTGCAGTCCCAGAAGAACTCGTCTGGAATAATTTGAATCGCACGGGAATGGCCCCGATCTTTATCGATACCACCGAGAACATCTTCTTCCATGACTCCTCCTGGTGTTATGCAAAGCCAAGCTCCTGAACTAAGCCGACCCGCGAAGCGGCTTCGGCTTGAATGAATTGTTAGGCGGCATCTGCACGCCGCCGAGAACTCTGCTTTTGGTGTGCCAGAGCAACATAGACTCCCCGAAAGAATGTGTGCTCCGAATCAGCGATACGTTTACGAATTGAGTCGTAAGGATATCCCCTAAACTCAGACTCATTTCCGTCGATTGCGATGCTCACGCCGTACTGGTCAGAAACTTTGACCCACTTCATTTCAAGGGTTTCATTGCAGTAGTTCCCGAAAGACGCGCCAAGAATCTCTACGACATCTTCATCTAGAAATCCGAACCGATCGGGCGCATCGAGCCAGCTCTCAAAGGCTTGGTCAAGCTTGTCTAGCATGTGCGCTGCAGGATTTACATTGAATTGCTCAAATAGCGATGAAGCAAGCGAAGCATTGCTATTGATTGGCTCGATCTCGGCGCTTGTTAATTCAGTTACATCTTCTGGATAAGGTTCGACAGTTGCATGAAATCCAGTAGCGGTCTCTTTTCCGTGCCGGGCGATCACGCGTCCACGCTCTAAGACCTTCATGCCATGGAGTTGTTGATCTTGTCGCCGTAGGGCTGATTTCTCGGAAGGGGATCCGATTCGGCGAAGTGCTTCTAGGATGTTCGAGACAATGGACATGCTGCCTGACGCCTGAGTACCGCGGGGCGGGGTTGTGGGGGCGGCTGGTTGGGCACGCTTTCTCTGCCATGCCTGCAGCCGGAACGAAGCGGCGTCGGGCTTGAACGAATTGTTAGGTGGCAAGCCGCAAACCTACCGAGATGCCACCCGCATAGAGTAGTGCACTTACCAGAAGGACAAGAATCGCTTTGCCAAATGCAAGCAAGGCCGAACGCCAAGGTAAGGACCTAAACAAGTAAAGCGGTACACCTATCGGCCAGGCTAGCCCAGCTAAGGCTGGTGCATAAACGGGCGGGGTCTGCCCGCGAGCTGCGGCATGAGCCTTGCACCATGCAAAGAGCAGAACCCCAACAATGACTACGTGCGGTAGCCACACCTCAGTTACAGGCTCGCCATAACTTGGTGCGAATGGTTCAAGAAAGCCAGCAATAGGCCAAGTAGCAATGAATGCCAGGACAAGAAGATCGTCACGAGCTAGTGTCGTCACCATTGCCACCTAACGCCTGAATTAAGCCGACCCGCGAAGCGGGTTCGGCTTGAATGAATTGTTAGGCGGCGCGTCCACTCTTGCGGGACTTGCTGAAACGCCTGCCGGGAGTGCCTACGTATTGATCAATCGATCGCCGGCCATCAGAAGCTTCAACTGTCACTGCGAAGTGACGACCCGCTATGGAGTCGGTACCGAACCTGGCCGATAGAACCTTGATCTCCGACAGGTCAATGCCATGTTTTCTACAAAGGTCCGGCAACGCCTCCGAGTAGAAATCGAGTGCGCGCTGCAGATCCGCAGAGACAGGACTGCCAGATGTGGAGCCAGTAATGAAATCCACAACTACATGGCCTTCCGGTGAGGAGGATGCTTCAGCGTAGATGTCCACGTCATAGATACCGATCATGAAGCAGATCCCGCTAGCTAGAGAGTCCGCGACATTATGGCCAAACGATTTGAGTTCGCCGATCTTCATAGGATTCAGACTGCAGAATGTTCGGGCGCCGCCTAACGCCTGAATTAAGCCGAGCCGCGAAGCGGCTTCGGCTTGAATGAATTGTTAGGCCTCGCCACGCGGAAGGCCAGCGGCGACAAGCTTAAGCCGAATGACAGCCTCATCGGGACCAAAGCGGCCGGACCTACCGTAGCTACCCTTGTCAGCGTCATGGTCCGAGCAGACATTGGCCAGGACGGTCTCCGCCAGGTCTCGGTGCGGCGCAATGCGGTCCGCGAGCTTGTCCAACATGGCTTGGCCGGCAGGATCAGATTCATGTCCGTCCAGCGCGTACGCCCAATAAAAGTTGTCATACGCTGCGCAGAAGTCCCAGAAGGGCAAGCGCCCGGCAGCGCACAGTCGCACCAACTCATCGTGATGATCTAAGGCAGCGACCAGATCTGACTCTAACGGGTGCATGTCTATCCGGTTAAGAGGCCTAACGCCTGAATTAAGCCGAGCCGCGAAGCGGCTTCGGCTTGAATGAATTGTTAGGCATTGGCCCGGGGGAATACAGCTGCATCGCCATGGAGTGCGTATCCCTCGTCTACGGTCAACTTGCCCAGCAAAGTGAACTTGTACGGATAAATGACATGAGCAGAATAGCCGCTCAGGTGATCAATACTGACGCAAATGGCATCTTGCTTTTTGGACTTGCCAGGAGGAATGGTGCGGATGTCATAGACAACTGCGCAGGCACGCAGCTCGTGATTTGCCGCCCGCTGCCGGAAGTTGCCCAGCAGGATGTCGATTAGATCCTGCGACAACGGCAACTCCTCTCCGTCGTAGGCTCCGTCCAGGACCATCTCTCCGTCTGGCTTGATGTGTCCTCCAAACGGTAGAAATTCGCGGTGCTCTTTGAGCATCTTCTCCGCAAAAGGGACAAGGCCGCTGATCAGCGCTTCAACATCTTCGGTCTGCGACATTACTCCCACCAATGCCTAACGCCTGAATTAAGCCGAGCCGCGAAGCGGCTTCGGCTTGAATGAATTGTTAGGCCACGGGCCCGGATAGGAAATCACGATACACCGGTAGAAGCGACAAGACGCTTTGGAGCCCTATTTTGCCAGGCCTTGCGAATGAGTTGATGGACCACAGCGGGTTTGGCCTTGGCTAGGGCAACGCGTAGGCCAATAACCCGTGTGCCCCACATGACCTTTTCCGCAAAATCAGGATGCAGCGTAAGCGTCAGTTCGCGATCCTGCTCGCCGACAAATAAATGAACGTGCTTTTGATCCGGAGGCGAAGTGATGAAGATCTTTCCCCGAACCCGGAATGACGAATAGTCAAAGTGCGGCTCTTCCGTGACCTCGGGGAGCATCATGGCTTGAGTGCGAATCTGCTCGAATTTCATCAAGCCTCCTTAATGCCGCACGAGTGGCCTAACGCCGGCGCTAAGCCGCGCTGCGTAGTGCAGGTGCCAGGCATGGCAAGCTTTTCCTGCCATGTCTGGTGCCGGAACGAAGCGGCGTCGGCTTGAACGAATTGTTAGGCATTTGGCCCGTGCTCTGCCCGATCAATCAACTTGAGAAGAAGCGATGCCTCAGGTGGGCCATGCCAGTTACGGTATGTGTGACTTGCAGCCATGACGCCAACTACTAGCAGGATGAGAGGCATTGCGCCCCAGCTTGTTGAGTATGCCTCCCAGACTCCGGCTGCTATCAGGATTACGGACATCAATGCCATAAACAAACGCAGCGCTGGCCACGAATCCCTTTGCCGGCGTAGCACGGCGATCATGGCTTGCTCTTGATCTGTGAACTGCATGAAGTCTTCCCCTAATGCCTAACTACTATTACGTTCCAAATTTGAAGGCGTAACGCGAGGCGTAAACGTTACGCACTGGCTTTCGGGCGCGTAACGACTCGAGCTGCCAGTAGCGCCGCCGGGATCGGGAGGATCAGGCCTAGGGCCGACACCCAGACGGGGTGGTCGGGGACCAGGTAGATCATTCCGCACACGCCGGCCATCACCAGCAGCGCCACTGCGATCGCGGCGCCGCGCTTGTGCCGGTGCGACAGTTTGGCGGCGGTCAATCCGCCAGTGAATGCGCCGGCGATCCAGGCGACGACGAGCATGGCCATCGCGCCGGCCGGGGCCTGGGCCATGATCGCGGCCAGGTCGGCCTGGTTTTGCGGGTCGAGACCCGGAGGCGGCGGGAACAGGGCGTGCCCGACGAATTCGAGCGCGAAGATGGTCAGCCACATGACCACGGCGCCTGCGATGACGGCAAGAAGCGTGCGTCCCATTCGAATCCCCTGGCAATGTCCCCGGCGCGAGCATCGCGCTGCCGAACGCGGCGCGCAAGCGCTCGCCCGGCAGACTCATGTCCGCGGCCGCCTGCGGCCGGGCCTGCGCATACCGCGCAGCGGAGTGCTGCGCGTTAACGGCGATCAGACTTCCGCGCGCGGAATGGCCATGCGCCATCCGGCCACGGCCAGCGGGATCGGCAGCAACATGCCCAGGACCGGCACCCACTCGGGCTGTGGCACCAGGGTGGCGCCCACGATCACCAGCACCGTCAGCGGCGCGCCGATGGTGAGGGCCGCGCCGCCGCGATGCCCGCGCGCGATGCGGGCCGCCGGCCAGGCGCCAATCAGTGCGGCCACGCCGGCGGCGACGCAGATCACCGCCAATGCCCCGCGCGGCGCGCTTTCCACATAATCGGACAGCTGCCGCAACGACAACGGTTGGAAGCCCGCAGGCAGCGGATGCAGCTGCATGAGCAGGTACCCGCAACCGGCCAGCGCGCCGGCGGCCAGCAGGATGCCGATGAGGATTCCCAGTGTGGTGCGCATTCCGTTGCTCCGTTCGATCCGTCGATGTGGGCAAGAGCATCGCGCCGTGCGCGCGCGGCTGCAAGTATGCTGGCCGCCCTTCGCCCTGCAGACACCGGAGAATCGCATGAGCGGACGTCAGCGCGAACTCGAATTCCGCTTCCTGGCCGAACCCACCGACGTCAATTACGGCGGCAAGGTGCACGGTGGCGTGGTGATGAAATGGATCGACCAGGTCGGCTATGCGGCCGCGGTCGGTTGGAGCGGGCGCTACAGCGTGACCGTGGCGGTGGGCGGGATCCGCTTCGTGGCGCCGGTGCGGATCAGCGACCTGGTGACCGTGTCCACCAAGCTGGTGCATACCGGCACCAGCTCGATGCATTTTTCGGTGGACGTGCGCGCCCGCGACCCGATGCAGGAAGGCAGCGAACGCCTGTGCACGCACTGCGTGATCGTGTTCGTTGCGTTGGACGGGGTGGAAGGCAAGCCGACCGCAGTCCCGACCTGGGTGCCCCAGGATGAAGAGGACCAGCGCCTGGCCGAGTACGCGATGAAGGTGATGGAGCTCAGCAAGGGTATCGAGGAAACGGTGGCGCGCTACCGCGAGGCTGGGCAGAAGGCGTCCTAGGCCGCAACCCGCGTGGCCGGCGCGGGCAGTGCCGCGCGTTGTGGCGGAAGGGAAAGCCCCAGGGGATATGCATGCACGGTTCGGCCGCAATACTGGCCATCGCGATGGCGGGCGCGATCCTGCCGTCCAGCGCATCCGCGCAGGAGCCGGCCATCGACCGCGCCGACCGGGTCGCCATCTTCAAGGCAGCCGGTGCGGTGCAGCGCGACGGCCGCTGGGTGATCTGTGTCGACGATCCCGCCACCAGCGGCGCGGTCATCGAGCAGGTGCGCGATCTCAACGGCGACGGACGTCCCGAAGCCGTGGTGGTCGAGGACGGAAGCTTCTGCCACGGTGCTGCCGGAACCGGCTACACCCTGCTGGGACGCCAGCCGGACGCGAGCTGGAAGGTCATCGACTTCAACAGCGGTGTCCCCGAGTTCCTGGACACGGTCGGCGAGGGCGGTTGGCCGGATATTTCGGTCGGAGGCCCGGGCTTCTGCTTCCCGGTGCTGCGCTGGAACGGCAGCGCATATGTGCCGGACCGGCACGAGTACGAAGGCAGGCGCTGCGACCCGGAGTAGTGCAGCTGCGTTTGCGGGGCGGCCCGAGGCAAGCTCCTGGCCCTGGGAGCGTCTTCAGGCGCGAATGCGGTTTGCGAAGAGCCAGGGCATTCGCAACCAAGAGCCTGCCCGGACCTGATCCGGGGTCGCTCCCACATGGCGCGCCAGCAATGGTCGCCGTCCGGCAGCCGGAATGCAGAAGGCCGCCTTGCGGCGGCCTACGAGGATCGATGCGCGGGAAATCTCAGATGCCGGCGACGCGGCGCGCCTTCAGGAATTTGTGGCTCCAGTACCCGGTGTCGAGGCTGGAAACCATCACGTCCTTGCCGGTGCGCGGGGCATGCACGAACTGGCCATTGCCCACGTAGATGCCGACGTGGTCGACGCGCTTGCCGCGGCGGCTGAAGAACACCAGGTCGCCGGCGTTCAGGGCGGCGCGCTCGATCTGCTCGCCGCTGTTGGCCATTTCGCGTGACACCCGCGGCAGTTCGATGCCCAGCGCGGTCTTGAACACGTAACCGACTAGGCCGCTGCAGTCGAAGCCGTTCTCGGAGGTGCCGCCCCAGCGATAGGGGGTGCCGAGCAGGGCCAGGGCGCGGCGCAGCACCGTCTGCACGCGATCGCTGACCTTGGGCGCCGGTTCGGGCTTGGCCGTAGTGGGCTGGCTGGCGATCAGCTGTTCCAGGTCGGCGCCGAACAGCATCGAGCGGTCGGCCATCGGGATCGGATCGCTGACCGCGACCGGAGTCAGGGCGGCCGCTGCGCTCAGGGTGCCGGCATCGTCGGCCAGCGCCGGCAGGGCTGGGACGGAGAGCAGGACAGCAATGAGAAGTGAGCGCGGAAGCGTGCGATGCGCGGCGGCGGAGCGGTCGGCCGATTGGCCGGAGGCAGGGTCGTTATTCGTCACGCTTCTTTCACGGGCGTCAAAGTGGCGTGATGGTGCCCCACGCAGCCCGGTAGAAAGTTAAGGTTTTGTTTTATGAATACGCGGAAGTGGATGTTTTTGTTCACATTTTTGCCGCGCCGCGTATTCAGTTTAGTGGAGGACGCGCTTCGCTCCGCTGTAATGGTCCCGCCAGTACGGACCGTCCAGATGGTCCAGGCGGACCGTGCCGCCGGTGGTCGGCGCATGCACGAATCGCCCCTCGCCAACGTAGATGCCGACATGGCTGACGCTGCCGCGGCTGCCGAAAAACACCAGGTCAGCGGTGGTCAGCCGGTCCGGGTCGATTCGAGGCCCCTGCCAGGCGGCCAGCTCGCGCGAACTGCGCGGCAGGCGCAGGTCCAGCATGTCCCGGTAGACGTAGTTGACCAGCCCGCTGCAGTCGAACCCGCCTTCGGGCGTGCTGCCGCCGTAGCGGTAGGGCGTGCCCACCAGGCTGATCGCGCGCATCAGCACGGCATTGGCGCGGACCGGATCGGCCGGTGGAACCTGGGGCCAGTGCCGCGGCGTCCCGACCGGACCCGGCCGGCCGGCTGCCGGGGTAGGGCGCACGTCGCCGCGCCCGCACCCGGCCAGCGAAAGCAGGCCCAGCAGGCACACCAGCAACCCCGCGATTGGCGCGGCGGCGGGGGAGTCCGGATAATGCGCGGTCTTCATCGCGGCCGATCATGGCCGAAGCCCCTTCTTCCGGACAAGCGTGCCCAGCCCGGCCGCGTGGTCCGCCTTTGTCGACCCCACGGATCCCTGCATGAAAATCGAGAAAGACCGCGTCGTCCAGTTCCACTACACCCTGTTCGAGGGCGGCGCGCCTGCGCCGGACCAGGAGCCGCTGGAAAGTTCCCGGGAACGCGAGCCACTCGCGATCCTGGCCGGCCGCGGCAACATCATCCCCGGCCTGGACAAGGCGCTCGAAGGCCGTGAGGCGGGCGAGAGCTTCGGCGTGGACGTGGCCGCCGCCGATGCCTATGGCGAGAAGCGCGAAGGGCTGACCCAGCGCGTACCCAAGAAGCATTTCGGCGCACAGAAGCTCAATCCCGGCATGCGGGTCGTGCTCAACACCAATTTCGGGCCGCGCGCGGTGACCATCGAAAAGGTGGGCATGAGCGTGGTCGACGTGGACCTGAACCATCCGATGGCGGGCAAAGACCTGCACTTCGACATCGAGGTGGTGGACGTGCGCGAGGCCAGCGAGGAAGAGATTGCGCACGGCCATGTGCACGGCGAGGGTGGGCACGAGCATTGAACTGTGCTTCGCACAAGTTCAATCCCAAAGTTTGCGAGGCAAACTTTGGGCCCCGCTATGTGCTTCCAATCCCTGCGGCTGTCGCCGCGCCCCCTTACTAAGGGGGCTTTCCTTCGATCGGTAACGACGCGAACCATGTGGGAGCGCCGCTTCGGCGCGACATAGGCTGCGAGCTCCCTGGATGACGGAGTTTGCGATCGCGCCTGAGAGGCGCTCCTACAAAAGCCGCGTCGACGCCGCGCGACGGCGCCGGAGCGGCCCTACACTTTGCGCATGAACACTCACGACGAGGTCATCATCATCGGCGGCGGTGCGATCGGCCTGGCCAGCGCGCTGGCGCTGGTCGAAGCCGGTCGCAGCGTGCGCGTGCTGGAAGCCAGCACGGTGGGCTCGGGCAGCTCGCACGGCAATTGCGGCACGCTGACCCCCAGCCACGCCGCGCCGCTGGCGGCCCCGGGCACGGTACGCAAGGCGTTGGGCTGGATGCTGACGCCCGACGCGCCGTTCTACGTCAAGCCGCGCCTCGATCCGGCGTTGTGGCGCTGGTTCGCGCATTTTGCCGCGCGCTGCAACGAGCGCGACTGGCTCGAGACCATGCGCCACAAGGGCGCGCTGCTGCAGCATTCGCGCGCGCTGTTCCCGCAATGGATCACGCACTACGGGCTGGACTGCGAGTTCGCCGAATCCGGCGTGGACTATGTCTTCCGCACCGAGCAGGGATTCGAGCACGACCGCGCCGAGCTGCAGCACCTGCATGCCATCGGCATCGCCACCGAGGTCATCGACGGCGCCGACTACGAACGCGGCGAGCCTGCGGTGAAGCCGGGCGTGTTCGCGGCGATCCGGTTCCCCGGCGATGCGCGCCTGCGTCCGGATCGCTACGTGGCCGAGCTGGCACGGGTCCTGCGCGAACGCGGCGGCGTGATCGAGGAGCAGTGCGAGGCGCGCGGGATCGTGGTCGAACGCGGCGGCGTCCGCGTCGATACCGTGCACGGCGCGCGCGATGCCCGCGACGTGGTGCTGGCTGCGGGCGCATGGTCGCCGCGGCTGGCGCGCAGCGCGGGCTTGTCGCGGCTGCCGATCCAGCCGGGCAAGGGCTATTCGATCACCTATGACCGGCCCACGCTGGTGCCGCGCAGGCCGGTGGTGCTGCGCGAGCGCAGCGTGTGCGTCACCGCCTGGGATAGCGGCTACCGGCTGGGCAGCACCATGGAATTCGCCGGCTACGATTCCCGGCTCAACCGGCGCCGGCTGGGCGCGCTCGAGCGCGGTGCGGCCGAATACCTGCACGAACCGGTGGGCCCGGCCAAGCGCGAGGAATGGTTCGGCTGGCGCCCGCTCACCTACGACGACCTACCCATCATCGGTCGCGTCCCTGGCCACCGCCATGTCTGGGCCGCGGCGGGCCACGGCATGATGGGTATAGGCATGAGCACCGGCACCGCGGAACTGCTGGCCGACATGATCTGCGAACGCGACCCGGCGATGGATCCCGCGCCCTATCGCGCCGGACGCTTCCTGTGAGTGCCGGGCGGGACGATTTCGACCTGGTGGTGCTGGGCGGCGGCAGCGGCGGCCTGGCCGGTGCATTCCGCGCGGCGCAGCACGGCGCGCGCGTGGCGCTGCTTGAGCCCGGCGCGCTCGGTGGCACCTGCGTCAACGTCGGTTGCGTGCCGAAGAAAGCGATGTGGCTGGCCGCCGACCTGGCGCATCGGGTGGAGATTGCGAACCGGCTCGGCTTCGACCTGCCCGCGCCGGTGCTGGACTGGGCGGAGTTCATTACCCATCGCCAGCGCTACATCGAAAACATCCACCAGAGCTATCGCGCCCGCCTGGACGCGGCCGGGATCGCAGTGCTGCCCTGTCGCGGTCGGTTCGTCACCGCGCACGAAGTGGAGGCCGACAGCGGCGTGCGCCTGCGCGCACCGCATGTACTCATCGCTACTGGCGGGCGGCCGCGCCGGCCTGCGATCGAGGGCGCCGTACTCGGCCTGGACTCGGACAGCTTCTTCGATCTGCGCGCCGCGCCCGCCCGGGTGGCGCTGATCGGCGGGGGTTACATCGGCGTGGAACTGGCCGGCGTGCTGCAGGCGCTGGGCAGCCGCGTGGACCTGTTCGTGCGCGGGCCGCGCCTGCTCGAGGGTTTCGACGAGGACCTCACCGCCCAGCTGGTCGAAGACATGCAGCACCACGGCACGCGCCTGCACCTCGGCACTCCGGTTTCCGCGCTGCATTCAGACAACGGAACACTGCGCCTGTCTGGCACCGGCGCCTGCGATGGCGAAGCCTTCGACGCCGTGCTGTTCGCCACCGGGCGAGTGCCGCACGCGGCTTCGCTCGCGGTCGAACAGGCGGGGATCGCGTTGCAGGACAGCGGCCATATCCGCATCGATGCGCAGCAGAACACCAGCGTCACTGGCGTGTATGCGGTGGGCGATGTCACCCCGCAGCCGGCGCTCACGCCGGTCGCGATCGCCGCCGCGCGCAGGCTGATGGATCGCGTGTTCGGCGGCCAGGCGCAGGCGCGGCTGGATCCGGACGACATCGCCACCGTGGTCTTCGCGCATCCACCGCTGAGCAAGGTGGGCCTGACCGAGACCCAGGCCCGCCAGCGCTACGGCGACGCGGTGCAGGTGTATCGCAGCGGCTTCCGCCCGATGCTGCACGCGCTGGCCGATTCCCCGCAGCGCAGCCTGTTCAAGCTGGTGTGCGTGGGGGCGGGGAAGCCGGCGGAAGAACAACGCGTCGTGGGCATCCACCTGCTGGGCGAGGCCGCGGACGAAATCCTGCAAGGCTTCGCCGTGGCATTGAAGCGCGGCATCACCCTGGCCGACCTGCATGCGACCATGGCGATCCATCCCACCAGCGCCGAAGAACTGGTGCTGATGCGGTGATGGCCCGCGATCTACGCTCCCGATCCGGCATGCGGGATCCACGCCGGCATCCGGATCTGTCGGGTACGCCGGAATTCTTCTCCAGGATGCTGTCCGCATGAGCGCAGAGGTCTTCGAACTCCATCGCGGCACCGCGCCGCTGCTGGTCAGTCTGCCGCACGACGGTACCGCGGTGCCGGACGACATCGCCGCGCGGCTCACCGCGCAGGCGCGTCGGGTGCCGGATACCGACTGGCACGTCGCCCGCCTGTATGCCGTCGCGCGCGAGCTGGGCGCCTCAATGATCGTGCCGCGGTTTTCGCGCTACGTGATCGACCTCAACCGGTCGGAAGACGATGTGTCGCTGTATCCGGGCCAGAACACCACCGGACTGTGCCCGATCGTGCGCTTCAGCGGCGATCCGGTGTACCTGCCGGGCCAGGAGCCGACCGAAGACGAGGTGCGCGCGCGGGTCGAACGTTACTGGCGTCCCTATCACGTGGCCCTGCGTGCGGAGCTGGAGCGCATTCGCGGCGTGCACGGCCGGGTGGTGCTGTGGGAGGGCCATTCGATCCGCGGCGAGCTGCCGTTCCTGTTCGAAGGCCGCCTGCCCGATCTAAACCTGGGCACCGCCGCCGGTGCCAGTTGTTCGCAAGCGCTGCAGGAGCAGCTCGAAGCGCTGCTCGCGGCCCAGGACAATTACGATTTCGTCGTCAATGGCCGCTTCAAGGGCGGTTACATCACCCGTCACTACGGCGATCCGGCAAATGGCATCGATGCTGTGCAGCTCGAGGTCAGCCAGCGCAATTACATGGATGAGGAAACGTTCGAGTACGCACCCGCGCATGCCGCCGCGCTGCAGGCATTGATCGGCACCTTGCTTGAACGCTCCATCGACGTCGCACGCGGTGCCGGCCCGGCCTTCGGGAACGCATGAGCGTTCGAGTGCCCGCCGTGGACGCTTGACTGACGCCTGAATTGCATCGTGCGTTGAGGCCGCCTCTCTCGCCGCCGGGCGCTGTCAAGCCCGCATAGGGGATTTCCCTCGGTCATGGGTTCAGTCGCGAGTCGCAGTCCGGCGGATAGGGTCGGTCGCGTCGCAGGCATGCGACTCCCGAGACCGAAAGGAGAACAGAGGATGCGCAAGACAGTACTCACTGCGGTGATCGCCGCCGCCGTCGCCGTGCCGGCGGCATACGCCCAGGTCGGCGTGAACATCGGCGGGCAGGCCGGCGTCAATACCCAGCTCAACACCCAGATCGGCGCCGGTCAGGCCGGATCGCTCGGCGTCGGTGCGAATACCGGCCTCGACGGCTCGGTGCGCGTGGACTCGCGCAACGATGCGCGCGAACGTCGCCGTGCCCGAAGCGGGAACAGTGCCGATGCGCGCGCCGGCCTCGGCGCAGGCGTGGCCGGCAGTGTCAACGGCGCGCGCGACACCGCTGGCGCCGCGGTCGGCGCTGGCGTCGATGCGACAGGCAACGTTGCCGCGGCGGCGACGGAGACGGCGGCCAATGCCACGACCCAGGCGGGTGCCGCGGCTTCCGGCGCGCTCGATACGGCGGCTGGCACAGCCGCCGGTGTTGGCGCGAATGCCGGTGCGGCCGCGCAGGGCAGCGCGAATGCCGCGGGCAGCGCGGCTACGATCGGTACGAACGCCGACGGGCAGGGCGAGGGCGCGTTGAATGCGAGCCAGCAGGCGCAACCGGCGTCCGACGCTGCCTCGGATCCCGACAAGCCGCGCAAGCAGCGTCGTCAGGACGATCGACAGACGGACGATCGACAGACGCCGTAGTCGTGCAGGTCCAATCGTCGCCTCGCGACGGTCGTGTGCGCCCCGCAGCAGCGGGGCGCACATGCATGGCGAACGCTTCGGCTCAAACGCGCCGCGCCGCACTGCAACGTCCGCTGCCAGAGAATCCGCGCCGTCGCAACGGCCGCGCCGTACTACAATCTACGCCGCGATCGAACCCGCGCCGTCGCAACGGCGGATAACACTCAACAGCAGCGCCCTACTGTGCCCTTAACTGCAAGGTAATCCGCGCCGTCGCGGCGGATGACCAGCCGATCAACCTTCCAACGTCGCCAAGTCGCCCTTCTGTTCCCACCGCGCCGCACAACAGCCTCCGCCGCGACAGAACCCGCGCCGTTGCAACGGCCGATACCGATGAACGGCCGATCAGACCTCCAGCGTCGCCAGGTCGCCTTTCTGTTCGAGCCGCGCCGTACTACGGCATCCGTCGCCAGATAACCCGCGCCGTCGCAACGGCGGATGAAACCCAACAGGCGCGGTCGCGGAGGCCGATCAGACTTCCAACGTCGCCAGATCGCCCGCGCCGTACTGCAACGTCCTTAGCGAGGAAACGCGCGCCGTCGCAACGGCCGATGATGGTGAACAGCCGATCAGACTTCCAAAGTCGCCAGATCGCCTTTCTGCTCCAGCCATGCCTTCCGATCCGGCGCCCGCTTCTTCGCCAGCAGCATGTCCATCAGCGCGCGGGTGCCGTCGCCGTCGTCGACCGTGAGCTGGACCAGGCGCCGGGTATCGGGATGGATGGTGGATTCGCGCAGCTGCTGCGGATTCATCTCGCCCAGGCCCTTGAACCGGGTCACGTTAACCGCGCCCTTGAGCTTCTCGCGCTCGACCCGCTCCAGCAGCAGGCGCTTCTCCTCCTCGTCCAACGCGTAGAACACCTGCTTGCCCACGTCGACCCGGAACAGCGGCGGCATCGCCACGAACACGTGGCCGGCGTTCACCAGCGTCGGGAAATGGCGCAGGAACAGCGCCGTGAGCAGGGTAGCGATGTGCAGGCCATCGGAATCGGCGTCGGCCAGGATCACCACCTTGCCGTAGCGCAATCCGGAGATGTCGTCCTTGCCCGGATCACAACCGATCGCCACCGCGAGGTCGTGCACTTCGGTCGACGCCAGCACGCCGCCGCTGGCGACTTCCCAGGTATTGAGGATCTTGCCGCGCAGCGGCAGGATCGCCTGGAAGTCCTTGTCGCGCGCCTGTTTGGCGCTGCCGCCGGCCGAGTCGCCTTCCACCAGGAACAGCTCGGTGCGCGACAGGTCCTGGCTGATGCAGTCGGCCAGCTTGCCTGGCAGGGCAGGGCCCTGGGTGACCTTCTTGCGCACGATCTGCTTTTCGGTCTTCAGTCGTGCGCTGGCGCGCTCGATCGCGAGCTGCGCGATCTTCTCGCCGAACTCGGTATGGGTGTTGAGCCAGAGCGAGAACGCATCGTGTGCGGCGCCTTCGACGAAACCGGCCGCCTGGCGCGAGGACAGGCGCTCCTTGGTCTGGCCGCTGAACTGCGGGTCGGTCATCTTCAGCGACAGCACGAACGACACGCGGTCCCATACATCCTCGGGCGCCAGCTTCACCCCGCGCGGCAGCAGGTTGCGGAAATCGCAGAACTCGCGCAGCGCGTCGGTGAAGCCGGTGCGCAGGCCATTGACGTGGGTGCCATGCTGCGAGGTGGGGATCAGGTTGACGTAGCTTTCTTGCACCAGTTCGCCCGCCTGGCCGTCGCCACTGGGCACCCAGGCCACGGCCCAGTCGACGATCTCGGTGTCCTTCTTCAGCGAGCCGGTGAAGATCTCGGGCGGCAGCAGCTCCCGGTCGACGAGTTCGCCCTTGAGATAGGCGCGCAGTCCGTCCTCGTAATGCCACTGGTCGCGCTCGCCGCTGGCTTCGTCGAACAGGGTCACGCTCAGGCCCGGACATAGCACCGCCTTGGCGCGCAGCAGATGACGCAGCGCCCGCAGGTTGAACTTCGGCGTGTCGAAATACTTCGGGTCCGGCCAGAACCGCAGACGGGTGCCGGTATTGCGCTTGCCGACGCTGCCGACGATGTCCAGGTCCGAGGTCCTCTCGCCGTCGGTGAACGCCATCCGGTATTCGTTGCCGTCGCGCTTGATGTACACGTCCACCTTGGTCGACAGCGCGTTCACCACGCTCACGCCGACGCCGTGCAGGCCGCCCGAAAACGTGTAGTTCTGGTTGCCGAACTTGCCGCCCGCGTGCAGGCGGGTGAGGATCAGTTCGACGCCGGGGATCTTTTCCTCCGGATGGATGTCCACCGGCATGCCGCGGCCGTCGTCGGACACCTCGCAGCTCCCGTCCTTGTGCAGCGTCACCTCGATGGTGCGCGCATGCCCGGCCAGGGCCTCATCCACCGCGTTGTCGACCACTTCCTGCGCCAGGTGGTTCGGGCGGGTGGTGTCGGTATACATGCCGGGACGGCGCTTGACCGGGTCCAGCCCGGAAAGAACTTCGATGTCTGCAGCGTTGTAGCGGGTGTTCATGCGGTTCCGTGGCCGTTTCGTGGCGCTAGTTTAGGCGTTCGCACGGGCGCGATTCAGACTGGGTCGATAGAATTCATCCGTTGACACGCCACCCGCACGTCGGGATCGAGGTAAGACTATGAAACTCAGGCACATCCTGCTGTTCCTTGCCGCTGCGACCCTGCTGGTCGCCGGCAACGCGGCCGCGCAGAGCGCACAGGTCGACGCCAAGACCAAGGATGCCAGCGCCGAGCAGGCCGCCGCCAAGGCCAAGGCCGAGCAAGCCGCGAAGAAGCAGGCGGCCGAGAAGGCCAAGGCGGACAAGGCTAAGGCCAAGTCGAAGACCGGCGACGAGGACGAAGAAGAGGAAGAGGACATTTGATCGCGCGCAGGTATCCGCGCCGGCCTTGGGCCGTACGCCAACGCCGCGCTTCGCGCAGCCAACAGACGCCCCGCATCGCGGGGCGTCGTCTTTTCCGGGTCCGCGCGGCCGCAGTCGCGCTGGCGCAGGCCTGCCGGTAGAATGCCGCTTTCCAGCCATCCTGCCGCCATGACCCCTCCAGGCTCCACCACCCCGCTCATCTTCGTCACCGGGGGCGTGGTGTCCTCGCTGGGCAAAGGCATCGCCGCGGCCTCGCTGGCCGCCATCCTCGAGGCGCGCGGCCTGCGCGTGACGATGATGAAGCTGGACCCGTACATCAACGTCGACCCGGGCACGATGAGCCCGTTCCAGCACGGCGAGGTCTACGTCACCGACGACGGCGCCGAAACCGACCTGGATCTGGGCCATTACGAACGCTTCGTCAACGTGCGCCTGTCGGGCGCCAATTCCATCACTACCGGCAAGATCTACGAGAACGTGATCCGCAAGGAGCGGCGCGGCGACTATCTGGGCGCCACGGTGCAGGTGATCCCGCATATCACCGACGAAATCAAGCGTTGCATCGATAACGCCACGGCCGGCTATGACGTGGCCCTTGTGGAGATCGGCGGAACGGTGGGCGACATCGAGTCGCTGCCGTTCCTCGAGGCGATCCGCCAGATCCGCACCGAACGTGGCGCCGAGAACGCCATGTTCATGCACCTGACCCTGGTGCCGTTCATCGCCGCCGCCGGCGAGCTCAAGACCAAGCCGACCCAGCATTCGGTCAAGGAACTCAGATCGATCGGTATCCAGCCCGACGTGCTGCTGTGCCGCAGCGAGCAGCCGCTGCCGGACGGCGAGCGGCGCAAGATCGCGCTGTTCACCAATGTGCCGGAGAAGGCGGTCATTTCCGCCATCGACCTGGACAACATCCACAAGATCCCGATGTGGCTGCATGCGCAGGGCCTGGACCAGATCGTGGTCGAAGGCCTGCGGCTGCAGCACAAGGCCGCGCCCGACGCCGACCTGTCGCAGTGGCTGGACGTGGTGGATGCGGCCGAGCATCCGATCGACGAAGTCACCATCGCGGTGGTCGGCAAGTACGTCGATCACAAGGATGCGTACAAGTCCGTGGGCGAGGCGCTCAAGCATGGCGGCATCCGCCAGCGCACGCGGGTCAACCTGGTGTGGATGGAATCGCAGGACATCGAGCGCGATGGCGCCGAGTCGGCGTTCGCCGGCATCGACGGGATCCTGGTCCCTGGCGGGTTCGGCGATCGCGGCTTCGAGGGCAAGGTGCTCACTGCGCAGTACGCCCGCGAGCACAAGGTCCCCTATTTCGGCATCTGCTACGGCATGCAGGCCGCCGTGGTCGACGTGGCCCGCAACCTGGCGGGCCTGGCTGGGGCCAACAGCACCGAGAACGACCGGCAGACGCCGCATCCGGTGATCGGCCTGATCACCGAATGGCGCACCCAGACCGGCGAGGTCGAGCGCCGCAGCGAGGACAGCGACCTGGGTGGCACCATGCGCCTGGGCCTGCAGGAGCAGCGCATCAAGCCCGGGACCCTCGCGCACCGCATGTACGGCCAGGATGTCGTCGGCGAGCGCCACCGCCACCGTTACGAATTCAACAACCGCTACCGCACCCAGCTGGAAGCCGCCGGGCTGTTGATCTCCGCCAAGTCGATGGACGATCTGCTGGTGGAAATGGTGGAGCTGCCGGACCATCCCTGGTTCCTCGCCTGCCAGGCGCATCCCGAATTCCTGTCCACGCCGCGCGGCGGGCATCCGCTGTTCATCGGCTTCATTCGCGCCGCGCGCGAACGCAAGGCCAATGCCGGCCAGGCCGGCGGCCGACTGCTGAAGGAGGCGACCGCGTGACCCGATCTTGTAGGAGCGCCGCTTCGGCGCGACCAGGCTCCGGAAACGATGTGTCGCGCCGAAGCGGCGCTCCTACAGGAGCAGCAAGATGAACCTGTGCGGGTTCGAAGTCGGTCTCGACCAGCCCTTCTTCCTGATCGCAGGCCCCTGCGTGGTCGAATCCGAACAGCTGCAGCTGGACGTTGCCGGCCAGCTCAAGGAAATCACCTCCGCGCTCGGCATCCATTTCATCTTCAAGTCCAGCTTCGACAAGGCCAACCGCACCTCCGGCAAGAGCTTCCGCGGCCCCGGCATGGAAGAAGGACTGCGCGTGCTGGGTGAGGTGAAGCGCCAGATCGGCGTGCCGGTGCTGACCGACGTGCACGAGTACACGCCGATGGACGAAGTCGCTTCCGTCGTCGACGTGCTGCAGACGCCGGCGTTCCTGGTGCGCCAGACCGACTTCATCACCAAGGTGTGCGCGGCCGGCAAGCCGGTGAACATCAAGAAGGGCCAGTTCCTCTCGCCCTGGGACATGAAGCCTGTGGTGGAGAAGGCCAAGGCGACCGGCAACCAGGACATCCTGGTCTGCGAGCGCGGCGCCAGCTTCGGCTACAACAACCTGGTCAGCGACATGCGTTCGCTCGCGGTCATGCGCGAGACCGGCTGCCCGGTGGTGTTCGATGCCACCCATTCGGTACAGCTGCCGGGCGGGCAGGGCACCTCCAGCGGCGGGCAGCGCGAATTCGTGCCGGTACTGGCGCGCGCCGCGGTCGCAGTCGGCGTGGCCGGCGTGTTCATGGAAACCCATCCCAGGCCGGAAGAAGCGCTTAGCGACGGCCCGAATGCGTGGCCGCTGCCGAAGATGCGCGCATTGCTCGAAACGATGCTGGAACTCGACCGCGTCACCAAGCGTTCCGGCTTCCTCGAAACTACAGTCTGACCCTTACACCTAAGAGACAGCCCCCAATCCATGACCAAGATCGCCAAGATCCACGCCCGCGAAATCCTCGACAGCCGCGGTAATCCCACGCTTGAAGCCGAAGTCACGCTCGCCGACGGCAGCTTCGGCCGCGCCATGGTGCCCTCGGGGGCTTCGACCGGCACCAAGGAAGCCGTGGAATTGCGCGACGGTGACAAGACCCGCTACGGCGGGAAGGGCGTGCGCAAGGCGGTGGAGAACGTCAACGCCGGCATCGCCCAGGCGCTGCACGGCTTCGATGCCACCGACCAGATCGCGCTGGACAAGCGCCTGATCGACCTCGACGGCACCGAGAACAAGGGTCGGCTGGGCGCAAACGCATTGCTAGGCGTGTCGCTGGCCAATGCGCACGCGGTGGCCGCTTCCAAGAAGGTGCCCCTGTGGCGCCACCTGGGCGACATCAGCGAGCACCCCGCCGGTTGGAAGCCCAGCCTGCCGGTGCCGATGATGAACATCATCAACGGCGGCGCGCATGCCGACAACAACGTCGACTTGCAGGAATTCATGGTCCTGCCGGTGGGTGCGGAGTCGTTCGCCGAAGCGCTGCGCGCGGGTACCGAGATCTTCCACGCGCTCAAGTCGGTGCTCAAGGGCCGCGGCCTGTCCACCGCGGTCGGCGACGAAGGCGGCTTCGCGCCCGACCTGCGCAGCAATGCCGAGGCCCTGGACACCATTCTCGAGGCGATCGGCAAGGCCGGTTACGCCGCCGGCGAAGACGTGCTGCTAGGCCTGGACGTCGCATCCAGCGAGTTCTTCGACAACGGCAAGTACCACCTGGTGGGCGAGAACAAGCGTCTCACCAGCGAGCAGTTCACCGACTTCCTCGCCGACTGGTGCCGCCAGTACCCGATCGTCACGATCGAGGACGGCATGGCCGAGGACGACTGGGCCGGCTGGAAGCTGCTCACCGACCGCCTGGCTGGCAAGGTCCAGCTGGTGGGCGACGACCTGTTCGTCACCAACCCGCGCATCTTCAAGGAAGGCATCGAGCGCGGCGTCGCCAACGCGATCCTGATCAAGGTCAACCAGATCGGCACCCTGACCGAGACGCTGGAAGCCATCGCCATGGCCGATGCCGCGAACTACGCTGCCATCGTCTCGCACCGCTCGGGCGAGACCGAGGACACCACCATCGCCGACATCGCCGTGGCCACCACGGCCACCCAGATCAAGACCGGTTCGCTGTGCCGCAGCGACCGCGTGGCCAAGTACAACCAGCTGCTGCGCATCGAGCAGGCGCTGGGCGCGGACGCGCGCTATGCGGGACGCAACGCGTTCGTGTCGCTGAAGTCCTGAACTCGCGCGCGTGCGCAGACTGTCGACCCTGCTGCTGGTGCTCGCGGTGTTGCTCGCGTGGCTGCAGTACCGGCTGTGGTTCGGCAAGGGCGGGCGACACGAGGTCGACGCGCTGCAGCATCAGGTCACCCAGCAGGCCTACGACAACACCGGTCTGAAGCAGCGCAACGACGTGCTCGCTGCGGAAGTGAAGGACCTCAAGTCCGGCGAGGCCGCGATCGAGGAGCGCGCGCGCAGCGAGCTGGGCATGATCCGGCCGGGCGAGACGTTCTACCGGGTGGTCGACGAAGCCAAGGCCGCGCCGGCACCCGTCCCAGAAGCCGGCGCGCCACCATGACCGGAGGCCTGACGTGACGTGGGTGATCATCCCCGCCGCCGGACGCGGCAGCCGTTTCGGCGGCGACGTACCCAAGCAATACGCGCACGTACTTGGACAGCCGCTGCTTGCGCACACGCTCAAGGCCTTGCTGGCGCATCCGGGCGTGGCCGGGGCCGTGATGGTGCTGGCAGCGGACGACGAGCGTTGGCCCGGCTGGGGTTCCTTCGCCGGCAAGCCGATCCTGACCTGTCATGGCGGCGATGCGCGCGCCGATTCGGTGCTGGCCGGCCTGGCGGCCTTGCCGGACGAAGTGCGCGCGGACGATTTCGTGCTGGTGCACGACGCCGCCAGGCCGGTGCTGCGCGCGACCGACCTGGATGCGCTGCTCGAACGTGGACGCAACGACCCGGTGGGCGCGATCCTGGCCGCACCGGTGCGCGATACCCTGAAGCGCGCCGGCGACGACGGCGGCATCGACTGCACCGAACCGCGCGAACGCCTGTGGCGCGCGCTCACCCCGCAGCTGTTCCGTCGCCTGCAGCTTGCCCGCGCGCTGGAAGCCGCCCGCGATGAGGGGGCGCCGGTCACCGACGAGGCCATGGCGATGGAGCGGCAGGGCCACCGGCCGCTGCTGGTCGAAGGCAGCGAGGACAATCTCAAGGTCACCACGCCGGCCGACCTGGCCTATGTCGAGTTCCTGCTAGAACGGATGTAGGGGCGTCCTCCAGGCGCGACCGCGCCGCGGCTTTGGCGGCAAATGGCGAACGGCCCAGGGCATGCGCGTCCCACGGGCCGCTACGGCGGCCTGGAAGCAGCCGCAACGGAAACCTGATCGTGGCGTGGCGCTCCTACAATGACGCAACGCGTATCGAGGATCCTCCAATGTCCATCCGCATCGGCCAGGGCTTCGACGTCCACGCCTTCGGCGAGGGCGATCACGTCATGCTCGGCGGCATACGCGTGCCGCACGACCGCGGGGTGGTCGCGCATAGCGACGGCGACGTGGTCATCCACGCCCTGTGCGATGCGATGCTGGGTGCACTGGCGATGGGCGATATCGGCAGGCATTTCCCGCCGTCGGATCCGCGCTGGAAGAACGCCGACAGCCGCACCTTCCTGCGCCATTGCTATGCGCTGCTGCGCGAACGCGGCTGGCGGGTCGGCAATGCCGACGTGACCGTGCTGTGCGAGCGCCCCAAGGTTGGCCCGCACGCCGATGCGATGCGGGTGCTGCTGGCCGACGCGCTGGAAGTGGATGTGGACGCCGTCAGCATCAAGGCCACCACCACCGAACGTCTCGGCTTCACCGGCCGCGGCGAGGGCATCGCCGCCCAGGCCGTGTGCCTGCTCGTACCCGCGTGAGTGCAACGGGCGAAGGTCTGCCGCGCGCGCACGGTTCCCCGGTGCTCGCTGCGAGCATCCGCACGGTGCCGGAAGACTTCGTGGTCGAGGAAATCGACGCCTTCGCCGCCAGCGGCAGCGGCGAGCACCTGCTGTTGACTGTGGAGAAACGCGGCATGAACACCGCGTTCGCGGCCAGGTGCATCGCGCAGTGGGCGGGCGTGCCGGAATCCGCGATCGGCTATGCGGGCCTGAAGGACCGACATGCGCTGACCCGCCAGCGCTTCAGCGTGCACCTGCCGAAGAAGCTCGCGCCGCGGATCGAGGGACTCGGCTCGGATGAATCCGGAACGGGATCGGGGCAGGCGCTGCGCGTACTCGACGCGACCTGGCATGCGCGCAAGCTTCCGCGCGGTGCGCTGGCCGGAAACCGCTTCGCCCTGATCTTGCGCGAGGTGCAGGGCGACCCAGCTGCCATCGAGGCACGCTTGCGCGCCATTGGCGCACGTGGCGTGCCCAACTACTTCGGTGAGCAGCGCTTCGGCCGCGACGGCGGCAACCTGGACAAGGCGATCGCGATGTTCGGCGGACGCCGGGTCAAGCGGGAGGAACGCTCGCTGCTGCTCTCCGCCGCGCGTTCGGAACTGTTCAACCGGGTCCTGGCCGAACGCGTGCGCAGCGGCAGCTGGGATGCGCCGCTCGAGGGCGAGGTGTGGGTGCTGGACGGCAGCCGCAGCGTGTTCGGCCCCGAGCCCTGGAGCGAGGCGCTCGCCCAGCGTCTGGCGGAATTCGATATCCATCCCAGCGGCCCGCTCTGGGGCAGCGGCAGCCTGCGCAGCGTGGGCATGGCCCGGGCGCTCGAACTCGCCGCCTTGGATGAGCCGCAGTCGATGCGATTGCGCGCGGGCCTGGAACAGGCCGGTCTGCGCCAGGAACGGCGCGCCACCCGGCTGCGACCGAATGCACTGGTCTGGTCATGGCCGGATGCGCGCACCCTGCAACTCTCGTTCGGACTGCCGGCGGGCAGCTACGCCACCGCGGTGTTGGACGAACTCGGCGCGCATGCCGCAGGACGAGGCTGAGACGGTCGCAGCCACGCAGGCCAGGACGATCGCACCTGCCGTGACGTCGCTGTCGAAGCGCACACGTTCTTCGTGCGCGCGTCGCCCCGGTTACGGAGGCTCAGCGCCTCGCGCGCCGGAGCAGTACCAGCACTGCGCCGGTTCCGCCCTGTGCGGGCGGCGCGGAATGGAAGGCCAGCACGTCCGCGCGCTGGCGTAGCACGCGGTCGACCAGATTCTTGAGCACCGGCACGCCGTTGCCCGAACCCAGGCCTTTGCCATGCACGATCCGGATGCAGCCGGTTCCGCCATGCACGGCCTCGCGCAGGAATTCGCGCAGCAGGCGTTCGGCGCCCGCGCTGTCATGGCCGTGCAGATCGAGTTCGTCCTGGACCGCATACAGCCCGTTGCGCAGGCGCTGCAGCACCCGCGCCGGCACCTCGTCGCGACGGTAGGCGAGGGCATCGCCTGCTTCGATCAGGTCGTGCGCGAGCAGGCGCGCGAATTCGCTGCGCGCGCTTGCATCATCCAGCTCGGCCATTCGCCTGGACGGCTTGGGTCGCGGCTTTGTGGGTGGTGCCGGCGCTTCGGCGAGCCTGCGCACCGGTCCGATCGCGTCGCGGAACAGCGATGCGTCGTCCGCTTCGCCAAGGCCCGGTTCGCCCCGGTCCGGTGCGTCAGACCCCGTTGGTGGCCGGCGCTGTCTGCCCATGACGCAAGCCTAGCGCGAACCAATGCCGGGCAGCGGTGTAACCGGCATCCGGCGCGCTTCCGTTATGATGACTGCGCTCACGCAAGCGAGGCACGACGACGGTTCCATGCGCGTACTGGTCAGCAACGACGACGGCGTAGACGCCCCCGGCATCCGCGCCCTCGCCGAAGGGTTGCGCGGGGCGGGGCATGAAGTCCTGATCGTCGCGCCAGACCGGGACCGTTCCGGCGCCAGCAATTCGCTGACCCTCGATGCGCCGGTGCGGGTGGCGCGGATCGACGACAACACCTGGCGTGTGCATGGCACGCCCACCGACTGCGTGCATGTGGCGATCACCGGCATGCTGGACGCCGAGCCCGACATCGTGGTGTCGGGTATCAACAACACCGCCAACCTTGGCGACGACGTCATCTATTCGGGTACCGTCGCTGCGGCGATGGAGGGGCGTTTCCTCGGCCTGCCGGCGATCGCGATGTCGCTCAACGCCGTGGACCACGATGGCAAGCACTACGCCACCGCCGCGCGTGCTGCGGTCGAACTGGTCGCACGGCTGATGACCGATCCGCTGCCTGCCGACACGATCCTCAACGTGAACGTGCCCGACCTGCCATGGGACGAGGTGCGCGGCTTCGAAGTGACCCGGCTGGGCAACCGCCATCGTGCAGAGCCGTGCGTGCAGCAACAGGATCCGCGCGGGCGCACCTGGTGGTGGGTCGGCGCAGCCGGCGCCGAGCAGGACGCCGGACCCGGCACCGATTTCCACGCCGTGCGCAGCGGCTATATCTCGATCACGCCGATCCACGTCGACCTGACCCGCTTCCAGGCCCTTGAACAGGTCGCCAGCTGGGTGGACGGCCTCGCGACGGCCCTGAAGGACGTCGCATGAGCGCCGGGCTGCGATTGAAGCCCGAGGCGATCGGGATGGGCATGACCTCGCAGCGCGTGCGCGACCGGCTGATCGAGCGCCTGCGCGCCGGTTCGCATCCCGGTGGCGGGATCCGCGACGAACGCGTGCTCAACGCGATCCGCACCGTGCCGCGCCACCTGTTCGTCGACGAGGCCCTCGCTGCACGCGCCTACGAGGACAACGCCCTGCCGATCGGCCATGGGCAGACCATCTCCCAGCCGTGGGTGGTGGCGAAGATGACCGAGGCGGTGCTCGAAGGCATCGATCCGTCGCTGCTGCACGCCCCGGCGCTGCAGCCGCATTCGGCCTTCGCCACGCAGCCGGAGCCGTCCAGTGCACCCAAGGTGCTCGAGGTCGGGACCGGGTCCGGTTATCAGGCCGTGGTCCTGGCCGCGCTCGGCCTGCAGGTCTACACGGTCGAGCGGATCGGTGACCTGCTGCGGACCGCGCGCAAGCGTTTCCGTTCGCTGGGCCTGAACATCCGCAGCAAGCACGACGACGGCCGCATCGGCTGGCCCGAGAACGGTCCCTACGATGCGATCGTGGTCACCGCCGGGGCGCCTGCGCTGGTCGACGCGCTCAAGGCACAGCTTGCGCCCGGCGGAACGCTGGTGGCGCCGGTCGGCGGCTCCGGCGCGCAATCGCTGCTGCAGCTGCGCAAGGACGCCGAGGGCAATATCACCGAAACCGTGCTCGCCCAGGTCGTGTTCGTGCCGCTGCTGTCGGGCATGGTGGACTGACCCCGTGAATGCCACCGCCATCGGATCCGGCGCATGACCCAATCGCATGAAACCGCTGCACGCAACGCCGCGCTGGGCGAGCAGCTCGCATCGATCATCGAACAGCTGCCCGAGGATTCGCTCACTCTGGGCGAGCTCCTCGACGTGTTCGGCGACGAAGGCCTGCTGCTGCTCACCATCCTGCTGACGATCGTGTTCCTGATCCCGGTGTCGATCCCGGGCGTGAGCACGGTGTTCGGCGGTGCGATCCTGCTGATCGGCGTCAGCCGCCTCGTGGGTCGTCCGCTGTGGCTGCCGCGCAAGCTGCGCGAAAAGGCGTTGCCGGCGGCGAAACTGCGACCGGCGCTGACTGGCGGCATGTCATGGGTCCGTCGCCTGGAGCGCATCAGCAGGCCGCACCGGCTCGCCGGCCTGGTCGACGGCCGGGTGGCGAACCTGTTCAACAACCTCGCGTTCATCCTCGCTGCACTGCTGCTGATGGCGCCGTTCGGGTTCGTGCCCTTCAGCAACACGCTGCCCGGCGTCGCGCTGTTGTTCTATGGCATCGGCCTGATCCAGCGCGACGGCGTGGCGATCGTGCTCGGTCACGCGGCCAACATCCTCACCATCATCTACTTCGGTATCCTCATCGGAGGCGGAGGTCTCGCCGTCCGTGAAGTTCTCCAGCGTCTGACAGGTGGTTGATTCGTGCAGGAACCAAGCGCGGCATTTCCAAGGCAGGATATCGCGCGCGCGCGGCGCGGCGCGGGCGTGCCGATCTGGCTGCAAGCCGCGGGACTGATCGCGATCTGCGCCATCGTTGCGGCATGCGGCAGCAGCCGCGTGGTGCGAGGCCCCGGCGGCGGCTACCAGCGATCGGGTCCGCCGGTGCGGGTGTCCAAGCCCAGGTATGGCGCCACCCATGTCGTGCAGCGTGGCGAGACCGTGTACCGCATCGCAACCAACAACGGCATCACCGCGCTCGACCTGGCGCTGTGGAACAACATCCCGGCGCCGTACATCATCCATCCCGGCCAGCGGTTGAAACTCTATCCGGGTGGACCGAGCTATCCCAGAACCGTGGTCTCGCGTCCACCGGCAGCGCGCAGCCCCGTGCCCGCACCCTCGCGCCCGCCCGCATCCGCGCCAGCGCCCGTCTACGCCCCCGCGAAGGCGGATTTCGGCTGGCGCTGGCCGACCGATGGCCAACTCATCGCCCGTTTCGTGTCCGGCGATCCGACCAAACAGGGGCTCGACGTGGCCGGCACCGCCGGTCAGGCCGTACGTGCCGCAGCCGATGGCGTGATCGTGTACTCGGGATCGGGCCTGGTGGGCTATGGCGAGCTGATCATCATCAAGCACAACGAGCAGTGGCTGTCCGCGTACGGCCACAATCGCGCCCGCCTGGTCAACGAGGGGCAACTGGTCAAGGCCGGCCAGCAGATCGCCGAAATGGGACGCACCGGCGCTGCGCGCGACATGCTGCATTTCGAGATTCGCTACAACGGCAAGCCGGTCGATCCGCTGCAGTACCTGCCTCGCCGCTGACCCAATCTTTCTTCCGCCGGGGCAGAGCCGCGCAACGGGGCGCGGGTCGGCGGTGGCCGATCAGCCCGTGATCACGAACCCAGCCACAACCCGCCGTCCCTCGCTCGCCAGCACATTGAAGGTGCGCGCGGCGGCTGCATTGGTCATGGTTTCCAGCCCGATCCCGCGCGACAGGCAGGCGGCCAGCACCTCCGGCGGCGGGAACTGCTGGGTGGCGCCGCTTCCGAGCACGACCAGTTCGGGCTGCAGCGCCAGCAGCGGTTCCAGGTCGCCCGGGACCATCGCGGTCACGTCGCGCACCGGCCAGTTGCCGATCAGCCGGTCCGGCGCGATCACGAAGCTGGTTTCGAGCCGGCGATCGTTGACCAGGGCGTGGCGGCCGTCGGCGCCGCGCAGGAAGTATTCGTAGTCGGGACGTTCGAGGTGCAGCTGCATCGGAGCGGAGATGGTTGTGGTTGGCTGAATGAACCGTGGCTTGGGCAAATGACCCGGGACTTTCGATGGGTTCCCGGCCGGTTCCCGCCAGATCCGGGCCTTAGGCCCGTGGCAGCACGATCTGGCGCCGGTCCCGGGAAGGCCGGTAGAGGATCGCGGTATGCCCGATCCGCTGTACCAATGCCGCACCAGCGCGGTCGGCGATGGTTCCGATCATCGCGTCGCGGGCGTCACGGTCCTCGCCGGCCACCTTGATCTTGATCAGCTCGTGATGCTCGAGTGCGCCGTCGATTTCGGCCAGCAGGGCATCGGTGATGCCCTTGCCGCCCACCTGGAGGATGGCCTTCAGGCCATGGGCCTGGCCGCGCAGGAAGCGGGTCTGGGCGGCGGTCAGCTCGGTGGACATGCAGCAAAATCGCAGGAAAAACGGGCGCTTAGCGTATCATGCTGGGGCCTTCCACCCGGCCCGGCCGCCGCCTCCCAGGGCCAACCGCCTCATGGCTTCCCGCAGCAAATCCAGCCAGCGCTGGCTGAAGGAACACTTTTCCGATCCCTTCGTGAAGAAGGCGCAGGCCGAAGGCATGCGTTCGCGCGCTGCCTACAAGCTGGAGGAACTGGTGGCGCGCGACCAGCTGCTGAAGCCGGGCATGGTCGTGGTGGACCTCGGCGCGGCTCCCGGCGGCTGGTCGCAATGGGTGCGCCAGGAACTCGAGCGCATGGCGCCGGCCAGGCCGGGCCGGGTGATCGCCCTGGACATCCTCGACATGCCCAGCCTGGCCGGCGTGGAGTTCCTTCATGGCGATTTCAGGGAAGATGCCGTCCTATCACAGCTTGAAGCCCGTCTTGATGGAAAACCGGTCGACCTTGTCCTGTCCGACATGGCCCCCAATAAGAGTGGTATGGACGCGGTCGACCAGCCGCGGGTGATGCATCTGGCGGAGCTGGCGATGGACTTCGCCGATCGCCATCTGCGGCCCGATGGGACGTTCCTGATCAAGCTGTTCCAGGGCGTCGGATTCGACGATTACGTGCGGGAGCTGCGGCGGCGCTATGCCAAAGTCGCGATCCGCAAGCCTGCCGCCTCGCGCAAGCGCTCTGCGGAGGTGTATGCGCTGGCCCAGGGCAAGCTGAGGCAGATGAAGTAAGGTGGACGGACCCCGGTGGACGGGTGATGGCCCGCGGACAATGAGCCCCTGCAGTAAACGGTGTGAAATAACAGGATGAACGACTTGGTCAAGAACTTGATGCTGTGGGTGGTCGTCGCCGTCGTGCTGATGGTGGTGTTCCAGAGCTTCAGCCCGAAACTGGCCGGTGCGGCGAGCACCGAGGTCCAGTACTCCGAGTTCATCCAGAGCGTGCGCGACGACAGGATCAAGAAGGTCGACATCGCCGAGGACGAGAAGACCATCACCTTCGAGCGCAAGGACGGCAGCCAGGGGTCCACCATCGCGCCGCGCCGCGACGAGCGGATGATGGACGACCTGATCAACCACAAGGTCGAGATCAAGGCGGCGCCGACATCGTCGGGGCGCTCGCTGTTCTGGAGCGTGGTGCTGAACTTCCTGCCGATGCTGCTGTTCATCGGCATCTGGATCTACTTCATGCGCCAGATGCAGCAGGGCGGCAGCAAGGGTGCGATGTCCTTCGGCCGTTCCCGCGCCAAGCTGCTCAATGAAGACCAGACCAAGGCCACCTTCGCCGACGTCGCCGGTTGCGACGAGGCCAAGGAAGAAGTCCAGGAACTGGTCGAATTCCTGCGCGACCCGACCAAGTTCCAGAAGCTCGGCGGCAAGATCCCGCGCGGCGTGCTGATGGTCGGTCCTCCGGGCACGGGCAAGACGCTGCTGGCCAAGGCGATCGCCGGCGAAGCCAAGGTGCCGTTCTTCAGCATTTCCGGCTCCGACTTCGTCGAGATGTTCGTGGGCGTGGGCGCCAGTCGCGTGCGCGACATGTTCGAGCAGGCCAAGAAGCACGCGCCGTGCATCATCTTCATTGACGAGATCGACGCGGTCGGCCGCCATCGCGGCGCCGGCCTGGGCGGCGGCCACGACGAGCGCGAGCAGACCCTCAATCAGCTGCTGGTGGAGATGGACGGTTTCGAGGGCGGCGAAGGCGTGATCGTGATCGCGGCGACCAACCGCCCCGACGTGCTCGATCCCGCGCTGCTGCGTCCGGGCCGCTTCGACCGTCAGGTCGTGGTCGGCCTTCCCGACGTGAAGGGTCGCGAGCAGATCCTCAAGGTGCATATGCGCAAGGTGCCGCTGGCCGACGACGTCGAGCCGATGGTGGTTGCGCGCGGTACGCCTGGCTTCTCGGGCGCGGACCTGGCCAATCTGGTCAACGAGGCTGCGCTGTTCGCGGCGCGCGAGAGCGCCCGGGAAGTGCGGATGGAGCACTTCGACAAGGCGCGCGACAAGATCATGATGGGCGCCGAGCGCCGCTCCATGGCGATGAGCGAGCAGGAAAAGACCCTCACCGCCTACCACGAGGCGGGCCATGCGATCGTGGGCCGCCTGGTGCCCGAGCACGACCCGGTCTACAAGGTCACGATCATTCCGCGTGGCCGCGCGCTGGGCGTGACCATGTACCTGCCCGAGGGCGACAAGTACAGCTACAACCGCACCGCGATCGAATCGCAGCTGTGCTCGCTGTACGGCGGCCGCGTGGCCGAGGAGCTGATCTTCGGCGACGACAAGGTCACCACCGGGGCCAGCAACGACATCGAGCGCGCGACCAAGATGGCGCGCAACATGGTCACCAAATGGGGCCTGTCCGAGCTTGGGCCGATCACCTACGGCGAGGAAGAGGACGAGGTGTTCCTGGGCCGCTCGGTGACCCAGCACAAGAACGTCTCGGACGACACCGCGCGCAAGATCGACGATGTGGTGCGCGGCATCTTGGACAAGGCCTACAGCCGCACCCGCGCCATCCTCACCGAGAACCTCGACAAGCTGCACGCGATGGCCAAGCTGCTGCTCGAATACGAGACCATCGACGTGCCGCAGATCGACGCGATCATGGAAAACCGCGACCCGCCGCCGCCGATGGGCTGGAGCAAGGGCGGCCCGGCGCGCGAGGAGCCCAAGCCGATCACCATCGGCGGGCCTGCCGCGCAGACCTGAGAACCCCGATCCGCGGTTCGAAAAACGGCGCCAGCAGGCGCCGTTTTTCCGTGGGAGCGCCCCACGGGACGCGCCAGGGGGCCGACGATTCGATTCGTCCAATCCGGGTCGATGTCCAGGGCCGCTGCGGCGGCTCGGAAGGCGTTGCGACAGGATTGATGTCGCGGCGCGGACGGGGCTCGGAGGCGCTCCTACAATGGCAGTCCGACCCAGCCAACGGCTCCCGATGTTCAATACCACCCCGCAACTCGACTGTGCCGGACGCGTACTTGTCCTCGACCAGACACGGGTGATCGGCATCGTCAACGTCACCCCCGATTCGTTCTCCGACGGCGGACTGCACTCCACGGTCGAGGCGGCGGTCGCGCATGGATTGCGATTGGCGGAGGAGGGCGCGGACGCGCTGGACGTGGGCGGGGAGTCGACGCGCCCGGGCGCGGAGGACGTGTCGCTGGAGGAAGAGCTGCGCCGCGTGATCCCGGTGATCGAACAGCTCGCGAATCAAACCGCGCTGCCGATCAGCATCGACACCTCCAAGCCGGAGGTGATGCGCGCCGCGGTCGAAGCCGGTGCCGGCATGATCAACGACGTTTACGCCCTGCGCCGCGAAGGCGCGCTGGACATGGCCGCCACGCTCGGCGTGCCGGTCGTGCTCATGCACATGCTCGGCGAGCCGCGTTCGATGCAGGATGCGCCCGGATACGACGACGTGGTCGGCGAGGTGCACCGCTTCCTGGCCGAGCGCATCTTCGCCTGCGAGATGGCCGGCATCCCGAAGAAGCGGATCGTGGTCGATCCCGGATTTGGCTTCGGCAAGACCCGCGCGCACAACCTGCAGCTGCTCGCGCAGCTCGAGCGCTTCACCGAGCTTGGAGTTCCCGTGCTCGCAGGCCTGTCGCGCAAGAAGACCATCGGCGATCTGACTGGCCGGGACGACCCGCGCGAGCGTATTCACGGATCCGTCGCCGCCGCGCTGATCGCCGCGCAACGGGGAGCGCGCCTGCTGCGCGTGCACGACGTCGCCGCCACCGTCGATGCGCTGAAGGTGTGGACGGCCGTCGCCGGAGTGCCGATGCCGCGGGTGGCGTCCAGACCGGACATCCGCTGGCCCGACGAATGATTGCCGGTGTGCCCGCCGACAGCCGTGCCTCCGCCATCGCCATCATGGGTCCGACCGCGTCAGGCAAGACCGCCTTCGCGCTGGAGCTGGCCGAACGCCTGGGTGGGGAAATCGTCAGTGTCGATTCGGCGCTGGTGTATCGGGGTCTCGATATCGGCGCCGCGAAACCGACCGCCGAGGAACGCCGCGGCATTCCGCACCACCTGATCGATGTGTGTGAGGCGTGGCAGCCGTATTCGGCGGCCGAATTCGCAGCCGAGGCGCGTGCTGCGATCGCGGGCATCTGCGATCGCGGAAAGTTGCCGATCCTCGCCGGCGGCACCGGACTGTACTTCCATGCGTTGTTGCGTGGACTGGCGCCGATGCCCGATGCCGATCCGGAGCTGCGTGCGCGGATCGCGGCCGATGCCCGCGTGCGCGGATGGACGTCGTTGCATGCGGAGCTGGCCCAGGTCGATCCTGCCGCCGCCGCGCGCATCCATGCGACCGACGCCCAGCGGATCCAGCGTGCGCTGGAAGTGTTCCGCCTGAGCGGCATACCGATCAGCGTCTGGCAGCGCGACGCGGCGCTGCGGACCGGCCTGCCCCTGCGCGTGCTGAAGCTGGTGCTGGCCCCCGCCGACCGGGCGGTGCTGCATCAGCGGATCGAGCGCCGCTTCGATGCGATGCTCGAAGCCGGGTTCCTCGATGAGGTGCGTGCGCTGCGCGCGGTTCCGCAACTCCAGTCGCATCCCGCACCGCTCGAACTGCCGGCGCTGCGCGCGGTCGGTTATCGACAGGCGTGGGAGTACCTGGATGGCGCGATGTCGGTGGACGAATTCCGCGACCGCGCCATCTTCGCGACCCGCCAGCTGGCCAAGCGCCAGCTCACCTGGCTGCGCGGACAGCTGGATGCGCTGGTGTTCGACCCGGCGCGGGACACCGTCCGACTCAACGCTGCGGCGCATGCGTTCGTGCGAGCCATTCCGTCTGGCGCCGCGGATGGGGAAGGTCCGCGGGCGGCTTGAGCGCGGGCAGGCTTTGTCGCGTCGCCAGCCGGTCCGGGTCCGGATGACGGCCGATTGTCCCGGCCGGACCGGGCATGAGAAGGAGCACGGCGTCGCAAGCTGAACACGCAGTACCGGCGCGTGCTGCGCTGCCGCGGTCCATCTTGTGTACCATCGGCCAGTTGCCGCCGCGGGGAGCGGGTCTGGCGATGCGGACCGGGCGCAACGACCCGGCCGGAATAATAAAATCCAAGCTGGGGAAAACCTAATGTCCAAGGGGCAGTCTTTGCAGGATCCTTTCCTGAACGCCTTGCGCCGCGAGCGCGTGCCCGTATCGATCTACCTGGTCAACGGCATCAAGCTGCAGGGCACGATCGAATCCTTCGACCAGTTCGTGGTCCTGTTGCGCAATACCGTCAGCCAGATGGTCTACAAGCACGCCATTTCCACCGTCGTGCCCGCACGCAACGTACGTGTCGGTCCGGGCGGCGGACAGGTCGCGGCCGGCGAGAGCGCAGGCGAGGGCGGCGACGAAGCGGAGTAGGTCCCGCGGGCACGCCCCGGCATGCTCGTCGCCCGCGACCCGAGAGCCATTCGCCCCCGACACCGGCGGTGCGGGTCCGGGCCGGCCCAAGGCAGTCCGAAGCGACCCCTGAGCCGGGCGATATGCGTGGCGCGGTTGAAGCAGGCCAGCGCCGCCTCCATCTTCGCGGCATGACGCAGCCCGCCAACGCCCATGCCCACCCAGTTGTTTGAACGGTCCCGCAAGGGCGAGCATGCGCTCCTCATCCAGCCCCACGCCGGCGGCCCGCCGGACGATGGCCTGCTGGAGGAGTTCGTCGATCTGGCGCGCTCGGCCGGCGCCACCATCGCGCACGTGCTACCCGCCCGCATCGACCACCCGAATCCGGCCACCCTGCTCGGCAGCGGCAAGCTCGACGAGATCAAGACGGCCGCCGACGCCACCGGTGCAGATCTCATCCTGATCAACCATCCGCTCACGCCTGGCCAGGAGCGCAATCTCGAGAAGCTGCTCGAACGCCGGGTCGTGGATCGCACCGGCCTGATCCTCGACATCTTCGCCCAGCGTGCGCACAGCGCCGAAGGCAAGCTCCAGGTCGAGCTGGCCCAGCTGCGGCACATGGCCACGCGCCTGGTGCGCGGCTGGACCCACCTCGAGCGCCAGCGCGGCGGTTCGATCGGCTTGCGCGGCCCTGGCGAAACCCAGCTGGAGACGGACCGCCGCCTGCTGCAGAAGCGGGTCGAGCAATTGCAGAAGCGCCTCGACAAGGTCGAGGTCCAGCGCACCCAGATGCGCCGCGCCCGCGTTCGCAGCGAACTGCCGCGCGTCGCGCTGGTGGGCTATACCAATGCGGGCAAGTCGACCCTGTTCAACGCGCTCACCGGGGCCGAGGCCTACGCCGACGACCGCCTGTTCGCCACGCTGGACCCCACCGTGCGCCGGCTCGAGGTGGCGAGCGGGGCGGTGGTGCTCGCCGACACGGTTGGCTTCGTGCGCGATCTGCCGCACGAACTGGTCGCCGCCTTCCGTTCGACCCTGAGCGAAGCGCGCGACGCCGACCTGCTGCTGCACGTGATCGACGCTGCCGATCCGCTGCGCGAGGAGCGCATCGCCCAGGTCGACGCGGTGCTGCACGAGATCGGCGCCGGGGACATCCCGCAATTGCTGGTTTACAACAAGATCGACAAGATCGCCGCGGCCCCCCACGCCGGCAGCGGGGACGTCGGCCAGGTCGAGCCCACCGCCCCGTCGGGGCCCGGGAGCGGGCGAACCGAACTACCCGGCCTCGATGATCCTGGCGGTCTGGCGAGCGCCGGGCCAGGCCAATTGCCCCAGATGAAAACCGGCATCCGGCCGCGGCGCGACATCCCCAACGATGGCCGCCAGCGCGTCTGGGTCTCGGCGCGCGAGTCGCTGGGGCTGGATCTGCTGCGTGAGGCCGTGGGCGGCATGATCGGCGCCCGTCGGGTGCAGGGCGACGTCCATCTTCCGCCCGAAGCCGGGCGCCTGCGCGCGCGCCTGCACGCGCTTGCAGCGGTGCGCGACGAATCCCATCACGAAGGTCCGGAAGGCGCCGGTGGCTGGAACCTGCGTATCGACCTGGCCCTGGCCGATGCGGCGCGTCTGGCCTCGCAGGCCGATGGCGCACCGCTTCGGCCATTGCTGGCCGCAGGGGCTGCGGAACCATCCCTGTAGAATCGATCAGCCGCGCCCGCGGGCGCCGCAGCCACCCTGGAGCATGCATGGCCTGGAACACGCCCGGTAAGGGCAGCGACGGTACCGGTTCGGACAACGGCGGCGAACAGCGCAAACGCGACGGCAAGCGCCCGGCATGGCGACCATCGGGCGGCGGCAATCGTGGCGGCGGCGGGCTCGACGAGATCCTCGACCGGCTGCGCGGCGTCTTCGGCGGCGGCGGCATCGGCCGCTGGCTCGCCATCGGCTTCGCGTTGTGGCTGGCGCTCAACTGCTTCGTGCTGGTCACCGAGCAGCAGCGCGGCGTGGTGCTGCGCTTCGGCCAGTTCGCGCGGATCATGCAGCCCGGCCCCAATTTCAAGTTGCCCTGGCCGATCGAGACGGTCACCAAGGTGGCCGCGACCCAGATCAAGACCTTCAGCGAGACCGTGCCGGTGCTCACCCGCGACGAGAACATCGTCAGCGTGGAGATCAACGTGCAGTACCGGGTCAGCGATGCGCAGCGCTACCTGTTCGGCAGCCGCGATGGCGACAAGGTGCTGGAGCAGGCCGCGCTGAGCGTGGTGCGCGAGCAGGTCGGTCGCTCCACCCTGGACACCGTGCTCGGCGCGCGCGGCGCGCTGGCGGCGCTGGCGCGGACCCAGCTGCAGCAGTCGCTGGATGCCTACCGCACCGGCCTGGTGGTGACCGAATTGAACCTGCCCAATGCGCGACCGCCCGAAGAAGTGAAGCCCGCCTTCGACGACGTCAACAGCGCCCAGCAGGACAAGGACCGCCTCACCAGCGAAGCCCAGGCCTACGCCGCCAAGATCGTGCCCGAGGCGCGCGGCGAGGCGGCCCGGACCCGGACCGTCGCGGACGGCTACAAGACCGCCGCGATCGCCCGTGCCACCGGCGATGCTCAGCGCTTCAGCTTGCTGGTAGAACAGGCGCGCAACGCCCCCGACGTCACCCGCAAGCGCCTGTGGCTGGAGACGGTCGAGGAGGTGCTTGCGCGCAATCGCAAGATCATCGGCGGCGATGGGCGCCAGCTCATCTACGTGCCGATGTCCGGCTCGACCGCAGGCAATCCGCCGGCGCCGCCGGCCGCGTTGACGCCGGAGCTGCTCTCGCCTGCCGTCAACGCCACCAGCGACCTGCCGCGGCCGGATCGCCCCGGTCGTGACGAGGAGAACGTGCGATGAGACCTTCCCTGCTGATTTCGCTCGCGGTCGCCGCGTTGCTGTTGCTGATGGGCTCGTTCTATATCGTCAACGAGGGCCAGACCGCGATGGTGCTCAACCTGGGTCGGGTGGTGCGCAGCGACATCGGCCCGGGCCTGCATTTCAAGGCGCCGCTGATCGAGTCGGTGCGCATCTTCGATCGCCGCCTGCAGGTGCTCGACGCTGCGCCGGAGCGCTATCTCACCTCCGAGCGCAAGGACGTGAGCGTCGACTTCTTCGCCGTGGGCCGGATCGAGAACGCACGCGCGTTCTACCGGGCCACCGGCGGCGACGAGGAAGTGGCTGCACAGCGTCTGGCGCCGATCATCAAGGACTCGCTGCGCAACGAGATCAACGCGCGCACCCTGTCGCAGGTGGTCTCGGGCAACCGCTCCGAGGTGATCGGGCCGCAGTTGGAAGGCATCAACCGGGGCGCCGCGACCATGGGCGTGCGCATCGTCGACCTGCGAATCAAGCAGATCGATCTGCCGACCGACAGCAAGGTCATCAGCGACGTCTACAGCCGCATGCGCGCACAGCGCCAGCAGGTCGCCAGTCGCCTGCGCGCCGAAGGCGAGGAAGCCGCTCAGACCATCCGCGCCCGGGCCGACCGCGACAAGACCGTGATCCTGGCCGACGCCGAGCGCGATGCGCAGAAGCTGCGCGGCGAGGGCGATGCCGCAGCCGCCCGGATCTACGGCAACGCCGCCAATGCCGACCCCGCCTTCTTCGCCTTCCAGCGCAGCCTGCAGGCCTACCGCCGGTCGTTCGCCGACGGCAATGGGGTGATCGTGCTCGAGCGCGACGATCCGTTCCTGCAATACCTGCGCAACGACCGCTAGCGCCGCATGAGCGATCTCTGGTCGGCCCTGTGCCTGGTCGCGGTCATCGAGGGCCTGTTCCTGTTCGCGATGCCCGGCGCGTGGAAGCGCGCGGTCGAGCAGCTGCTGGTCATGGGCGACCAGCAGTTGCGCACGGTGGGCGGCGCGATCCTGATCGCCGGCCTGGTGGCGCTGTTCCTGGTGCGGAGCGGCTAGCGCGAGGCGGTCGCGCGGGGTGGCCCTGGCGCCATGAAACCCGGATAATGCACAAAAGCCGGACGGGGCCCGATGCCCCTCCGGCTTTTTCCGTCTCCAGGAGTGCGTAATGGGTCAGTCGGTCGTGGTGTTGGGCGCCCAGTGGGGCGACGAGGGCAAGGGCAAGATCGTCGACCTGCTCACCGAGGAAATCGGCGCGGTGGTGCGCTTCCAGGGCGGCCACAACGCCGGCCACACCCTGGTGATCGGCGGCAGGAAGACCGTGCTGCACCTGATCCCGTCCGGCATCCTGCGCGCCGACGCGCTGTGCCTGATCGGCAACGGCGTGGTGCTGCACCCGGGTGCGCTGCGCAAGGAGATCGAGGAACTCGAAGCCAACGGCGTCGAGGTGCGCAGCCGGCTCAAGATCAGTCCCGCCACGCCGATCATCATGCCGTACCACATCGCCCTGGATCAGGCGCGGGAAAGGGCCGCCGGCGGCAAGGCGATCGGCACCACCGGGCGCGGCATCGGCCCGGCCTACGAAGACAAGGTGGCGCGTCGCGGCATCCGTGTGGCCGACCTGCATTACCCCGACCAGCTCGCCGAGCTGCTGCGCACCGCGCTGGATTACCACAACTTCGTGTTGACCAAGTATCTCGACACCGACGCAGTCGACTACCAGCAGACGCTGGACGAGGCGCTGGCCTTCGGCGAATACGTCGAGCCGATGAAGTCCGACGTGGCCGGCATCCTCCACGAGCTGCGCAAGCAGGGAAAAAAAGTGCTGTTCGAAGGCGCGCAGGGCTCGCTGCTGGACATCGACCACGGTACCTATCCCTATGTCACCAGCAGCAACACCACCGTCGGCGGCGCGCTGGCCGGCACCGGCGTGGGCGCGGATGCGATCGATTACGTGCTGGGCATCGCCAAGGCCTATGCGACCCGCGTCGGCGGCGGCCCGTTCCCGACCGAACTCGACGACGAAGTCGGGCAGGGCATCCGCGACCGCGGCCAGGAATACGGCGCCACCACCGGCCGCCCGCGCCGCTGCGGATGGATCGACCTGGTCGCGTTGAAGCGCGCCGTGGCCATCAATGGCATCAGCGGCCTGTGCATCACCAAGCTCGACATCCTCGATGGCATGGACAAGCTGAAGATGTGCATCGCCTATCGCTATCGCGGCAAGGAAACCGAATACGCACCGCTGGACGCGCAGGGCTGGGAAGAATGCGAGCCGGTCTACCTGGAGTTCCCCGGCTGGACGGAAAACACCCACGGCATCACCCAGTGGGATGCATTGCCGCCTGCGGCCCGCGCCTACCTGCGCGCACTGGAAGAACTCTCCGGCTGCCCGCTCGCCATCGTCAGCACCGGCCCGGATCGGGATGCCAACATCGTGCTGGAGGATCCGTTCGCGTAATCGAACGCGCATGGTCAGGCCCGTTCAGGGCAGATATGGGAAACCGTCCGGGTCGGCCGGGCGGCATGGTCCGCCGGCGCGAGCAGTCCCCGCGGGATCCGGCGATCGCCTTTAGCGGTGTGGGCTGAACGTCCCATCGGAGCCCCGGGCATGCTGACTCCCGCCGTCCGCCCCGCGGAAACCGGCGGATGACGGTGCCGGCGATCACAAAATCGCATCGTTATCACGGCGAGCATCGGACGCTGCGGCTATGGTCGAATCCAGGCGCATGCATGCGAACGGGGGGTCGATGCAGTCAGAATCCGGCACGCCGTCGTTGGGGTCGGTACGGGTGGTGCGGACGTTGGGCCTGCTGCTGGGTCTGACGATGATGATCGGCCTGTCATTGCTGCTGATCGAAGACCTTGAATCGCGCATGGACGGCGCGCGGCGCCAGAGCCTGGCGACCGCGACCAGCGCGGATCGCCTGCTCATGTACGAACTGCGCAATCTCGAGCGCGCAATGGCGGGGGTCGTGGCCGATGCCGAGGAATTCTTCCGCGCCGCGCCCGCGCAGGCGCCGGACTTGCTTGCCGGAACGATCAGCGGCGTGCTGTTGCGGCAGCCGGAGCTGGACAGCATGGTGCTGTACGACGCGCAGGGCCGCGCACTGACAGATGGCCCCCCGGACCCGTCGCTGCCGGAATGGGTGGCGACTGCGCCGCGCGGAGCGCGCCCCTTGCTGCTGGGTCCGTTGCGGCGCGGACGCGACAATGACTGGTTGCTGCCCATCGCGCTGCGCACGCGCACCGGGGAGTGGCTGGTGGCGCGCCTGCGCACATCCGAAATCCAGCGGATGATCACCGGCCTGGGCATCGGGCGCGACGGCAGCATTTCGATGCAGGATGCCCGCGGCACGGTGCTGGCGCGTAGTGGCACGACCCAGGCCCACGTTGGCCGTCGCGTGCCCTTGCCCGCGGTGCGCGTCGGCAGCACCATGACCTTCGAACTGCTCAGCGAGCTGGATCGCGTCGCGCGCATGGCCACCTTCAGCGCGGTCAGCGGCTATCCGGTGGTGGTCGCGGCTGGCATCGGCCTGCGCGAAGCGCGCGCGCAGTGGCTGGAACATCTGGCATGGGCGGCCGCGTTCACGCTGCTGTACTGGCTGGGGCTGCTGTTTCTCGTGCGCCGCCTGGCCGCGGCCGAGGATGCGCGCGAGGCGATGCTCGACGAGTTGCACGCCAGCGCGGACTGGCTGCGGCAGGCGCAGGATGCGTCGCGCACCGGTGTTTGGCGACTGGAACCCGATGAGGGCAACGTCCGTGTGTCGGCGCAGGCCGCGGAACTGTTCGGCTTCGAGCCCAGCGACGGGCCGCTTTCGATTGAGCCATTCTTCGCACGCATGCATGAGGAGGATCGCGACCGGGTCCGGGCGGAGTTCGTCGAGGCCAGCGAACAACGGGTCCCGTTCCGGTCCGAATTTCGCGTCGTTCTTCCGGATGGCCGCATCCGCTGGATCAAGGATCGAGGCGCGCTGGTCGCCGATGCGCGCGGCGTCGAACGGATGACCGGCACCATCGTCGACATCACCGACCGCCGCGAAGCCACGGACCGGATCGAACAGGCCGAATCGCAGTTCCGCGAACTGTTCGAACGCAATCCGCTGCCGTTCTGGGTCTTCGATACCCAGACGCTGCGTTTCCTGGCCGTCAACGAAGCGGCGATCCGCAACTACGGCTATTCGCGCGAAGAGTTCCTCGCGATGAGCATCCTTGATATCCGTCCCCGCGACGAATCCGATGCGGTGCGTACATCGCTGCGGGATCTTCCGGACCTCGGCAACAGCGATCGGGTCTGGATCCATCAGACCCGCGAGGGTCGCCACCTCGAAGTGCGCGTGCACAGCAGCAGCATTACGTTTGCCGGCCGGCCGGCGCGACTGGTCCTAGCCGAGGACGTGAGCGAGCGCGTCTCCTACGAACGTGAGCTGGCCTGGCGCGCGACCCACGACACCACCACGGGCATGCTCAACGTGGAGGCGCTGGTCCAGCACATCGATGCGCTGCCCGGTGCCAACGCCGGATATTCGATCGCCTATGTGCAGCTGCGCGACCTAGAACTCGTCGCACCCACGCTCGGTCGCCGGACTGGCGAAGCGCTCCTGCGCGCGGCGGCCGAACGGTTCGACGAAGTAGGGCAGGCCTACGGCTATTCCGCTTATCTGCCGGGGGAATCGTTCGTGATCGTGGCGGTCGACCCGCGGCGCCGCGACGAAATGCTCGCCAGCCTGATGCGCGCGACCGCAACGCCGGTGCAGACCGAGAGCGGCAGCCATCCGCTGGAAGCCTGCGTCGGTCTTGCCGACGGACCACGCGCCGGCGAGAGCGCCGAGCAGGTGATCGGCAATGCGGCGCTGGCAGCCCTGCAGGCGCGGCGCGAGGGCGTGGCGATCATGCAGTTCGACGCAGCGATGGCGTCCAAGGCGAGCGAGCGCCTGGCCATGGCCGGACGCCTGCGGCAGGCGCTGGAACGCCGGGAGTTCGAATTGTTCTTCCAGCCGATCCGCAAGCTGGCCGACGGCCGCGTGCTCTCGCTCGAGGCCTTGCTGCGCTGGCGGCAGCCCGACGGCACGCTGGTGCCTCCGCCGCAGTTCATTCCGCTGTGCGAGGAGTCCGGATTGATCGTGCCGCTCGGCGACTGGGTGCTGGAAGAGGCCGCGAGCAGTCATACCCGCCTGGCGGCGCACGGTTATGGCGACGTCGCCATCGCGGTCAACGTGTCGGCGGTGCAGTTCCTGTCCGAATCCCTGCCGCAGTCGCTACGCGCCCTGTGCAAGGCCCATGGACTGCCGCGCGGCGCGTTGCAGGTGGAATTGACAGAAAGTGCGGTATTGCGCTGGCCCGAAGCCGCACGCGAGACGATGCAGGAGCTGCGCGATGGAGGCGTATGCATATCCATCGACGATTTCGGAACCGGCTTCTCGAGCATGGCCTACCTCAAGAATCTGCCGCTGGATTTCCTCAAGATCGATCGCGCCTTCGTCACCGACGTGCACCGCGACCGGCGCAACGCGGCGATCTGCAACGCGCTGATCGCGCTCGGCCACGGCCTGGGTTTGCAGGTCATCGCCGAGGGCGTGGAATGCGAAGCGCAGCGGGACTGGTTGCGCGCCCACGGTTGCGACCAGGCGCAGGGCTACTATTTCGGGAAGCCCGCACCGTTGACCGAAGCGCTCGCGTCGATCACGCGATGGGCGGCCTGACCGCCGAAGGTCCAGGACGAGGCTGGTTGCAACCGGCGGTCTGCCGGGTCGCGGCTTGCGCGACGCTTACAGCGAACCGCTAGTCCGGACCTCCGGCTCCAGGTCCTGCAGCACGTCCTGCACGAACCCGCCGGTATCGAGCCATAGTTGCTCGAGTTCGGATGCCGGCATGGCGCGGGCGATGTAGTGCCCCTGTACCTGGTCGCAGCCGTGCGCACGCAGGAATTCGAGTTGTTCCAGGGTTTCCACGCATTCGGCGACCACGTCCAGATTGAGCCGATGCGCCATGTCGATGATGGCCAGGGTGATCGACGCGTCCTCGGAGTTGGTCGTGAGGTCGCGGATGAAGGCGCCGTCGATCTTGACCGTATCCACCGGAAACCGGCGCAGGTAGGCCAGGCTGGAATAGCCGGTTCCGAAATCGTCCACCGAAATCCGCACGCCCAGGGTTTTCAGGCGTTTGAGCATTTCCACGCTGTATTCGGCATCACTCATGACGGCACTTTCCGTCAGTTCCAGTTCCAGGTGTCCCGCGGCCACCTCGTACTCCAGCAGGCAGGCGGCGGTGGTCGAGGAGAGACCGAGCGGATCGGCGTCGATGTGCACGCGTCGACGCGGATCGGCCGGCGCCGGCAACAGGCTCTTGCGGGTGATCTGCTGGGCCGATACGTTGACTGCGATCGGCAGCGGCTCGAAACCCTCGCGCCGCCAGTCGCGCAACTGACGACAGGCCGCGGCGATCACCCAGGCGCCGACCGGTACGATCAGACCGGTCTCCTCGAGCGCCGGAATGAACTGGGCGGGCGCCACCAGCCCATGGCCAGGCCGATGCCAGCGCAACAGGGCCTCCACTCCGGTCCAGCGTCCACTGCGCAGGGAGACCTTGGGCTGGTAGTGCAGCTCGAATTCCTCGCGCTCCAGCGCGCCGCGCAACGCCAGCTCCAGGTCGAGCTTCTTGCGCACCCGCAGGTTCATCGCCTCGGTGTAGAACCGGTAGCAATTGCGGCCGGCCAGCTTGGCCTCGTACATCGCCAGGTCGGCATAGCGCACCAGGCTGTGCATGTCGCCTGCATCGCTCGGATACACGGTGATGCCGATACTGGCCGTGGTCCTCACCGCGTGATCCTCTACCTCGAACGGCACCGCCAGCGTGTCCTGGATCTTGTTGGCGACCCTGGCGGCGAGCTGCGGATCGCTCGAAGTCAGCAGGACCATGCCGAACTCGTCGCCACCGAGCCGGGCGACGGTGTCGCGCAGGCGCAGGCAGCCCTGCAGGCGTTGCCCGACCTGGCGCAGCAGTTCGTCTCCCACCGCATGTCCGAGGGTGTCGTTGATGTCCTTGAAGTTGTCCAGGTCCAGGAACAGCAGAAACACCTGCCAGGCGTGGCTGTCGGCCATCGCCATCGCGCTTTCCAGCGATTCGTGGAACAGGCGCCGGTTGGGCAAACCGGTGAGCACGTCGTAGTGCGCCAGTTGCTGGAGGCGCTGCTCGGCTTCCTTGCGCTCGGTGATGTCCTGCCCGGTGCCCACCATCCCCGTGACCCGGCCGTGACCATCGACCAGGACCCGGCCCCGCGTCTGGATGACCCGAACCTCGCCGTCCGGGCAAACGACGCGATACTCGAAATCGAAGGCCTCTTGCCGGCGGAAGGCCAGATCCACCGTCCGCAGGAGCAGCCGCTGGTCGCCGGGATGGACGCAGCGCAGATAACCCTTGAGCGTGTGCTCGAAGTCCTGCGGATCGCTCCTGTGGATCCGGTACAGCTCATCGCTCAATGCGAGCTGGTTGCCGGCGAGGTTCCACTCCCAGCTGCCGACGTGGGCGATTCGCTGCGCCTCGGCGAGATGCTGCTGGTTTTCCGCCAGCGCGGCTTCCGCCTGTTTCCGCGCCATGAACTGGCCGAGCAGACTTCCCAGCGTGTCCATGATCCCGAGCAGTTCCGGATCCGGTTCCTGGATCGCCGGGGCATGGAATTCAGCCACGCCGAACACCTGCGTGGCGCTGAGGATCGGAAAGCCGATGGCTCCGAGCAACCCGCTTTCGGCGGCAGCGCGGGCGCGCGGTGAATCGGCTTCCAGCGCGATATTGGTGACCCAAAGGGGCTTGCCACTGCTCCAGATGCGGCCTGGAAGTTCTTCTCCCGGAGCCAGCGACCCGGCCAGCGTCATGTCCAGGAGGGCCCCGGATGACGCGCCCGTATCCGGGTGCTGCCAGACCTCGACGCAGCGCATGGTGCCGCCGTCGACCGTCCACAAGGCCCCGGTCGTCCAGCCCATCGCTGCGGCCACCGCCTCGAGCACTTTCGGCGCCGCGTCGGCGAGCGTGGCCGATTCGATCAACGTCGCGGCTGCCGCGGTCTGCGCGACGAGCCGCCGGATCTCGCGCTGGCGCTTGATGTCGTGCAGGAAGGCGCTGAACTTGTAGGTCGCCCCCAGCTTGGTCGGCCAGATCGTCAGTTCGACCGGAAGCTCGTGTCCGTCGCGATGCAGTGCCGTGATCTCGATGCGCTTGTTCAGCACCGGCCCCTTGCCGGTCGCCAGGAAGCGTTCGATACCGCGGTAATGGGCTTGCCGGTATTGTTCGGGGATGAGGATTTCGGCCATGTTGTGGCCCAGCACCTCCTGGCGTGACCAGCCCAGGAGCGCCTCTGCCTGCTTGTTCCAATCGAGGATCACGCTTCCGGCATCGATGGCGATGTAGGGGTCGTACGCCGTATCGATGATGGCGCGCGCTTCGTCCTTGCTCTCACGCAGTTCCTGCTCGGTCAGTTCGTGTTGCGCGATCTCCACCTGCAGTGCGTCGTTGGTCTGGGCCAGCTCGGCGGTGCGCTCGCTGACGCGCTGTTCGAGCTGGTCGTGCAGCGTCCGCAGCGCTTGCATCCGGTCCTGGTGAAGGCTGTCCTCGCGCGCACGTCGCGCATCGGCGATCGAAACCAGCAGGGTGGTGGCGAGCAGCAGGAAGGTGAAGCCGCCGATCGTGACCGCCATCCAGAAGTTGGGAATGATCGGAGCGCCCACTGTCGGCGAGCACAACGGCGAGAAGATCGCCGCGGCCATGCCGGTGTAATGCATGCCGCAGATCGCGGCTCCCATCAGCAGCGCGCTGCCACCCTTGCGCCAGAAGCCCGACAGCAAGGACTCCCGGCGAAGCTGGAATGCGATCCACAGCGCCGCCCACGACGCCGCCATGGCGATGGCGATCGACAGCACGAACAGCGGCGGATCGTAGGTCGCCGGCGGTCTCATCTCCATCGCCGCCATGCCGGTGTAATGCATCGAGGCGATACCGATCCCCATCAGCACACCGCCGAGCGCCAGCCGCCGCAGCCGCAGGCTTTCCCTGCTGACGGTGTACAGGGCGAAACCGGACACGACCATCGCGATGAGCAGCGACAGAGCCGTGATCGGTCCGTTGTAGGACATCGGGATGGGCAGCCGGAACGCCAGCATGCCGATGAAATGCATCGACCAGATGCCCATGCCCATCGACACCGCGCCGCCCAGCAGCCAGTAGCGCGCGGTTCGACCGGCGCTGGCCGTCACCCTGGAAGCAAGATCCAGCGCGACGTACGAGGCCACGACCGCCACGGCGATCGACAGGATTACCAGCCAGTGGTCGTAGGTGCCTTCCATGCGTGAGCAGCCTAGTACCACAAGCGCCGCTTGGCCGGGTGAAAGCCGCCCCTGGACGGACGCTTCGAGCGGTCCCAGGCCGCGAAGGATTCCGCCGGTCCGCCCTGCCGGCGGTAAGGCGCCGATGTGGGCGCAGCCGCTGGCAGCGGGTCCGCCGGGCGTCAGCGGATCCGCCAGGCGTCGCGCCGCGGCATCTCCTGTTTGTGCAGGCGGATGGCGTCGCGCGCTTCGCGGATGAACACCCGCGCCTGGTAGCTGTTGCGGATGCGCATGAACCGTTCCAGGATCTCGTCGCGCTTACCGATGGGCGCCAGGCTCAGGTAGCGCCGCAGCGCGACCCGGGCGAAGCCGCGGATCGACGGTTCGGGTTCGCGCGCCTCCAGCTGCCTGACCACGGTCTGGTGCGCGCGCCGTTCGGCTTCCCACTGCTCGCGGCTGCGCAGCCCGCTGCTGGCGCTGCCGGGTTCGTCGACGGGCGCATCGCCGGTGCAGCGCCAGCCCGATTCGGCCACGTCCGGCAGCTGGGTCGGCGCGTCGGTGCGGGGCACCTCAAGCGAGAGCAGATGGGTCAGGCTGTTGGCGCTGCGATCGCGCTCGGTCAGCGTGCCCAGCGAGAACAGTTCGGACAGGGTCTTGAGCACCGAGGAGTGCTCGTGTTCGAGGTGGTCGATGGTGCCGCGCGCGATCCACGGCGAGATCACCACCGCCGGCACCCGGGTGCCGGTCTGGGTGAAGTCGAAGTGCTTATGCACGTTCTCGTTGTCAGTGACGCTGTCGCCCGGATGCACCGTGGGCGGCGGCACGACGTGGTCGAAGAACCCGCCGTTCTCGTCGTAGGTGACGATGATCAGGCTCGATTCCCAGTGCGGCGAATTGCGCACTGCCTCGTACACGTCCTTGATCAGACGCTCGCCGCGGGTGACGTCATCGAGCGGATGCTGTGAGGTGCCGCAGGTGTAGTCCTCCGGCGTCCACGGCATGATGTTGCCGTAATGCGGCTCGATGAAGCTGTAGGACGCGGGGAACTGCGGATCGTTGACCGAGTCGCGAAAGTCTTCCATGTCGCGGAAGCGTCCCTGCAGCGCGTTGAGATTCATGTTGCTCAGCGAGAACACCTGTGGGGTCTCGTCGCCCTCGAACACCAGCCAGTCCAGGCACTTCTGTTCCAGGCGGTCGTAGATCGTGCCGTTGTCGAAGCGGTAGCCGTCGATGAGCGTGGTGGTGACCGTGTCCCAGGTGCCGGGGCTGTTGTCCAGGCCGGCCGAGGAGGCGGCGTGCACGAACAGGCGGTTGGGCCAGGTCGGCCCCGGCATCGAACTGAACCAGCGGTCGCAGACGGCGAACTCGCGTGCCAGGGTGTTGAGGATCGGCAGCTGGTCGGGTTCGAAACAGCGCATCGTCGCGGACGGATCGCTCGAGCCGCGCCCGCGGAAGTTGGCGACGAAGCCGGCGTTGTCGATCGGCGGGTAGCCCGGCATGCCGCCGCTGGGCCAGGTGGCGCCGGTCAGCTGCGCGAGTACGTCGTCGAACTCATGCCCGGGATCGCCGACCTCGCTGCTGAGCGCGAAGTCCGCGCGCGGTGCCGCCGCGATGTCGCCGCCGGCTGGATCCGGATTGGACTGCGGATTGCCCAGGAGATTGTCGATACGCGTGGGCAGGCCGGTGACCGCATCGGTGCCGGCGATGTCGGAAACGCCGAGCATGTGGTCGAACGAGCGGTTCTCAAGCATCAGCACGAATACGTGCCGGATCCGGCGCCGGCGGCGGGGCCGACGCCCGGCCATGCTGGCCACGACCTCGCCGAGCGCCACCAGCGCGCAGCGGATGTTGTCCCAGGCGATGCAGACCAGCTTCGCCACCCATGACCAGACGGTGCAGAACGCCTCCATCACCCAGAACCAGGCCACGCAGAACCACTCGACCAGGTAGCTCCAGCCCTTGCACACCCAGTGCGCAATCCAGACGAAGGCCACGCACACCCAGTGCGAGACCCAGACCCAGGCCTTGCACACCCATTCGAATGCGTCGCAGATGTAGGACAAGGGCCACGGCAGCCAGTCGCTGCAGGTCTTGCTCCAGGAACTGCAGCTCTCGTAGCCGTGGTCCTCGTAGCGGTCGCAGGCCTGGTAGCCCTCGTCCTTCCACTCGTCGCAGACCCGGCGCGTGCGGCTGCCCCAGTCCTGGCAGCGCCGCGTCCAGCGGTCGGCCCATTGCTTGCATTCGATGACGCCCTTGTCGACCCAGTGCGTGCACGTGGACATGCGTTACTCCTCGGAAAGGCCGTCGCTGGCATCGCGGGCCAGTGCACGGACGTGAAAGCGGCACGCACGCGCGAACTGCCAGCGCGTCGCCACCAGGGTGACGAACTTGGCCGCGAGGCCCAGCAGGAAGGCGGCCGTGAGCACCAGCAGGACGCGTACCGGCAGGTCCCACGACCAAGCCAGCGCGCCGCTGCGGAACAGATCGGCTGCGCCGGCTCCGAGTGCGATCAGGGTTGCGATGGCGCCGGCCATGCAGCCGCAGCGGGACTGCAGCCGGTTGAGCGCGCGCTCGGTGCGCAGCAGCGAATGGCGGGCCACCGCCGGGATCTCCAGGCGTAGTGGCGTACGCGATCCGAAACCGTTGACGGTGCGGTCGCGCGGCAGCGCGGCGAGCTGGTCGAGAGAGGACACGATCCGCATGGGTCGCCCCGGACTGTCCCCTGTCATCCGGTCCAACGCAGCGACGGCGGCGTTGCGGTCATCCATGGACCATGCGGCTGACGCGGAATCGGTCCAGGCCCTTTGCTTGGCCCCGAGTTGGACAGGGGAATGAAGCGTCAGGGCGGAGTCCGCGTCCGGCTGCGCGCCCAGCGGCGATCACGTTAGTTATTCCGTGCCCACCTGGCCCAGACTATGTTGTCGATGCTGACGAAGGCAGGTCCATGACCCGGCGAGAGTCGACCGTGAAGGAGGCGTTCGAAACGCAGATGCCGTCGCTCGACGGACGCTGCTTCGCCTACGTCTTCCCCTGCGTCTGGGAGGATCACTGCAAGATCGGCTATTCATACGATCCGCTCTCGCGCATCGCGTCGCTGCATCCGCGCTGGTTCGAATTCTTCGACCTGGAGCGCGCGGTGCTGGTGGAAGCCGAAATCGAGCGCGATGCACGCGACCTGGAGCTGGAACTACGCCGGCCGCTGTCCGCGCACCGCGCGCCGGCACCGCTCGCGGTGCGCGTCGCAGCAGGCGGACAGACCGAGTGGCTACGCGGCGCCGCTGCCGCGCTGGAGGCGGCCGTGGATGCGCTGTCGCGGCGCGGGCACCGCGTGCATGCGCCCGCCCGCGACTGGCTGCGCGCCGCGTTGCTGGAACGCAGCGAGCGGCTGTACGAATGGACATCGGCCAGGCTGTGCAGCGACGAGCTCGAAGGCCTGACCGCGACGACCCCTGGCGGACGCGTCGTCCGCGACAGTCTGGATGCCTGCGCCGCGCTGGACATCGATCTCGAAACGCGGTTGCCACCGGCCGTGCTGCATTGGTATCGGCAAGGTTGAATGGATTGGTTGGGCCGTCTCCCGGACCGGCACCCAGCAGGCGAGCGGCGAAGGGTTCAGGCACCGCGCCGGAATTGCAGCGTGGTGGTCGTGCCCTGTCCCTGGTGCGAGGTCAGCGTCAGCGTCCATCCCAGGTGTTCGCATAGCCTCGAGATCAGGTCCAGGCCGATGCCGCCACCGCCGCGTCCGCCGCCGCGCGCCATCTGCGCGTAGATGGCGCTGATTTCCTCCGGACTCATGCCGTGGCCCGGATCCTGGATCACCAGCGTGGCATCGGCCTGCAGACGGATGCGGATCTCGCCGCGATCGCTGTTCTCGATCGCGTTGCGCAGCAGATTGCCGATGGCGGCCTGCACGATCGGCAGCGGCGCGACGATCTCGCAGAGGGGCAGGGGCTCGACCACGATCGCAAGGTCCTTGCCTGCGGTCAGGTACCGATGGTCCTCGACGATCTCCGGCACCAGCTGGTCCAGCGCCACCAGCTCGCTGTTGCCTTCCAGTCGCGCAGGATCCTTGGCCAGCGCCAGCAGGAGCGAGATCAGGTGCTCCACATCGCGTGCGGTGCGATGGATGCGCGCGAGCTGGTTGCGCGCAGTTGCGCTGAGCGACGGCTGCTCCAGCACCAGCTCGCTGGCGCCCGCGATCACCGCGATCGGCGTGCGCAGTTCGTGGCTCGCGGTATCGATGAAAGCGCGTTCGCGTTCCACGAAGCGCTCATTGCGTTCCAGGTAGCCGTTGAGCGAGTTGGCGATGACTTCCAGCTCCCTCGTCGCCGAATCCGGAACCGCGAGTCGCTGTCCGGTCCGGTCCGGCTGCAGCGCGCCGATGTCGTGGGCCAGGGTGCTGAGCGGCCGCACCAGCCGGTTCAACCCCCAGGCGATTGCCAGGCCCAGCAGCACGATCAGCGTCACCGCCGACCCGGCCACGGTCAGAGCCAGGTCCTCCTCGCGTTTCTCGAACGCGGTGATGTCCAGCACCAGGAACAGACGCCGGCCGTCGACATCGCGCACCAGCACCACCCGCTCGCGGCCTTCCACCGGAATGTCGTCGTGCAGGCCCGGTTCGAGCGGCCGCAGCTCGCGCGGGAGCGCGCCTGTGTCGCCGTCGCCGTAGAGCGCCATGCTGCGCGAGTTCGCCCACTGGTAACCAGGATCTTCGCGCCGGCGCTCCTGCAGATGATCGAGCTCGCTCTCGAGCAGGCTCTGCCAGACCAGCCGTTCGGCCTGTTCGTTGACCACCATGCCATGGATGAACACGGCGGCCGTCAGCAGCACCGCGTAGCCGAACAGGCCAAACAGGATGCGCTGGCGCAGACTGGTTCTGGCGACCGGCCTAGCCATTGTCCGGATCACTGGCGGGCTCATGGGTGTCTGCTGGTTCCGTCATCGCCGCCAGGCGATACCCGACCCGCGGCAGGGTATGGATCAGCTTGACCGCATGCGCGCCATCGACGCTGCGGCGCAATTCGTAGATGTGGGAGCGGAGCATGTTGCCGTCCGGCGGGCTGTCGCCCCACAGCGCATGCTCCAGGCGCTCGCGGGTTACCGCCGCGGGACTGGCCCGCATCAGCACTTCCAGCAGCTTGCGGCAGGCCGGATAAAGGTGCAGCTCGCGTCCGCCGCGGCTGGCGCCCAGCGTCGCCAGATCCAGCTTCAGGTCGGCGACCTGCAGGACCCGGCTGTGGCCGCGGCCGGCGGCGCGTGCCACCAGCGCTTCCAGACGCACCTCCAGCTCGGGCAGGTCGAAGGGCTTGGTCAGGTAATCGTCGGCGCCGGCCCGGAACCCGGCGATCTTGTCGGGCAGTTCGTCGCGTGCCGTGAGCATCAGCACCGGTACTCCCGAGCCGCTCTCGCGCAGGCGCCGCAGGACTTCGCGACCGTCGAGCCTGGGCAGCATCCAGTCGAGGACCACCGCGTCGTATTCGTGGTTCATCGCCAGGTGCAGCCCGGTCGGGCCATCGGGCGCGGAATCGAGGGTATAGCCCCTGGCCTCGAAGTACTCGAACAGGTTGCTCACCAGGTTGCGGTTGTCCTCGACGACGAGCAGGCGCATGCGCTGCGGTTCTCCCATCGCGGCATTGTCCGCCGTTGTTGTCGGAAGTTTGTCAGATCGGGCCATCGATCGCCCGCGCCGCGAATCGGCGCTTAACCGGAAGGCAACACCGCTCCGACCGCCTTCCGACAGCGGGCTACCGAGCATGTGCGCACCTTGACGCTGCGGTTCTGTCCGATTGTCCACGCCACCTGCTGCTTCGCGCCGCTTGAGCGGCCCTGTATCCATCCCCGGTGCCGGTCGATCCGAAGCGTGGGTGTCCGCGTTCGCGGGCCGACGCTTCGTGCTCGCGCATTTCTGGCTGCCGCTTTCGGTATTCGCCGTGCTGACGCTGCTGCTGATGCCCGGGCAGGGCGATCTGTGGATCGCGGACCGGCTGTATGCCCTGCAGGGAAATCGTTGGGCGTTTAGGCACGCATTCCTCACCGACACCATCATCCACGCGGCCGGACGCGATCTGAGCATGACGGCGTGGCTGGTGGTGGTCGCGGCATGGCTGGTCGCGCGCACGCGCGCCGGCTTGCAGCACTGGCGGGGGCCGTTGGCCTACCTGGCCGTCAGCACCCTGCTGGCAACGGCCGTGGTCGCCTGGATCAAGTCCTGGTCGAACATGGATTGTCCCTGGGACCTGCTGCGTTACGGCGGGGAGCGCCCCTATGTCGGCCTGCTGGGCCTGCGGCCGGTCGGGCTGTCGCGCGGCGCCTGTTTCCCTGCGGGGCATGCCAGTGCCGGATACGCATGGCTGAGCCTGTACTTCTTCTTCCGCGCGACCCGTCCCCGGCTGCGCTGGATCGGCCTGCTTGCCGGGGCGACGGCGGGATTGGTCTTCGGCGCCTCGCAGCAGCTGCGCGGTGCGCATTTCCTGTCGCATGACGTGTGGACGGCGACGCTGTGCTGGATGGTCGCCTTTGCGCTGTCGTTGCTGCCGTGGACACGGCAAGCTCCAGCACGACCCGCGTCAGACTTGCCTGCTGCGGTTGTTTCCGGATGAGCGTCGCGATCAAGCCGCGATTCGACCTGGTCGACCGGGTTGCGGGCATCCTCGGGTTCAGGCCGGAAATGGACCAGGAGCGCGTGGCATTCGGCGCCAGCGTGTACTTCTCCTTGTTCTGCAATCTGCCCTTCTGGAGCGCGGCTCCGGTGCAGGCGGCGCTGCACGGCCCCGGTGGCATGGCGCTGGCAGCGAGCCTGTTCGTCGCAATGACCGCGCTGTGCATGCTGCTGCTGTGCCTGCTTTCGACCCGCTGGACGGCCAAGCCGCTGCTGGCGGGGATGTTCGCCATCACCGCTGCCAGCGTGTACTTCACCAGCCGGTATTCGGTGTACGTCGACGCCGAGATGGTGCGCAACGTGCTGCACACGGATGCCAAGGAGGCGCGCGAGCTGGTCGCTCCTTCGCTGATCGGATACCTGGCGCTGCTGGCCGGTCCGCCGATGCTGTTCCTGTGGCGACTACGGCTGAGGCGCCGGCCGCTGCGGCAGGCCGTCGCGGTCCGCATGCTTTACCTCTCGGGCTCGGTACTGACGGCGGCGCTGGCGATCGTGCTGTCGTTCCAGAACCTGTCGTCGCTGATGCGCAACCACCACGATCTTCGTTACCTGATCGCACCTGGCAACTGGGTGGTGTCGCTGGCGACCGTGGCGCTGGAAGCCCTGCCGGACGGCGGGCAAGGGCGCATCCCGGTCGGCACCGACGCGCGGGTCGTGGGCCGGGCGCCAGCGACGAAGCCAAGATTGCTGGTGATCGTAGTCGGCGAGACCGTGCGGGCGCACAATTGGGAGCTCAACGGCTACATGCGGCAGACCACGCCGCAGCTGCGGCAGATCGACCCGATCAACTTCAGCGACGTCAGCGCCTGCGGTACCAGCACGGAAGTGTCCGTGCCCTGCATGTTCTCGCCCTACGGGCATGCGCAGTACGACAAGCGCCTGGTCGAACGCTCCGAGTCGCTGCTGCACGTGCTGGCGCATGCCGGCATCGCCACGCTATGGCGCGATAACCAGACCGGATGCAAGGGCGTATGCACGGGCCTGCCCTACGAGTCGTTCGAACATGGACACGACCCGGTCGACTGCGACCGGGATGGGTGCCAGGATCAGGCGATGCTGCGCGATCTCGCCCAGGCGGCTGGATCCAGCGGGGACACCGTGCTGGTGCTGCACCAGCTGGGCAACCACGGGCCGAGCTACTACAAGCGCTACAAGCAGTCGCTGCGCGTGTTCACGCCCGCCTGCGAATCGCCCGATCTCGCACTGTGCAGCCGATCGGAGATCGTCAATGCGTACGACAATGCGACGCTCAATACCGACGACTTCCTGGCCCGTGCGATCGCGTCGCTCGCGGCGATGCATGCGCGCGACACCGCACTGATCTACCTGTCCGACCATGGCGAATCGCTGGGAGAGAACGGCCTGTACCTGCACGGCATCCCCTATGCGATCGCGCCCGCGACCCAGACCCAGGTGCCGATGGTGATGTGGTTCTCGCCGGATATGGCGCGGGACCGGGGTATCGACCTGGCATGCCTGCGCCGGCGTGCCGCGCAGCCTGCCAGTCACGACAACCTGTTCCATTCGGTGCTCGGCCTGATGCAGGTCCGCACCAGGGCCTACGACCGCCACCGCGACCTGTTCGCGGGTTGCGATCGCGCCGGGCCTGTCGCGGCCGGCTGAGCACGACCCCACGGAAGTCAGCCAGGTCCACCCTCCACGGAGGGGTGTGCGCCGCCCTCCCGCCCGGGACAATGGCCTTTCCCCAGTCTCGCCGGCGTTCAAACTTCAGTGATGGGTGGCCGGACCTGTTCCCGGCCCATGCGCGGGCAGGGGATCGCCGGTCGTCGCATCCGCCGCCACTTCCCCTCACGGCGGCGGCCATCACTGGTCTTGAACCCGAAGCTCCTTCCCCCGGAGGCCGCCATGCATCCCGTCCATCGCCTGTTGTTCCTTTCCTGCACCGCCGCGCTGCTGGCGCTGTCCGGCTGCCGCGGGGCTGGCCCCGTGGCCAGCACCGAACCGGCCGTCTCCCCGCCGGAAATGGCCATGATCGGGGCCCATCTGCTCGAAGGCCTTGGCGACTACCGCTTCCCGGTCACCAGCAAGCACCCGGAAGTGCAGCGCTGGTTCGACCAGGGGCTGATGCTGACCTTCGGCTTCAACCACGACGCGGCCGAACGTTCCTTCCTCAAGGCCACCGAACTCGATCCCGACTGCGCGATGTGCTGGTGGGGCGCGGCCCTGGTGGTCGGCCCGCACGTGAATGCCGGCATGGACCCGAACGACAATGCCGATGCCTGGAGCCGCCTGCAGCGCGCACAGGCGCTGGCGCCGCAGGCCAGCGAACGCGAGCGCGCCTTCATCCAGGCGCTGGGCGCGCGCTATGCGCAGAACCCGCCGGCCGATCGCCGTCCGCTCGACGAGGCCTATGCCGCGGCCACGCGCGGATTGGTGCGGCAGCGCCCCGACGACCTCGACGCCGCCGTGCTGCATGCCGAAGCGATGATGGACCTGCAGCCCTGGAACTATTACGACGAGAAGCAGCAGCTGAAGGGCAATACCGCGGAGATCGTGTCGACCCTGGAATCGGTGATGTCGCGCAATCCCGACCACGCCGGCGCATTGCACCTGTACGTGCACGCGGTGGAGGCGTCGGCCAATCCCGAACGCGGCGCGGCTGCGGCCGACCGCCTGCGCGAGCTGATTCCAGGTTCCGGACACCTGGTGCATATGCCGGCGCACATCTATTCGCGGGTGGGTCGCTGGCACGACGCGGTGATCGCCAACCAGCGCGCCATCGAAGCCGACGATGCCTACCTGGCGCTATGCCGCGGCAATACCCAGGGCGTGTACCCGCTCGGCTACGTGCCGCACAACCACCATTTCCTGTGGTTCGCCGCGAGCATGGAAGGCAGCAGCAAGCTGGCGCAGGCGGCGGCCCGCACCACCGCCGAACGCACCGACCTGCAGGACCTGATGCGCCAGGAGGGCTTCGCCGGCCTGCAGCACTACTGGCTGACGCCGTGGTTCGAGCGGGTCCGCTTCGGGCGCTGGGACGAGATCGCCAAGGCGCCCAATCCGGCGCCCGATCTGCCCTACGTCACCGCGATCTGGCATTACGCCCAAGGCATGGCGGCGGTGCGGCAGCAGCGGCTGGACGATGCGCAGCAGCACCTCGATGCGCTGCGCCCGCTCTCCGTCGATCCGGTGATGGAAAAACTCACCGTCTGGGATCGCTACCCGCTGGCGCATGCCACCCGCATCGCAGAACGTACGGTGACCGCCGAGATCGCCGCGGCACGCGGCGACCACGCCGCGGCGATTGCGGCGCTGGGCGAGGCGGTCAAGATCGAGGACGGGATTCCCTACGACGAACCACCGGGCTGGCATGCGCCGGTCCGGCAGACGCTGGGCGCGGTGCTGCTGCAGGCGGGGCGTGCGGGCGAAGCCGAACGCGTCTATCGCGAGGAGCTGCATCGCAATCCCGGCAACGGCTGGTCGCTGTTCGGGCTGGCGCAGAGCCTGCAGGCGCAGGGCAAGGTGGCAGATGCGGACGCGACACGCGGCCAGTTCGCCGCCGCGTGGCGCAATGCCGACATCCGCCTGACCGCGTCCAGGATGTAGCGACGCAGGCCGCGGATTCAGGCCAGGGTGCGCACCTTCTTCTCGCGCGCCCATTGCCGGGTCTTGGCTGCGGCGACGAAGGCTTTCGGGTCGCCCGCGTCGATCACGCCTGCGTCCTTCCCAACGCCGCCGGCCTTGAGCACCGCCTGCGCGCCGGCGTCGGCGGCGATCGCCTTGAGGTGGCCGAAGGCATCGCGCACGAAGTCGACAGCAGCGGCTTCCTTCGCAAGCCCGCGCCCGGCTTCGTCCGACAGCACCAGCGCGACTGCGTCGAACAACATCGACGGGGTTCCGGCCAGCTGACCGTCGGCCGGCTGCTTCCTGCGGTCGCTCAGCACCGCGCCGCCGACCTTGGGTGCGATGATCCTGACCCTGGCTCCCGCCTTTTCCACCGCGGCGCGCAGCGCCTTGAGGGTGGCGGCGTCGGAGCCATCGTCCACCAGGATGCCGACGCAGCGGCCTTCCAGCGTGTCCTTCATCCGGTCGATGATGCGCAGCGCGGGCGAGAGCTTCATGTCCTGCGGCGCGACCTTGGCCGGCGGCGCCGGCGGCAGCGCATCCAGCTCCAGGCCGTCCGCCACGCGTTGCGCCAGGTCCTCGTCGATATGGCGCAGATGGCCGACCATGCGTTCGCGCACGTAGACGGTTTCCACCTTCGACAGCTCGAACACCAGCGCCGAGGCGATATGCGCCTGCTCGATCGCGCTCTGGCTGCGGTAGAACAGCCGCGCCTGGCTGTAGTGATCGGCAAAACTTTCCGCGCGCACGCGGCCCTTGACGCCGTCGTCGGGGGTGGCGTGGCTGCGGAATCCGTCGGGCGTCGCGCGCGGGGTGTCGGCCTGCAGCGAGCTGGGCTCGTAGTTCACCCGCCCCTTCGGCACCAGCATCTGCATATGGCCGTCGCGCTGCAGGTTGGCGAACGGGCACTTGGGCGCGTTGATCGGGATCTGGTGGAAGTTGGGCCCGCCCAGGCGGATGAGCTGCGTGTCCAGGTACGAGAACAGCCGCCCCTGCAGCAGCGGATCGTTGCTGAAGTCGATGCCCGGCACGATGTTTGCGGGGCAGAACGCGACCTGTTCGGTCTCGGCGAAGAAGTTGTCCGGCCAGCGGTCCAGCACCATGCGCCCGATGATGGTCAGCGGCACCATTTCCTCGGGGATCAGCTTGGTCGGATCGAGATGGTCGAACGGGAACTTGGCTGCGTCGGCTTCGCTGAACAGCTGTACGCCGAACTCCCATTCCGGGAAATTGCCCGACTGGATCGATTCGAACAGGTCGCGGCGATGGAAGTCGTTGTCGGCGGCCTGCAGTTTCAGCGACTCGTCCCAGACGGTGGACTGGATGCCGAGTTTCGGCCGCCAGTGGAATTTGCAGAACGTGCTGTTGCCGCGCTCGTCGAGCAGGCGGAAGCTGTGCACGCCGAAGCCCTCGATGGTGCGCAGGTAGCGCGGGATGGTGCGGTCGCTCATCGCCCACATGATCATGTGCATCGATTCGGGCGTGAGCGAGATGAAATCCCAGAACGTGTCGTGCGCACTCGCGGCCTGGGGAAAGGCGCGATCGGGTTCCATCTTCACCGAGTGCACCACGTCCGGGAACTTCATCGCGTCCTGGATGAAGAACACCGGGATGTTGTTGCCGACCAGGTCCCAGTTGCCTTCCTGGGTGTAGAACTTCACCGCGAAGCCGCGCACGTCGCGCGGAGTGTCGACCGAACCGGCCCCGCCGGCGACGGTGGAGAAGCGGGTGAAGACCGGCGTGCGCACCCCGACCTCGGTAAGCAGCTTCGCGCGCGTGTACTTGGCCAGCGACCTGGTCAGTTCGAAATAGCCGTGCGCCGCGCTGCCGCGGGCGTGCACGATGCGCTCGGGGATGCGCTCGTGGTCGAAGTGGGTGATCTTCTCGCGCAGGACGAAGTCTTCCAGCAAGGTCGGTCCGCGCTCGCCTGCGCGCAGCGAGTTCTGGTTGTCGCTGACCGGGATGCCCAGGTTGGTGGTCAGCACCGGATGGGTGCCGCCGGCGAACTGTTGCAGCTCGTCGCCATGACCCCGCGCGTCGTCCGCTGCGCCGCCGCGCCTGCGCGCCGCGGTCTTGCTCTGAGGGGGCTTTTTCGCGGACTTCTTCGTGGCCATGGCGCGGCTCCTGTGCAAGGGTTGCGCCCATGCTGCGCTCGCGTCCGTGACCGTCGCGTGTCGCTTGCGGTATCGCTTCGGTCGATCCGGTCGAAGTGCTGAATGATGCCCCGCAGAGACGATCGCTTCGCTCAACCCTTCTGCAGCGTGCAGTCGGGCCGCATCTGTCCGGGCCGATGGCTCACGCACAGCTTGAAGTCGGACAGGCCGCTCAGCACGCGGGTCGAATCGACCGCCATGCTGAACTGGTCCAGCGCATGGCCGCTGCAGCGCGTGCTGCCGGAAGAGGAAGTGCAGCCGGCCGGAAACAGTGTGTAGTGGCAGCGCCGGGTGGCGCTGTGCAGGCATTCGAACCGGGCGATGCCGCCGTCGATCCGCACCCGGCTGTCGATGATCCATTCGCCATCGGACTTGCTGCGCACGACGATGGTGGTACCGCCGGTATCGCAGCCGGCCAGGGCGGCGACAAGTGGCAAGGCAAGGATGAGGATACGCACGGCGACCTCCGCAGGGGAACGAAAAATCACATATGCCGGAACAGAGCCATGAACGGCTGGCTGACCGCGAGCGTTTCCGGTCGCCCCCTGAGCCGCACGATGCCGCGACCGCCGTCGTCGCGCACGATCGAGGCGATGGCCTTGAGGTTGACGATGGTGGAACGGTGGATCTGCCGGAAGTGCGCGCCGTCGAGCGCTGCCAGCAGGTCCTTGATCGGCGTGCGCAGCAGCGCTTCGCCTTCGGCGGTGACCACGGTGGTGTACTTGTCCGCGGCGCGAAAGTAGATGACGTCGTCGATGCCGATGAGCCGGGTCTCGCGACCGGCGCTGGCGGTGATCCAGGTCAGCGGTTCGCGCGCGGCATCGCGCGGTAGCGCGGCCCCGAGCTTGCGCAGCAGCTCGGCCAGCGCGCCGGCATCGTGCATCGGCGCTCCGGCGCGCGACTGCAGGCGTTGCACGGTGGCGGCCAGGCGCTCGGCGGCGATCGGCTTGAGCAGATAGTCGACCGCACCGCGCTCGAATGCATCGATGGCGTACTGGTCGTAGGCGGTGGTGAATACGATGCGGGTGTCCGGACTGGCTTCGGTCGCGGCGGCGGCCACTTCCAGTCCGGTCAGGCCGGGCATGCGGATGTCGAGGAAGGCCACGTCCGGCGTGTGTTCGGCGATCGCTTCCAGCGCACTGGCGCCGTCCTCGCACTCGGCCACGATCTGCAGCTCCGGCCAGGCCTGCGCCAGCGCGTCGCGCAGCGCCGCACGCAGCAGGGCTTCGTCTTCGGCGATGACGGCGCTAGCCATGCCGCGCCTCCCGCACCGTTTCGCTGGCCGCGGGCACCGAAATCGTCGCCGCCACTCCGGCTGGGAAGTTGGCCACCACCGCCAGGGACGCCGCGCCGTCATACAGCAGTTGCAGACGTTCGCGCACGTTCTTCAGGCCGATGCCGGTGCCGCCGGTCTTGGCGCTGAAGCCGTCACCGTCGTCGGCTACGGTGATCGAAACGATGTCGTCGCTGCGACGCGCGCGGATCCAGACCGTGCCGCCGGCGGTCTTCGGTTCCAGGCCATGCTTGATCGCATTCTCCACCAGCGTCTGCAGCATCATCGGCGGCAGCGGCGTGTGGCGCAGCGCGTCGGGCACGTCGACCTGCAGGGTGAGACGCGGGCCCATGCGGATCTTCAGGATCTCCAGGTACGCAAGCGCGCGTTCGAGTTCCTCGCCCAGCGTGGACTGCGCGTCATCTGTGCGCGGCAGCGAATGGCGCAGATACTGGATGAGATGGCCGAGCATGGATTCCGCGCGCTCGGGATCGCTGCGGGTGAGCAGCTTCGCGCTGGCCAGGGTGTTGTAGAGGAAGTGCGGCTCGACCTGCGCATGCAGCAGGCTCAACTTGGCCACCGTGAGCTCCTTCTCCGTCGCGGTCTGCGCAGCGGCGGCCTGTTCGCCGCGACGGCGCTCGGCGATGCGGCGGGTGATGGCGCGGGTGATCGCCTCGGCGTTCTCGTAGTTGGTGCCGTCGTCGACCCGGAACAGATCGCTCCAGGCCGGGCTTTCGGGTTCGCAGATGACGGTGACGCTGCCGCTGTCGCCGGCCGGCGCGACCGTGGCCAGCACCTGGTTGCGCGGAATGCCGAACCACACCAGCGGATTCCACCGGCCCAGCGGATATTCGCCGTAGGTCTGCGGACGGCGCACCTTGGCCTTCACCTGCAGGCTGTCGCGCGCGCTTTCGATCTGTTCCACGCCGGGCAGTTCGCGGATCGCTGCATCCACCAGGTCGAAGGCTTCGCCGGCCTCGAATGGGATCTCGACCTGGCGCCGCTGGCGGTTGGCCAGCGTGGTGCGGTCGATGCGGTCGGCGATCAGCCGCACCCGGCCGATGTGCGAGAGCGCGCCGGTGATCACCAACCCCATCGTGACGAAGCCGAACAGTACGGCCGGCAGTTCCCAGTTGCCGATCCAGGGCAGGCCCGACCACAGCAGTGCCGCGAGCAGGACGACGCCGGCCCAGGCGGCGACCAGGCGGAGCACGAACCAGAAGCTGCGGATCACGGCGGTTCCCTGAGGCTGGATGCGGCGAAGCATAGGGCCGCCAGGATGGCGCCGGGCCGGCCCTGCGACGAAAGCCGGCGGCGGCGCGACGGAACCGCCCGTAGGCGGAGCAGCCGTTTCAGCCAGCGTAGCCGGCCGCCGCTTCGTGCACCGCCGGCAGGACCGGGCCCTGGATCCGCGCGCGGCCACGCAGCGAATTCGGCTTCGGACAGGATGCCTTCGGAGGGCAAACTTTCCGGTAAGCGGCTGATCCATAACCGGTCTTGATCGGTGAGACGGGTCGGGCGCGGAATCGGCCCGGAAATGTCTTGCCTTTGCCTGGAAAGGTAAATAGATTTTTACCCATGAGCGACGACCTCACCGACCGCCAGCGCGCGGTTTTCGACTTCATCCAGGCCCATGCCGCGGCCGAGGGCCTGCCGCCGACCCTGCAGCAGATCGCTGATGCCTTCGGCTTCGCCCAGGCCTGCGCCGCGCACAAGCACGTGAAGCGGCTCGAGCAGGCCGGCTACCTGAGCGTGCGGCCGAACCAGGCGCATGGCATCCGGCTGACCGGGTTTCAGCACGACGCACCGCGGCATCGCGGACGGATGCCGCGGTACGACGACCGCATGCAGCTTCCGGTCCTGGGCCAGGTGGCCGCCGGCGCGCCGATCGGCGCGGACATCGGCAGCGACCGCCATGTGCTGCTGGACCGTGCGCTGTTTTCGGTCACGCCCGATTACCTGTTGAAGGTGAAGGGCGATTCGATGCGCGACGACGGCATCTTCGACGGGGACCTGGTGGCGGTGAAGCGCACCAATGAAGCGCGCAGCGGCCAGGTGGTGGTGGCGCGGATCGACGGCGAGATCACCATCAAGCGGTTCGAGCAAACGAAGACCCGCATCCGCCTGCTGCCGCGCAATCCCGACTATGCGCCGATCGAGGTGCCGCCAGGTAGCGATTTCGCGATCGAGGGCCTGTACTGCGGGCTGGTCAGGGCGGAGTGATGGGCGTCGTCGCGACCACGCTGGATTCCATGCTGGCTGCGCGCACGCTCTGGCATGCCGGGCGCATGGCCGCAGTCGCTGTGGACGCCGAGCCGACCGGACACGACGCGCTCGATGCGCTGCTGCCGCAATGCGGCTGGCCGCGCGGCGCGCTGACCGAACTGCTGCTGCCCGCCGACGGCGTGGGCGAACTGTCGCTGCTGCTGCCGGCGCTGGCACGGCTGACCCGGGCAGGCGGCACGGTGGCGGTGGTGGCACCGCCGTACCTGCCGTATGCGCCGGCCTGGCAGGCGGCGGGCGTGGATCTGGCGCGGCTGGAGATGGTCGAGGCATCGCCGCGCGATGCGCTGTGGGCATTCGAACAATGCCTGCGCAGCGGCGCCTGCGCGGCGGTGCTGGGATGGCCGGCGCAGGCCGACGCGCAGGCGCTGCGCCGCCTGCAAGTGGCGGCCGACAGCGGCGACTGCCTGGGCTTCGCGCTGCGCGATCGCAGGCATGCAGCCAATCCGTCGCCGGCCGCGTTGCGGCTCGAAGCGGTCGGCGACGGGTATGGCGGCATGGCCTGGTACGTGCGCAAATGCCGCGGCGCCGCGGTGCCGGCGCGCGCATTCTCCATGGGCGCGCAGGCCACGGGTATGTCCACCGCGGGTGCGGGTTGAGGCGCGCGCATGCTCTGGGCCTGCGTACTGCTGCCGCAACTGGCGCTGGATGCCGTCCTCCGGCGCCGGCCTGATCCCGACGCGCCACTGGCGCTGGTCGGCGGGCCGGCGCAGCTGCGCACGCTACATGCCGTCAATACCGCCGCTGCTGGCGCCGGCCTGCGTGCCGGCATGCGCCTGACCGCGGCGCATGCGCTGCTGCCCGAGGTGGCGCTGGTCGAACACGACCGCCAAGCCGATACGCGCTGGCAGCGTTTCCTGGCGGCGTGGGCGTACCGGCACAGCTCGCTGGTCAGCGCGCAGTGGCCCGGCTGCATCGTGCTGGAAGTACGCGCGAGCTTCCGGCTGCTGGGGCCATGGCCGCGGATCGAGGCGCGGCTGCGCGAGGAACTCGATGCGCTCGGCTTCTGCCATCGCATCGCGCTGGCGCCGACGCCGCGCGCCGCGCAAGTGTTCGCCGGGTTGCGCGACGGGCTGGCCTTGCCGCACCCCGGCGCGATGGCCGACACGCTCGACCGCGTACCGGTGCGCCGCGCGCAGCTGCCCGGCGACAGCGGCGAACGCCTGCAGCGCATGGGCATCCGCGATCTGCGCACGCTGCGCGCGCTGCCGCGCGATGCCGTGCGCCGCCGCTTCGGCCTGCCGCTGCTGGAGCACATGGACCGGCTCTACGGCGAGGCCGACGACCCGCTGGCGTTCTATGCGCCGCCCGACCATTTCGACGCGCGGGTGGAACTGGGCTACGAGGTGGAAAGCCATACCGCGCTGCTGTTCCCGCTGCGGCGGCTGGTCGGCGACCTGTGCACCTATCTGTCGGTGCGCGACGGCGGCATCCAGCGCTTCGTGCTGCGGCTGGAGCACGAGGAAGGCCATGCCGACGTGGAGGTCGGCCTGCTGGCGCCCGAACGTGAACCGGCGATGCTGTTCGAACTGGCCCGCAGCCGGCTCGAGCGGGTGGCCCTGGCGAAACCCGTGGTCGGCATGCGCCTGCTGGCGCGCGAGCTGCCGCCGTTCGTGCCGGCGTCGCGCGATCTATTCGAGGTGCGCGCGCAGCAGCAGCTGCCGTGGCCGCAGCTGCGCGAGCGCCTGCGCGCACGGCTCGGCGACGATGCGGTCTATCGCATCGCGCCAGCGGGCGACCCGCGCCCCGAACGCGCATGGCGGCGGATAGAGGGCGACGGCGCGCGCATCGACGCAGCACCGCCGCGTCCTCCGCGACCCCTGTGGCTGCTGCCGCGCCCGCTGCCGCTGCGCGGTGCGCGCCTGCGCATCGTGTCCGGGCCGGAGCGCCTGGAAAGCGGTTGGTGGGATGGCGAGGACGCGCGTCGCGACTATTACGTGCTGGAAACGACGCAGGGCCAGCGCGCCTGGGCGTTCGCCCCACCAGGCGAGCAGGGTGGTTGGATGCTGCACGGGTGGTTCGCATGAGTGCGCTGCCATGAGCTGGGACGATGCAGTCGACGGTGTGGATCGCGACACGCCCGGCGGTCGTCCGCCCCGCGCATGGGAGGTCGCGCAGCGCCTCGGTGCGCGCGCCGCCAACGACGACGGTCCATGGGAAGACCATCTGCCGACCTATGCCGAACTGCACTGCCTGTCGGACTTCTCGTTCCTGCGCGGTGCGGCCAGCGCGGAAGAACTGTTCGCGCGCGCGCAGCGGTGCGGTTACCAGGCGCTGGCGATCACCGACGAGTGCTCGCTAGCCGGCATCGTACGGGCGCTCGAGGCCTCCCGAGCGACTGACCTGAAACTAGTCGTCGGCAGCGAGTTCGTCATGGCCTGCGGGTTGAAGTGCGTGCTGCTGGTGGAAACCGGGGCTGGCTACACTCGGCTGTGCGAGTTGATCACCATTGCGCGCCGCGCCCTGCCGAAGAAGGGGACATATCGCCTGGCGCGCGAGGATGTCGAGCGCGTGCTGGGCGGGGTGTCGGAGCAGGACCTGGGGCTGTTCGCATTGTGGATTCCCGCGCGCGAGCCGGATCCGGCGCAGGGACACTGGCTGCAGGCGCTGTTCGGCGAGCGCGCCTTCCTGGCGGCGGAACTGCATCGCGAGCAGGACGATGCCGCGCGCCTCGCGCAGTTGCTGGCGCTGGCGCGCGGATTGCGGATGGAGCCGGTCGCCGCCGGCGACGTGCACATGGACGTACGCCGCCGCCGCGCGCTACAGGACACGATGACCGCGATTCGGCACAACACGCCGTTGGCCGACTGCGGCGAGCACCTGTTCCGAAACGGCGAGCGCCATCTGCGCACGCGGCGCGCGCTCGGCAACATCTACCCGCGCCGATTGCTGGAAGCCGCGGCGCTGCTGGCGCAGCGCTGCACATTCGACCTCAAGCGCGATCTGGACTATCGCTATCCGCTGGAACTTGTCCCCGACGATCACACGACGACCAGCTGGCTTCGGGCGCTGACCGAACGCGGCATGCGCGAGCGCTGGCCGGAAGGCGTACCGGCGGACGTGTCCAGGCAGATCGATGAAGAGCTCGAGCTGATCGCCCATCTCAAGTACGAGGCCTTCTTTCTGACCGTGCAGGACATCGTCCGTTTTGCGAAGGAAAACCGAATCCTGTGCCAGGGGCGCGGCTCATCCGCGAATTCCGCGGTGTGCTTCGCGCTCGGGATCACCGTGGTCAATCCCGCCGAAAGCCGGTTGCTCATGGCGCGATTCCTGTCCAAGGAGCGCAACGAGCCGCCGGACATCGATGTCGACTTCGAGCACGAGCGTCGGGAAGAAGTTCTGCAGTACGTCTACAACAAGTACGGGCGCGAGCGCGCGGCACTGGCCGCTACCGTGATCCGCTACCGCGGCAAGAGTGCGGTGCGCGACGTGGCCAAGGCCTTCGGCTTGCCGCCCGACCAAGTGACGCTGCTGGCCGGCTGCTACGGCTGGGGCAACGGCGCGACATCGATGGAACAACGCCTGGCGGAGGCCGGCTTCGATCCTGCGAATCCACTGATCGCCCGCGTGCTCGCGATTACCGGGCAGCTGCGCGACCACCCGCGCCACCTGTCGCAGCACGTCGGCGGCTTCGTCATTTCCGATGCGCCGCTATCCACCGTGGTTCCGGTGGAGAACGCGGCGATGCCGGACCGCACCATCATCCAGTGGGACAAGGACGACCTGGAAACGATGCAACTGCTCAAGGTTGATTGCCTTGCGCTGGGCATGCTGACCTGCATCCGCAAGGCGGTCGCGCTGGTGGAACGGCATCGCGGCTACCCGATCGACCTTGCACGGCTGCCGCCAGGCGACGAGGCGACCTACGCCATGATCCAGGCCGCCGACACGGTGGGCGTGTTCCAGATCGAATCGCGCGCGCAGATGAGCATGTTGCCGCGCCTGAAGCCCAAGGACTTCTACGACCTCGTCGTGGAAGTGGCGATCGTCCGCCCCGGTCCGATCCAGGGCGGCATGGTGCATCCCTATCTGCGCCGGCGGCAGGGCAAGGATCCGGTGGTGTATCCGTCGGAGGGCATCGAGGCGATCCTGAAGAACACCCTCGGCATCCCGCTGTTCCAGGAGCAGGTGATGGAACTGGTGATCCATGCCGGCTACACGCCGGAGGAAGCCGATGGCCTGCGCCGGTCGATGGCGGCCTGGGGGCGCGGCGGGGACATGACGCCGCATCGCGAGAAGATCCGCGCGTTGATGGAAGACAAGGGCTATTCCTCTGAGTTCATCAACCAGATCTTCGAACAGATCAAGGGGTTCGGTTCCTACGGCTTCCCGCAGAGCCATGCGGCCTCGTTCGCCAAGCTGGTGTACATCAGCTGCTGGCTCAAGCGCCACGAACCGGCCGCATTCGCCTGCGCGCTGCTCAACTCGCAGCCGATGGGCTTCTATTCGCCCAGCCAGATCGTGCAGGACGCGCGACGCGGCAGGGGCGGGCGCGTCGGCATCGATTTCCTGCCGGTGGATGTGATGCACAGCGGCTGGAACCACGCGCTGGCCGACGCGATGCCCTGTAGGAGCGACGTCAGTCGCGAGCTTAGCCTGGAGATCAATAGTTCGCGACTGACCGGAGGCGACAAGTCGTCTCCACTCCTGCAACACACCCCACAGCCGGCCATTCGCCTGGGCCTGCGCGAAGTGCGCGGCCTGGCGGAAGAAGTGGCCAACGCCATCGTCGCCGCGCGCACACAGCGGCCGTTCCGCGACATCGCCGACCTGTGCCTGCGCGCGAACCTGGACGAGAAGGCGCGCACTGCGCTGGCCGAAGCCGGCGCGCTGCAGTCGCTCGCCGGCAACCGCAACGTCGCGCGCTGGCAGGTTGCGGGGATCGAGCGGCGCGCGCCGCTGCAGCGGCTGGGCAGTCCTGAAGAGCTCGCTGTCGACCTGCGTGCGCCGCGCCTGGCCGAGGAGATCAAGGCCGATTACCACTCGCTCGGCCTGACCCTGGCGCCGCATCCGCTGTCGCTGCTGCGCGAGCAGCTGCGGGCGCGGCGCATGCTCGGTTCGCAGGAACTGCACGAACGCCGCCACGGAAGCCAGGTGCAGGCCGCCGGCCTGGTCACCGGCCGCCAGCGGCCCGCGACCGCCAGCGGCACCATCTTCGTTACCCTCGAGGACGAGCACGGCATGGTCAACGTGATCGTCTGGCAGAAACTCGCCGCGCGCCGGCGCAAGGTGCTGCTGAGTGCGCAGCTGCTCGGCGTACGCGGCCGCTGGGAGCGCGTCGATGGCGTCGAACACCTGATCGCCAGTGACCTGCAGGACCTCTCGCCGATGCTGGGCGGGCTGCGCACCGGCTCGCGGGATTTCCACTGATGGCCGCATCGTCGCCGGCAGTCCGGATGGCAATGGCTGCGCCGACGCGCCCGGGCCTGCGCGATTTCGTGGCAGGGCCGGATCTGTTCGCTGCGCCCGCATCGCCGCTGGTGCTCATCGACGATGCGCAGGGCGGTTTCCGCTACTGGCCCGGGTTCGTGGATCCGGACACCGCGCAGGCCTGGTTCGAGGCCCTGCGCGATGGCGTGGCCTGGGAATCGCTGCAGCGTCCCATGTACGACCGCGTGGTCGACGTGCCGCGGTTGCTGGCGACATTCCGGATTGCGGAAATTCCCGATCGGCTGCCGCTGCGGACCATGCTCGACCGCGTGCGCGCGCTGGCGCCCGCGCCCTACAACGCCGTGGGCCTGAACCTGTACCGCGACGGCCGCGACAGCGTGGCCATGCACAACGACAAGCTGCATTCGCTCAGCGCCGGTCATCCGATCGCCCTGGTATCGCTGGGCGCGCCGCGACGCATGCTGATCCGGGCGAAGGCCGGCGCGCGCGAAACCGTTGCGGTCGAGTTGGCGCCGGGCAGCCTGCTGCGCATGAGCCATGCCGCGCAGTTCACCCACGAACACGGTATCCCCAAGACCAAGCGCGCCGTCGGGCCACGCATGAGCGTGGTGTTCCGCGTCCGACCGGACGCCGCGTCGCCCTACGGCGGGATGCGCCCGGGCTAGGGCGCGTCATGCGCTTCGATCGTCGTTCCGCGTTGGGCGAGGTGGTTTCAAAAGACTGGTCATCTCGCATCGATGGACGGGGGTTCCCGATCGCCGCGATGCCTCAGCGCGTGCCGGCGCGCCGGTAGGCGTTCGGCGATATCCCGAACCTGCGCTGGAACAGTTCGCCGAAATGCGAGGGCGTGGAAAAACCGAGCGCGATCGCGATCGAGGCCGCGCTGCGATCGCTTTCCAGCAGCATCTGGCTGGCCAGGTGCAGGCGGTGGGTGCGCACGTATTCGCTCCAGGCCATGCCGAGCTGCTGGTGGAAGCGGCGGCTGAAATACGCCGGCGACAGCGCGCACAGGGCGGCGGCTTCGTCGGCAGACGGCGCGTGCGCAGGGTCGTGGCGCAGGCGTTCCAGTGCCGGGCGCAGTCGCTGCAGCGCATCGGATTGCGCGTCTTCGCGCCGCCCCTCGATGCGGGGCGCGCTGGCGACTGCCTGCAGCAGCAGCGTCGCCAGCGAGGCGGCCAGCGCATCGTTGTCGGCCGCCTCCACGAGCCAGTCGCCCAGCATCGCGATTCGGCCGGCGAGGGCGGCTTCGGGCCGTGCGCAGAACACGCCGCGCAGCGGCTCGCCTGCGGGCGCATCGGCGAGCGCCGCCACCGTGCCGGCGTCGATCTGGACCAGGGTCCAGTCGCGCGGCCCGCCCTCGAGCGCGAAATCGTGCTGGCGCAGCGAGGGCACGAACACTACGCAGCCATCGGTCAGCGCATAGCGCATGCCATCGGCGACCAGCTGGCCGCGGACGCGGCCGAACAGCACCAATTCGGATACGTCGTGGTAGTGCGGGAACGGCGCGCTAGGCGCAGCACTGCCGCCTTCCACAATGCGCCGGACGCGCAGTCGTGCGCCAGGACGCAGTTGCACCGGCTCGCAGATCGGGCGGTCGAGATGAGGCACGGGCATGGCGTCATTGTAGGAGCGTCAAAGTGGGAGCGGCCTCGTGGGAGCGGCCTCGGCCGCGATGGCTCTCGCCGATTCACGTGTCGCGCGAGCAGCAATCGCGGCTCACGCCGCTCCCCACCGAATGCGATGGGGCGTGGGGACGCAGGCCGACCTACGGCGTGCCCAGAATGCGCACGGCCATCGGCGGCAGCGACAGCGCCGCAGGATCGACGGGGTTGCCCTTGCCGGTATCGTCCAGCAGATCCACCCACGCAACGCCGGCAGAGGCGTCCTCCAGCGCGGGCGTTGCCGGCCTGGCGCCGAGGTTGGCGACCAGCAGGCTGCGTTGCCCGCCGCCTTCGCGCAGCACGCACAGCACCTGGCTGTCGTTTTCGCACAGGATCCGCTGGTCTCCGCGGCGCAGTTCCGGACGTGCCTGCCGCAGTGCGAGCAAACGGCGATACCAGTTGAGCAGGGACACCGGCTCGGCATCCTGTTCCTGCACGGAAACCCCGTCGCCGCTGCGGTTGTAGCGCTGCTGCCACCAGGGCTTGTCGCCGCGGTACCAAGTGGCCGATCCGGGCGCCTCCAGATCGGCTCGCCAGCGCATCGCCTCGCGCAGCGGGATGTGGTTGGCGTCGGTCATGCCGGCCTTGCCGGTGACGCCGCGCATGCCCAATTCCTGGCCGTAGTAGAGCAGCGGTTCGCCGCGTACCAGCAGCATGATCGCCGCTGCGACGCGCGCTTTCGCCGCATCGCCATCGAGCAGCGACATGAGGCGGTCGGTGTCGTGGTTCTCCAGGAACACGATCTGGCTCTTGCCGGCCGGCGTGATTCTTTCGGTCTCGCGCAGCGCCTTGACGATCTCCGCCTTGTCGAGCTTGCCGATGGCGCCGCGCAGCGGGAAGGCGAACACCAGGTCGGCATGGCCGCGCGTCAGCCAGTCCGCGCCATAGCCCCAGTCGTACTGCTCGGCCATGATCCGGAAGTCGGGGCGGCGCTGACGCAGGGCGTCGAAGATCGGCTTCCAGAACGTGTCAAACAGCCGCGTGGCCACGCCCTTGTTGTCGAGGTCGTCCATCATGTGGTCGATGCGGAAGCCATCGGCACCGTCGCGGCCGCTGCCGTCGCCGTGCGGATCGGCCCACTGCAGCAGCACGCGCTGGAAGTAATCGCGTACCTTGGCATCGTTGAGGTTGACCATGGCGATGCCGATGTGGCGGCCGTCGTAGCCCTCCCACCGCGCCTGGTTGAGGAACGGTTCGGCTTCGGTATGCGTCGGGTCGCGCCAGATCAGGAAGTCGGCGAACGGCGCGCCTGGCTTGTCCAGCGATTGAGCCCACCATGGATGCCCTTCGCCGACGTACTGGATCTCCATGTCCAGGTAAACCTTGAGCCCGCATGCATGCGCCGCGCGGAGCAGGGCGCGGTAATCCTGCATCGTGCCGTAGGCGGGCTCGATGCTTTCGAAATCGGTGGCGAAATAATTGTGGTAGTAGGGCGATGGCTGCAGTGGCGTGAGCAGGATCGAGGTGATGCCGAGGTCTTTCAGATAATCGAGTTTCTCCGTCAGTCCTTTCAGGTCGCCGATGCGATCGCCGTCGGAATCGCGGAAGCTGCGGAAGAACACGTGATAGAAGACTTCCTCGCCGGCCTTCGCCCGCATGCGCAACGTGGCACCCGTAGGAGCGGCATCCGTGGGAGCGGCTTCAGCCGCGATTGCCTTCGTTGGCGTTTGCGGCTGGCCCGCAAGAGCATTCGCGGCTGAAGCCGCTCCCACGAGAGCGAGAACGGCGGCCAACGCGGCCAGGCAATGACGGGCGTTCATGCGTGCGTCGCTTCCAGTTCCATGCGCGGTACCGAATCGCCGCGCGACTCATATAGAACCGGGTTCAACGGCGTATCGATGATTTCGCCGATGACGGCACCGGGACACCAGGTGTCCCAGTCCGCCTGTTGCATATGGTTCTCGGGCGCCTTGAGCCGCATGTCGCGGTCCATGTAGATCACCGTCATCACCGAGCGCGGCGTGGTGGAACGATTGGGTCCCGCGCGGTGGAAGGTCCAGCCCAGGTGGAAGCTGACCTCGCCCAGGTCGAACGGCGCTTCGACCACCGGGAAGCCGCGCGTTTCCATCGCCGCGGTGATCTCGCGTTCGCTCTCGTCGGAGATCCCCAGGTCGCGGCCGAATTCCTCGGCCTGGCTGCCGGCGAAGAATGCCAGCGGGCCCATGTCCTGCGGCACCGCCTGCAGCGGCACCCAGGCGGTGACGCAGCGATCGCTGGCCAGCGGCCAGTAGTACTGGTCGGCATGCGCGGGGGTGAAACCGCCGCCGGGTTCCTTGTACAGCGACTGGTCGTGGTACAGGCGCACGCCGTCCACCTCCAGCAGCGCGGCTGCGATGCCGGCCAATCGTTTTCCGAACACGAACTCGCGTGCCGGGCCGCCCTGGCGCCAGAGGTTCATCACCTGCAGGAAGGCGCGGTCGTAGGTGCTGCGTTCTTCCAGCGGCCTGGTCTGGGTATTGCGCGCGATCGTGAGTTGGGTGATCTCCCGGCCGTAATGCTGCAGGGTTTGTGCATCGAACACGTCCCTGAGGCGGATGAAGCCGTCGCGGCGGAAGCGTTCGATCTGGGCGTCGTCGAGCGGGTAGGGGGTGTCGAGGTCGATGGGCATTACGATCGGCGACCGTTCGGTAATCCTTGATCGTATGGTCCTTGTGGCCACGCTGCATCCGCGGCGCTTGTCCGATCAGGGGCGATAACTGTCGGATTCATGATCGCGCCCCGGACAGACCTCGCGCTGGCTGCGCACTACTTGCACCGCTGCTGGGCCCGGGGGACTCGGGAGCGCCCGGCGACAAGGGCGCCCTTCGACTCCGGCGCCATGCGCCTACGCTCAGGGCGAACGGTTTCTTTTCCTGGAGCCAGCTTGAGCTGGAAGGTCCGGGGCTTTCCCAAGTCGCCCGCCGTCCCCGAGCCGTTAGTCCTGAGCGTAGCGCCGCAGGCGCGAAGTCGAAGGGCGGCTTCGATACCCGGCGCACGACAAGGCGCGGGCACGCTGGCACCGTAGTGCAGGTCCAGGTCCGCCTTCCGCGGTTGCGCATCAAACATGCTGGTTTCCCGCCCCGCCGCCGTGGATGGCCCGCCAACCCCGTCGACGGCATCGAGGGGTCGCCAACGCCATCGCGGCCAATAAGAAAGCCGCCCGGAGGCGGCTTTCGTCGAACATCCGGTGGCCGTCAGGCGGCGGCGGGTTCGGGCTGCTGGCGGCGCCCGCGCGAGCAGCGCGAACCCAGCTCGCGGCACAGAATCGATCAGACCACGTTCGGCTCGCTGAAGGCCTCGATCTCGCCCTTGAACGCTTCCACCGGCACGCAGCTGCAGAACACGTTCTTGTCACCGTAGACGTTGTCCACGCGCGCCACCGGCGGCCAGTACTTCTGCTGCTTCAACACCGGCAGCGGGAAGGCGGCGAGCTCGCGCGGATAGGCGTGGGTCCATTCGCTGGCCGCGACCTGGGTGGCGGTGTGCGGGGCGTGCTTGAGCGGGTTGTCTTCGCGATCCAGGCGCCCGTCCTCGATCGCGCGGATTTCGTCGCGGATCTGGATCATGGCGTCGCAGAAACGGTCCAGTTCGTGCAACGACTCGCTCTCCGTCGGCTCGACCATCAGCGTGCCCGCCACGGGGAAGCTGAGCGTGGGCGCGTGGAATCCGAAATCGATCAGGCGCTTGGCGACGTCCTCTGCGGACACGCCGGTGGCGTCCTTTATCGGGCGCAGGTCAAGGATGCATTCGTGCGCCACCAGGCCGTTGCGGCCGGTATAGAGCGTCTCGTAGTGCGGCGCGAGCCGCATGGCGATGTAGTTGGCATTGAGCAGCGCCACCTGGGTTGCCTTGCGCAGTCCCTCGGCGCCCATCATCGCGATGTACATCCAGCTGATCGGCAGGATGCTCGCGCTGCCGTAGCTGGCCGCGCTGACCATGCCGCCGCCGCCGATGCCATCGGTTTCGAAGCCATCGTCCTGTGCGGCCCTGGGCAGGAACGGCGCGAGATGCGCCTTGACCGCGCACGGACCCACGCCCGGACCGCCGCCGCCATGCGGGATGCAGAAGGTCTTGTGCAGGTTGAGGTGCGAGACATCCGAGCCCCACTTGCCCGGCTTGGCCACGCCGACCAGTGCGTTCATGTTGGCGCCGTCGGTGTACACCTGGCCGCCGTGCTGGTGCACGATCTCGCAGATCTCGACCACGTCCTCCTCGAACACGCCGTGGGTGGAGGGGTAGGTCATCATGATCGCGGCGAGCCGGTCGGAATACTTTTCCGCTGCGCGGCGGATGTCCTCGACATCGACGTTGCCGTGGCTGTCGCACTTGGTCACCACCACGCTCATCCCGCACAGCTGCGCCGAAGCCGGGTTGGTGCCGTGCGCGGACTCGGGGATCAGGCAGATGTCGCGTTTGTGGCCGCCACGCGAGGCGTGGTACGCGCGGATCGCGAGCAGCCCGGCGTATTCGCCCTGCGCGCCGGAGTTGGGCTGCAGGCTGACGGCATCGTAGCCGGTGCATTCCACCAGCATCGCCTCAAGCCCCTCGATCAGCGCCTTGTAGCCCTGCGTCTGTTCCGCCGGCGCCAGCGGATGCAGGTTGCCGAATTCCGGCCACGTCACCGGGATCATCTCGGCGGTGGCGTTGAGCTTCATCGTGCAGCTGCCCAGCGGGATCATGGTGCGATCCATCGCCAGGTCCTTGTCGGCCAGCGCGCGCATGTAGCGCAGCAGTTCGTGTTCGCTGTGGTGGGTATTGAACACCGGGTGGGTGAGGTATTTCGAGCGGCGTCGCAGGCTGGCGGGCAGGGCGTCGCCGGCCTCGCGGTCGAGCGCATCGATGTCGCCGATGTCGGCGCCGAACACCTGCGCTAGCGCAGCCACGTCGGCGCGCGTGGTGGTTTCGTCCAGGCTGATGCCCACGCTGCCTGCGTCGATCGCGCGCAGGTTGATGCGCGCCTCGCGCGCCCTGGCATGCATGGCCGAGGCATCCACGCCGGTGACGTGCAGGGTGTCAAAGAATCCGTCGCCGACCGCGACCCCGGCCCTGCGCAGCGCGCCGGCAAGGATCGAGGCGAGGCGATGGGTACGCTGCGCGATCCGCACCAGCCCGTCGGGGCCGTGGTAGACCGCGTACATCGACGCCATCACCGCCAGCAGCACCTGTGCGGTGCAGATGTTCGACGTGGCCTTCTCGCGGCGGATGTGCTGCTCGCGGGTCTGCAGGGTCAGGCGGTAGGCCTTGTTGCCTTCGGCATCGACCGATACGCCGATCAGACGCCCCGGCATCGAGCGCTTGTAGGCATCGCGGCAGGCCATGAACGCCGCGTGCGGACCGCCGAAACCGAACGGCACGCCGAAGCGCTGGGTGTTGCCGACCACGATGTCCGCGCCCCATTCGCCCGGCGCGGCGATCAGGGTCAGTGCGAGCAGGTCGGTGGCCACGCACACCAGGCCGCTGCGCGCGTGCACCGCTTCGGCCAGGGCGGTGTAATCGTTGATGCGGCCGAAGGTGTCGGGGTATTGCAGCAGCACGCCGAAGGCGTCGAGGTCGCGCGCGTCCGCGTCGTCGCCGACATGCAGCGCGATCCCAAGCGGTTCGGCGCGCGTGCGCAGCACCGCCAGCGTCTGCGGATGCACGCCGCTGGACACGAAGAAGGTATTGGACTTCGACTTGGCCGAACGCCTGGCCAGGGTCATGGCTTCGGCGGCGGCGGTGGCCTCGTCCAGCAGCGAGGCATTGGCGATCTCCATGCCCGTCAGCTCGGCGCACATGGTCTGGAAGTTGATCAACGCTTCCATCCGGCCCTGCGAAATCTCGGCCTGATAGGGCGTGTACGCCGTGTACCAGGCCGGATTCTCCAGCACGTTGCGCAGGATGACGTTCGGGGTATGGGTGCCGTAATAGCCCTGGCCGATGAAGCTGCGGAACACCTGGTTCTGGTCGGCGATCCTGCGGATCTTCGCCAGCGCCTCGACTTCGGTCATCGCATCGGGCAGCGCCAGAGCGTCTTTGGAACGGATGCCGCCGGGGACGATGGCATCGGTCATCGCATCCAGCGAGTCGTGGCCGACCACCCGGAGCATGGAGGCGATCTCGTCGTCGTTCGGGCCGATATGGCGTTCGACGAAGGCCGAATGGTGCTCAAGGTCGCGGAGGGAAAGCGTGCTGGTCTGGTGGCTGGACATGGGGTCACCCGTTGCGCGGCGTATGCCGGGAGCGTGCTCGTGAAGCCGGGCCCCTCTGTCCTTTCGCCTGAGAGTTTGGAAGCACGGATGGGGAGGTGGCCCCGCGCTTCTTGCCCCTTCGGCGCCGGCCTCGCCGCGGATACGGCGGCAGCCGATCTCTCCAGAGTTGTCGGGCGGCTGCTACCGGTGGGTAACGACCATCCCTTGCGGCGGTGGTATCGGGCCTGAGCGATTCCGGGCGGTTGCGCCTTCGGCAGCGACGCGCATGCGGTCGCTTCTCCCACCAGCTACGGCGCGGATTATAGCCGGTAGCCGGCGGCGGCCCGACGCGATGCCACCAGGCGCCACTCGCGGCGGGTCGCTTGCCGCAGGCCGGGCCGGTGTGCGGCAGGGAAGCCGGTTTTGTTCCCGTGGTGGGTCGATGCGTCCCGTGCCACAAGCCGCACCGCATGCTTGGTTACCATGCACCAGGCAAACCAACAGGAAGATGCAGTGGCGCAGCGGCCCTTCGAGCTCCGGCAGATCGACCATATCGTCCTGCGCGTCCGCGACGTCGATGCGATGCAGGCGTTCTACTGCGACGTGCTCGGCTGCAGCGTGGAGCGCCGCCAGGACACGATCGGCCTGCTGCAGCTGCGGGCCGGCGCCTCGCTGATCGACCTGGTGGACGTCGAGGGCAAGCTCGGGCGCATGGGTGGCGCGGCGCCCGGAACGGAGGGCCGCAATCTGGATCACCTGTGCCTGCGGGTCGACCCCTTCGATCGCGACGCGATCGTCGCGCACCTGCGCGCGCACGGCGTACGCCTGGGCGAATTCGGCTCGCGCTATGGCGCCGAAGGCGAAGGGCCTTCGCAGTACCTGTTCGATCCCGAAGGCAACATGGTCGAGCTGAAAGGACCGCCCGACGTGCCGCCGGCCGGACCGGGCGACGCCGGATGACATCCGCGCCGTCCACCCGTCGCCTGGCCCTGCTGCTCGGCGGCCTGGCCATGTTCGGGCCGTTCTCGATCGACACCATTTTCCCTGCGTTCCCGCAGATCGGCGCGCAGCTGGGGGCCGACAAGGTGGCGATGCAGCAGACCATCAGCGCCTATCTGCTGGCGTACGCGGCGATGAGCGTGGTGCATGGGCCGCTGTCGGACGCGATCGGGCGCCGGCGGGTAATCCTGGCCGGCCTGGCGGTGTTCACGCTGGCTTCGGTGGGTTGCGCGCTGTCGACGTCGCTGCCGATGCTGCTCGCGTTCCGGGTGCTGCAGGGCCTGAGCGCGGGCGTCGGCCTGATCGTGGGTCGTGCGGTGATCCGCGATGTGCTGCATGGTGACGACGCCCAGCGCCTGATGAGCCAGGTGTCGATGGTCTTCGGCATCGCGCCGGCGATCGCGCCGGTGATCGGCGGCTGGATCCTGGGCTGGGAACGCTGGCCGGCGATCTTCTGGTTCCTGGTGGCGTTTTCGCTGCTGCTGCTCGCCGCCACCTGGTGGGCGCTGCCGGAAACCCATCCGCCACAGGCACGCCTGCCGCTGCAGGCCAGGCCTCTGCTGCGCGGTTATTGGGGGATCTTCGTCAACCGGCGCTTTCAGCGGCTCACCCTGGCCGGTGCGTTCAATTTCGGCGCGCTGTTCCTGTACATCGCCTCGGCACCTGCGTTCGTGATCGACCTGATGAAGCTCAACGAGCGCCAGTTCGGATGGTTCTTCATCCCCATGATCGGCGGGATGATGCTGGGCGCGTTCGTCTCCGGCCGCGCGGCTGGGCGGATCAGCGGCATGCGCCTGGCCAATCTCGGCTTCGCCTGCTGCGGCGTCGCAGCCGTGTGCAACATCGCCTACAGCCTGCTGGTCGCCGCGCCCACGGCGCCGTGGGCGGTGCTGCCGATCAGCCTCAATGCATTCGGCATCGCCCTGGTGTTCCCGATCGTCACGCTGGCGATCCTGGACATGTATCCGCGCCAGCGCGGCAGTGCGTCCTCGCTGCAGGCCTTCACCGGCCTGGTCTCGAACGCGATCGTCGCTGGCGCCCTGTCGCCGTTGCTCAGCCATCGCGCCCTGCACCTGGCGATCGGCGCTGCCTGCTTCAGCCTGGCCGGCTGGCTGTTCTGGCGTTGGGAGGCGGTCGTGAGCAGAGACGTTCCGCGCTGCCCGCAGGAACCGGCCGCATTCGAGCCGGTCGACGGAATGTAGGCGCCGGCATCGCCCGCATGCATTGGCTCACCGGCACCTTGGCGCATGTCGTGTTGGGTCTGGCCGCGGTCCTGGTGTACGTGGTGATGACGCGCGCCTATGCCGAGCGGCGCCCGCCCAGCGCCGCGATCGCCTGGGTGATGGGCCTTGCGCTGCTGCCCTATCTGGCGTTGCCGCTGTATTTCCTGTTCGGCCGGCGCAAGGAAACGCGCCGGCAGGCGTTGCCTGCGCCCGAACGCGCGCCGGTCGACGCGCCCTGGGCGGCGCAGCTGGCCTGCGCGTTCGGGATCGCGCCACCACGGGCGGGGCGCGCCCGCTTCGACGCCGATGGTGCGCAGGCGCGGGCGAGCGTGCTCGCCCTGATCGAATCCGCGCACCAGCGGCTGGACGTCGCCACGTTCATCCTGGGCGGCCGCAACGACGCGGTGGCGCAGGGATTCGTGCAGGCGATGGCCGCCGCGGCAGCGCGCGGCGTACGCGTGAGGCTGTTGCTGGACGGGCTGGCTTCACGGGGCGTCGATATTTCCGCTCTCTCTGCGCGCGGGATCCAGGTGAAATGGTTCCGGCCGCCGCTCGGCCGTTCCGACGGCACCCCGCGCAATCTGCGCAACCACCGCAAACTGATGGTGGCCGATGGCGTACGACTGTGGAGCGGTGGCCGCAACCTCGCCCGCGAGTACTTCGAGGACGCGCCCGGAGCGCCTGCGTGGCTGGACCTGTCGTTCTGCGTGGATGGCGAGGTGGCCGCCGATGCCGGCCGCTTGTTCGAGCGCGACTGGCAGGACCGTGGCGCAGCCGCGCTCAAAGGTCCGGCGTCGCCCTCTGCGGATCGGCTTGGTCAGGCCGGCGTGCAACTGCTGCCGAGTGGGCCCGACATGCCGGAGGATTGCGCGCATGCGGTGCTGGTGGACGCATGCTTCCGCGCGGAGCGCACCATCGTTGCGGTGAGTCCGTACTTCGTGCCTGATGACGCGCTGTCGCAGGCGCTGCACCTGGCCGCGGTGCGCGGCGTGCAAGTCGAGATCCTGGTGCCCGCGGTGTCCAATCACCGGCTCGCCGACATCGCCCGCGCGCGCGCCATGCGCGACCTGGCCGCGGCGGGCGTGCGCTTCCACCTGCTGCCGCGCATGGCGCATGCCAAGGCCTTCGTCGTGGACCACATGCTGGGCGCATGCGGCTCGACCAACCTGGATCCGCGCAGCCTGTTTCTCAACCACGAACTGTCGCTGCTGTTCTACGGAAAGGACGACATCGCCTGGCTGAGCGGGTGGTTGCGCCGTCGCATCGACGAGGCGCAACCCTACCGGCCGGATTCCCCGGGATTCGGCCGCGACCTGGTCGAAGGCATGGTGCGCGCGGTGGCGTTCCAGCTATAGGCGCGGTGTGCGAAGCCGCGTTGGCGACTTGGCACGCCAGCGACCATGCTCAGGTCTGCGCTGGCGCAGGAGGCGTCGGCGCAGGAGGGGCCTGCGGCGCGGCGGGCGCAGCAGGCGCGGGATTCGTGGCCGGCGCGCTCCAACCGCACTGCTGACCGGCGTTCTGCTGGGTGAGCCACTTCTGCAACGGCGCGAAGTATTCGAGCACCGCGGACGCGTCCATCTTCTCGCCGCCGGTGAGCTCCTTCATGGTCTGCTGCCAGGGCTGGCTGGCGCCCTTGCTCAGCATCGCCTGGAACTTCTGGCCGGCGGCCTTGTTGCCGTAGAAGCTGCATTCGTACAGCGGGCCCTTGTAGCCGGCCGCGTCGCATAGCGCCTTGTAGAACTGGAACTGCAACACGTGCGAGAGGAAGTAGCGCGTATACGGCGTGTTGCCCGGCACATGGTATTTGGCGCCCGGGTCGAAGAAGTCCTCGCCGCGCGGCGCGACCGGGGCGACGCCCTGGTACTTCGCCTTCAGGTCCCACCAGGCCTTGTTGTACTGATCGGGCTTGATGCTGCCGTCGAACACACCCCAGCGCCAGCGGTCGATCATCAACCCGAACGGCAGGAACGCCACCTTCGCCAGTGCCATGCGCATCTGCGAGTTGATCAGCGCATCGTCCTCGCCGCTCTCGGCCGCGGTCTCCAGCGGGCCGCTGAGCAGGCCGATCGACTGCAGGTATTTGGGCGTCATCGCCAGCACGATGGTGTCGCCGATCGCTTCGTGGAAGCCGTCGTGCGCGCCGGCCTGGAAGATCGGCGGCAGCTTGTTGTAGGCCATGTAGTAATAGACGTGGCCCAGCTCGTGGTAGATGGTGGTGAAATCCTCCTCGTTCGGCTTGATGCACATCTTGGTGCGCACGTCGGGGCTCTTAGAATCGGCACCTCCCAGGTTCATGTCCCAGGCGCTGGCGTGGCAGACCACGTCGCGGTCGCGCGGCTTGATGAACTGGGTTTTTTCCCAATAGCTCGCCGGCAGCTTGGCCATGCCCAGCGAGGTATAGAAGTCCTGCGCGCGCTCGGTCATCTTCCTGGCGATGTCGAGCTGCGCCGCGCGCTCGGCTTCCTCGCTGCGGTCGGTTTCTGGCAGTGAGGTCTGATTGACGATCTGCGCGGCGTAACTCTCGCGGTACTGGCGCTCCAGCGTCTGGGTGATGTTCAGGTCGCCGGCATCGGGGTACGGCTCCAGCACGTCCCAAAGGTTGCCCCAGTCTTGCTGCCACATATTGCCCATCAGGTGCGCCGGCAGCAGGCCGCCGGCGGCCTCGCCCTTGTCCTTGCCGTACTTCGCGCCCAGCCGGGTGCGGGTGTAGCAATGCAGCTGCTCGTACAGCGGCTTCACCTGGCCCCACAGGCGGTCGGTTTCGGCGGCGATCTCGGCCGGCGTCATGTCGTAGCCGGAACGCCACAGCTCGCCGGTATCGGCATAGCCCAGGTCGCGCGCGCCCTCGTTCACCAGCTCGACGAAGCGCTGGTAGTCCTTGCGCATCGGCTTGCTGATGCTGTGCCAGCCGGCCCAGGCGTCGAGCTGCGCGTCGTAGTCGCGGTTGCTGCGCAGCACATCCTCCAGCTCGCCGAGCTGGCGGCAGCTCTTGGCGTCGCCCTCTGTCTTGCAGTAGGAACCTGCGCCGTAATCGCCTTCCATTTTGGCCGCGATTTTGGTCAGTTCGGCGAGCTTGGCCGGGTCTTTCGGCGGCGGCAGCGAGGTGCTGAGCTTGAGCAGCATGATCGCGCGCGCCGATTGGGGCGACATCTGCTTGCCTTCGAACTTCTTCGACTGCTCGATCCAGCTCTTGAGCTGGGCCAGGAAGCGTTCGTTGGCCTTGGACGACAGCAGCTGGCTGTCGTCGTTGATGTAGGTGGACGAGAGCCACTGCGCCGCGGTCAGTTCCGGATACATCGCCTTGTACTCGGCGTTGACCCGGGCCACGAACTGGTCGGCGGTTTCGTCTTCGGGCGCGGTGGTTGCGATGGTGCCGGGGGCCGGCGCCGGTTCGCTGCCGGGCGAGGGCGTGCGCTTGCAGGCGGTGAACGAGAGGGTGGTGGCGAGCAGGCTCGCGCCGATGGCAAGCGCAAGCAAAGCGTGGCGATGGGTCACGGGGCAGTTCCTGAACGGCGTGGCGAGACGCGGATGTCTGCAGGCTAGACCGTGGCCGCGCGCACCTGCAAGTGCGGGCTGTCAGCCCGTCGCGCCGGCTTCCGGCCAGCGCAGCTGGCGTCTCGCATCGACCAGCCCGCGGGCCTGCAGCCAGCGCCAGGCATCTTCCGCGTCGTCCTCGACGTACGCACGCGCGCTGCCGAGACGGAAGCTGTAGCCCCAGGCATCCATGTCCGCCAGCAGGCGATCGCGACCCACGCCCGGCAGTTCCGAAGCCAGCAGCGACTGCAGGACGCAGACCGCGTCTTCTTCCTCGACCGAATCCGTAGCATCGGTATGCACGGACCGCCGGCGTTCTGGCGGAAGCACGATCAGGTGGCAGGCTTCGTGCAGCAGCGAGTGCACCGGAGTGTCGTCGCGGACATAGACGGTCGATCCGATCAGGCCGGCCTCGCACTCGCCCCAGTAGCTGCCGGGAATGGCGGCCCCTTCCGCGACCCGTTCGAGCGCCAGCCCGTAGCGGGCGAGCAGGACAGCCGCGTGGGAAAAATCGATGCCGCGAATCCGCAGGACGTCGATGTCCTGCGCAGGAGCAACTGTAGGAGCGACGCCAGTCGCGAGCTCTTGATCCTGATGCATGAAAGCCGAAAGCTCGCGACTGACGTCGCTCCTACGAATACAAAGCGCCGGTCAGGCCGCCGAAGCGCGCTCGTCCGGCAGCGCCACCGAGATGTCCAGGATGTCGTGTTCGCCTTCCTTGACCACGTCCACCTTCACCGCATCCACGTCGACACTGACGTATTTGCGGATCACCTCGAGCAATTCCTGGCGCAGCAGCGGCAGATAGTCGCGCGCGCCGAGCGTGCTGCGCTCCTGGGCGATGATGATGCGCAGGCGGTCCTTGGCGATCGAGGCGGTGTTCTTCTTCGCCTTGAGGAAATCGAACAGGCCCATGCGCTCAGCCTCCGAAGAGCTTGCTGAAGAAGCCCTTCTTGTCCGGCTGGGTGAAGCGCATCGGCCGTTCCTCGCCCATCAGCCGCGCGACCGCGTCGTCGTAGGCCTGGCCGGCGTTGGACTCCATGTCCATGATCACCGGCTCGCCCTTGTTGGAGGCGTTGAGGACATCGCCCGATTCGGGGATCACGCCGACCGTCTTCAGGCCTAGCACCTCCTCCACGTCCTTGACGCTGAGCATCTCGCCGCTCTCGACCCGGTTGGGGCTGTAGCGGGTCAGCAACAGGTGTTCCTTGACCCGCTCGCCGTTCTCGGCGCGGCGCGTCTTGGAGGCCAGCAGGCCGAGGATGCGGTCGGAGTCGCGCACGCTGGAGACTTCCGGGTTCACCACCACCACCGCCTGGTCGGCGAAGTACATGGCCAGGAACGCGCCCTTCTCAATGCCAGCCGGCGAATCGCACACGATGTAGTCGAAGCCGTCCTCGCCCAGGTCGTCGAGCACCTTCTGCACGCCTTCCTTGGTCAGCGCATCCTTGTCGCGGGTCTGCGATGCGGCCAGCACGAACAGGGTCTCGAAGCGCTTGTCCTTGATCAGCGCCTGCTTGAGCGCGGCCTCACCGTGGATCACGTTGACGAAGTCGTAAACCACCCGGCGCTCGCAGCCCATGATCAGGTCGAGGTTGCGCAGGCCAACGTCGAAGTCGATCACGGCGACCTTCTTGCCGCGGCGGGCAAGGCCGCAGGCGATGCTGGCGCTGGTCGTGGTTTTGCCCACGCCGCCCTTGCCCGAGGTGACTACGATGATTTCGGCCAATGTGGTTCTCCTGTCATGCGCCGTCTTCGCGGCGCGGTTGTTCTTGTCGTGAATGCCCGGCTCAGTCCAGGACCGCCATTTTCAGTTCTTCGCCGCCGGTCATGGAGGTCTCCAGCCAGATCTGCACCGGCTTGCCGCGCAGTTCCTTCGGCACGTCCTCGAGCACCTTGTAGTGGCCGGCGATCGCGACCAGTTCGGCATGGAACTCGCGGCAGAAGATGCGCGCCTGTTCGTTGCCCTGCGCGCCGGCGAGTGCGCGGCCACGCAAGGGGCCGTAGATGTGGATCGAACCGTCAGCGATGACCTCGGCGCCGGCGCCGACCGCGGTGAGTACGGTGAGGTCGCGGTTCTCGGCGTAGACCTGCTGGCCCGAGCGGACCGGTGCGGCCTGCATCAGGCCGGGAGCGGTGGCCGTGGCAGGCGCCTGCGGCGCGCGGGTTTTCGCCGGGCCGTCGGAGGTCGGCGGCGGGGGCTCGGCGGACCTGGCGGCGGTGTTCTGGGGCGCTCCGGTGGCTCGATCGGAGCCTTCGTACTGGGCGCGGAACTTGGCGAGCAGGGGCAATCCGAGTTCGACCGCCAGCGCCTCGTTCTCGCTGGTGCCATAGGCCAGCGCCACCGGGAGCACCCCGGCGTCGCGCAGTGCTTCGATCAGGGCGCGGGCGGTGGCGAGGTCCGGTGTCTGCGCCAGCCCGCCGAAATCGACCACCACGGCCGCACGCGCGAACAGTTTGGGCGCGCGCGCCACGCGTTCGCGCATTTCGGCAGCCAGTTTGTCCACGTCCAGCGTGCGCACCCGCAGGTTGGCGATGCCGACCTGTCCGATCTTCAGCTCGCCGGCCTGCTCGTAGTTGGGGATCGCAGACGCGGTGGCGCTCATGTTCCGGTCTGCCTGTGTCGCGGGGCGGCGGCGTTGCGGGTCGCCAGCCAGGGCTCGTCGGGCAGATCGTCGCCATAGGTGTCGTGCACCCAGGGATAGCTGCACAGTTCTTTCATCAGCATCGCCGCGCGGATGCCCCCGCCGGGCGCGGGCATCACATGCTGGCCGACCTCGCGGAAGCCGAAGCTGCCATGGAACAACAGGGCAGGGTCGGCCTCCTGTTCCAGGAACACCTCGCATGCCAGCTGCGGGTAGCGCAGTTCGGCGTAGCTCTGGACGTCGGCGTACAGGGCCCGGCCCACGCCGCCGCCGCGGCGGCGACTGGCCACCACGATCCGGTCGATATAGAAGAAATCTGGATAGCGCTCGCGGAACCAGCCGAAGTTGGGGCTCTCGTGCGCGGAACGCGAGCCGAACCCGAGCAGAAAGCCGGCCATGGCGCCGTCGCGTTCGGCGATGCGGAAATATTCGGCTGAAGCGAAGAAGCGTTGCAGGCGAGCCGCGTCGAGCGGAAGGATGGCGGGGCCGGCGGCGTTGTTCAGGGCAAGGACGGAATCCAGCTCGTGCTCGCGCACGTCGCGGATGGCGATCGACATTCCTGCAACTCCGTAAGGCTTGAGTTCGCCCGCGCTGCAGGGCGTTGCCGGATTATCGCATGCGGGCGCCCGGAACAGGGAGGCGCGCATGACTTCCGGTGCACGGCACTGCGCCCCATATGTGCATAAGATGCGGCATGTTGGGTCGACTGAGCCATACCCGCCTGCTGCGCTACGCCGGCCTGTTCACCTGGGCCCTGGTGGGCGTCCCGCTGCTTTACACCGCACTGTTCCCGCGCGAAACCCCCGACGGCTCGCAGCCGCCGCAGATGAGCTGGCATGGATGGCTGGCGTACGCGTTGTTCGGAGCCTTGTACCTGTGGCTGACGCGGGCGATGGACACGCGGCGTATCCGCTGGCCCGACTACCTGCTCCTGCTGCTGCTCACCGGCGCGGCGATCGCGGTCAGCTACTTCAGCCTCAGCGGCCTGGGCAGCATCCTGCTGGTGCTGGTGGCCTGCGTGCTGCCCTGGCTGCTGCCGATCTGGGTGGGGGTGGCGTGGCTGATCCTGAGCCAGTTCGCGGTGGCGCCGCTGTTCGTGATCGGGCTGGAATTCGCCTGGCCCGAAGCCCTGCTGCAGTCGATGCTGTACGCCGGCTTCTGCGCCTTCATCTTCGTCACCAGCCTGGTGGCGCGGCAGCAGGCCCAGGCGCGCGATGACCAGCGGCGCCTGAACGCGGAGTTGCGCGCGACCCGCGCCCTGCTGGCCGAAAGCGCCCGGGTCAACGAGCGCACCCGCATTTCGCGCGAGCTGCACGACCTGCTCGGCCATCACCTGACCGCGCTGAGCCTGAACCTGGAGGTGGCCGGGCATCTCGCCCAGGGCAAGGTCCAGGAGCACGTGGGCCAGGCCCACACCCTGGCCAAGCTGCTGCTCAGCGACGTGCGCGAGGCGGTCAGCCAGCTGCGCTCGGGCGGTGCCATCGACATGGCGGCTACCCTGTCGCCCCTGGCCGAGAACGTCCCCGGGCTGGAAATGGAGATCACCATGCCCGAGCCCTTCCTGCTGGACGATGCCGAGCGCGCGCACGTGCTGCTGCGCTGCACCCAGGAAATCATCACCAATACCGTGCGCCACGCCCAGGCCGGGCAGCTGCGGCTGGCCTATTCGCTGGAAGGCGACGCGATCCGGCTGCGTGCCAGCGACGATGGCCAGGGCAGCGACCAGTACGCGCTCGGCAACGGCCTGCGCGGGCTACGCGAGCGGCTGGCCAGCTATGGTGGCACGGTGGATTTCCGCACCGCGCCTGGAGCCGGCTTCGCGCTGGACATCCGCATGCCCCTGGGCGAGGCGACGGACCTCGCGCCCGCATTCCCCATTCCCGTTCCGGTCGTGAATCCCCGGGCCGCGACACCCATTCCCGAATCCAACCCCTCGGAGGCGACATGATCCGCGTAGCCCTGGTCGACGACCAGACCCTGGTGCGGCAGGGCGTACGCTCGCTGCTGGCCCTGGCCGAAAACATCGAAGTGGTCGGCGAGGCCTCCGATGGCCGCCAGGCAGTCGAGCTGATCCCGCAGATCAAGCCGGATGTGGTGCTCATGGACATGCGCATGCCGGCGATGTCCGGGCTGGAGGCCCTGCAGGCGCTGGCCCGGATCAACCAGCTGCCACCGACCATCATCCTGACCACTTTCGACGACGACCAACTGGTCCTGGCCGGCCTCAAGGCCGGTGCCAAGGGTTACCTGCTCAAGGATGTGTCCCTGGACCAGCTGGTCGGTGCGATCCAGACCGTGGCCGCGGGCGGGTCGCTGGTGCAGCCGGCCGTGACCCAGCGCCTGCTCTCGGGCCTGGAGCACATGCGCAACGACTTCGTCAGCCTGGACCGACCCGATCCGCTCACCGATCGCGAAACCGAGATCCTGCGGCTCATGGCCGGCGGCTTCTCCAACAAGGAGATCGCCAATTCGCTGGGTGTGGCCGAGGGCACGATCAAGAACCATGTTTCGAACATCCTGTCGAAGCTGGGTGTGAGGGATCGGACCCGGGCGGTGTTGAAGGCGTTCGAATTGCAGCTGGTGTAGGCGAAATCCGCGGAAACTACCCGCGATCCGGGCTCCTCCCGCGCTGCGGCGCGTTGTGCGTGTCTTGCGTGCGGAGTGGGTCGCGGCGCGGCGTTCGGCTGCAGGGGTCTAGGGCGAATAGCCGGTAGAAAACGCCCACAACCCGGGATTCCTCCCGCGCCTGCGGCGCCATGTTTGCGGACGCTTAACGTTTGCGACGCTGCGCGGTGGTCATGGCGTCGAGTCCCTGGCGCGCTGACTGCAGCAGCTCCTGAACGAGCGTCAGGGGCCATTCCGGTGCCCCGATGCTCGCCCTCCCGCCCGTCAAATTGTTAGGATGGCCGGTCTGCGCCCCGGCCCGGCCGGTTATGAGAGTTCCCGGAGAACGTTGAATGACTCGTTTGATCGAGATCCTGATTTCCCTGGCGATCGTCGCCGCACTGTTCCTGCTGGTGAGCCTGGTGCTGCCTTCGCAGCGCAATCTGCGCGAGACCGTCGAGACGAACCGCAAGATGACGATCGTCTACGACACCCTGAACAGCCTGCGTCGCTTCGGCCAGTGGAACCCGCTGGCGCTGCGCGATCCCAAGATGCAGCTGAAGCTGTCGGGACCGGCTTCGGGCAAGGGCGCACGGATGGATTACTCGTCGACGATCCCGCAGGTCGGGAGCGGTAGCTGGGAAATCACCGAATCCGTTCCGAACCAGACGGTCAAGTACGCGGTGGAGAACGTCCAGCGCGGTCACAACAAGACGATGACCTTCAACCTCAAGCCGACCGGCCGCAGCGGGCGCAACGTCGAGATCAGCCAGTCCTACCATGTCGATTACGGCTGGGACATCCTTGGCCGTTATGCCGGTCTTTACGTCAGCCGCCACGTCGGCGACGACATGCAGATGGGCCTGCAGAGGCTGAGCAACATGCTCGCCTCGGTCCCGAACGTGGACTACAAGATGGCGGGCACGCGGCTGGAAAACCTGCGCCAGGTCGACCTGCCGGCCGAGGATCTGCTGGTGGTCTCCGCCGGCTCGGTGGAGCGCAACAATCTGACCATCCAGAATTCGATGAAGTCGAACATGGAATGGATCAACCGCACCATCGCCGCCAGCGGCCTGACCAAGGCGGGGCCGATGCGCATCATTTCCACCGAGCTAGGACGCGAGAACTACACCTTCGATGTCGTCCAGCCCGTCCGTCGCGGCGCAGGTCCGGCCAGCGAAAGCGCTGCGGACGAGGGCGAGGACGAGAAGGACGACACAGCGACTGCCGACGCGGGCGATGAGGCGGACCAGGACGGCGACACCGTCGGTCCGATCCCGGCCCTGCCGTCGGCGCCGATCCAGGCTGCCGGCGGCCCCGAGCTCACCGGCCTCAAGCTGCAGGGACCGGTGAAGTACGTGCGCCAGCCGGCGCGCAGGGCGGCCACCGCCACCTATGTCGGCTTCATGGCCGAGCTGGAGAACGTGCGCAATGCGGTGCGCGCCTGGGCTCTGACCCAGGGTTACGAGCCCACCGGCCGCCCGTACGAGGTCTACAAGAACGGCGTCGACAAGGCGTTCACTGCGGACGCGAACAACCAGCCGCAGGGTGTGTTCGTGTTGTTGGGGCACCTTATTTACGGTCTCGGCGACTTGGGCGCGCGCCGCGCCCCCGCCGCGCCGCGCTGCGTTTTGGCCAACGGTTTTGGATCAAGCCACCAACATGAGTGCAAATGCGTCGGCCCGTCGCAATCGCGGGCTGGCTGCCATCGGTGCGTTGCTGGCTGCCGGCGCCGTGGCGCTGGCGGCCTACGCGGCGCACGGGGCAGAAGGGCTTGCGCAAGCGCGGCTGCAAACCGCCGCTGCATTCGCGTTCGGACATGGCCTGGCGCTGGCGGCGCTGGCCGGGCATGCCGAACGCCTGCTCGATCGCACCGCCTTGTACCTCCTGCTGGCCGGCAGCGTGCTGTTCTGCGGGGGCGTGGTGGCGGGCACCCTGTTCGGGACCGGCAGCGTCGTCGCTCCGCTGGGCGGGGGCCTGCTGATCGCCGGCTGGCTGTTGCATGCAGTCGGCGCAGTACGCGGCTGATTCCCATGCCACGTTACGCGCGCGGATTCGACACCGACGCCGCCTTCGCCCACCTGGCCAAGCGCGACCGCAAGCTCGGTACCTGGATGAAGCGGATCGGTCCGATCGAGGCGGACCCGCGCTGGCGCAAGCCATTCGACCCGGTCGACGCTCTGGCGCGTGCCATCCTGTACCAGCAACTCAGCGGCAAGGCAGCGGCGACCATCGTCGGCCGGGTGGAAACCGCCATCGGCAGCGATCGTCTGCATTTCGACACCCTCGGCCGCATCGATGACGCCGCGCTGCGCGCCTGCGGCGTCTCCGGCAACAAGACATTGGCTTTGCGCGACCTGGCGCTGCGCGAAGCGCGCGGCGAGATCCCCACGCTGCGACAGATGTCGACCATGGAACCGGACGCCATCGTCTCCACGCTGGTGCCGATCCGCGGCATCGGCCGCTGGACGGTGGAGATGATGCTGATGTTCCGCCTCGGCCGCGCCGACATCCTGCCGGTCGACGACCTGGGCATCCGCAAGGGTGCGCAGCGCGTCGACCGACACGAGGCCATGCCGGCACCCAAGGCACTGATCGAACGCGGCGAGCGCTGGGGCCCGTACCGCACCTACGCCAGTCTGTACCTGTGGCGGATTGCTGATTTCGCGGAGCAGAAGAAGGCTGCGACCAAGCGCTCACAGGATTGACTCGTGCAGGCTCGGCCCTTCGCGCCTTGCTCCCGACGCCATCCGGCACGCGCGGCTAGGTGGAGAGGTACTTGTCCCATAGGCGGTTGCGAAACCGGTTCTGCGGATCGATCGCGTCCCTGATCCGTGCGAACGCGATGTGCTCTGGGTATGCGCGCCGGAACTGCATCGGCGTTGCGTGCAACCGGTACGGAAGATAATAGCGTCCGCCATGGTCGAGTGCCGCGGCCACTAAACGCTGTGTCCAGCGCTCTGTTTCCGCGTCGGCCCCGGCCCAACTACGCTGTTTGTGGTACACGACGAACGAAAACACGTCGGTCTCCGCCCAACGCAGCAGCGAACGCGTGTCCGCAGGCGAATGCCGGATCGAGACGTTCAGTATGTTCGCCTGGCTTGCGATCAGAATCCTGCGCATCTGCCTGGTAAAGGAGGCAAACGCTTCGACCGGAACGAAATACTCCTGCAGAAGATAGGTAGATACCAGCCTGGTACGCGGCTCCAAAGACCTCACATCCAGGCTCGCTTCGTGGTTGCGCCAGGTCACGGCCGGTTCGCGCATGAGCTTTTCGGTAAGGAAGCGGTCGCGCACGAGTTCATGTCCCGGCAATTCGGTCGCAGACCAGATCAGGGTCTGTTCGCGCGAGTAGTCCAGATCGCGCGGAACCAAGCGACGCGTCTGCGTCAGCGGCGCATCAGTGCGCCTCCAGTCGATTGAGAGCGGCGCATCGAATTGCGGCGGCATCAAGTCGGCGTTGTGCAGCACCACTTCCGGGTCCGCCAGTACGCGCTCGAGGAAGAACGACGGATACTCGTCCAGGCTGATGCGGTCCGCTCTGCGCCCGATACGGTCATTCGGATCGAGATCGAGTTCGACCTCGGTCACCACGCCCAAGCCGCCATAGCCGCCGAGTACCGCTCCGAACAGATCGGCCTCGCGAAGGGTGGAGAGTTCGCGCACCTCGCCGCTGGCGGTTACCAACTGCAGTGCGCGCACCGTTCCGGCGATGGGTCCCTTGCCGACATAGCGCCCGTGGCAATTCACCGAAACCGACCCGCCAACCGTGAAGTTGCTATAGCTCTGCATTACCTTTACCGACAACCCGTGCGGGTCGATCGCATCCTGCAAGGCGCGCCATGACATCCCGGACTGCACGCGTACCACGCCGGCCTCGTGATCGAGCCACAGCAACCTTCGCATCGAGCGCATGTCGATGTGCAGGGAGTGCTCGCTGGCGATCTGCCCACCCATGCTGTAGCGGCCGCCGCCGATCGAGACGGTACCTCGGGTGCGCGTCAGGGCTACCTGGATCTCGGAGGTGCGCGTCGGCCGCAAAATACTATCCACGACGACGGGATTCAGGCCGCTCACGTCATCGACTAGCGCGCTGGCCGGCTCACGAACTCCACACCCGACTGCCATCCCCCCGAGCGCCAGGCCACCGCTGTACAGGAACTCGCGCCGACCTGGTTTCATGGCAGGAACAACGCGGCCGCTGCGCCAGGTTCCGCCGATGCCCGGCGGGTGCTACGACATACCTCAACCGGCATGCCAGCACCAGTGCCACGGCTCGTAGACGATGCCGTGCGGGTTGTCGCGCGGATAACTCATGGCGAAGCCGAAGCCGCCGGCGTGCTGCTGTAGCCAGGCGAACGCTGCAGTCTCTTCGAAGGATTCCTCGGCCGGCGGTTCGTCCGGCGTACCGATGTCCAGCGCCAGGCCGGAATGATGCTCGCTGTAGCCGGGTGCGGCGTTGACCGCGAGGATCTGCGGCACCGTCTGCCCGCGCGCCAGTTTGCGTTCGAAGATGCCCAACTGGTAGTCGTGGCTGCGATAGCCGGAGATCGCTTCCAGCACCACGCCGTCGCGCAGCGCGGCATCGCGCATGTGCTGCCACGCGCGCGCTGCCCGCACATGCAACCACAGCGGACGGCGGTAGCGGTCGAAGCCGGCGAACGCCAGCCAGTCGGGTTCGGGCACCAGCGGCAGGCCGCTGCGCACGCCATAACCGTCGTCGAGCCCGAGCGCATCGAGTCTGTCGTGCAGGCGATCCAGCGGCAGTGCAGCGACGTGATCCAGCCCAGGGCGGGCATGGCGCGGCGCATCGAGCAGATCCAGCGCCGTGTCGATGCCCGGTTCACGCATCAGATGCGTGACCAGCGGCAGCAGACCACCGGCTTGCACCGCGGCCAGGTAGCGGCCGTCGCGCTTGCGCCGCAGGACCTGGCGCGACTGCGACAGTGCGCGCGCGTCGGAGTTGCTGCGCGCGCGCAGCAGCCATGCGGGCCAGATCTCGATCTCGGCGGTGTTGTGCAGAACGCGGGGCAGGGGACGCATGCGCACAGGTTAGCGCAGCGCTTCTTCAGCGCGAACGCCAGCCCCAGACCGCGAGTGCCCCGCACAGGATCGCCACCGCCGCCGAGGCGCCGACGGGCAGGTCGAAGTCGCCGATGCGCACCGGCAGGCCGTCGATCGCGCGCCAGCCCTGCGCGAGTGCGACCAGGGCGAAGACGAGGGCGGAAACGGACGCGTAATGGTTTCGCGTTGATTGCATGACGACCTCCATTCGGTCTTGGCCACGCCTGGCAGGAGGAACGGCGGTCAGTGTTGCGCGATGACGCGCAGTGCATCGAGCAGGACTTGCGGCTGTTCCGGGCTGAGCAGCAGCAGACGGCCGTCGCGGCGCGGCAACACCAGCACCCGTTGCCGGTCGGTCAGCAGGCAGATCGCACGGTTGCGGTTGCGCAGCAGGTAATGACCGGCGTTGAAACCGGGCAAGGTGAAGCCGCCCAGTTGCAGCATCGGCTTCAACTCGGTGCGCTCGTCCAGGCTCAGCACCCGCGCCTTGTCCAGCTCCAGTTCGGCGACCGGGACCTTGCGAGCGAAGACGAGCGCCGCAGCGATCACCAGCCTGTCGCCTTCGATGCCGATGGAGCGGTGGGTCAGCGCCACGCCCAGTCCGACCGGCAGCAGCGCGGTGGCGAACGGCACCACCAGCCACCACGGCACCGGATTGGCTGCCGATTGCTGGTGCGTCCCTCCCAGGTACGCCACGAGCATCAGGCCCATCCACAACGCGACCAGGAGCAGCCAGGTCCAGTGTTGCAGCGGCGCGAGCTGGAATGCCCGTCTTTGCGCGGTCTGCTTCATCGTTCAGTGCGCCTCGATCCAGCCGGCGACATCGGCGATCAGCTGCGCATCGAGCTGGCCGGGCGTGCCGTATTCGGCCAGCGAGCCTTCACCTTCCCCGGCGATGCCAAGGTGGTTGAGCTTTTCGTACAGCTTGAATGCGACCTTCGGATCGTCGTGGAAGCCGGCGCGCCAGCGCTGCCAGTCGGCATCCACCACCTGGATGTCGCGTGCACCCTGCAGCACCAGCATCGGCAACTTCGCCTCGCGCGCCTCGACGACAGGATCCACCGCATCGGTACTGCGCCAGTAGCTCGCCGGCAGGCCCATCGGCAGCGCGTCGGCCGCGGCGTCGCCGTCCTTGCGCGCAGTCTGCACCTGCAGTTTGAGCCTTTCGATTGCCGCTCTCTCGGCGTCGCTGGTCTTGCCGTCGCCCAGCACCGCCATACGCACGTTCTGTTCGATGAGGATGTCGAGCAGCGGCCGCGCCGGCGCGGCGAACAGCACGAGCCCAGCGACATCGCCGGCCTTGAGAGCGATGCGCGGCGCAAGCATGCCACCCTGGCTGTGGCCGAACACGAAGACCCGCTTCGGGTCGACGCCCTCGGTGGCGCGCAACGCCGCGATCGCGGCGACGGCATCGTCCGTGGTTTCGTCGTCGATGGTGTAGGCCCGCTCCGCAAAATCCTGCGGACGCGCCTGGGTCCGCTTTTCGTAGCGCAGTACCGCGATCCCCTGCGCGGCCAGGCCGCGCGCGATGTCGAGAAATGGCCGGTTGGGTCCGATGGTCTCGTCGCGGTCGTGCGGGCCGGAACCGTGTACCAGCACCACCGTGGGCCAGCCCGCCGAGGGCGGCTCGCCCTTGGGTATGGCCAGCGTGCCGGGCAGGGCGCGATCGCCTGTGCCGATCCCGAAATCGCGCTCACTGAAACCGGCATCGTCGGCAGGTGGAGCCGGTGCGGGTGGCGGTGCCGGCTGGATCAGGAAACCGGAGATCCTGCCGTCGGCGGCGACAGCCACTTTCGCGACGAGTCCCGTCTTTTCGTATGGCAGCGGCACCGTGACCAGGGTCGTGCCGCCCTGCGTGTCCACCGTCGGGTCTCCGCGACCCTTGGCCGTTCCGGCCTGCGCAGGCAGTGATTCCCACACCGCCTTGAGCTTGGCGGCGGGCACCGCTTTCGCCATTTCGGCAGTGAACATGGATTCGGCCTGCGCGTACTCGCCCGCGTTCATGCGATCGAGCAGCCGTGTGGCAATTGCCGTAGGTGAGGGCGCGTCCTGCGCCGGTACAGGCGGTGCGGTCAAGAAGGCTGCAGTCGCCAGCAGCGCCGCGAGCATTCCGATGCCCGGGTTCATCGTCACAACTCCTTCTTGAAGATCAGTTTGGCGGGCTGCAGGCTGTGGCCGCTATGCAACACCTGCACCAGCTCCCAGCCGGATGCGCCTTGCCTGGTGAGTTCCGCCTGGATCGCCTCGGCATTCACGCGACCGGAAAAGCTGGGCTTGATCTCGACCACCTGGTAAGTCCAACGCTTGCTCATTTGCTTTCCTCTCCCTCGTTGCCGTGCCTGGATTTCGGCAGCCGGCCCGCCTTGCGCAGCGCATCGCGCAACACATACTCGATCTGCGCGTTGAGGCTACGCAGCTCGTCGTCGGCCCAGCGCTGCGCCGCTGCCAGCACCTCGGCATTGATCCGCAGCGGATAGGCCTTCTTCTCGCTCATGCGGCTGGCGGCCTGCGTAGGAGCGGCATCAGCCGCGAGTTCCTGATCTTCATGGCCTCGGGGAAAAGCCCGCGACTCACGTCGCTCCTGCATAGGGCCGGCATCAGTAAAGCGTGCCCGCGTTGACGATCGGCTGGGTGGCGCGCTCGCCGCACAGCACCACCAGCAGGTTGCTGACCATCTGCGCCTTGCGCTCTTCGTCCAGTTGCACCACGCCGTTCTTCTGAAGCTCGGCCAGGGCCATTTCGACCATGCCCACCGCGCCGGCGACGATCCGGGTCCGCGCGGCGATGATCGCGTTGGCCTGCTGGCGCTGGAGCATGGCCTGGGCGATTTCGGGCGCGTAAGCCAGATGGCTGATGCGCGCATCGAGGACCTGCACGCCGGCATCGGCCAGGCGTTCGGCCAGTTCGTCCTTGAGGTGCTGGGACACCTCGGCGGCGTGGCTGCGCAGCGCGATCTGACCGTCCTCGTGCTGGTCGTAGGGATAGCTGGTGGCCATCGTGCGCACCGCCGATTCGGTCTGGATGTGGACGAAGCTTTCGTAGTCGTCGACGTTGTAGACCGCCTCCGACGCGTCGACGACCTGCCAGACGATCACCGCGGCGATCTCGATCGGCGAACCATCCAGCTCATTGACCTTGAGTTTGCCGCTCTCGAAGTTGCGCACGCGCATGGAGACCTTGCGCTTGGCATAGAAGGGGTTGTTCCAGCGCAGGCCGTTGTCCTTGACCGTGCCGACGTACTTGCCGAACAGGCTCAGGACTGCGGCCTGGTTGGGCTCGACCTTGTACAGGCCGATCAGGCTGAGAAACGCGAGCGCGCCCAGTAACACGCCACCCACCAGCCTGGTGGCCGAAGGGGTGCCGGTCTGGGGGTCCAGATGGGTGCCGCTCACGAACAGCCAGGCGGCGAACACCGCGACGACCAGCACGGCCAGCAGGAAGGGGATGCCGGGCAGAGAGCGAAGGGGCAGTTCTTTCATGGCGACGATCTCGGAGGTCCCCACCTCGGAGCGGGTGGGTGAGATATTGATATCAAATTGATATCAAAATTCCAGAAGCATCCGACGAACGGTCGTTCCCTAGGGCACCAGGTAGAACAGCGGTGCGGGGCTGAATTCACCGGTGGCGAACAAGCCCCGCCCTCCGGCGGACCAGGCCACGGCCTCGGCCTGGGGAATCCACGGTAGGGCGCGCAACTCGGGCCGCCGCCTGGTCGCCTTCGTCCAGGATTCGCTCGTGCCGTGGCGCCGGTACAGCACCAGGTCGCCGTAGGTCATGACCGCCAGCGTGCGGGCGTCCGGCGACAGGTCGGCCGAGGTCACCTGGCCGTGCAGCCGTGCATGCACCCGGTTGCCCCGGCGCTCGTGCTGCCCGGCCTGCGGAATGCCTGCCAGGGTGCCCAGTCTCCGCGCCGTTTGCGGCCGGGTGGCCGGTCGCAGCGGCAAGGCAAACAGTTCGGGCGGACGGCGCTTCTTCGAAACCAGCAGGACCTGGCCCGCGGCCGCATCCACCGCCACGGCCTCGCAGTCGCGGGCGCCATCGGGCCAGCGGAACGCGATCGACCACACTGGCTTCAGCGAACCGTCTTCCAGGGTCGCTGGCTCCTCCACCACGTGCAACTGCAGCGTGCGGCGCAGGCCGCCGTTGTCGCCGGTGTCGGCGATCAGCAGGTAGTGGCGGCCGTCGAGTTCGAACGCGGCCAGGTCTTCCCAGTCGGTATTGGCCACACCGTCGATCACGAAGCGCGCCTGTTCGCCACCGCGCCTCGACACGGCGTACAGCGCCGCGTCATTGCCGCCGTCGTTGACCAGCCACAGCACGTCCTCATGCACGCGCGAAGCGGCCATGCCGCTGATCTCGCGGAGGCGCTCGTCGAGCACCAGCCCGGCCAGCCGCGCGAACGGCTCTTTCTGCGGTGCGCACGCCAGCAGGCACGCGGACAGCGCGAGGGCAATCAAGAGCTGCGGACGGCGGTGCATGCCCGAAGCATCGCAGATTCGTGACGGTCCGGTGAACGGCCGCGTCTCACGCCGTGGCTCCCAGGTCTGCGATCATGCAGTCAGCCAGAACGGCTCAGACATCGACGGCAGGCATGGACGGAAACAACGGCTACGCGGTCTTCTTCTTCCCGCAGGCGCTCGAGGCGTTGGGCGATGCGATCAAACCCTACCTGCAGGATGGCCCCGCAGGACAGCACGTGATCTGCACCGGCATCGACACCGGCGGCGCGCTCATCGAGCTGACCCTCAACGGCAAGACCACCGACGGCAGGCAGGTGGAGATGGAACTCATGGTGCCCAGCGGCATGGTGCGCATGATCGTCTCAGCCCGCAGCGATGAACTGTTCGGCTTCGGCCCGCACGCGCTGAAGAGCGTTGTGCAGCAGCTGGTGCCCATCGCCGATGAAGGCGACGCGGCAAAAGTCGAATCGGATCAGCCGACGCAACAGAACCCCCAAGACGATGCCCAAGCTCCCAAACCGGGCGTTGCGTGACGCGTCCGGCAAGGCATGATCACGGCATCGCCGCCGGAATTCGGCATCCGATGAAGCCAGGTTCCCGGCGCGAATCGAATCCAGCCCAGACGCCTACCGTGAAATGCCGTTGATGGAGCCGAAGCCGGCCAATTTCCTGATCCCGTTACTGCTGTGCGCGCTTGTCGTCGCGACAACGTATTCGGCGGACGTGCGCCCCGTACTGGTCAGGGCATTTGGTGAATATCCGTTCGGCTTGCCGGTCACGCACGTGGTGGCCATTGGTCAATGCTTCGTGCTGCTGCCTTTCGCCTATTCGATCTATCACTTCGTGCACATCGCGCATCGGGCAGCGGCGGAAGGCCGGAGCCTGGGGACGTTTGGTCTGCTGTCGTATGCGGTGAGTGTTGGAAAGCGTCATCCTGAACTGCGTAGATCGCAGGTGATTTCCCTGCTCGGGTTGATCTACTTTGCGGCGGTGTGCGCCGCCTGGATCATCTATGCTGACATGCGGGGCATCTAGGCGGCGCCCGGGGCGCGCAACGAGCCGGATCGCTCGCCGCACGGATCTGTCGCTGTGCAGAGGACACCATGACCGCACATCTGGACCATCTCATCATTCCCGCCCGCGACCGCAATGCGTCGGCCAGGCGAATCGCCGAGTTGTTCGGCGTGCCATGGGCGACCAGCGGGGTCGGGCCGTTCTCGCCGGTATATCTCAACGACGGCCTGACCCTCGACTTCGACGAGTGGGGCGAGAACGTGCCCAGGCAGCATTACTGCTTCCGGGTCGGCCCGGAGGAGTTCGAAGCCATCCTCGATCGCATCCGGACTGCGGGCATCGCCTACCGGAGCATGCCGCACGGGCCGATGGATCATCAGATCAATACCGCGCATGGCGGCAGCATCGTCTATTGGGAGGAGCCCGACGGCCACATCTGGGAATTGCTGACCGTCAGCTACGCGCGCCAGCCGGGCTAACCACGGGATCGGCGTAGGGCGGCAATCGGCGTGCGATCTGCATGCGCGGCCACGGACAGATGCCGTTCAATGATGTGTTGCTAGCGTGAGATCGCGCCGCGCGGCCGTGGCGCCGGTTCTGCTCCGACTGCAGGGTTCCCGGAATCCCCATGCGCGCAAGCAAAGTTCTCCTTCTGTCGCTGGCGCTGGGGAGCGCCATGCCGGCCGCCCATGCCGCAGACAGCGGCACCGTGCTGGACACGAAGCTGCCTGAGAAGCCGCTGTTCGCCAGCCCCTACCGCAACGATCCGCCCGGCACCTGGTACGGCGACAAGTCATTGCCGACGGAAGAGGGCACCATCGCACAGCACTCGGCCTGCCCCACGGCGGTGGACGGCAGTGCGCGGCCGGTGACCGGCAGCATGACCACCGGGTTTGGTTGGTCCTCGCAAGGCACCAGTCGCTACAACGCCGCCACGGTGAACTACTGCAAGGAGCACGTGGACGAAGATGGCGACAGCAAGGTCTTCAACCTGCAGCTCAACGTCGACCGGTTCGACGGTCCGGGTGCGGCCGTGGGCCGGAGTACCCCAATGCCGCCAGGTGGACCGCGGCCGGCCCGCCACAGGTAGAGGCCTCACCAGACGCCGTGCGCAGGGCTTCGGATCACAGCGCGGACGTGCCGCCGGCGCCATCCGGTCGCAGTCGGAGGGGCAGCACGTGGATACGCCGAATAAAGCGGCCGTGGTGATCCGCCGCCTCGACGCGGACACGCTCGGGCCGACCGAGGGCATGCTCACCTTGTTCGGCGAGGCGTTCGGCGACATGCCAACCTACGCCGGATCTCGGCCGGACGCGGAGTACTTCCGACGCCTGCTGGGCAACGAATATGTCATCGCGCTGGTCGCGCTCGAGGACGATGAGGTGGTGGGCGCGCTGGTCGCCTATGAGTTACCGAAGTTCGAGCAGGCCCGCAGCGAGATCTACCTTTACGATCTGGCGGTGGACCAGGAGCACCGGCGCCAGGGCATCGCGACGGGGCTGATTCGCGAGCTGCAGCAGATCGCCGCCGCGCGCCGGGCCTGGGTGATCTTCGTGCAGGCCGACTACGGCGACCACCCGGCAGTGGCCTTGTATACGAAGCTGGGCATCCGCGAGGACGTCATGCACTTCGACATCGCGATCCCCGGATAGAAAGCTTCTGGTCGACCGGCGGGCCGGCGACCTACTCGAAGCGCAGTCGCCGCCATTGACGTCCGTCGAAGCCTTCGATCGGGCGGAAATGGCGCTTGTAGTCCATCTTGTCGTGGCCGGCGATCCAGTAGCCCAGGTAAAGATGGCGCCGCCCCTCGCGCCTTGCCCACGCGATCTGCTGCAGGATCGCGAACGTGCCCAGGCTGCGGGCGGAGGCGTCGGGATCGTAGAAGGTATAGACCGCAGACAGCGCGTCCTCCACCAGATCGGTGACCGCAACGCCCAGCAATTGATGGCTTGTGTGTTGACGAAGCTCCAGGAAGCGGCCATCGGACCAGCTGCCGATCAGGAACTGGTCGAACTCCATCGCGCCGTGATCGTCCATGCCGCCGCCCGCGTGGCGCGATTGCAGGTAGCGGCGATACAGCGCCACGTGTTCGTCGGAGCGTTGCGCCGGCACCACGCGCGCGTCGATGTCCGCATTGCGCGCCAGGCACCGGCGTTGGCTCCGGTTGGGTGCAAAGTCGGTGAGTGGGATGCGCACCGCCAGGCATGCGCGGCACCCACGGCAGTGCGGGCGGTAGACCAGATCTCCGGAGCGGCGGAAGCCCCATCCCAGCGCGACCGGATAATGCTGGGCCAGGCGTGGGTCACGCGGATCGATCACCAGGTCGCGCGCGATGCGGTCGGGGAAATACCCGCAGACGTGCTCGCCGGTGTGGAAGACGCGCAGTTCCTCGGCCTCGCGCATGTCAGTGTCCCTGCCAGCCGAGCAGGCGCCAGAACAGCAGGCCTGCCGCGCCACCTGCAACCGCGCCGGCAAACAGGTCGCGTTGCGCATGCCGCTCCAGCACCAGTCGCGACCATGCCAGCGCAGTAGCAAAGGCCAACCCCAGCCCCACGGCCCAGAGGCCGAGGCGCCATAACAGCACCGCGGCATAGGTCGCGAATGCAACATGCAGCGACAGCTTGCACCAGCGTGCCGACAGCACCGCCGCGAACACCAGCAACCCCGACAAGGCGATTGCCAGCGCCACGGGTGCAGCTGCGAAGCGCCATGCCAGCAGCGTGCCGAACGCGAGGGCGAACAGCAGGAAGCGGTTCAACGCACGGCGCTCGGCATGGGCGCTCGCATCGACGTGGAGCCAGCGGCCGCGACGCACCTGCCACCACGACCAGCCCATCACCAGCAGACCGAAGACGGCAAACCCGGCCAGCATCCGGCCGCCCCTGGCGTAGCCGGGCGCGGCCGCGAACCAGACTGCCACCGGCAACACCAGCACCGGATGCCCGAGTATCGAAAGCGTGCGTGCCAACCCGTCCATGGCACCAGCATAGCGCCGCGGATCGCGCCGGTTGCGACTGTCGCTTCACTGAACGGGCCACGCCCGGAGTCAACCCAGAACCGGCCCGGGCGTTGATCGCGGCATGGCGGCACGGTGCCGCCTCCCCAGGAGACCGGACCATGCATCGCAAGACCCTGATCGCGGCGGCACTGCTCGCCGCCGTCGCCACGACCGCGGCCATTGCCGCCCCGCAGGCAGCCGAGCACGCCCAGCATCGCGGGCACGCAAAGCTGGATGCCAACAATGACGGCGCGATCGACCGTGCCGAAGCGGCAAACCATCCCCGCTTCGCCGCAAAGTTCGATCAGCTGGACACGAACAAGGATGGCAAGCTCAGCGCAGCTGAACGTCCGCATTGGAAGCGTGGCCATCGCGGCGGCCGGGGCGGCGGCCATGAAGGCATTGCGCGCTTGGACAAGGATGCCGACGGACGCATCAGCCGCGCCGAGTTCGACGCGGGCAGGGCCGAACGCGCCGGGCGGATGGCCGCCATGAGCAAGGACGCTGGGGCGCACAAGCCGCTGCACCAGGCACCCGATTTCGCCGCACTGGATGCCAACCGCGATGGTTACCTGGTGCGCAGCGAAGTGAGCGACTACCACGAGCGCATGCGCCCGCAGCGCGACGCGGAATTCGCCAGGCGTTCGGCCGAACGCTTCGCCGCGGCCGACATCAACAAGGACGGCAAGCTGAGCAAGCTGGAAGTGGGCGAGAAGATGCCGCGACTGGAGAAGTCGTTCGCCTGGATGGACGAGAACCGGGACGGTTTCCTCAGCCAGCAGGAACTGCAGCCGCGGCGGCACCCCTGATTTCTGCAGGCGTCAACGAAAGGCCGAGCCCGCGCATCGATGCGCGGGCTTTTTCATGGGCGAGTTTGTAGGGGCGACGTGGGTCGCGAGCCCTTTCCAGAACAGCGGGGCCTCGGGGAAAGCTCGCGACTCACGTCGCTCCTACGAGGGCGGGAGCGCTACAACATCCGCAGGATGCGCCAGGTGTCGCCGGTGCGTTCCACTTCCAGCGTACGCGTTTCGGGCTGTTCTTCGTCACCTGTGTGGTGGACCATGTCCAGCCGCACGGTCCCGACGCCGGAGCCATCGGTGCGGTATTGGTTGACGTCGAAGCGCAGGTCGGCGTGCGCCCGGTCGCAGGTCGACGACGGTTGCAGCGAACGATCCCCGTTCCCCAGCCGCGCGAGCAGTTCGGGCGGCGGATCCTTACCGTCGATGGCGATGCAGGCCAACGCCGGCGCCTGCGCCTCCAGTTCGATCCGCAGCAGGGTCTCGGCCAGCGCCGGAGGCGTGGCGATGACATAGCCGGGTTCGCCCGCCGATGAGGAGGACGCCGTCGCCGGCGCGGCTGTCGCGGGGACGGCCGGTGGCGCCTTGCGCAAAGCCAGGAACCCCAGCGCCACGGCCACCGCGATCACCACCAGCAGGGCGATCTTCAGCCGAAACGCGCGCTTGCGGCGCGGATCGCCGCCGGCGCCGGCCTCGCCGCCGTGCACGGTCGCAGCGAGGAAACTGTCGGACGGGGTGCGGGTGGATTCGAGCAGGCCGGCTTCGCGGAGCATCGTCCGGGCGCGCGGCTGGTCTTCCGACCGCACGATCCAGACCGCGGGTTGCGGGCCTTGGCGCTCGCGTTCATCGGCGCGGTAGCTGAAGTTGCCGCGGATGGCGCCGCGATAGGAACGTCCGTGGGTGATGCGCACCTCGATGCCCGCGTCCTCGAGCATCTTGGCGACACCCTCGACGTTCTCGATCCGCGGGCTGGTGAAGACCTGACGCATCAGCTGTTCACCGCCGGCGGCGCACAGGTGGCATCCTGCACCACCCGGATCAATCCTTCCTGTGCGGTGCTGGCGACCAGACGCCCGGTCCGGTCGTAGATCATGCCGCGCGCCAGTCCGCGCGAGTTCTGCGCGCTGGGGCTGTCAATGGAATACAGCAGCCAGTCGTCGGCCCGGAACGGACGGTGGAACCAGAGCGCATGGTCGAGCGAGGCCATCTGCACATCCGGCTGGTAATAGCTGATGCCATGCGGATAGGTCGCGGTACCCAGCAGCTGGAAGTCGGACGCATAGGCGAGCAGGGCCCGGTGCAGTTCCGGCGGATCGCCGACCTTTTCCGCGAGCCGGAACCACACCTGCTGGAACGGCGGCCGCTTGGGCGGCTTGAGTTCATCGCGCGGATAGACATGGCGGAATTCGAACGGCCCGGTGCGGCTGAGCCAGCGCTGGACCTTGGTCGGCAGCTTGGCCAGCACTTCCTCGGGAACGGCGTGCGCGGGTTCGATGTCCTCCGGCTGCGGCAGCGCGGGCATCGACAACTGGTGTTCGGCGCCCGGCTCGAGCTCCTGGAACGATGCCGCGCAGAAGAAGATCACCTTGCCGTGCTGGATCGCGCTGACCCGGCGCACCGAGAAGCTGCCGCCATCGCGGGTGCGATCCACGTCGTAGACGATCGGGTGTTCGATGTCGCCCGCGCGCAGGAAATAGGCGTGCAGGGAATGCGCGGTGCGCAGCGGGACGCCGTTGTCGCGACCGCCTTCCAGCGTCGCCTGGGCCGCTGACAGCGCCTGCCCCAGCACCTGGCCGCCGAAGACGTACTTGGTGCCGATGTCGCGGCTCTGGCCACGGAACAGATTGTCCTCGAGTCGTTCCAGCGACAGCAGTTCGATCAGTTCGGAAACGGGGGAGGTCATGCGCTCAGATGCGGGAAACGGCCGCTAATTGTACGGCCCCCTGCTAGGGCAGCCGCTTCAGGGAACTCGCGGCCAGGATTCGCGGCCAGGGAAACAGCGGCCCTGGGTCGCGCTTGCGTCGTACCCTCAGCGAGGGATCGTCGTCGGCCGCCACCTCGGTGGTGTCCAGGTCCTCATGGCCGGCGATGTAGGCCAGATTCGGCAACGCGGCTTGCAACTGCTCCAGCAATGCGATGAGCGCGTCGACCTGACCGGGTTCATAAGGCTCGGCCATCGCCTGGTGGCGGGAATCGAGCCAGTGCGGATAGCGGCCGGTATTCACCAGCTCGATCCCCAGCGAGCGTGGATTGTAGCCGCGGGTATGGTGCGCCACGCGGTCGATATCGACCCAGCGATGCGTGGCACCGTCGCGGTTGATGTAGAAATGGCCGCTGTTGCCGGTGCCGGACTCGGGATAAAGCACCCGCTCGCCGTACGCGCGTGCAGTGGCGAGGTCGGGCAATTCGGTGCAATGGATCACGACGAGGTCGATGTCGCCGGGATCGCGCGCAGCCAGCCGCGTCTGGTAGGGCAGGGCATCGACGTGGACGTCCAGGGAATGAAGCGGCATGGCCCGATGCTAGCATTCACCGATGGCACGTCTTTCCCCGGATTCGGAACTCGCACACCTGTTCGCGCAGCTGCCGCGCGCGGGGCGCGTGGACTGGATCGGCGTGCGACCGGCGCGCGATGTTCCGATGCGCGAGCTCGAACGCGTCGAAGCCCACGACGGCGCCGGCCTGGCTGGCGATCGCTACACGCTGTCCAGAAGCGGCAGCGGCAAGCGCGGCATCACCCTGTTGCAGGCCGAACATCTGCCGGCGATCGCAGCGCTGTCGGGTCATGCGGCAATCCTGCCTGCGACCCTGCGGCGCAATCTGGTGGTCTCCGGGATTCCGCTGGTGGCGCTCAAGGACCGCCGCTTCCGGATCGGCGAAGTGCTGCTCGAAGGCACCGGCCCCTGCGATCCGTGTTCACGCATGGAGGACGCGCTGGGCCAAGGTGGTTACAACGCGATGCGCGGGCATGGCGGCATCTGCGCGCGGATCCTGCGCGGCGGTGACATCCGCCTGGGCGACGCAGTCATCGCGGTGGAAGAAGGCGCTTGAGCAAGGGCCACTGCATCCTGTCGCACGGCTTCGAGAGCGGACCCGATGCCACCAAGGTCACCGCGCTGGCCGAAGTGGCCGGGCAGCTCGGCTGGACCCACGAACGGCCCGACTACACCGACCTGGATGCCAGGCGCGAAGTGGGCGAACTCGGCGATGTTCCTGCACGACTTCAGCGCCTGCTCGGACTTGCGCGCGAGGCCGCCGAACGCGGACCGCTGGTGCTGGCCGGTTCCAGCCTGGGTTCGTACATTTCCGCACGGGTCTCCCTGCAGGTACCGGTGCGCGGCCTGTTCCTGCTGGCGCCGCCGCTGACGATGGGGCCGCTGCCGGCGCTGGAGGCCGCCGCCGACGTGCCGATCAGCCTGTTGCATGGCTGGGACGACGAACTGATTCCCGCGCAGGACGTATTCGATTGGGCCAGGGCGCGGCGCGCGCGACTGCTGCTGGTTGCCGACAGCCATCGGCTGTCGGCGAACGTCGACACCTCGGCAGCGGCTTTTGCCGAACTGCTGCGGTCGCTGTAGGGGCCCCCATGGGTGCGACTGCGCCACGAGTGTCAGCCCGAAGAGTCTTCCGTCGCGCCGATCGCGCGCAACAGCAGGCCGTACAGAAGTGACCGCGCGCTTTTTCGTCAGCTGCGGCAAGGGCCTGGAATATCTGCTTGCGGATGAACTGCTCGCGCTCGGCTGCGCCAGGGCGACCGCGACGATCGCGGGGGTCAACGCCGAAGGTGGACTGGCTGACGCGCAACGCGCGGTGCTGTGGTCGCGGCTGGCCAGCAGGGTGCTGTGGCCGCTGGCCGAATTCGATTGCCCCGACGAACACGCCTTGTATGCCGGGGCATCGACGATCGCCTGGGAAAAACACCTTGATGCGGACCTGAGTCTGGCGGTCGACGCACACGTCTCCGGCACCGCCGTCACTCACGCACGCTACGCCGCGCAGCGGGTGAAGGATGCGGTGGTCGACCGCCTGCGCGAGCGGGATGGCCGGCGCCCTGATGTCGATGTCGAGTCGCCCGACGTGCTGATCGATCTGGTGCTGCGCAAGGGCAGGGCGGTGGTGTCGATCGACCTGTCGGGCGGCGCGATGCATCGCCGTGGCTGGCGCAGGGTGCAGGGCGAAGCGCCGCTCAAGGAAACGCTGGCCTGCGCGGTGCTGCTGCGGGGCGGCTGGCCGCAGGTGTACCGCAGCCGCGGCGTGCTGCTCGACCCGATGTGCGGCAGCGGCACCCTGCTGATCGAAGGCGCGCTGATGGCAGCGGACGTGGCACCCGGGTTGATGCGCTACTCCAGCACCGTGCCGACGCGCTGGAAGGGATTCGACCTGGACGGTTGGCAAGATCTCATAGGCGACGCGCGCGCGCGCGAGGCAGCAGGACGCGCCGCCTTGCGCGCATGTTTTGCCGGGCGCGATCTCGATCCGCATGCCATCCATGCCGCGCGCGAGAACGCGCAGGCGGCCGGCGTTGCGGCTTCGCTAGACCTCGGGGTCGGCGCCGTTGCCACGCTGTCGTTGCCGGTGGTGTCAGCCGCAAGCGAGGCACCGCTTCCGGGCCTGGTCGTTTGCAATCCGCCCTACGATGCGCGCCTGGCGGCCGATCCCGCGATCTATCGCAGCCTCGGCGATGCGCTGCGGCGCGAAGTTCCGGCGTGGCGGGCCAGCCTGCTGTGCGGGGACGCGGAACTCGCCTTCGCCACCGGTCTGCGGGCGAAGAAGACATACCAGCTGTTCAACGGCGCGATCGAATGCACCTTGATCGTGGTCGATCCCATCGCCCCGGCGGTGCGTCCGCGTCCGGAGCCGCGCACGCTGCCCGAGGGTGCGCAGATGGTGGCCAACCGGCTGCGCAAGAACGTGGCGAAGCTGAAGTCCTGGCGCGAACGTGAAGGCGTGACCTGCTGGCGCGCCTACGATGCCGACATTCCCGAATACGCTGCCGCGATCGATGTCTACACGGCCGAGCCGGATGCCGCCACCTGGCTGCACGTGCAGGAATACGCGGCGCCCTCGGAGATTCCGGTGGAGGTCGCGCGGCGCCGGCTCAACGAGCTCCTGCTGGCGGCGCGCGAGGTGTTCGACGTGCCCAAGGAGCGCGTAGCGCTCAAGACCCGCGAGCCGGGCAAGGGCGGATCGAAATACGGCCGCTTCGATCACCGCGGCCAGTTCCTCACGGTCCGCGAAGGCGCGGTCCGGCTGAAGGTCAATCTGTTCGACTATCTCGATACCGGGCTGTTCCTCGATCATCGCCCGCTGCGGCTGCAGATCGCCGAACGGGCGCGCGGCATGCGCTTTCTCAACCTGTTCTGCTACACCGGCGCGGCCACGGTGCATGCCGCGGTGGGCGGTGCGGCCACCACCACCAGCGTCGACCTGTCGGCCACCTATCTGGAATGGCTGGCGGACAATCTGCGCGAGAACGCTATCGGCGGCACCCGGCACCGCATCGCGCAGGCCGATGCCATGGCCTGGCTCGAAGCCGATGGCGGGGAATACGACCTGGTGTTCTGCGATCCGCCGACCTTCTCCAATTCCAAGCGCGCCGGCGATTTCGACGTCCAGCGCGATCATGTGCGCCTGCTGCAGGCGGGAGTTTCCAGGCTCGCGCGCGATGGCGTGCTGTATTTTTCCAACAACTTCCGCCGCTTCCGCCTGGACGAGGCGCAGGTGTCCGCGTTCGCGATCGTGGAAGACATCACGCCTGCGACCATTGGCCCGGATTTCGCGCGCCATGCGCGGATCCATCGCTGCTGGCGGCTGCGCGGGCGATAGGCGTCAAGGACGGCCGCGGTCGCCCGGTTCGAAGCGCTTCACCTTTCCTCCGCACGACGGGCGCATGATGGGGCCCATGTCGCGTCGATCTGCCCACAGCCTGCGCTTCTTCGGACAATGGCTGCGCAACCCCAGGCAGACCGCTGCGATCGCTCCCTCCAGCCCGGAACTGGCCGCGGCAGTGCTGGCCGAACTGCCGCAGGGTGCGCGCCGGATCATCGAGCTGGGCGGGGGCACCGGCGTCATCACCCACGCGCTGCTGGATGCTGGCATCGCCCCGGACGACCTGCTGATCATCGAGCTCAACGCTTCGTTGCACGCGCAGCTGCAGGCGAGGGTGCCCGGCGCGCGCGTGGTCCAGGGCGATGCCCTGCATACCGCGGAACTGGCGCTGGCCAGTGGCTACCTCGAACATGGCCCGGCCGACGCGATCGTCTCCGGGCTCGGTCTACTGACCATGAGCCGCGAGACCCAATCGGCGATCCTGCAATCGGCTTTCGCCTGCCTGGGCCCGGACGGGGTGATGGTGCAGTTCACCTACGGCCCCCTGTCGCCGGTCAACCAGAGTCTGCTGCTGGAACTCGGGTTCGCGGCCCGGCGCGGGGAACTGGTGCTGCGCAACGTCCCGCCGGCCACGGTCTGGACCATTCGCCGCAACCGGGCCAAGGCGATCCGGCCACGCACCGTCCACCGTTAGCACGCCGCGCGCAAAGCAGCGTTCCAGTACCGGGGCTGTGGCGTGGGCAAACCTGCCTCGACATGCTGGCCAGTCCAACACAGGAGCCTGCCGTGAGCACCGCCACATCGATTCGCCAACCTGCACGCATCACCCGCAAGCTGCGCGGCACGCCGGCCTCCGACGGCGCCGGGGTCAAGCTCACCCGCGTGATCGGGGGCCCGCAGCTCGAGATGCTCGACCCGTTCCTGCTGCTGGACGAGTTCGGGACCGACCGCGCCGAGGATTACCTGGCCGGATTTCCGGACCATCCGCACCGCGGCTTCGAGACGGTCACCTACATGCTCGACGGGCGCATGCGGCACCGCGACAACCATGGCAACGAAGGTTTGCTGACATCGGGCAGCGTGCAATGGATGACCGCCGGTCGCGGCCTGGTGCACTCGGAAATGCCCGAGCAGCAGGAAGGGCGCATGCGCGGCTTCCAGCTGTGGGTGAACCTGCCCGCGAAGGACAAGATGGTCGAGCCGCGCTACCAGGAATTCGCGCCGGAGCAGATTCCGGTCGCGACACCTGCGCAAGGCGTGGAAGTAAAGGTCATCGCCGGAGCGGTCGGCGAGGTGAAGGGACCGATCGCGCAGCCCGCGACCGAGCCGACCTATCTCGACATCGTCCTGCAGCCGCAGGCGGCCTGGGAAACGGGCCTGGCCGAAGGCCACAACGCCTTCGCCTATGCCTACGAGGGCGGGTTGACGGTCGGCGAGGGCGAGGATGCGCGTCCGCTGGAGGCGCAGGAACTCGCAGTGCTGGGCGGCGGCGACGCACTCACGTTGCGCGCCGGCAGGGCCGGAGCGCGCCTGATCCTGATCGCCGGCCGGCCGACACGCGAGCCGGTCGCGCGCTACGGCCCGTTCGTGATGAACACCCGCGAGGAGGTCATGCAGGCCTTCGTGGATTACCAGGAAGGCCGCTTCTAGGCGCGCTTGCGCGTGGCAGCTGGAACACAGGCGCCGTCAACCGGCGCCTGTGTCGCTGCGACGCGGCTTCAGTCGCGTTCCGGCGCGAGCCAGCGGTACAGCGCGCCGCCAACCAGGCCGCCCACGATCGGCGCCACCCAGAACAGCCACAGCTGTGCCAGCGCGCCGCCGCCCGCGAACAGCGCCACACCGGTGGAGCGCGCCGGATTCACCGAGGTGTTGGTTACCGGAATGCTGATCAGGTGGATCAGGGTAAGCGCCAGACCGATCGCGATCGGCGCGAAGCCTGCCGGTGCGCGACGGTGGGTGGCACCCATGATCACCACCAGGAACATCGCGGTCAGCACCACCTCGCTGATCAATGCGGCGTGCATCGAGTAGCCGCCCGGAGATCGCGCATCGAACCCGTTGGTGGCGAAGACCCCGGCCGCGGCCGGATCGATCACGAAGCCCGCTGCGCCGCTGGCGATCTGGAACAGGACGAACCCGGCCAGCGCCGCTCCGAGCACCTGCGCGACCACGTAGGGCAGCAGATCCTTGAGCGGGAAGCGGCCGCCGGCCCACAGGCCGAAGCTGACCGCGGGATTGAAATGGCCCCCGGAAATATGACCGAACGCGTAGGCTCCGGTGAGTACCGTCAGGCCGAACGCCAGCGAGACGCCGAGCAGGCCGATGCCCAGCGGGTTGCCCTCGCCACCGAAATTCGCCGCCAGGACGGCGCTGCCGCAGCCGCCCAGCACCAGCCAGAACGTGCCGAGAAACTCGGCGACGAGTCGCTTGCTCATGTCCCTTCCCCAGGTTGCGGCCCGTCGTCGGGCCGCCGCGAATGCTCGGTCAGAGCGCCCGGGGAAGTGTTTGCATCCCGTTAAAGACCGCCGTGCCGGGACTCAGTTGCTGCTCAGCCGCGCGTCTTCGAAGCGCAGCGCATGGGCTTGCTGCATGGCCTGCGCCTTCTGGGTTTCGTCCGCGGCGCGCAGGCTGATGTGGGCGACCTTCCCGCCATCCACCTCGACCAGCGTTTCGCGCGCGATCACGTCCTGCCCGGCGATTTCGCTACGGTACCAGTGGCCCTGGTGCCCGGCGATGCTCGTGGGCTCGGCGCGATTGCGGCGATTGGGCTCGAACGGGCTGCTGTCGGAGATCGTGACCGCAAACGCCTCGCTGCCATCGCCCCGGAGCGCCCGGCAGAACACGAAGCCCGGTCCATCGAGTTGCTCCCAGGTCAGGCCGGTGTCGGCCGGCAGGCTCGGGCAGCTCGCCGGCGATTGTGCGAAGGCCGCCCCCGGCGCCAAGACAAGGATGGCCAATGCCACCCGGTAAAGGTTGCTCATGAGTTGTCCCCCTGAACGGCATGCTGCCGTGCAACAGATCTTGCGACGCCAGGTCCGAAACTTCCGTGACCGGGTTCACCTTTCAGGCAATGGAATGCGTTCCTCGCTGTCGCCGGGGATCAACCCGAAACGCCCTGTTTCCCAATCGGCCTTGGCCTGTTCGATGCGCTCGCGCGAACTCGAGACGAAGTTCCACCACAGGTGTCGCGGTGCATCCAGCGGCTCGCCGCCCAGCAGCATGGCCTTGAGCGGCGTCTTCGCCCGCAACCTCGCGGTGCTGCCGCGATCGAGCACGATCAGATGCTTCGCCGGCAGATCCGCGCCGTCGAGCTGGGCCTCGCCCTCCAGCACATAGAGCGCGCGCTCGACGGCGTCGTCCGGGATCTCCAGTTCCGCCCCGGCCTGCAGGTCGAGGGCGACGTTGTAGGTATCGGCGAAGACCCGCACCGGCGAGGCCATGCCGAAGCCTCGACCGGCGATCACGCGTACGCGCGCGCCGCGATGCTCGCGCTCGGGCAGGGTCGCGGCTGGGTGGTGGTGGAACGCCGGTTCGGCCTCCTCGTGCGCCTTCGGCAGCGCCACCCAGGTCTGCATGCCGTGCAAGGGCTGCTCATTGGCGCGTAGCGCTTGCGGTGTGCGTTCGGAATGGGCGATGCCGCGACCGGCGGTCATCCAGTTCACGTCGCCCGGGGAAATGTCCTGGGCGCTGCCCAGCGTGTCCCGATGGTGGATGGTCCCGGCCCAGAGAAAGGTCACCGTGGCCAGGCCGATATGCGGATGCGGGCGCACGTCGATGCCGCGTCCGGGTTCGAAGATCGCCGGACCCATATGGTCGACGAAGACGAAGGGTCCGACGCTGCGCGCCTGGATGCTGGGTACGGCACGACGAACCTGGAAGCCGCCCAGGTCGTGGACGCGTGGAGCGATGATCAGTGGCATGTCCGGTCCGTCAGGTGCGATAGACCGCAGGATGTCACGCATTGCCGGCGCCCGGGGCCGCACCGGCGCAACGCGCTTTTCCGCTCCTGCAGCGGACCGCCCCATGCGGGTGCGAGCCGCTGCCAGCCTGCTGCGATGCCGGGAACCGTCCCGCTATGGACCGGTTTCCACCCGCAGGTTCGCGGCCGGGTCGGGGCCGCGTTCGAGCGACTTCAGCACGAGTCGGCGTGCACCGATCGCATGCGACCGCGGCTCGAGCCCGGTGTGCAGTTCGAATCCCTGTGCCGCTTCGCCGGAGGGCGACCACTCGAAGGCCACGATCGCGTCGCCGGCCCAGACGCAATGCACGCCCGGCGGGCAGCGTGAATCGTTGACCACACGCAGGTAGCGCAGGCGGCTGCGGTCGGCCAGGGTGACGGCCTGGCCGACCTGCATGCGGAAATCCACTCCGTCGCTGATCGCGGTCTCATTGCTGCCGGCGACGCTGGCGCAGGCGGCCAGCGACAGCGGCAGCAGGGCCGATAGCGTGATGCTGCTCGAAACGATATTCCGCATCGGTGCGCTCCTTGCCGGGTGCCGATATCTAAACGCATTCGCATGAACGCCGGGTGCATGCGCAGGCATGGGACGCAACGGATTCCCAACGCCGCATCGCCTATGCTCGCGGCGACCATCGGCAAGGAGCATGCGATGACTACCGGTATCGACCCAGCGATCGCCGCCGCGCGCGCGGCCGCCGAAGCCGCGAAGCCCGCGGAGGTCGCCACCATAGACCCGTTGCAGAAGGACCAGGACACGCTGCTGATCTCGGATCCGGCAAATCCGCACCATGCGTTCTACCAGCAGGCCCTGCAGGGGCTGGAATTGCTGGGTCCGCAGCGATTCAAGGATCGCCGCGAACTCGAGCGGGTCGCGCTGGCGATCGCGCTGCAGGCGGCGGCGGTCGGACTGGCGCGCATCGACCGTGTCGTCGCGAGCGACGATGGTGCCGGCTACTTCTTCGTCGACCGGCACGCGGTGGATCCGGCGATGCGCGGCTACGTCGCGCATGCCGAGGCGGTGCAGCCCCACGGCGACCGGGTCATCGAAGCCCAGCAACTGCAGGCGCAGCGGACGCAGGAACAACAACGCCAGGTCGAGCAGTCGCAGCGCGATGCGCAGGACGCGAGGCGCGGCGCGATCCCGACGCGCCAGTTGTGAGCTCAGTCGTCGCGCGCGTCGGGCTGGACTGCGAGCCGTATCGGTTCGGGCAGGCGGAAGCCGGTCACGAAGCGCATCACCAGTTCCGCAGTCGAGGCCATCGCCACGCGATGTCCCGGCGACACGACCAGCGGATCGGCCCCGACCTTGCTGCGTAGCAGCCAGCCGATCTGTTCGCGCCCCTGGCGCAGCGGCACGAAGGCGCCGCGCATTTCGTGCAGCTGCGTCGCGTTGGTGCCGGTCAGGACATGTCGGGCAACACCGATGCTGGGCAGGCCGGTGGCAACGCCCAGGTGCGCTGCGATGCCAAACCTGCACGGGTGGGCGATGCCGTTCCCCGGAACGAGCAGCAGGTCAGGTGCGCGCGACAGCTGCGAGAACGCCGCCAGCAGCATCGGAAGCACACGAAAACTCAGTAGGCCTGGAACGTAGGGCCACGTCGCGGCCATGCGCGCCACGCGCTGCTCGATCGGTTCCAATGTGTCCGCGTCCAGCACCACGACCGTTGCATGGCCGGTGGTGCCCTGGTCCTCGAAGCGGACATCGCAACCTGCGACGGTGCGCAGCGGTCTGACAAAACTGTCGCGGACCAGGACGCGCGACGCCAGTTCGGCCTGGAGCGCACGCGCGGCGGCTACGTCGCCGTTCCAGGAACTGGATTGCCCGGTCATGTCGACTCAGAAATGCTCATGGGTCAATTGAGGGGTTGCGCCGGCGGCGTTCGTGACCCGATACAGGTCGCCATAGTCGCTCTCGGCGAGCGGCGACACCGCGCAGCCGCACAGTGCCGCGACGATGTCGGGAACGGTATTGCTGTGGCCGACCACCAGCACGGTGCCCGAAGCATGATCGCGGCGCAGCTGCGCCGCCAAAGCGCTCGCCGGAAAGTCGGCGTCGTAGGCGATCACGGTGACGCCGTGCGCGTCCGCTGCAGGCTGCGCGGTCTGGCGGGTGCGACGGTATTGGGTCGCATAGGCGGCCACGATTGGCTGGTCCTGGAGATTTCGCGCCAGTGCCCGTGCGCGTTCCTGTCCGGCTTCGCTCAGCGACGGGTCGCGCGGATCATCCTTGGCCTTCTCCGCATGCCGGACCACGACGAAGGCGACCGACGCATCTCTTGCCTGCGGCGCAGCGCACGCTGTTGACAGCAGCAGGCAGAGGCAGGCGAGCAGGGCGGACAGGCGCATGGGTTGGCTCCATTCAGAGGCGCAGACGCTCGAACTGCCGCGATGTCGTCGAGCAGTCGATCCTGCACAATAGAGGATATCGAGAACGTTGCCCGTCGCTTCGGACGATCGCGCCATCAGGCGGCAGGCCGCAAGGTGGTAAGCAACCCTCGTGCTGCATTGAACCGGGTCGCCGCGTCGGGCAGGTCCAGTTTGACCCGCAACTTGTCCGGGCCGTCCATCTGGTAGTGCCTGGGCTGCCCCTGGATCATGCGGATGATCGACATCGGGTCGACGTCGGGCTTCTCGACGAACTGCACGCGCCCGCCCGCCGGGCCCAGCGCCAGCTTGCGGATGCCAAGGCGGGTGGCCTGCAGTTTGAGTTCGGCGATGGCGAACAGGTGCTTAACCGGGTCGGGCAGCAGGCCGAAGCGGTCGATCATTTCGACCTGTAGCTCGCGCAGCTCTTCCGCGTCGCGTGCGCTGCTGATGCGCTTGTACAGGGTCAGGCGCGCGTGCACGTCGGGCAGGTAGTCCTCCGGGATCAGCGCAGGCAGGCCCAGCTCGACTTCGGCGCCGCGATGCAGCGGCTCGTCGACATCGGGCAGCTTGCCCTGCCGGATCGAGCGCACCGCGCGTTCCAGCAGTTCGGTGTACAGGCTGAAGCCGACCTCGGTCATCTGCCCGCTCTGGTCCTCGCCGAGCAGTTCGCCCGCGCCGCGGATTTCCAGGTCGTGGGTGGCCAGGGTGAATCCTGCCCCGAGTTCGTCCATCGACACGATGGCCTCGAGCCGCTTGCGCGCATCGGCGGTGATGCTGCGCGCATCCGGCACCACCAGGTAGGCATAGGCGCGATGGTGCGATCGGCCGACACGTCCGCGCAGCTGGTGCAACTGTGCCAGCCCGAACTTGTCGGCGCGGTTGATGATGATGGTGTTGGCGTTGGGGATGTCGATGCCCGATTCGATGATGGTCGAGCACAGCAGCACGTTGAAGCGCTGCTTGTGGAAATCCAGCATCACCTGCTCGAGTTCGCGCTCCGGCATCTGGCCGTGGGCGATTCCGATCCTGGCCTCGGGCACAAGCTCGGCCAGTTCGCGCTGCATCCGGCCGATGCTTTCGACGTCGTTGTGCAGGAAATACACCTGTCCGCCGCGCGCGAGTTCGCGCTGGAACGCCTCGCCGAGCACACCGCTGTTCCAGGGCATCACGAAGGTCTGCACCGCGAGCCGGTGCGCGGGAGGCGTGGCGATGATCGCCAGGTCGCGCAGGCCGGCCATGGCCATGTTGAGGGTGCGCGGAATGGGGGTGGCGGTCAGCGTGAGCAGGTGCACGTTCGCGCGCAGCGCCTTGAGCGCCTCCTTCTGGCGCACGCCGAAGCGCTGTTCCTCGTCCACGATCACCAGGCCCAGGTCCTTGAAGCGCACGTCCTGCTGCAACAGCCGATGGGTGCCGACGATGACATCGATCTTGCCTTCGGCGAGGCGCTCGAGCTCGGCTTTGTTCTCCTTGGCCGATTTGAAGCGCGACAGCGCCTCGACCTTCAGCGGCCAGTCGGCGAAGCGGTCGCGGAAGTTGCGGTAGTGCTGCTCGGCGAGCAGCGTGGTCGGCACCAGCACCGCGACCTGCTTGCCGGCGGTCGCCGCGATGAAGGCCGCACGCACCGCGACCTCGGTCTTGCCGAAGCCGACGTCGCCGCAGACCACACGGTCCATGGGCTGCGCACTGCCCAGGTCGCGGATCACCGCCTCGATCGCGGCGTGCTGGTCCGGCGTTTCCTCGAACGGGAAGCTGGCCGCAAACGGTTCGTACAGCGCACGGTCCACTTCCAGCGCCAGGCCCGCGCGCGCCTGGCGCTTGGCCTGGATCTCGAGCAGTTCGGCGGCCACATCGCGCACCTTTTCCTGTGCCTTGCGCTTGGCCTTGGTCCACTGCTCTCCGCCGAGGCTGTGCAGCGGCGCCGTGTCCGGCGATGCGCCGGAATAGCGGCTGACCAGATGCAGCTGGCCGACCGGCACGTACAGCCGGTCGCCCTTGGCGTATTCGATGTCGAGGTACTCGCCGGGCTGGCCGCCGGCGTCCAGGGTGATCAGCCCGCGATAGCGGCCGACGCCATGATCCTCGTGCACGATCGGCGCGCCTTCGCTCAGTTCGCCCAGGTCGCGGATGATCGCTTCGGGTTCGCGCCCCGCGCGCTTGCGCCGGCGCGGCTGCGCGGCGCGCTCCGGGAACAGCTGGCGTTCGGTGAGGACGGCGATCTGCGGATCGTCGAGCGCGAAGCCATTGTCGAGCGGGGCGACCGCGATGGCGAAGCCGCGCGGGTCGGCGGCGGTCCGGCCTTTGGCGGGCGTGTACGCTTCGAGGAAACTCGTAAAGTCCGGCAGGACTTCCGGCTGCAAGGCGGCTGCCTGCAATACCTCCAGCAGGGCTTCGCGCCGCCCCGCGGTGTCCGCCGCGATCAGCACCCGCCCCGGATAATTCGCCAGAAACGTCTTCAGCGCGGCGGCAGGCTCGGCATCCTTTGCGGCGAGGGGCAGGTCGGGTGCGGGCTGGTCGCCCAGGGGCTGCGCGTCGGCGCGGCGCGGATGGCCTGCGTCGCAGACTTCGATCCGGCTGCCCTGGTTGAGTCGTTCGCGCAATGCGTCTGGTGACAGGTACAACTCGCCCGGGGGCAGCAGCGGACGCTCGATGTCGTGGCGACGCTGTTCGTAGCGTTCGCCCACGGTCTGCCAGAAATGGTCGGCCGCTTCGTGCACGCCTTCGGCCAGCACCGGCAGCGCGTCCTTGCCGAGGTAGTCGAACAGAGTTGCGGTCTGGGCGAAGAACATGGGCAGGTAGTACTCGATGCCCGCCGGCGCCAGCCCGGCCTTGAGGTCCTGGAACAGCGCGCTGCGCCGGGTGTCGATGTCGAAGCGATCGCGCAGGGCATCCATCGCGCGCTTGAGCGCCTCATCGTCGAGCGGCACCTCGCGCCCGGGCAGCATCCTGACCGCCTCGGTCCGGTCGAGCGAACGCTGGCTTTCCGGGTCGAACGCGCGGATCGAGTCGATCGCATCGTCCAGCAACTCGACCCGGTAAGGCCTGTCCGCGCCCATCGGATAGACGTCGAGCAGGCCGCCGCGCACCGCGAAATCCCCTGGGTCGAAGACCTGCGGCACGTTGCGGTAGCCGGCCGATTCCAGGCGGCGCTTTTCCGCATCCAGATCGAGCGTTTGCCCGACCCGGACATCGAAGCTGCTGCCGATCACGTAGCGCAGCGGCGGCAGGCGCTGCATCAGCGTCTGCACCGGCACGATCACGATTGCGCGCTTGAGCGTGGGCAGGCCGTGCAACGCGGCCAGGCGCTGCGACACGATGTCCGGATGCGGGCTGAACTGGTCGTAGGGCAGGGTTTCCCAGTCGGGGAACGGGATCACCGGCACGTCGCCGTCGGCACCGAGCAGGGTGCGCAGATCCGATTCGAGCTGGTGCGCCCCGTGGTTGTCCCTGGCGACCACCAGCAGGGTGCCCGCATGCGCGCTGGCGGCACGCGCGATCGACCACGCCAGCGCGGAAGCCGAGGCGGGCGCACGCCACCAGGCGCGCTGCTGTCCGGGCCTGGGGAGGGGAGGAACGGGAAAGACGGGCATGGGCGAAATCACGGAAAACAGGGGCAGCGCCGGAACGTGAAAACGGCCGGCGCGAAGGGGCGGGATTCTAGCGTGCAGGGTGTTGCGACGACGGAGTGGATCGCACCCGCAGGTGCTAATTCTCCACGGCTGCGGGCGGCTCGCCGGGCCGTGTGGCCCGCTTCTTCAGATCCAGCACCACCCGCACCATCCCCGGTGCGTCGCCGTGCTCGCGGCGGAAGCCAAGCGATTTGGCCAGGGTCAGCATCGGCTGGTTGTGCTCGAGCACATCGCCATACAGATGGTCCAGCCGTTTGCCGCGGGCCCAGCGGACCAGCCGCTGCATCAGCTGGCGGCCCAGGCCCATCTCGGCGATGTAGTGGCTCACCAGGATCGCGAACTCCGCACTGCGCGTGTTGGGGATCACCGCGGCGCGCGCGACTGCGCCGACCAGGGCTTCGCCCGGCGGCAGCGGTTCGGCGGCCACGAGCACGAACTCGGTGTGCGGATCTGGCCGGCACAGGCGATCGGCCATCTCCTGCGTGAGCTCCTTCAACGCATAGAGGAAGCGGTGCCGTACCTCCTCGGGCTGCAGCAGGTCGAAACCCGCACGCAGCGGCAGCGCGTCATCCGGCCGGATCGGCCGGATCAGCACCTCGCGCCCGTTGGTCAGGCGCAGTTCCTGGTGCCATGGCGGTAATCGGTTGCGTGCAGCCATGCGCACTATGCTCGCATGAAATCGGTCTCGCCCGGCGTGAAAATGCGCCGTGACCGGTGCGCGATCCGGTCAGGATGCCGAGGCCGCGGGTCTGGATTTGCGCAGTTTTCCGATCATCGACACCACGAACAGCACGATGGCGCCGGCCACGATTCCGACCACGGCGTTGAACAGGTTCGAGGTGAGCCAGCCCAGGCTGGCGTTTGCCAGCGGTTCGATCAGGTGGTGCAGCGCCGGAATGCCGTGCACCAGGATCCCGCCGCCGACCAGGAACATCGCCGCCGTTCCGGCCACCGACAGGAATTTCATCAACAGGGGCGCAGCGCGCAGGATCGCGCGTCCGGTGCCACGGGCCAGCGCGGAGGCATCGGGCTTGCGCGTGAGCAGCAAGCCGAGATCATCCAGCTTGACGATGCCTCCGACCAGACCGTAAACGCCCACGGTCATGATCAGCGCGATCGCCACCAGCACGGCGATGCGCTGCAGGAACGGCACCCCGGCAACCGTGCCGAGCGAGATCACGATGATTTCGGCCGAGAGGATGAAATCGGTGCGGATCGCACCCTTGATTTTGTCCTTTTCGAACTTGACCAGGTCGATCTTCTCGTCCTTCACCGCCTCCAGCAGCTGGACGTGGTGTTGCACATCTTCATCCCGGCTGTGCAGGAATTTGTGCGCAAGCTTCTCCACGCCCTCGTAGCACAGGTAGGCGCCACCGATCATCATCAATGGCACCACCGCCCAGGGAGCGATCGCGCTGATGACCAGCGCGGCCGGCACCAGGATGGCCTTGTTCACCAGCGAGCCCTTGGCCACGGCCCAGACCACCGGCAACTCGCGGTCCGGATCGACCCCTGCGACCTGCTGCGCATTCAGCGCCAGGTCGTCGCCCAGCACGCCGGCCGTCTTCTTGGTGGCGACCTTGGTCATCACCGACACGTCGTCGAGCAGCGTGGCGATGTCGTCGAATAGGGCGAAGAAGCTCGAGGCCATGGTAGTCAGCAGGTGGCGTGAAGCCGGATTCTGTCACAACGTCCGCGCACGCCCGGCTTCACCCCGGTTCGCGCAGCCACTCCACGCGCGTCGACGCGCCCGCTTCTCCAAGCGCCGCCCGCAGCTGTTCGAGCGCCGGTGCAATGGCCTGGGCGAAGCGCCACGGCGGGTTGAGCAACAGCAGGCCGCTGCCGTTCATCCGTAGAGGCGAATCGTCGGCGCGGACCAGCAGTTCCACCAGCAACGTGGATTTCGATTCGAATCCGGCCGCCTTGCGCAGGAACGGCCGCAGGAGCCGGCGCTGCTTGATCGGATACCAGAGCGCGAACATGCCCTGCGGCCAGCGTGACAGCCCTTCGCGCAGCGCCAGGCGCGCCGCGTCGAGTTCGGCCAGCTGCGCTTCGTAGGGCGGATCGATGAGCACGAGCCCGCGACCGATCCGCGTGGCGCCGTCGCGCGGCGGCAGCAGCGCGCGCAGCGCGGCGTAGCCGTCGCGCTCGTGCACGGTGACGCGCGGATCGGCGGCGAAGTTGGCCCTCAGCCGCGCTGCTTCCACCGGCTGCAGTTCGCAGACCGCGATGCGATCTTGCGGGCGCAGCGCATGCGCCAGCAGCCAGGGCGAACCTGGGTAGGACTGCGGCCCGTGCAGGGCGTGGCAAGCGCGCACGGCTTGCAGGTAGCGGGCGATCAAGGGGTCGCGCTGCGGCCGCGCCAGCAGCCGAAACACGCCGTCATCAGCCTCCGCGGTGCGGCGGGCGGTTTCGCCATCGAGCGCGTATAGACCGCGACCGGCGTGGGTATCGAGCGCGAAGCAGGGCGTGGGCTTGGCCACCAGCGCCTCGCACAACGCCAGCAGCACGACGTGCTTGAGCACATCGGCGTGGTTGCCGGCGTGGAAGGCATGGCGGTAGTTCATGGGTTCGGCCTGGCCAAAGCGCTCCTACAATAGCCGCAAGCCCGTTCGGCCCTGCGCATGCCCACCATCCTGCTCGCCGAAGACGAGTCCGCGATCGCCGCGACGGTGCTGTATGCGCTGCGGGGCGAAGGCTATGCGGCCGAGCATGTGCTGCTGGGCGGCGAGGTGGTGCCGCGCCTGCGGCAGGGCGGGGTGGACCTGGTGCTGCTGGACGTGGGGCTGCCAGACCGCAGCGGCTTCGATGTGTGCCGCGACCTGCGCGCCTTCTCCGCGGTGCCGTTGATCTTCCTGACCGCGCGCAACGACGAAGTCGACCGGGTGCTGGGCCTGGAACTGGGCGCCGACGACTATATCGGCAAGCCGTTCTCGCCGCGCGAACTGGTGGCGCGGGTGCGCGCGCGCCTGCGCCGGCATGCGAACGAAGGTCAGGCGCAGGCGCGTGGCCGCTTCGAGCTGGACCCGGACGGGCATCGGATCCGTTATGACGGCCAGGCGCTGGACCTGACCCGGTACGAGTACGCCCTGCTGGCAGAGTTGCTGCGGCGACCAGGTGCGATCCTGAGCCGCGCGCAGCTGCTGGACCGTGCCTGGGAGGCTGCGCTGGAGAGCGGGGAACGAACCGTGGATACCCACGTGAAGACGCTGCGCGCCAAGCTGCGCGCGATCGTCCCGGGCAGCGACCCGATCCGCACCCATCGCGGCGTGGGCTATTCGCTCGACGTCGACTGACGATGAAGATCGGTCTGCGGGTCCTGCTCGGGTATTTCGTCATCGTGGCGCTGGCGGCGCTGCTGCTGGGACGCGTGTTCGTGCAGCAGGTCAAGCCGGGCGTCCGCCAGGCGATGGAGGACACACTGGCCGATACCGCCAACGTCCTGGCCGAGCTGGCTGCCGACGATCTGCTGGCGGGGCGCATGAACAACGGGCGTTTCGCGCAGCGCGTGCGCGCGCTGCAGGGCCGCGATATCGGTGCGGAGATCTGGGGGTTTCCCAAGCGCGAGGCGAGCTATCGCATCACCGTGACCGATGCCCGCGGCATCGTGGTGTTCGATTCCGCAGGACGCGAACTGGGGCGCGACAACTCGCGCTGGAATGATGTCTATCGCACCATGCGCGGCCAGTACGGCGCCCGCTCCACGCGCGAGGTACCGGGCGACGACAGCACGTCGGTGATGTACGTGGCCGCACCGGTGCGCGACGCGCAGGGCCGGATCGCCGGAGTGCTGACCGTGTCCAAGCCCAACCGTGCGATGGCGCCGTTCATCGCCCGTAGCCAGGGCGTGATCCTGCGCTGGGGCTTCGTGCTGCTGGGCGTGGCCCTGTTGATCGGCCTGCTCGCCGCGTGGTGGCTGTCGCGCCAGCTTGGCGGACTGCGCCGCTATGCAGACGCAGTGACCGCCGGGGAACGCACGACCCTGCCGCAATCCGCGGGCGAGTTCGCCGCGCTCGGCCGCGCGCTGGAGACCATGCGCGACCGGCTGGAAGGCAAGCAGTACGTCGAGCGGTACGTGCATGCCCTGACCCATGAACTGAAGAGCCCGCTGGCCGCGATCCGCGCCTCGGCCGAGCTGCTGGAATCCCCGCTGCCCGACCAAGACCGCAGACGCTTCGCCGAGGCCATCGGCGCGCAGAGCGAGCGCCTGACCATGATGGTCGACAAGCTCCTGGCGCTGGCAGCCGTGGAGCACCGGCAAAGGATCGAGCAACCCGAGCCGGTCGATCCTGCCGCGCTGGTACAGGCGGCGGCGGAAGATGTCCGGTCGCAGGCGCAGGCGGCCGGCGTGCAGCTGGTTGTCGAGGCGGAGGAAGGGATGCCTGCGCTGTCGGGCGATAGATTCCTGCTGCGGCAGATGCTGGTGAACCTGCTCGACAATGCCATCGACTTCTCGGCCCGCGGTACCAGCGTGGAAGCCAGCGTGCGCCGTCAGGACGCCGGAATGGTCTTCATCGTCGCCGATCGCGGATCGGGCGTGCCTGACTATGCAGTGGAGCGCGTGTTCGAACGCTTCTATTCCCTGCCGCGTCCCGGCACCCAGGCGCGCAGCAGTGGCCTGGGCTTGAGCTTCGTGCGCGAAGTGGCGGCCCTGCACGGCGGCCGGGCGCTGTTGCGCAATCGCGAAGGAGGCGGCACCGTGGTCGAGGTTGTGCTGCCCACCTGACTCGCGCGAACAGCAGTCGTCCGCGGTTCCGCTTCACCTTCGCCTCACACAAGCGCCTTCGTCCCTCCTCGCAGCCGGCGGATCCTGCCGCCATCGCAACGAAGGAGAGTGCCATGCGCCTGGGCTTGAAGATCCTGATGGTGGCTGTGCTGACCGTCATCATCCTGGTGCCGCTGACCATGATCCGCGGCACCATCCACGAGCGGCAGCAGTACCGGCAGGAAGCGGTCGAGAGCATTTCGCGCAGCTTTGCCGGCGTTCAGCGCATCGCCGGCCCGGTGCTGGTCGTGCCCTACACCGAGACCATCGAGGTCGAAGAGCGCAACGACAAGGGCGAGGTGATCCGCAAACTCAAACGCGATGGAGAGCAGGGCATCTGGACCTACTTTCCCGAAACCCAGGACCTGCGCGGCCGCCTGGTGCCCTCCACCCGGCGCCTGGGGCTGCACGAAGTGCGGGTCTACGAGCTGCGTGGCGCGCTGGCGGCGCGGTTCCACGTGCGGATTCCCGCCGATGCCGACCCGGCACTGCCGCGCAAGATCGGGCGCCCGTGGTTGAGCTATGGCATCGCGGACGTGCGTGGGTTGGCGGGCTCGCCGGTCCTGCGCATCGACGGAAGTGAAGCCGCGCTGCAGCAGGGAATGGGCAGCCGCGAGCGTTCCGGCGTGCATGCGAGCCTGGAGCCGCCGGCCGCCGGCAGCGAGTTGCGCTTCGACAGCAAACTGGAATTCAACCTGGGCGGCACCGAGTCCCTGTCGATTTCGCCGCTCGCCAAGCGCAACCGGATCGTGCTGGATTCGTCCTGGAAACATCCTCAGTTCAACGGCGATTTCCTGCCGCGCTCACGCAGGATCGGCGGAAACGGATTCCACGCCGAATGGGAAGTGTCGTCGCTGGCGAGCAATGCCCAGGCGCAGTACCTGGGCAATACCGAACTCGATGCGATCGGCGTGTCGCTGGTGGACCCGGTCAATGTGTATTCGCAGACCGATCGCGCCAGCAAATACGGGCTGCTGTTCGTGGCGCTGACCTTCGTCGGTTTCTTCATGCTCGAGCTGGTCAAGCAACTGCGCATCCATCCGATCCAGTACGGCCTGGTGGGGCTGGCGCTGGCGATCTTCTTCCTGCTGCTGCTCGGCCTGTCGGAACACATCGTGTTCGGCTGGGCCTATCTTGCCGCCAGCATCGCATGTGTCGGCCTGCTGGGCTTCTATGTCTCGCATGTGCTGCACAGCCGGGGCCGCGGTTTCGGATTTGCCGCGATGCTGGGCCTGCTTTACGCGGCGCTGTACGGCCTGCTGGTGTCGGAAGACAACGCGCTGGTGCTCGGAGCGGGCCTGCTGTTCCTGATCCTGGCGGCGATCATGTTCGCGACCCGCAAGGTGGACTGGTATCGCGTCGGCGAACAGGCGACGCGGCCGGCATGAGCCGGGGCGATTCCCGGCGCGAGACGGAACGTTGCGGCCTGCGCCTGCGGCCCGCGATGGCGACGTTGCCCCGGCGGATCGCGGGCGCAGCCTGCGTCCGCACCGCGTCCGGTTCGGCACTGGCGGTGCCTGCGCCTAGAATCGCCGACATGGACGACAACGACATCGGCTTGCGTGTGCTCTCGGGCGCAGAAGTCGCACCCTACCTGGATGATGTCGCATGCCTGCGCATGAGCGTGTTCCGCGCATGGCCGTACCTGTACGACGGCGACATGGATTACGAGCGGCGCTACCTGGCGACCTATGGACGCTCGCCGGACAGTGTGTTCGTACTCGCCATGGCCGGCGGCGCGGTCGTAGGCGCTTCGACCGGCATTCCGCTGGCACACGAGACCGCGGAATTCCAGGCGCCGTTCCGGGATCGGGGCATCGACCCGGACCGGGTCTTCTATTGCGGCGAATCGGTGCTGCTGCCCGAGTGGCGCGGCCGCGGGATCGGCCATGCCTTCTTCGATCGGCGCGAGGCGCATGCGCACGCACTCGGGCGCTTCGACTGGACTGCATTCTGCGCGGTCGAACGCGACGCCGATGATCCGAGGCGGCCGGTCCAGCATCGCGGCAACGAAGCGTTCTGGCGCGGACGCGGCTACCAGCAGCAGCCGGGGATGACGATCGAACTCGACTGGGACGAAGTCGGCGTCGGGGCAACGGGCCATGCGCTCACGGTCTGGACGCGGCCATTGCGGGAGGCTGCCGGTTCGTGAAGGTCGCCGTTGCCAAGTACGCTGTCGGCGCCCCGGATCGCTTCGATGCCTTTGCACAGCGGCAGTCCGACCTGCTTCGGGTCGCGGCTGCGGAGGGTGCGTCGATCGCGGTCCTGCCTGAGTACCTGGCCCTGGAACTTGGCGCAGGCTTCGAACCGGATGTGCGCGCCGACCTGCACGCCTCGCTCGCCGCCCTGCAGCGTCATCACGCCGATTGGCTGTCGCTGTTCGGGGGGCTCGCGCGCGACACCGGAATGACGGTCGTCGCCGGCAGTTTCCTGCTGGACACCGGTGGCGGTCGCTATCGCAATCGCGCCTACGTGTTCGCGCCCGATGGGCGCCACGACTGGCAGGACAAGCTGCAGCTCACCGGCTTCGAACACAAGGCGGGCGTGATCGAGGGTGGCGACGCTCTGAAAGTGTTCGAAGCCGGCGGGCTGCGCTTCGGCATCTCGATCTGCTACGACGCGGAATTCCCGTTGCCGGTGCGCGCGCAGTGCGAGGCCGGCGCGCGGCTGATCCTGGTGCCCAGCTGCACCGATACCGCCGCCGGCGCGACCCGCGTGAGAGTGGGTTGCCTGGCGCGCGCGCTGGAAAACCGCTGCTTCGTGGCGCAGGCGGTGACCGCGGGCGAGGCCGCGTGGAGCCCGGCGCTGGACGTCAACACCGGCGAGGCCGCGCTGTACGCGCCGATGGACGTGGGTCTGCCGGACGATGGCGTCCTTGCAGTCACGAAGGGCAAACAGGCGTGGGCCATGGCGGAGCTGGATTTCGAGGCGCTCGAAGCCAGCAGGGCCGTGGCGCAGGTGGCGAACGACCGCGACTGGCCGGGGCAGGGCGCACCGCACATCGCGCACGCGCACGTAGTGCGCTTGTAGTCGCCACGCGGCAAGGTGCCGCCGCCGGAAAGAAGAGGCCCGGGCATTGCCCGGGCCTTTGCGGCACTTCGGCCGCTGCCTACTGTCCGTACACACCCACGTGCCGGCTCGCGGCGGCGGCGAATGCAGCGCGCGACACCGTGCGGCCCGGGTCGAAGTACGCATGCAATACCGGCTGTAGGTCGAACGGCCCCTGGGTCAGGGCGAAGCGCGCATCGATCAGGCCCAGGTCCAGGGCGAGCTGCACGTAGCCGCGCAGCGGGGCCGGGATCGATGCGGCGTCGTCGATCGGGATGCGCACACCGTCATGCAGCACGCTCACTCCGGCGTTGCTCGCCTTGGTGAGGCTGCTGTCCAGGGTATAGCTGGCGGCGGCGGTGGCGTAAGCCTTGATCTGGTAGGTATAGGTGCCTGCCCGGGTCACGGCGTAGCTCAGCGTCTCCGGGTTGCCGGTGGTCGCAGCGGACGCCACTGGATTGCCGTCCGGGTCCAGCAGCACCAGATCGATATCCTGCGCGGGCACGCCGCTGTCCCAGGTCAGCAGCGCCTGGATGCGGCTGACGTCGCTGCCAACCTGGATCGGGACCTGATGGGTCTGCATGCCGTCCACCGATACCCCGAACGCGCCGGAGTAACGCGTGGTCTGGATTCCGGTGGCCAGGGCCTGCGCCTGTGCTTGCAGTCCCAGGCTCTGCACCAGCGAATAGGCCAGGCTGACGCGGGTGACCACGTCGGTCGGGCGGAATGCGCCGTTGAGTCTGCCCATCACGGCATCCTGGCGATGGCTCAGGTCGCGTTGCGCGGCGCCGCGCGTGGCGACGGCTTCCGCGAACGGAAGCAACGGGTCCGAAGCGGAAACATCGGAGAAGCTCGACAGGCCCGATAGCGGCAATTGCTGGCGCACGCCCGATCCCATGGTCAGATAGTTGGCCATTTCGCCGCGGGTCAGCGCCTGGTCGGGACGAAAGTAGCCATCGCTGTAACTGTCCACAAGCCGGTTGGCCACGCCAAACTCGATGAACTGCCGTCCCGGATGGGTCGCGATGTCGCGCAGACCGCTGAACCCGTCGATGCGCAGCTGCTTGACGTTGACGTCGATGGTGCCGGGAACGCCATAGCCATTGGTGACCTTGGCCGGGTCCAGCGCCGCGCCCGAGACCGAACCGACGCCGCGCACGGTCAGCGTCCAGGTGCCGGGTACCCCGGGCGCGGTCACCGCGATGTTCTCGCCCAGTACCGGCAGCGCGATCGAGGAACCGTAGCGGTTGCCATTGGGATCGGTCAGCGAGATCGCCACCGTATTGTCGCCGACGTTGGCACGCGCGGCGACCACGGCGATGTCGTTGCCGACGGTGAACTGCTGCGATCCGGTGGGCCCGACCGGGCTGAAGTCGATGGCGTAGTCCTGGCTGCTGCCGATGGATACGTTGGCGTTGGCGTTAAACGTACGGTTGGCATTGACCGTCTTGCCGAAGCCGCCGTTGCCCAGCGCCTTCTGCACTGCGGCGTAAGCGTTGACGTAGCCGGCTCCGCTCTCCCAGGACTCGTTGCCGGGAATGTTGCTGGCGGTCTCCTGCAGGATCCGCTTGACCTCGCGCCAGGACATCGACGGGTTCGCTTCCAGCATCAGCGCGACGACGCCGGCGATATGAGGCGCCGCCATCGACGTGCCGGACATATGCGTGTACTGGGCGGCCAGCGCAGGCCCGAGCACTTCCACGTCGGTCTGTGCAGCGGTCTTGTCGATCGTGCCGAGCGAAGCGCGCGTCGAGACGATGTCCACGCCGGGCGCGGTCACCGTAGGCCGGTCGGCCCAGGTGTAGCTCTGGCCATCGATGACCACGGTGCCGCCCTTGCCGGCTTCCCCGCGCGAGGAAAAATCAGCCAGCCGTCCCTGCTTGTCGCCGGCCGCCACGGTCACCACCCACGGCGCCTTCTTGAAGTTGCCGGTGATGGTGCCTTCGCCGGAGCCGGCATTGCCGGCCGAGAACACCACCACCACTCCGCGGTCGGACAGCGCCTTGGTCGCGATGTTGGTGGGATCGTCGGGATCGAATTCGGTGCCGACGTCGCCGGTATTGCCGAATGAGTTGGACACCACACGGATGTTGTATTGCGCCTGGTGGGTGAGGGCGTAGTCGAAGCCGCCGACCGTATCCAGGACGAACAGCGCAGCGCCCGAGCCATATCCGATGATGCCGGCGCCGGGTGCCACGCCTTCGAAATCCAGACCCGAAGCGGCGCCGTTGCCGCCGATGATGCCGGCGCAGTGGGTACCGTGACCGCCGCCGATATCGGTGTTCGCCACACCCTCGATGTAGGTCACCGGCAGCAGGGTATCGACCGCATGCAGGTTGGTCTGCGCGGCCACGTTCTGCTTCACGTGCTGCGGGTATTTGAGATCGGGATGCAGTCCGTCCACGCCAGAGTCGTTGACCAGCACCCCGATGCCGCGGCCACTGACCGGAAGGCCGGCGATGCGGATGTTCTCGTCGGTGCGCAGCTTGTCCACGCCGGTCAGCGCGGTGGCTTCGCGGTTCTCGAAGGACAGCGGCGCGTTGTGCCAGACCGAACGCACCTCGGGCATCTGCAGCAGCGCCCGCACCTGGGCGGGAGTGGCGCGCACGCCGACGATCGGCAGCGCACGCATGCTGACACCCCGCAGCCCCAGCCCCGTCAGCGCCTGCATCTGCGAGGCGCTGGCCGGACCATCGCCGTGGAAGCTGACGATCACTTCCAGGGTTTCGCCGGCGGCGACTGCCGGCAGCAGACGTTCGAGCTGCAGATCGAGCTTCCTTGCTTCGGCAAACATGGGTGTGGCGAAGATCGCGGCCGCGAGCAGGCTGGCGCGCAGGACGTTCGAAGCGGAAGGCATGTGGTGAGCCCCTGGAATCGGCGCGGAGTGCGCACTGCGCAGCATCCGCAGCTCTGCCACGGCGCGCATCGGGGTGATCCCTCAACCGGCGCGGGGGGAAACCCCCGGACCCGGGGTCAGAATAGGGCGGCGTCCGGCACCAGCCAGAGCGATGTGCCGGCCAGCGTGCTGCCGATGACGGTGGCGGCCAGCACATCGCTGGGATAGTGCAGGCCCAGCACCACGCGCGAGGCAGCCACGCTGGCACTGAAGGGAATCAGCAGCCACGCGAGCATCGGGTAGTAGGCGAGTGCCACCAGGGTGAAAGCCACCGCGTGCAGCGTGTGCCCGGAAGGGAAGCTGAATTCGTCCAGCGGTGCGACCCAGGCCCGGATCCGCACGTCGCTGGCGAACGGACGCGGCCGTTTCGTCCAGCGCTTGAGCAGTTTGTACAGCAGCAGCGAGGCCAGACCCGTCGCCGCCATGTGCCCGGCCGCCTGCGGCCCGTTCGAGCCGCCAAGCGCGATCATGCCGAGCATCAGCGCATACCAGGCGACACCGTCGCCGAGCCGGCTGACCGCGGCGAAATAGCGCAGCACGCCGGCACGCGCGCACCAGCGGTTGGTCCGCAGGCACCAGCCCGCGTCGTGCAGGGCGATGCGCTCAGGCAAGGGCGGGTTGCGCATCGTGCTCGCTCCGCAGGCGGACGATCCGTTGCAGCAAGTCGTCGAAATCGGCCGAGACCTGCGCCGGGCGCAGCTTGCGCACGCCTTCGCGCGCCTCGACGCCCATGCTCCGGCGGGTCGCGTCGTCGCAACCCAGCCGGCAAACCGCGGCGACGAATGCCTCGTCATCGCTGCCCTCGATCGCGACGCCGTTGACGCCGTCGATCAGATGCTCCCTCGCCGCGCCATAGCGGAAGGCCACCGTCGCCACGCCGCTGGCCATGGCCTCGATGGTCACGTTGCCGAAGGTTTCCGAATGGCTCGGGAACACGAACAGGTCGGCGCTGGCGAAATGCGCAGCCAGATCCTCGTCGCGGCGCAGCCCGCAGTAGACGAAATCCGGATTCGCCCGCTGGATGCCCGCCAGTTCAGGGCCTTCACCGACCCAGACGAAGCGCGCATCGGGGCGTTGCTGCTGCAGCGCGCGGAAGGCGCGCACCGCCAATGGCAGGTTCTTCTCCGCTGCCACACGACCGAGATAGATCGCAGCCACACCGTCGGGCGCCACGCCCCATGCATCGCGCAATGCCTGGCTGCGGCGCGCCGGGTCGAAGCGCGTCGTATCGACTGCGCGCGGCAGGTGCACCACATCGCTGAACCGCTCGCCGTTGAGGAAATCGGCCAACTCGCAGGTCGGCACCAGGGTGGCGTCGGATGTGTTGTGGAAGCGGCGCATCCAGGCCAATGCGACCGGCTGCAGGAACCCGACGCCGTAATCATGCGTGTATTCGTCGAACCGGGTGTGGAAACCCGATGCGACGGGAATGCCCAGGCGCTGCGCGGTGCGCATCGCCGACCAGCCCAGCGGACCCTCGGTGGCGATGTAGATCGCGTCCGGACGGCGCCGCGTCCACAGCTTGCGCAGGGCACGGTGCGCTGGAAAACCAAAGCGCATGCCCGGATAGCGCGGGATCTGCGCGCTGGGCGTCAGCAGCTCATGCGGTGCAGCGACCTGGTCCGACGTCTGCCGCGGACGCACGACATCGACTTCGTGGCCGCGGTTGCGCAGACCCTGTTCCTTGGCCAGCACGGTGAGCGCAACGCCGTTGACTTCCGGCGGGTAGGTCTCGGTGACGATCGCATAGCGCATGCGCGGCTCCTCGTTTCGGGGAGCGTGCGCCGCGCGCATGAAGCGCCGATGTCAGAACCGTGTCGCCACGGTGACAGGGGCCGCTAGCCGCCCCGCAGCAGTGGATAGGGGTTGACCGGCGTCCCTTTCCACCACTGCTTCTCGGGCCCGAGCAGGAAGATGGCGAAATGCAGGTGTGGACCGTCCGGGCTGGCGTTGCCGGTGCTGCCGACGGTGCCGATCACGTCGCCGCGCCGCAGCTGCATGCCTTCGTGCAGGCCCGGCGCGTAGCTGTCCAGATGCGCGTAGTAGTAGGCGTAAGTGGCGGAGGGGTCGAACTGGTAGACGGTCAGGCCGCCTGCGTCGCTGGTGAACAGTTTTTCGACCTTTCCATCCACCGCGGCCACCACGGGAGTTCCGCGCGGGGCCATGATGTCGAGCGCTTCGTGGATGCGGGTGCCGCCGCGCGTCTGGTTGTAGGTGTCCCCGAGCTGTTCGGGACGGACGCCGCGGACCGGCATCAGCAGCGCGGTGCCTGGAGGCGTCGCGGACGGCGCTGCTACGGGTGGTGCGGAGCTCACGGGCGCCGCGGGCGGAGCAGGAGACGGGGTCGTCGGACCGTGCGGTTCGCCGCTCCGATCAGGTTCGAGCGGGGCTGCGACATTGCCGTCTGCCGAGGCCCGGACCGTACTGGTCGTCGCAACCGCCGGCGCACCCACGCCGCCGCGATCATGCCGCGTCATCAGGAAGTAGACGACGTTCGCGCCGACCAGAACGCCGGCAATGAACAGCAGCAGTCCCTTGAGCATGGCTCGCTCCCGTCTCCGTTCGCCGTCAGTCCTGCAGGGTCGCCGGCATGCCGGGAGAGACGACCCTGGCCAGCGCTTCCACGCTCCAATTGGTCATCCGGATGCAGCCGTTGGACTCGCTCTTGCCGATCTTGGCCGGCTCGGCCGTGCCGTGGATGCCGTAATGATCCTTGGACAGGTCGATCCAGGTCGTGCCCACCGGATTGTTGGGGCCTGCCGGAATTTCCGCCTTGCGGTCGGTCTTCTTGGTCCCGGCGATCAGCTTGGGGTCGAAATGCCAGACCGGGTCGCGGGCCACGCCGTTGATCTTCCACTCGCCGATCGGCAGCGGGAACTGCGCGCTGCCGGTGGTCACCGGAAACTGTCCCAGCACCTTGCCCGAATCATCCAGCAATTGCAGCGCCGAGAGCGATTTGCTCACGACCACCTTGGCCGGTTTGGGCAGATGCGCGGCGGCCGCGACATGCGGCACGGTGATGGTGGTTCCGGCCACGCTGAAGTCGACGTCCGGATTGAGCTTGTTCAGCAGCGCCGGGCTGGCATGGAACTTCTCGCCCAGCGCTTCCTCGACCGAGGAATACGGCAAGGCATCGAGTTGCGATTTCGCCATGGTGTCTGCCGGGATCTCCCGGAACGGCCCATCGACATCGTCCTGGGTCAGGGTGTACTCGACCAGGATCGGCGCGGTGTCGGCGTTGAGCCGCTCCCAGGTCGCGGCGTCGAGTTCGCCGGTCGCGGGCAGGTCGTGCGCCTTCTGGTAGGCGGCGACTGCGCGCGCCTGATTGCTGCCGACCGCGCCGTCGATCTCGCCCGGAGAAAAGAATGCGCGTTCCAGCAGCACCTGTGCGCGCAGTGGGCTGTCCTTGGCCAGGGTCGCATCGTCTTCCGCGGCCGTCGCCAACGCTGCCGGATCGATCACGACGTCGTCCTGCGACGGCTGCGTGACGGCGCCGACCGTGGGGTCTATCGCGGCCGGATCCGATGGAGCGACGGGCGGCGTGTCATCGGTGGCTTCGATCATGACCTTCGACAGATCAATGCCGGTGTCGGCGATGCCTTCGCCCACGGCGGCCGGCTGCGGGGCAGCTGCCGGCTGTGGCGAAACGGGAGCGGATGGCGGTGCCGGCTCGGTCCCGGCTGCGGATTGGGAAGCCGACGGCGTGGACTGGATGCAGGCGCTCAGGCCGGCGGTCAGCGCGAGCAGGGTCGCGAACGAGGTGGAACGTACCGGCAGCAGCATTGCCTTGGAAGATCGCATTGGGGTTCCCGATGGGATGTCAAATCGGGCGCGATCCTGCTGCGGCTCAACGTGCCGCAGCGTGAAGGGCACCTCCGCCGGCAGTAATGCGTTCATCCTGGCGACAGCCCAGGTAGCGCGAACCAGTCAGCCAGCGTTCGTCGGGGTAATAGGCGAACAGCATCTGCCCCTGCTTGAGCGAATCGATCACCTCGCGCGCCACCTGAGGCCGCAGCGCGGGGCAGCCGAGGCTGCGACCGAGCCTTCCCTGTGCGAGTGCCTTGAGCGGATCGACGTACCAGGCGCCATGCATCACGATCGCGCGCTGCCTGGCCAGGTCGTTGACGCCGGGTTCGAGGCCGTCCATGCGCAGCGAATAGCCGTTCTCGCCATCGTAGGTTTCGGCGGTGCGGAACAGGCCGATGCTCGATTGCAGGCTGCCTTCGACGTTGGAGAAACGCCGCGCGAGGTTGTCGCCGGTATTGCGGCCATGGGCGACGAATTCGCTGTACAGCAGGCGTTCCTGCGCCAGATCGAAGACCCACAGGCGTTGTTCGGTCGACGGACGCGAATAGTCGATCACGGCCAGCCGCCGGGCCATGGGCGCATCGCCGTGGGCGGCCGCGCACTGTTGCGCCTCCAGGGCCAGGCGAATCACCTTGGGATCGGCGACGCCCGCCAGCGTGGCGAGCTTGGTGGCGAGGTCGGGGGGCGCAACCGGAGGCGCGACCATAGGCGCGATGGTCGGTCTGGGGATCGGAGGAGGTGCGGTAGCCGTCTGCTGCGCCTGGCGCGGAACGCAGCCCTGGCTGAGCAGCAGTGCCGAAGCCAGGGCGGCAAACCTGAAAGGGCGCAGGGTCATCGCAGCAGGATACCGGGCGCCGCCCTCACATACCTGACTCACGGCGCACGCCCGTTACCGGGCTGCGTTCAAGGGGCGATCACTGTCCCCAGCACCCGCCGGGTTTCCTCTCCGTCCCGGCGCCCGAGCGCTTCGGCGGCCTCGGCCAGCCATTGCAGTGCCGCATCCGGGCCTGCGTCTTCGACCCGCCGCTGGTACTCGGGCAGCAGCGCGCGCAGGTCGTTCGCCAGCTGGTCGGCCCTGGCCTGGAAATGCCGCCGCATCACCCCTTCGCCGACATCGTCCAGCTCACCCGCCTCGCGCATCCGCGCGAGCTGGGCTTCGATGTCGCCCAGCACCGGCACCTGCGCTTCGGGCAGGTCCCCTTGCGGGGACGGCAGGATCACGAAGTGAAACCCCTGACGTAGCTGTTGAGGGCGGTCTGCGCGACCTCGGGCAAATCCACACCTTGCTGCTGCATGGTCTGGCCGATCATCTGGGTGCCGACGTCCACTGCCATGCGCATGAGTTCGCTGGTGCCGCCGGTGACGTAAGCGGCCGCGAGACGGGCCGCGATGTCGACGATATCGCCGATGCCGAACATGGGAAGCCTCCTGCCATTGGGACGCCTGCAGTTTCGCCGCTTGCAGGGGCCGGGCAAGCTGGGGCGGACCCTAGGGTTCAGGTCCCCACCGTCTGCAACCTGATCCCGAGTCCGGCCATGTCTTCGGGCTCGCCGAGCAGGTCGGCCCTGAGCAGGGGCCGGCCATCGAGCCAGCCCCGGGGCAGCCGGAGTTCCAGCGCGTTGCCGTCCGCGGTGAGCTGCAGCTCCGGCAATGGCGCATTTTCCTGCGAGCGGTTGAGCAGCACTGCCAGCCGCAGCAGGGCCGCGCAACGACGGGCGGCCGGAACCAGGCGGTCGGGCAGGGCGTCGAAGGCGGATTTGGGGATCCCGCGGCGATGCGTGCGCACCAGCGCCGCCAGGAACCGCTGGTCCTGCTGCGAGAAGCCGGCGATATCGGAGTTGGCCAGCACATAGGTGCCGTGCACGTGGTACTGGCTGTGGGCGATCGCCAGGCCCACCTCGTGCAGTCGCGCGGCCCAGGCCAGCATCTGACGCGCGTCCGCATCCAGCGACCAGGCGTCTACGACGCGATCGAACAGCCGCATCGCGGTCGCCAGCACCCGATTGGCCTGTGCGGCATCCACCCCGTAGCGCTGGGTGAGGGCGTGGACCGACGCCTCGCGCGGATCGTCGGCACCGCCGCGCCCGAGCATGTCGTAGAGCACGCCCTCGCGCAGCGCGGCTTTGCTCACCGCCATGCGCTCGATGCCGAGCACTTCGAACGCGGCTTCCAGCACCAGGACGCCACCGGCGATCACCGGCCGCCGGTCGTCGGACAGGTCCGGCAGGTCGATGCGGTCGATCTCGCCGGCCATCAGCATCCGGTCGCGTACCTGCAGCAGCGCCTCGGCGGTGATCGCGCCCTTGGTCAGCTTCATCGCGGCGCAGATCCCGCCGATGGCCTTGATCGTGCCTGAAGAGCCCAGCGCCTCGTTCCAGCCGACGCTGCGATAGCGGCGCGCGAACTGCTGGAATTCGGCTTCCACCTCGATCGACGCCTCCCTCCACTTCTTCCTGGTCAGTTTGCCGTTGCCGAAGAACCGGCGCGTGCTCGCCACGCAGCCGACCTGCAGGCTTTCGCGTTCGCGCGCATCGAAGCCGCTGCCGATGATGCACTCGGTGGAACCGCCGCCGATGTCGATCAGCAGCCGCGTCTGTCCGGGCTTGGGCGGCTGCGCATGGGCAACGCCCAGGTACACCAGACGCGCTTCCTCGCGACCGGACACTACTTCGATCGCGTGGCCCAGGGCGGTTTCCGCCGGCATCAGAAACGCCTGTGGCGAGGCCAGCGCGCGCACGGTGTTGGTGGCGACTGCGCGTACCCGCTGCGGCGGGATGTCGCCGATGCGCTGGCCGAAGCGCGACAGGCATTCCAGCGCACGCTGGCGGACCACCGGATCCAGTCCACCTTTGCCGTCCAGTCCCTCGGCCATGCGCACGGTTTCGCGTAGCCTGTCGACGATCCGCAGCTGCCCCAGCGTATGTCGCGCAACCACCATGTGGAAGCTGTTCGAACCCAGGTCGAGTGCGGCGAGCAGGTCGCCGTCGCTCAGCGCGGAGCCGACCGGTTCCGGGTCCTGGCGCGCGGCGTCGTTCATCCGCAGATGCCGGCCAGCAACGAGTGTTGCGCCGAATGCGGCGTGGTGCCCAGCTCGGCTGCGAGCTTGCGGTACACGCCGTCGGATCCAAGCTCCCAGGCGTTGAAGGTATCGGCCAGATAGTTGTCCAGCGCCTGCTCGCGCACGCGCCGCGCGAGTTCCGGGTCGAGGATGGGGAAGCAGGTTTCGACCCTGCGCAGCAGATTGCGCTCCAGCCAGTCGGCGCTGGCGCAGAACAGTTCGGGCTCGCCGCCATTGGCGAACCAGTACACGCGGCTGTGCTCGAGAAACCGCCCGACGATGGAGCGCACGCGGATGTTGTCGGACACGCCCGCGACGCCCGGACGCAGGGTGCACGCGCCGCGCACGATGAGCTCGATCGGCACGCCGGCCTGCGAGGCTGCGTACAGGGCGCGGACCACATGCGGTTCGTTGAGCGCGTTCATCTTCGCCACGATCCCCGACGGCCTGCCGGCGCGCGCATGGTCGGCCTCGCGCCCGATCCGTTCGAGCACGCCGGGCAGCAGGGTGAAAGGCGATTGCAGCAGGCGCTTGAGCCGGATCGCCGGCGCCAGGCCCGAGAGCTGCTGGAAGATCTGGTGGACGTCGCTGCCGATCTCCGGATCCGCGGTGATCAGGCCGATATCGGTATAGACGCGTGCCGTGCCGGAATGGTAGTTGCCGGTGCCCAGGTGCACGTAGCGGCGCAGCTTGCGGCCTTCGCGCCGTACCACCAGCAGCATCTTGGCGTGGGTCTTGTAGCCGACCACGCCATACACGACCTGGACGCCGGCATCCTGCAGCCGGTCGGCCAAGCCCAGATTGGCTTCCTCGTCGAAGCGCGCGCGCAGCTCCACCACCACGGTCACGTCCTTGCCGTTGCGCGCCGCCTGGATCAGGTGTTCGACGATGGCCGAATCCTTGCCCGTGCGGTACAGGGTCTGCTTGATGGCCAGGACGTTGGGATCCGCGGCGGCCTGCTTGATCAGTTCCAGTACCGGCGCGAACGAGTCGAATGGATGGTGCAGCAGCACGTCGCCGCCGGCCACCCGTTCGAAGATGCTTTCCGAGTCGCGCAGCTGCCGCGGCTGGAACGGCGGAAACTTCAGGTCCGGCCGCGCGACCAGGTCGTAGACCTGCACCACGCGACTGAGGTTGACCGGACCATTGATGCGGTAGACAGCATTTTCCGGCAGTTCGAAGTTGCGCAGCAGCGTGCCCACGATCGCATCCGGGCAGTCCTGCGCGATTTCCAGCCGCATCGCGCGCAGGTAGCCGCGCCCGACCAGTTCGTCGCGCAGGGCCAGCGCCAGGTTTTCGACTTCGTCCTCGTCCAGGATCAGTTCGGAATTGCGGGTCACACGGAACTGGTAGGCGCCCTTGACCTTCATGCCAGGAAACAGTTCGTCGACGAACGCCGATAGCACCGTGGACAGGAACACGAAGTCGTGGAACTGGTCGCCATCGCCGTCGGCATCGGGCAGGCGGATGATCCGCGGCAGCGAGCGCGGCGCGCGCACGATCGCCAGGTGCCCCTCGCGGCCGAACGCGTCGCGGCCTTCCACAACCACGACGATGTTGAGCGACTTGTTGAGGATCTTCGGGAACGGATGGGCCGGGTCCAGCCCCAGCGGCGAAAGCACCGGCAGGATCTCGTCGCGGAAATAGGTGCGCAGCCACGCGACCTGTTCCCGGGTCCATTGATCGCGCTGCAGCAGGCGGATGCCCTGCTCGGACATGGCCGGCCGCAGGACCTCGTTCCAGCAGGTGTACTGCGCATCCACCAGTTCGGCCGCGCGGTCGTGGATCCGCTTGAGCACGGTGACGGGCGACAGCCCGTCGGCAGGCAGCGGGGTGCCGAAGTCCTGCGCATGGCGGACGGTGGCGGCGCGGATCTCGAAGAACTCGTCCAGGTTGGTGCAGCTGATGCACAGATAGCGCAGGCGCTCGAGCAGCGGCATCGATGGATCCTGCGCCTGCGCCAGGACCCGGAAGTTGAAGTCGAGCTGCGACAGTTCCCGGTTGAAGTACAGGGAGGGGTCGGCGAGCGGGTCGCCATCGGCCGGGAATTCGGGCAGTGCGTTCATGCGGAGCGGACGATGGTGGTCGACATGGCGTCGCGGGCGTGTACCCGCTCGCCGCCGAAGTGGCAGGAGAACGTGCTGCCGCGCCCGACCTCGCTGCGGATCTGCAGCCGCGCCTGGTGCAGCTGCAGCACGTGCTTGACGATCGACAGGCCCAGCCCCGTTCCGCCGCTTTCGCGCGAGCGGCTGGTGGAGACCCGGTAGAAGCGCTCGGTGATCCGGGGCAGGTGCGCGGCGGGAATGCCATAGCCGCTGTCCTCGACCGCAAGCACCGCGCCGCCATCGTCGCCGCGCGCGAAGCGGATGACGATGCTGCCGCCCGCCGGTGTGTACCGGATCGCGTTGCTGACCAGGTTCGAAAACGCGCTGTGCAGCTCCTTCGTGGAGCCCCACAGATCGACCATGGCGCTGTCCTCGACCTTGACCTGGTGGCGTCCCTGGCTCAGCGCCTCGGCCTCGCGCCGCAGCGTGGCCAGCATGGGCGCCATCGCCACGTTCTCGTCGGGTAGTGCGTCCTGCGCCTCGAGCCGCGACAGGGTGAGCAGGTCTTCCACCAGCTGGGTCATGCGCTGGGACTGGCGGCGCATCTCCGCCAGCATCGGCGCCCATTCGGGCTGGTCATCCGGGTCGAGCATGTCGAGATAGCCATGCACCACGGTCAGCGGCGTACGCAGTTCGTGTGACACATTGGCGACGAAATCGCGACGCATCTGCTCCAGCCGCATCATCTTGGTCACATCGCGCGCCACCAGCAGCCACAGCTCGTCCGAATAGGGAATCAGCCGCAGATTGAGCCGCAGGTCCGGGTTGACCGGCGAGGCGACATCCTGCAGTGGTTCGGCGCTGCGGCCGCCACTGAGCCAATGGGCCATGGGCAGCGGTTGCAGGCGCGCGCCGAGCGCGGCGCCGATGTCCTGCGGGTAGCGCAGGCCCAGCAGCGGACCGGCGGCTTCGTTCAGCCACTGCACCCGCTGGCTGTTGCGCTCCACGACCACCACGGCATCCGGCAGCGCCGCGGCGGCTGCGCGGTAGGCGCGCAGCATCGCCACGAGGCGGCGCTTGCGGCTGCGCATTTCGCTCTGACCGCGATGCAGCAGGCGATCGAGTTCGTTCCAGATGCCGGTGCCCTGCGGCGGTGCCAGGCGTTGGCGCGCGGTCAGGCGCAGGAGCACGTTGCGCAACTTCCAGTAATGCCAGGCGACCACGCCGAGCGCGGCCAGCGTAAGCACCGGCCACGGCTGCCCGACGAGCAGACCGGCCGCCAGTGCGGCGGCCAGGATCAGCACCAGTTGGCCGAGTGTCTTGGTCCAGGCGGAGCGCGCGCGTGCGGGCATGGGGAGCAGTGTATTCAACTGGCTTGTCGTCCGTGATGTAGGCGACCGCCAGCGTGACTGCCCAACGTGACAGGAGGTCGAAGGCCCCCGGCCGGCCGCAGGGCAGTCAGGTGGCGGCGGAGAACCGGTAGCCGGCGCCGCGTACCGTCTGCACCATCGCATCGAGCCCGCTGGGCTCCAGCGTCTTGCGCAGGCGCCGGATGTGCACGTCGATGGTGCGCTCCTCCACGTACACGCTGCCGCCCCAGACGTGGTCGAGCAACTGCGCCCGGCTGTAGACGCGCTCGGGATGGGTCATGAAGAAGTGGAGCAGCCGGTATTCGGTCGGCCCGATCGCGACCGGTTCTCCATTGGCGTAGACGCGGTGCGCGGCACCGTCGATCCGCAGGACCCCGACGCTGACGCTTCCGTCCTCGTCGTCGTCCCTCGCGCGACGCATCACCGCGCGGATCCGGGCAAGCAATTCGCGCGCCGAGAACGGCTTGACCACGTAATCGTCCACGCCGGCTTCCAGCCCGCCGACGCGGTCGTTCTCCTCGCCGCGCGCGGTCAGCATGATGATCGGGATCTCACGGGTCAGCTCTTCGCGCCGCCAGCGCCGCGCCAGTTCCAGGCCGCTGGTGCCGGGCAGCATCCAGTCCAGCAGGATCAGGTCGGGGACCGCGTCGGCAATGGCTGCCTGGGCCTCGCGCGCGTCGCCGGCATGGGCCGGCTCGTAATCACCCTTGCGCAGGGCGAAGGCGACCATGTCGCGGATCGCGGGTTCATCGTCGACGATCAGGATTCGCTTCTGCATCGCTCCGGGCCATTCCAGCCGCGTTGGGGCGATTAGACGACAGTTTCATGACGCTTTCGTGACGCGTACGGGCCGGGGTCGCTGCGCGAGGCTTGGGCCGCCCATAGCGTCGTGCGGGTCAGGGACGCTGGTCGATGCGTAGGTGGGTAAGCCAGCGGCCGCCACGGCAGATCCAAGATCCGAGGCCAGCAGGGCCTCAATCGTCTTCGAGATCCTCGTCGCGGATCCCTTGCCGCCGCAGTTCCAGCACCGTGGGGGTGATCGCGGCGATCCGCGCATCGATGCGGGTGCGCGCGTAATAGTCCAGTTCGGGCCGCTTCTTGAGGGTATTGAGCTGGACCAGGGCCTGTTCCGGCCGGCCGTTGAGCACAGCGACTTCGGCGTAGGCCTCGCCCGCACGCACCGGGTCGCCCGCGATCTCGTTGACCCGGGCGAAGGTGGCCTGGAACACGGGATCGTCCGCGGATGTCGCCAGCAGCGGCCGCAGGATGGCTTGCGCCTTGCGGCCCGCCTCGGACGTATTGCGCTCTGCCAGGATGCTGGCCCAGGTCAGTGCCACCGCGCGGTTGTGGGGCATGCGATCGAGCAGGGCGCCCAGGCGCGCGTCGGCTGCAGCCGGCTTGCCCGCCCGCGCTTCGGCTTCGGCCATCGCCAGGCTCAGCCACAGGTCGTCCGGACGCGCCTGGAGCAGCGGTTCGAGGTCGGCCATGGCCGCGGCGCCATGCCCGTCGCGCAGCCGTGCCAGCGCCAGGCCGTAACGCTGCGGTTCGCCCAGCGCACCCCCGCGCCGCAGCTGTTCGTACTCGCGGATGGCGGCTTCCGGCGTGTTGGCACTGAGCACGCGCAGGCGCTCCTTGGCGAACGGGAACTGACCGCTGTCGCCGCGTCCGGTGACCGTGTCGATGCGCAGGCCCGACGGCAACAGCGGATTGCCGCTGCCGGGCGCGGCATTCGCGATGGCCACCGCGCTGCCGGGGCGTGGAACCCGCTCGCTGCTGGTGCCCCCCGGGGTGGACGTCGTGGCGACCATGCTGTCCTTGCCCAGCTGCGCGGCGCGCTCCTTGGCCTCGGCGATGCGGGTGGTGGTGATCGGGTGGGTCTGCAGATAATCGGGCGTGCGTTCGCGGTCGCCGCCGCGGTTGCTGCGGAACGCGTTCTGCATGTGCAGGAACATCGATGCCGCTGCGTTGGGGTCGTAACCGGCGCGATCCAGGGTGCGGATGCCGATGCGGTCCGCCTCCGATTCATTGGAGCGGGTGTAGTCGATCTGGCGCTGTGCCATCAGGCCCTGAGCGGAGGCCAGCGCCGCCATCGCCGCATCGTCGGAGGAATTTCCGCCCGCCGATTGCGCCAGGGCAATCGCCCCCAGCATCGCCAGCAGGATCGGGACACTGTCCTTCTGCGCACGCTCCACGGAACGCAGCACGTGCGCCTGGGTCACGTGCGCGATCTCGTGCGATAGCACCGAGGCCATTTCGCCCTCGTCCTCCGCGGCCAGGACCAGGCCGGCATTCATGCCGATATAGCCGCCCAGCGTGGCGAAGGCGTTGATCTGCCGGTCCTTGAGCCAGAAGAAAGTGAATGGCTGATCGGTCCGGTCGCTGCTGTTGGCCAGGCGGTTGCCGACCCCCTGCAGCCAGACGTTGAGCAGGGGATCGTCCAGGATGAAATCGTAATGGCGCAGCTGCGCCAGCATCATCTGCCCGTAGTCGCGCTGCTGCGCGGGGCCGAGCAGGGCGCGGGCCGACGAACCGATGTCGGGCAGGCGCGCGCCTTCCTGCGCACTGGCCAGGGTCGAGCCCAGACCGAAGCTCAGGACGGCGGCAAGCAGGGCGGTGCGCAAGGGAGTCCTCCGCGACGTGGGCGCGGCAGCATGGCGCCTGCCGCGGGTACTGGCGTGAATCGTGGGTGAAACGCTCCGGTGCCGGCACAGGGTGGAAAACCCCGCCTCGGCGCCGCATATTGACCGCGGAGCCGTAAACAAAGTTTCCAGGAGCCGGCATTGAGCGCCCCCGAAGTCACCATATACAGCACCGCGATCTGCCCCTATTGCGTAGCGGCCAAGAATTTCCTCAAAAGCAAGGGCCTGGACTGGACCGAGGTCCGCATCGACACCGACCCGGCCGAGCGTCAGCGCATGTACGAACGTGCCAGGCGCACCAGCGTGCCGCAGATCTTCATCGGCGACACCCACGTGGGCGGGTACGACGACATGATCGCCCTGCATCGCGCCGGCAAGCTGGAGCCGTTGCTGGCGGGAGAATCGGCTTGAGCGGCGACGGGGAAGGCGAGGCGGAGCGCGTCCGCCAGTTCACCGAATTCCGCAAGCGCATGAACGAGCGCATCCTGGCCGAACCCAACCAGGTCGTGAGGCGCTTCTTCGCGCTTGACACCCAGACCTACCAGGCCGGCGCGCTGGACGTGAAGACCAAGGAGCTGCTGGGGCTGGTCGCCTCGCTGGTGCTGCGCTGCGACGATTGCATCAGCTACCACGTGGCCCAGTGCCGGGAGGCGGGGGTGAACCGCGAGGAGATGTTCGAGGTGTTCTCGGTGGGTCTGGTGGTGGGTGGCAGCATCGTCATCCCGCACCTGCGCCGTGCGGTGGATTTCCTCGACCAGCTGGAGCAGGGCGACGTCGCTGGCGCGCCGCCGCACGAACACTAGAAAGAAAGACCACTCGGATCATCCGGAGCCCGCGAACACTGCGGCTCCGCGGCTGGGTCTGGCCGCCTCCGGCATAATGGCGCCCTTCGTCATGCGCGCGGTTGCCTCGCGACCGCCCAGCGCCCCAGCCTGAGACCCCCAATGACCCAGACCATCACCGTGATCCGCGGCGACGGCATCGGCCCGGAAATCATGGATGCCGCCCTGTATGTGCTCGATGCCATGCATCTGGGCCTGCAATACGAAGACGCGGACGCGGGCCTCGTCGCCCTGGAAAAGCATGGTGAACTGCTGCCCGCCGCCACGCTGGAATCGATCTCCCGCAACAAGATCGCGCTCAAGAGCCCGCTGACCACGCCGGTCGGCGAAGGCTTCAGCTCGATCAACGTCGAATTGCGCAAACGCTTCGACCTGTACGCCAACGTGCGCCCGGCCAAGTCGTTCCCGAATACGAAATCGCGCTTCCCGACCGGCGTCGATCTGATCACGGTGCGCGAGAACACCGAGGGCGCCTACATCGGCGAAGGCCAGCAGGTCACCGAGGACGGCGCCACCGCGACACTGGTGCAGAAGATCACCCGCAAGGGCTCCGAGCGCATCGTCCGCTACGCCTTCGACCTGGCCCGCCGCACCGGCAGGAAAAAGGTCACCGTGGTCCACAAGGCCAACATCCTCAAATCGACCTCCGGCCTGTTCCTTAAGGTCGCGCGCGAGGTGGCCGCGCAGTACCCAGAGATCGAATGCAACGAGATGATCGTCGACAACACCTGCATGCAGCTGGTGATGAAGCCCGAGCAGTTCGACATCATCGTGACCACCAACCTGTTCGGCGACATCATCTCCGACCTGTGTGCGGGCCTGGTCGGTGGGCTGGGCCTGGCGCCGGGGGCCAACATCGGTGCCGATACGGCGATCTTCGAAGCCGTGCATGGCTCGGCACCGGATATCGCCGGCAAGGGCATCGCCAATCCCTGCGCGCTGCTGCTCGCGGCCGGACAGATGCTCGACCATATCGGCCAGCCCGGGAAGGCCAGCAGGCTGCGCGAGGCGATCGTCGCCACGCTCGAAGCAAAGGATTCGCTGACCCCCGATCTGGGCGGCAGCGGCACCACCATGTCTTTCGCGAAGGCGATTGCCTCGCGCGTGTGACGTCCGGGCAGGCTGCGGCGGCGGGCCCGGGTGGCGCTATGGCGGGTGCGGCAGGCGAGTTTCAGGCCAACGCGTAGCTGGTGAGGTGAAGCCGTGGCCTCACCTGCGCTGAAACGGCGTGCTAGGGTGTAAGCCGACACCGGAAGGAGGCCGGCGTTCTCCGTCCCCCCTCGGAGCTCGCACCGTGCGACGCAACTGGTTCCGTTTCTCTGCCTTGCTTGCGCTTGCCGCAATGCTTCCCGCCACGTCCATTGCCGCGACCTATACGGTCGGGCCTTCGGGGCGGCAATACACGCAGCTCGCCACCCTGTTCAACAGCGTCAACCTGGCCCCCGGCGACATCGTGCTGGTCGACGGCAGCGCTTCCTATAGCGGCAATATCATCGTCGGCGACGACGACAGCGGGCTCAGCGGCAATCCGGTGACGGTCCGCTGGCGCCGCACCACCGGCCAAACCCGCCCGGTGTTGCGCGGCGGCACCAATACGATCAAGTTCGAACAGTCCAACTTCGTGGTCTTCGAGGGCTTCGAAGTCACCGGCGGCAGTTTCACCTGCATCTTCAGCGAATCGCACGGCCTGGTCGTGCGCGACAGCGTGATCCACGACTGTCCATCGCACGGTGTGCTCGCCGCCGATCAGAATTCGGGTTCGCTTACCTTCGAATACAACGAGGTCTACCGCGCGGGCTCAGGCACGTCGCGGCACTCGATGTACATCCAGTCCGACGAAGTGGCCTTCCCCGGCGCGGTCTTCCGCATGCAGTTCAACTACGTGCACCACGGCAACGGTGGCATCCTGATGCGCACCCGCCACGAGCGCAGCGAGATCTACTACAACTGGTTCGAGGCATCGACCAACGAGGAAGTCGAATTCGTCGGGCCGGACTGTCACGCCCAGAAGCCGGGTTGGACACCGGAGCTGCGGCGCGAGGACACCGACTTTGTCGGCAATGTGGTGGTGCATACCTCCACCTGGCGCGATGCGATCCGCGCCGGCGGAGATCTCGACGGCCGCAGCCAGGGGCGGGTGAGGCTGGTGAACAACACGGTGCTGTTCCCGCGCGCGGGCACCGCGGTCGGGGTCCGGGTGCTGCTGGGGGTGGGCAGCGTCGAGGCGCACAACAACGTGTTCCATCAGACCACCAGCGGCGCGCCGATCATCCTGGAAGAGGAAAACCAGCCGGCGACGCCGTTCTGCGCCCCGTTCGGCACCTCGCCCTGGGCGAACGGACGCAAGGTGGCCGGCAGCAACAACTGGGTGAAAGCCGGGTCCACATTCGTGCCCAGCGAATGGAGCGGCACGCGTTCGGGGGCGGATCCGCTGCTCGCCAGCGTCGCCTCGCGGTCGCTGCGACCGGTCGCCGGGAGTGGGTTGATCGACGCGGGCAACGCCCAACCGGTCACGCCCTCCGCCTTCCCGTTCCCGAGGCCACTGTTGCTGCCGGGTTATGACCCTCCCGCGCACGCGAAACTGGCTCTTGGAGGGCGGAAGACGCGAACGACCGTGGGCGCGCGCATCGACATCGGCGCGCTTGAACAAGCCGGATCGTCCGCTCCGATCCCGCGCAACGGATCGCGACCATTGCTGCCGCCGCGACCCGCGCAGACCGTTTTGACCGGCGAATCGATGCCGTCTGCAGCAGCGGTGTTGCCGGATCAAACCGCACCTCGCGGCGGCGCGGCAACCTGGACGACGGTCGGTGTGCAGGTCCTGGTCCAATGGTGGCGGGACCCCAACTGGTGGACGCCCCATGCATGGTTGCAACCTTTCCCGTTTGGCAGCGCCCTGACGCTGTGGCTGAGGGGTGCCGCGCTCCTGGCGTGACACTTATCGGAGCGGAGACTTCAGGGCCGGTGCGTCGCGCCTGAGGATGGCCGGTTTGACAGCATTCGGGCCGCTTTACGACAATGGGCGTCCTTTCGCAGCGCTGGCGCGCCTCGGGAGCCCGGACATCGGGGTATAGCGCAGTCTGGTAGCGCGCCTGCTTTGGGAGCAGGATGTCGGGGGTTCGAATCCCTCTACCCCGACCACCCGGTACGGTCTCTGCGTCTCCTTAGGACTTCGATGCGACAATTCCGGCCGGGCGCCCGTAGCTCAACCGGATAGAGCACCGGCCTTCTAAGCCGGTGGTTGCAGGTTCGAGTCCTGCCGGGCGCGCCAAGGCTTCGTGAAACAGCTTCAATGGTGGCTGTAGCTCAGTTGGTTAGAGTCCTGGATTGTGATTCCAGATGTCGGGGGTTCGAGTCCCCTCAGCCACCCCATTTTCGCCGCCCGCCCGGGGCCGCGGCTGGCGCAGCACCAAGCGCATTTGTTAGACTTCCCGTTTCGGGCCGTTAGCTCAGTTGGTAGAGCAGTTGACTCTTAATCAATAGGTCCAAGGTTCGAATCCTTGACGGCCCACCAGATCCCGATACGCCCGGCATGCCGGGCGTTTTCTTTGGTCAAAGACAGGGGGAGGCAGCGGGCGCGCTGCGGCGCGTTCAGGCCAGTCGCTGACGGATGCGGACGCGGCGCGGTTCGAATCCTTGACGGCCCACCAGATCCCGATACGCCCGGCATGCCGGGCGTTTTCTTTGGTCAAGAGCAGGCGAAAGGGCAGTGGGCGCGCTGCGGCGCGTTCAGCTCGGTCGCAGGGACTGGGCGGCTGGCTCGCCGTAGAATCTCGCATCGAGCGAAAGTGGCGGAATTGGTAGACGCCCTGGATTTAGGTTCCAGTGCCGCAAGGCGTGGGGGTTCGAGTCCCCCCTTTCGCACCAGGCCGCGATCAACCTGCGGCCTGCTTGAAGCAACAGCGAGCCCTAGCGAGGGAGGAATTGCGCCTGCGAAAGCTTGGCCCTTCCCACGCCAGGCTCCCAGCGCGCTGCGGCGCGTTGTGCGATTTCGCATCCGACCCCGCTCGCGGCGCGGTTCCAGTGCCGCAAGGCGTGGGGGTTCGAGTCCCCCCTTTCGCACCAGGCCGCGATCAACCTGCGGCCTGCTTGAAGCAACAGCGAGCCCTAGCGAGGGAGGAATTGCACCTGCGAAAGCTTGGCCCTTCCCAGGCAAGGCTCCCGGCGCGCTGCGGCGCGTCCAAGTCCCGTTGTAGCCCCTTGCCTCGCGGCGCCCCTCGCCGCGCCTCGCAAAATCCGCCAAACTATTCCGTTCTGCCGGCCGTCCTCGGGTGGTTCGGCAGCCAGCCATTGAATTCGTCTTTCCCCGCGGATAGCGCCCGCGGCTGCAGGAGTGGGTATGTCAGCTTCAGATTCACGGGTATCGGTCGAGTCCACCGGCAACCTCGAGCGCAAGGTCACGTTCCGCCTGCCTGCCGAGGAGCTGGAAACCCAGGTCGGCGGCCGTCTGAAGGAGATGGCGCGGACCGCCCGGATCAAGGGATTCCGCCCGGGCAAGGTGCCGGCGAAAGTCATTCAGCAGCGTTACGGCTCGCAGGTGCGCGCCGAGATCCTCGACGGGATGCTGCGCCGCGGCTTCGACCAGGCCATTCGCGACAACGAGCTGCGCGTGGCCGGCAATCCGCAAATCGCGCCCAGCGCCGACACGTCCGAGGGAGAACTCGCCTACACCGCCACCTTCGAGGTCGTGCCCGAGTTCGGCGAGCTCGATGTCGGGCAGCTGCAGGTCGTGCGCCATAACGCAGAGGTGGCCGAGGACGACATCGACCGCATGATCGAAAACCTGCGCCTGCAGCGCCGCAGCTGGTCCGCGGTCACGCGTCCGGCGCAGGAAGGCGATGCGGTGGACGTGGAGACCTGGTCGCTGGTTCCGGGCGATACCAGCGAGGAGCGCCTGCCGGCCGAAGGCGCGGAGAAGGGCGTCGCCGTGATCGGCAGCGGGGCGATGTTCCCGGTGCTGGAAGCGGCCCTGGTGGGCATGAAGGCGGGCGAGGAGAAGACCGTCGATGTCGACTTTCCCGCCGACTACCGGGTGCCGCAGCTGGCCGGGCGCAAGGCGCAGGTGCACCTGAAGGCCGAGCAGGTGTCCGAGCCGGTCCTGCCGGAAGTCGATGACGCGTTCATCAAGAGCTTCGGCGTGAAGAGCGGCGAACTGGACCAGTTCCGCAGCGACATCCGCACCAATCTGGAACGCGAGCTCAAGGGCGCGCTGATGAACCGCCTCCGTCGCGAGGTCGGCGAGCAGCTCGTGACCACCTACGGCGCCACCGAACTACCGCCGCGGATGGTGGAAGGCGAGGCGCGCCTGATGGCCGGGCAGGCGCTCGAGCAGGCCCGCCGTCAGGGCGCGCAGGGCCTGCAGCTGCCGCCCGATGCGCACCTGCAGTTCATGGAGCCGGCGCGCAAGCGTGTGCTGCTGGGGCTGCTGGTCGGGGAGATTGCGCGCCGCAACCAGCTGCGCCTGGATCCGCGCCGGGTGGATGAGACCATGCGCCTGATCGCTTCCACCTATGAGGAGCCGGAACAGGTCATTGAGTTGTACCGTAACGATCCCCAACTGATGTCGGGACTGCAGAACCGGGTGATGGAGGAGCAGGTGATCGACTGGATCGCCGAGCGCGCCCAACACACGGACCAGACCTTGACCTTCCAGGAAGCCATCACCCCGCAAGGGTGAGCCGTCCTCCGCAACGGGAACTCCATACCGCATGAGCATCCAGCCCCGCGCCCTCAATCTCGTTCCGATGGTGGTCGAGCAGACCAGCCGCGGCGAGCGTGCGTACGACATCTATTCGCGCCTGCTCAAGGAACGGGTGATCTTCCTGGTGGGCGGGGTGGACGACCATGTCGCCAATGTCATCGTGGCGCAGATGCTGTTCCTGGAGGCGGAAAACCCCGAGAAGGACATCAGCCTGTACATCAATTCCCCAGGCGGCATCGTCACCGCCGGCATGGCGATCTACGACACCATGCAGTTCATCAAGCCCGACGTGAGCACCATCTGCGTCGGACAGGCCGCCAGCATGGGCGCGGTGCTGCTGGCGGCAGGCGCGCCGGGCAAGCGCTACGCGCTGCCCAATTCCAGGGTCATGATTCATCAGCCGCTGGGCGGAGCCCAGGGCCAGGCCACCGACATCGACATCCAGGCGCGCGAAATCCTGGCCATGCGCCAGCGCCTGAACGAAATCCTGGCCAATCACACCGGCCAGCCGATCGAGACCATCGCCCGCGACACCGACCGCGACAACTTCAAGAGCGCTGAAGCCGCGCGCGACTACGGTCTGGTCGACCAGGTCCTGGAACGGCGCCCCGAAGAATCGATCCAGCCGGCCTGAGCGAGGACGCTTCGATTTCGGGCCAATCGCCGGGATCGCGCCCGTTCCCGGGGCGCCCCATGGGCCCGGAAGCTGCGATCGCGCCTGCCTTCCCCCAGCCCGGGCCCTCCCCGGAAAAGCCTGCTATCCTCGGGCCGCAACCGCTTTCACCTCCGCGCAACATCCGACAGCAATTGGTACCAGTGGCATGACCGAAGACAGACAGGGCCGTTCCGGCGACAGCAACAAGATCCTGTACTGCTCCTTCTGCGGGAAGAGCCAGCACGAGGTCCGCAAGCTGATCGCGGGCCCGAGCGTGTTCATCTGCGACGAGTGCGTGGAGCTGTGCAACGACATCATCCGCGAGGAACTCGAGGAGAAGTCGCAGTCGGCCCGCAGCAGCCTGCCCAAGCCCAAGGAAATCCTCGAGGTCCTGGACCAGTACGTCATCGGCCAGCAGCGCGCCAAGAAGACGCTCGCGGTCGCGGTGTACAACCACTACAAGCGGATCGAGAGCCGACAGAAGAGCGACGATGTCGAGCTGGCCAAGTCGAACATCCTGCTGGTCGGACCGACTGGTTCGGGCAAGACCCTGCTCGCCGAGACGCTGGCGCGCCTGCTCAACGTGCCGTTCACCATGGCCGATGCCACCACGCTCACCGAAGCCGGCTACGTCGGCGAGGACGTGGAGAACATCATCCAGAAACTTCTGCAGAAGTGCGACTACGATGTCGAGAAGGCGCAGCAGGGCATCGTCTACATCGACGAGATCGACAAGATCTCGCGCAAGAGCGAAAACCCGTCGATCACCCGCGACGTGTCCGGCGAAGGCGTGCAGCAGGCGCTGCTGAAGCTGATCGAAGGCACCATCGCCAGCGTGCCGCCGCAGGGCGGGCGCAAGCATCCCCAGCAGGAATTCCTGCAGGTCGACACCCGCAATATCCTGTTCATCGTCGGCGGCGCGTTCGCAGGGCTCGACAAGATCATCCAGCAGCGCAGCACCGATGCCAGCGGCATCGGTTTCGGCGCCAAGCTCAAGAGCAGCGAGCGCAAGACCGAGATCGGCAAGGTGCTGGCGGAAGTCGAGCCCGAGGATCTGATCAAGTTCGGGCTGATCCCTGAGTTCGTCGGCCGCCTGCCGGTGGTCGCCACGCTGGAGGAGCTCGACGAGGCGGCGCTGGTCAAGATCCTCACCGAGCCGAAGAACGCGATCAGCAAGCAGTTCCGCAAGCTGTTCGAGATGGAAGGCGTCGAACTGGAGATCCGGCCCGACGCGCTGGTCGCGATCGCCAAGCGTGCACTCAAGCGCAAGACCGGCGCGCGCGGCCTGCGCACGATCGTCGAATCGGTGCTGCTCGACACCATGTACGACCTGCCGTCGCTGGAAAACGTCAGCAAGGTCGTGGTGGACGAATCGGTGATCGAGCACAAGACCGAGCCGTACCTGATCTACGAAACGCCGGCGCCCGCGCCCAAGGTCGCCTCGGCCGAATAAGGCCCGCGAGCGCGTGCTGCGCGCCCTGACACGGCTTTGCGGCGGGCCATGTTCCTGCGCGGGATTATTTTTACGTAACCCCGGCTTTCGGCTCGAAGTCCGATAATCCCTCTGCCGCCCCATGCGCGGACCGCGGAACGGGCTGCGGCACGTCTCTTGCGTGCCCTAGACCGTGACCCCATAACCTGCCTCAGAAGGGACCGCCGTCCCCCCACCGTCAGACCGGAGCCGTCATGACTTCCGTTTCCGTAGAAACTACCCCGATGACCCTGCCGGTGCTGCCGCTGCGGGACGTGGTGGTGTTCCCGCACATGGTCATTCCGCTGTTCGTGGGCCGCGACAAGTCGATCAAGGCGCTGGACCTGGCGATGGAGGCCGACAAGCGGATCCTCCTGGTCGCGCAGAAATCGGCAGAAACCGACGATCCGGGCGCAGAAGAGCTGTACCAGATCGGCACCCTGGCGACGGTGCTGCAACTGCTCAAGCTGCCCGATGGCACGATCAAGGTGCTGGTCGAGGGCGTGGAACGCGTGCGCGTGTCGAACGTCGTGGAACATGCCGGCACGCTCAACGGCGATGCGGTCGTGATCGATTCCGCCCAGGCCCGCGACGACCGCGAAGTGGAGGCGGTGGCGCGTTCGCTGATGTCGCTGTTCGAACAGTACGTCAAGACCAACCGCAAGCTGCCCCCGGAACTGCTGCAGACCCTGTCCGGAATCGACGATCCTGGGCGCCTGGCCGATACGGTCGCCGCGCACTTGGGCGTGCGCCTGGCGGAGAAACAGAAGCTGCTGGAAACCCTGGACGTGGGCGACCGGCTGGAACTGCTGGTCGGTTTCGTCGACGGCGAGATCGACGTCCAGCAGATGGAGAAGCGCATCCGCGGCCGGGTCAAGTCGCAGATGGAGAAGTCGCAGCGCGAGTACTACCTCAACGAGCAGATGAAGGCGATCCAGAAGGAACTGGGCGAGATCGACGAGGCGCCCAACGACCTGGACGAACTCGCGCGCAAGATCGCCGAGGCCGGCATGCCCAAGCCTGTGGAAACCAAGGCGAAGAACGAGCTCAACAAGCTCAAGCAGATGTCGCCGATGTCGGCCGAGGCGGGCGTAGTGCGCAATTACCTCGACTGGCTGCTGGGCGTGCCGTGGAAGAAGCGCACCAAGGTGCGCAAGGACCTCAAGGCCGCGCAGGAAGTGCTCGACGCCGATCACTATGGCCTCGACAAGGTCAAGGAACGCATCCTCGAATATCTCGCCGTGCAGTCGCGGGTGAGCAAGATGAAGGGCGCGATCCTGTGCCTGGTCGGCCCGCCAGGGGTGGGCAAGACCTCGCTCGGCCAGTCGATCGCCAAGGCCACCAACCGCAAATTCGTGCGCATGAGCCTGGGCGGCGTGCGCGACGAGGCCGAGATCCGCGGCCATCGCCGCACCTATGTCGGTTCGATGCCCGGCCGGATCGTGCAGAACCTCAACAAGGTCGGCAGCCGCAACCCGCTGTTCGTGCTGGATGAGATCGACAAGATGTCGATGGACTTCCGCGGCGATCCCTCGGCGGCGCTGCTGGAAGTGCTCGACCCGGAGCAGAACAATGCGTTCAACGACCATTACCTGGAAGTCGACCTGGACCTGTCCGAAGTGATGTTCGTGGCCACGTCGAACTCCCTCAACATCCCCAGTCCGCTGCTGGACCGCATGGAAGTGATCCGGATCCCGGGCTATACGGAGGAAGAGAAGCTCAATATCGCGACACGTTACCTGGTGCCCAAGCAGCTCAAGGCCAATGGACTGCGCGAGGGTGAGCTGAAAATCGCCGAAAGCGCGGTCCGCGACATCGTGCGCTACTACACACGCGAGTCCGGTGTACGCAATCTCGAACGCGAAATCGCGCGCATCGCCCGCAAGGTGGTGAAGGAGATCGCGCTCAAGGGGCCGCAGCCGAAGGACAAGGTGGTCAGGACGGTCAACGTCACCTCCAAGAACCTCGACAAGTATCTGGGCGTGCAGCGCTTCGATTTTGGCCGTGCAGAAGCCGAGAACGAGGTCGGCCTGGTCACCGGCCTGGCCTGGACCGAAGTGGGCGGCGACCTGCTGCAGATCGAATCCACTCTCGTCCCGGGCAAGGGCCAGCTGATCCTGACTGGCCAGCTGGGCGATGTGATGAAGGAATCCGCATCGGCCGCGCTGTCGGTGGTGCGTGCGCGAACCGAGCGGCTGGGCATCGACCTGGACTTCCTGCAGAAGCTCGATGTGCACGTACACGTGCCGGACGGGGCCACGCCCAAGGACGGTCCGAGCGCCGGCGCCGCCATGACCACCGCGCTGGTCTCCACCTTGACCAAGATTCCGGTGCGCAGCGATGTGGCCATGACCGGAGAAATCACCCTGCGTGGCCGGATCACTGCGATCGGCGGGCTCAAGGAAAAGCTGCTGGCCGCGCTGCGTGGCGGGATCAAGACCGTGATCATCCCGGACGAAAACCGCAAGGACCTGGCCGACATTCCCAAGAACGTGACCTCGCAGATGCGGATCGTGCCGGTGAAGTGGATCGACGAAGTGCTCGATCTGGCACTGGAGCGGCCGCTGACCCCGAAGGTCGTCAGCGAGGGGCTGGAGGATGCCGTGCGCGAGGTGGAGCAGCCACCGGTGGATCAGTCCGTGGTCAAGCCGCCGGAGAAGCGGCCGGGCGCGCGCCACTAGGCTACTTGGATGGCCTGCGGCAACGCGCGCCGTCCATAGCGCGCTGCGTGCGCACGAGGCCCGGGTCAACCTCGACATGCTGGCCGTGCAGAAGCGGGCAGGCCCGGTCGCGATATCATTGCGCAGCGGGTGCTTAGCTCAGCGGTAGAGCGTCTCCCTTACAAGGAGAGGGTCGGGGGTTCGATCCCCTCAGCACCCACCATCGTGCAAGTCATGGATTCCTAGCGTGCGCGGTACCGAGGCCCGCTGCGGCGGGCCGGATTTTCGTCGCGACGGCGGCATCCACGCGGCGCCCTCAGCACCCACCATCGCGCAAGCTGCTCATTCAGCGTGCGCGATAACCCACGCGGCGCCCCGCCACGTAGCGCCAGGGCCGTTGAAGGGTTGGAATACAGAAGATGCTTGCGGCCGCGCCGACGCGTCTTGTATGATTTCGCGCTTTCGCGGAGCGGTAGTTCAGTCGGTTAGAATGCTGGCCTGTCACGCCGGAGGTCGCGGGTTCGAGTCCCGTCCGCTCCGCCAGTCGTTTCGTCGAACCCCTGCTCCGGCAGGGGTTTTGCGTTTCAGGGGGTGCGCCGACCCCAGAAAGTGCCGTGTCGCCCAACGTTCTCCCCGCGGGCGTCGGCCGCCCACGCGCTACACTGCGCCGCTTCGCTACGCCCCTCCAGCCCTTACCAGACCTCACCATGCTGCAGAAACTCCGCGAAAAGTCCTCCGGCTGGATCGCCACGGTCATTCTTGGCCTGTTGTGCGTGCCGTTCGCCTTCTTTGGCATGGAGCAGTACCTGTTCCAGCGCAATGCCAACTTCGCGGCCAAGATCGAAGCGCCGCCAACGTGGTGGCCTTCGGCCCCGGCGGTGTGGCCGGTGACGATGCTCTGGCAGCGCGCCGAAATCGACGCCGACGAATTCCGCACCGTGTACGAGCAGCAGCGCCAGCAGCAGCGGCAGGCGGAAGGCGAGGGATTCGATCCGCGCGCGTTCGAGAGCGCCGACAACAAGCGCCGCATCCTGGAAGGCCTGATCGACCGGCGTGTGATGCGCATGATGGCCGAACGCGACGGCGTGGTGATCGGCGACGGGCTGCTGCGCGAGACCATCCAGTCGGTGCCCGCGTTCCAGGTTGGCGGCAAGTTCGACCCGCAGACCTACCAGCTCGCGCTGAGTTCGCAGAACCAGAGCCCGCGCCAGTTCGAGCAGATCGTGCGCGACGACCTGCTGCAGACGGTGATCCCGCGCGGGATCGCCGATTCGGCGTTCGTGACCAAATCCGAAATGGACCGTCTGCTCAAGCTCATTGGCGAAACCCGCAGCGTCAGCTACGTGGCGATGTCAGGTCCTGCGCCCGACGACGCGCCGGTGCCCGACGCGGAAATCCAGCGCTGGTACCAGCAGCATGCCGCGCAGTACCGCGCGCCCGAGTCGGTGACCCTCGAGGTGCTGGATATCGACAGCAGCAAGCTGCCGCCTGCCGGCGCACCGAGCGAGGCGACGCTGCGCGAACGCTACGCCCAGGAGCAGGCCAAGTTCGGCACCGGCGAGCAACGCATGGTCTCGCACATCCTGGTAAAGCCGGCGGACGAATCTCCTGCCGCGCAGCAGGCTGCAGAAGCGAAAGCCAACGATCTGTCCCGGCAGGCGAAGGCGCCCGGTGCGGATTTCGCCGCGCTGGCCCGGGCGAACTCCGACGATGCCGGCTCCAAGACCGGCGGCGGGGATCTGGGATGGATCGAGAAGAACGGGCTCATGGCCAAGCCGTTCGAGGACGCGGTGTTCGCCATGCAGGCGGGCGAAGTGCGCGGTCCGGTGAAGACGGATTTCGGCTACCACGTCATCCAGGTGCGCGAGATCAAGCCCAGCCAGCAGAAGCCCTTCGAGGAAGTGCGCGAACAGCTGCTGGCCGAGCAGGCCGAGTCCGAGCGTGAGCGCGCCTTCAACGAACTGCTCGGCAAGCTGGTGGACGAGGTCTACAAGAATCCAACGACGCTGGCTGGCGCTGCGCGGCTGGGCAACCTGCAGGTGCAGACGGTCGGCCCGGTGACGCGCGTGCCGTCGGCGGCGAACGCGGTCAATCCGGTCCTGGCCAACCCCGCCGTGCTACGCGCGGCTTTTTCCGAAAGCCTGATCCAGGACGGGACCGCCAGCGATCCGATCGAAATCGCGCCCGGTCGCAGCGTATTGCTGCGGGTCAAGAGCCATACCCCCGAACGCACGCTTCCACTCGCGCAGGTGCGCGAGCGCGTGATTGCCGCCATCCGTGCCGATCGCGCTGCCAAGGCCGCGAGCGCCGCCGCCGATGCGTTGCTGGCGGAAGTGCGCGGCGGTCAGCCGCTGGCCGCCGCGGCCGCCAGCCGGCAGCTGGCCGTCACCGACTTGCCGGAACTGGCGCGCGGTCAGCCGGTGCCCGATCCGGCTGCGAACGAGGCGTTCTTCGCGGTGCCGCCGCCGTCCGCGGGCAAGCTGTCGGTCGGCAAGGTCCGCCTGCTCGACGGACGCATGGCGGTCTTCGCCGTGGACAAGGTGACCCCCGGTGATCCGTCCAAGGCGACGCCGGTGCAGCGCTCGCAACTGCAGGCGCAACTGGGGCAAATCGCAGGCGCCGAAGATGCGCAGGCGCTGGTTCGCGAACTTCGCCGGAAGATGACGATTACCGTGGCCGAAGACCGGCTCTGATCGTACGCTCCGACGCTGGTTTGACGCGAAAGGCCCGGCATCGCCGGGCCTTTCCTGTTGCACGTGTCATAAACAGAGACGGTACGCGCGGGCGAAAAGTGGCCCGGACGTTTTGACGATTTGTGGCTCTCGGTGCGGGCACCAGGCGCGGCTAACGTGACCTGAACCCCGAAGGAGTACCACGATGAAACGCACAATGCCCCGTTTCCTGTCGCTGTCAGCCGCACTCGTTACCGCGATGTTCGCAAGCACCACCGTCGCGGGCGAAACAGCCGATGCCGAAGGCTGCGCGCGCCAGTTCGAAGTGGCGCAGCGCGTGGACATGGAGTCGTTCCGCGACTACGACGCCGAGACGTTCCGGGCCGGACACGACGATCGCGCCGTATCGATCTTCGCCAGCGGAGCGGCGTTCTACGGCATCGAGGCCATCATGAAGGCGCTGGCTTCGCACTTCGCCACCCGCGAAGCGCAGTGGAGCTGGGTCGAAAAATATCGCGTGGTCGACGGCTGCAAGTCCGCCTACATTCTGTACGAAACGGTCTATGCGATCCCGCGCATCGGCTATCGTGCACGTGCGCTCACGGGCGTCGGTTATACCCACAAGGGCGATCACTGGCTCGCCGTCTCCGACCAAGGCACGGCGCTTCCTCCGTAATCCTTGTCGCGCCGGACCGTCGCACCCGTTTCTTCGATTCTGGGCCGGCCTGGCGGTCCGGCCCAGAGTCCCAAAATGTTGAGCGCACGTCGGGCGAAGCTCTGCTTGCCGCGTCTCAGGATTCGGCTTCGATTCCGGTCATGCCCAGGATGTTGTATCCGGCGTCGACGTAGGTCACCTCGCCGGTGACACCGGCGGCCAGGTCCGAACACAGGAACGCGGCGACGTTGCCGACGTCCTCGATCGTGACGGTGCGCCGCAGCGGTGCGTTTTCTTCGACGTGGCCGAGGATCTTGCGGAAGCCGGCGATGCCGGCCGCGGCGAGCGTTTTGATCGGACCGGCGGAAATCGCGTTGACGCGAATGCCTTCCGGGCCGAGGTTGTAGGCGAGATACCGCACCGTCGCCTCCAGGCTGGCCTTGGCCACGCCCATCACGTTGTAGCCGGCCAGCGCGCGTTCGGCGCCCAGGTAGGTCAGGGTCAGGATCGAACCATTACGTCCCTGCATCATGGGTCGCGCTGCCTTCGAGAGCGCCGCCAGCGAATAGGCGGAGATGTCGTGCGCCAGGGCGAAATTGCTGCGCGTCAGGCCGTCGAGGAACTGGCCGGCGATGGCCTCGCGCGGCGCGAAAGCGATGGCGTGCACCAGGATGTCGAAGCCGTCCCAGCGCTTGCCGAGTTCGGCGAAGCAGTTTTCGATCTGGGCGTCGTCCGCCACGTCCAGCGGCAGGACGATGTCGCTTCCGTACTCGGCCGCGGCTTTTTCCACGCGCGATTTGAGCTTGTCGTTCTGGTAGGTGAAGGCAAGCTCGGCGCCTTCGCGATGCATGGCTTCGGCGATGCCCGACGCGATGGAACGCTCGCTGGCGATACCGGTCACGAGCGCGCGCTTGCCCTGCAGGAAACCCATGGCCTCTTCCTCTGGATGGTCAGGTGGTTAGTGTGCCTGAAGGGATGCACTCGGCGCAGTCAATCGATCCTGAGCCTCATCCCCGGCTGCAGCACGCTGCGTTCGGTCAGCCCGTTGCGTTGCAACAGCTGCGCGATGCCGATCCGGTAGCGCTTGGCGATGCGGGAGGCCGATTCGCCGCGGCGCACCGTATGGGTCCGGGCACTGTCGGACGTGCTGGTGGACGACACGTCGAACACGATCTCGCCCTCCGGCCAGAATGCGCGTTCGGCCCGGCTGGCAGGCCGGCCCGGCCCCGGCGCCAGCACCTTGCGTCCATTGCCGACGCGACCGTTGGCGAACGCCGGGTTCATGCGTCGCAGCGCGGCCAGGTCGAATCCGTTGCGCGCCGCCCACGATTCCAGGGTCACACCCTCTGGTACGCTGATATCGGTGAGCAGGGGCACCTGGCGATCGATCGCCGCGCGCCATTGCGCGCGATCGTCGGCCTCGTCCAGCACGCACGAAAGCGCATGCAGCTTGCGTACGTAGGCACGGGTGATGTCAGGAATGCCGGTCAGGCGCTCCAGGTCCACGCTGCGCGCCTCCTGGCCGCTGCGACGCAGGGCGCCAAGGATGCGGTTCTCGCCGGCGTTATAGGCCATCACCGCCAGCCGCCAGTCGCCTGCAAACATCCCGTAGAGGGTCTTGAGGTAGCGCACCGCGGCCCGGGTGGAATCCACCGGCGAGAGGCGGCCGTCGTAGCCGTCCCGGATCGGCACCGCGTGCTTGCGCGCGGTCACCCCGATCATCTGCCACAGGCCCGCCGGGCCGCCCGGGCTTTTCGCGCCGGGCTTGTAGCCGCTTTCCACGAACGGGATGAGTGCGAATTCGGTCGGCAGGTCGGATTCGATCAATGCGTCGACTACGTAACCGAACAGCGGCATGACATCGCGGTCGCCATTTGCCATGTCGCGCGGCGCGTTGACGAAATGCTTGCGCCAGCGCGTGCTTGCGTCGGGTGCGCACTCGGGCTGGGCCAGATGGTCGCGAAACCTTGCGTAGATCTCGCTACCGCTGCGCGAGTCGTCTGCAGCACGCGCTGTACCGAGCGCCAGCAGCAGCCAAGCCAACCATGTCGCCCTGGTCAAGCCGCGACTCATGCGCGGAAGCCGTCCTTCCAGCGCCGCAGCTCGGCGAACACCTCGACCCGGTCCGTCGGCGCGTGACCCAGGCGACGGGCGATGCTGGCGCGGACGTCGGGCGCGTCCACGCGCAGGAAGGGGTTGGCGGCGCGCTCGTCGGCCAGCGTGCTGGGCAGGGTGGGAAGTCCTGCGCCGCGCTGCGCCTCTGCCTGCTGCGTCCGCCATTCCAGGGCCGGGTTGCCGGGTTCGCAGATGCGGGCGAAAGCGGCGTTGGCGAGCGTGTACTCGTGGCCGCAGCAGATCCTGGTCGAGTCGGGTAGGGATGCCAGGCGGTCCAGCGATGCCAGCATCTGCGTTGGCGTGCCTTCGAACATGCGGCCGCAGCCCAGACTGAACAGGGTATCGCCGCAGAACACCAGGTCCTCGTCCTCCGGCGCTGAGACGAAGGCGATGTGGCTGCGGGTGTGCCCCGGGATCGAAAGCACCCCGAAGCGCCGGCCGATCGCCTCGACGATGGCTCCGTCCCCCACGCGCTCGGTCGCGGTCGTGATCCGTTCGTCGTCCGGCGCCACGACCCGCAGGTCCGGCCAGGAGTGGAGCAATTCGCCGACTCCGCCCACATGGTCGGAATGGTGGTGGGTCAGCAGCACCACCTCCGGACGCAGGCCCTCGGCGGCGGCCTGCAGGACCGGGCCGGCTTCGCCCGGGTCCACCACCAGTGCCCGCCCATTCTCATGAGCCAGCGTCCAGATGTAGTTGTCGCTGAAGGCGGGTAGGGGCCGCAGACGCATCGCATCCTCGTCCGGACCCGCCAGCGGGCCCGATTAGAATGGCGACCATGCCCGCCCCGTCCCCTACCGGTCAACCCGACGCCGTCCTCGGCTGGTTCGGATCCCCGGCCGGCCGGACGCTGCTGGACAGCGAATCCGGGACCGTCGCCACGCTCCTTGCGGGCGGCCGCGGCCTGCCATGGCTATGGCTGGCACCGCAGGCTGAGGCGGCTGTCGACGCCAGCGGCCGTGGTCGCGGGCTGTGCCTGCAGGCGGCCGCCAATGGCTGGAGCGGCGATGTCCGCTGCGGCGCGTCGCTGCCGCTGGTGAGCGAGTCGATCGGCACGGTCGTGCTGCAGCACGTTCTGGGTCGCGGGGCCGAAGGACAGGCGCTGCTCGAGGAATGCTGCCGGATCCTGGTGCCCGGGGGGCGGGTCGGCCTGTTCGCGCTAAACCCCTTGGCGCCGTACCGGTGGCGCTGGCGAGGCACCGGCCTGCACGCGGCCGAGCCCCTGCTCTGGCGTCGGCGCCTGCGTGAGGCCGGCCTCGTGCCTGAGCCGCTCTCGCAGGGGCTGGGGCCGACCTGGCGCGAAACCGTCTCCGCAGACCCGCAGCAGGGCATCGGCCTGCGCGCGGCATACCTGCTCCGCGCCGAAAAGCGGACCCTGCCCCTGACCCCCGTCCGCCAGCGTCGCCGTGTGGCGGTGGCCAACGGCGTGCCTGCTACGTGAGTCCATGAAACGGATCGAACTGCATACCGACGGGGCCTGCCTCGGCAATCCCGGCCCCGGCGGCTGGGCCGCCCTGCTGCGCTATGGCGAGCGCGAGCGCGAGCTCGTCGGCGGCGAAGCCCTGACCACCAACAACCGCATGGAGCTCATGGCCGCGATCAGCGGGCTGGAAGTGCTCACCGAGGGCTGCGAGGTCACCCTGTTCACCGATTCCCAGTACGTACGCCAAGGGATCCTCGAGTGGATGCCCAACTGGGTGCGCCGCGGCTGGAAGACGGCTGCCGGCGACCCGGTCAAGAACCGCGACCTGTGGGAACGCCTGCATGCCGCCATCCAGCGCCATCGCATCGACTGGCGTTGGGTGAAGGGCCATTCGGGCGACCCGGACAACGAACGCGTCGATCTGCTGGCGCGTGCGGAAGCGACCCGGTTCAAGCTGGCGGGGATCGCCGGATGAGCCCGCGCGCCGTTGGCGGCCGCGCCCCGCGTGTCGAACCTGATGAGACATCCCTCCGTTAGCCTTACCCGGCCCCATCGAGCCCGAATGACCGCATGCGCCAGATCGTCCTAGACACCGAAACCACCGGCCTGGAATGGAAGAAGGGCAACCGGATCGTCGAGGTCGGCTGCGTGGAACTGATCGAACGACGCCCGACCGGCCGCACCTTCCACCGCTATTTCAACCCCGGACGCGAGTTCGAGCCCGGCGCCCAGGAAGTGACCGGGTTGACGCTCGAATTCCTGGCCGACAAGCCGCTGTTCGCCGACGTGGTGGACGAATTCCTCGAGTTCGTCACCGGGGCCGAACTGGTGATCCACAACGCCGCCTTCGACATCGGCTTCCTCGATGCGGAACTGGGACAGTGCGGCAGCCATTACGGCTGCATGCGCGACCGGGTCAGCGTGCTCGATTCGCTGGAGCTCGCGCGCCAGCGCTATCCCGGCCAGCGCAATTCGCTCGACGCGCTATGCCGCCGGCTGGGGGTCGACAACTCGCACCGGCAGCTGCACGGCGCCCTGCTCGACGCGCAGCTGCTTGCGGAGGCCTACCTGGCGCTGACCGCGGGACAGAGCGAGATCGGATTCGCCGCCGAGGCGATCGCCACCACCGCACAGTCCGTGGACATCGGCGTACCGCTCGTGTGCGGAATCCGCCCGCGGGTTCGTCCCAGCGAGGAGGAATTGGCAGCGCATGCGATCCGGATCGAGGCGATCCGGGCGAAGTCCGGGGTTTCGCTCTGGGACGAAGCCGGGCAGGCCGAAGAAATCGCGGCCTAAGCCAGTCCTATCTGGCCGACGTCGCTCGAGCCGGCGCGCGGCAACTCAGGCGCAGTCCCGGCCCGCTCAATGCCGGCGAACCAGCACGACGGTGACGTTGTCCGAGCCGCCGCCGTCCAGTGCCGCCGCGACCAGTTCGTCGACGCATTCCTGAGCGCTGCATTCGGTGTGCGAGAGAAGTTGCGAGATCGCCCGATCATCGACTTCCTCGGTCAGCCCGTCGCTGCACAACAGCAGTTGCATCCCCGGGACCAGCTCGCCCGACATGGTTTCCACATTGAGATTGTCCGGCTCGGTCACCCCCAGCGCCTGGGTCACCACGTTGCGATGCGGGTGGCTGCGCGCCTGGTCCACGCTGATGGTCCCCTGGCTGATCAGCTCCTGCACGTAGCTGTGATCCTGCGAAAGCTGGGCGAGCTTGCCGTCGTGCCACAGGTAGACGCGGCTGTCGCCGACCCAGGCCACCTCGAAACGGTTGCCCAGGATGCGCGCCGCCACGATCGTCGTCCCCATCGGCAACACGTCCTTGCGCTGGCGCGAGGCGCGGATGATTTCCTCGTCGGCGATCCGGATCGCCTGGGGCAGGGGCGTGCCCTGACGGATCTCACGCACGATGGTTTCGCGCGCCAGCGCGCTGGCGATCTCGCCGTATTCGTGGCCGCCCATGCCGTCGGCCACCAGCCACAACCCCAGTTCGCTGTCCCCGTAATAGGTATCTTCGTTGAGCTCGCGCCGCAGCCCCACGTGGGTCAGGTGTCCGAATTCGATCATGGATTGCATGATGGCCATGGGCGCCACAAGGAACCTGTCTGCGAGTGAAACGGATTACGTGAGGATATCCGGACGGCAGAACGTAAATTCCAACGGGCCTATGTCACAAAAAAACGCCCCGGCGGGGCGTTCTTCTTGTCTGGCGGAGAGGGGGGGATTCGAACCCCCGGTGCGCTATAAACGCACGCCTGATTTCGAGTCAGGTACATTCAACCACTCTGCCACCTCTCCGGTGGGTTCCCGCTGGTTTCGCATGCAAGTTTTGCGGGGGCCGCAATGATACGTGCCGGGGGCAGGCACGGACAAGGTCAGGGCCCGGCCGGCGCTACACTGCGCGTCCCGCAAGCCTGAGATCGCCCATGTCCGAAATCCTGGTTCCCGTCTCGTTCGGCGAGCTGCTGGACAAGATCGCGATCCTGCAGATCAAGTCCGAGCGCATCGGCGACGAGGCCAAGCTGGCCAACGTCCGCAAAGAGCTGTCGGCTCTGGAAAAGACCTGGATGGCGCATCCGGCCGCAGTCAAGGACATTGCTCGGCTGCGGCGCGAGCTGAAGGAGGTCAACGAGCGCCTGTGGGTGATCGAGGACGACATCCGGCTCAAGGAGAAGGCCCAGGCCTTCGACGACGAGTTCATCCAGCTGGCGCGCAGCGTCTACTTCGAGAACGACACCCGCGCACGGATCAAGAAGGACATCAACCTGGCCTTGGGATCGGCTTACGTCGAGGAAAAATCCTACCAGGACTATTCGGCCGGCACCCCGGGATAGCCGCGCGGCCGACCGGCCGGGCAGGGCAGTCAGGGGCCGAAGTCGGAGGCGCGCCGTTCGAATGCCTCGATCGCGTCCTGCACGGTCACCAGGTCCATCACGCCCGGGTACTCGATCTTTGCCCCCCATTTTAGTTCGCTCGCGGACTTGCCCATGAACCTGCGCGCGGCGTCGTCATAGCGGTTCACGCAGTAGCGCAGGTCCGAGTACGGCCCGCTGCGCTTGGGGTTGCTGGCCGCGTGCAGGCCCAGCACCTTGGCGCCCACGGCATTGGCGATGTGCATGGGCCCCGAATCTGGCGTCAGCACCAGGTCGCCGCGTTCGAGCAGCGCCGGGAGTTGTTCCAGCGTGTCCTTGCCGATCAGGTCGAGGATCGGCGCCTTCGCCGAGGCCAGGATGGCATTGCCCATATTGCGTTCGAACTCGCTGCGTCCGCCGCACAGCACGACGCGCCAGCCGCGGCTTGCGGCGTGCCCGGCGACCGCGGCGTAACGTTCGGGGCGCCAGTTGCGCAACGCGTGGCTGGAGCACGGCGAGATGAGCAAGGTCGGCGTGCCGTCCTGCGACCACTGCGCCTGCGCCCAGTCGCGTGCGGCCTGCGGCACCGGCAGGTCCCACACCACTTCGTTCTGCTTCAGCCCCAGCGGTTCGCAGAAGCTGCCGATGGCTTCGAGCACGTGCACGCCGGTGCGATCGGGAATCCGTTCGTTCACGAACAGCCCGTGCAGATCCTTCGAACGCGCACGGTCGTAGCCGATGCGCCGGTCGGCGGGAATGAAGGCCGACAGCAGGTTGGCGCGCGCGGCGACCTGCATCTGCATCAGTACTTCGAACCGGCGTCCCTGCAGGCCGCGGCGCAGTTCGCGCATACCCCGCACGCCGCTGCGTTTGTCGTATTCGACAAACTCGACCCCATCCAGCCCTGCCAGCAACCGGCGCTCGGCCCCGCCGATGAGCCAGGTGATCGGCAATTGCGGCCAGGCCGCGCGCAGCGTGCGTACCAGCGGCACGACGTGGGTCACGTCGCCCAGCGCCGAAAGGCGCAGCAGGCAGATCGACTCCGGCGGCGTGAGGTGGGTGGGCACGGTAGACTCATCCAATGGCCGAACTGGACGCCATCGAGAGCCTGACGACCTTGCGTCATGGCCGCGAAGGCCGCGGCCACGGCGATGCTGTGAACGGGGCCATTCTGTTCGACGGCACGCGCCTGCCGCAAGCGCGGCCGGAATGGTTCGCGCCCGGCTACTGGGGACCACGCGCGCAGCCGGTGCATGCAGGCGGCCGAGGCGGGGCCTGGTTCGTCGACGCGCCGTTCGGACCCGCCGTGCTGCGCCTTTACCTGCGCGGCGGCTTGGCGGCGCGGCTCAGCCGCGACTGCTACCTGTGGCACGGCGAGGCGCGGGTGCGCAGCTTCGCCGAGTTCCGGCTGACCCAGAAGCTGCGTGGGCTCGGCCTGCCCGTGGCGCAACCGATCGCCGCGCACTACGAGCGCGAAGGCGCCTTCTATCGCGCGGCGATCCTGATCGAACGACTGCCGGACGTGCGTACCTTCGCCCAATGGGTCGACGCAGCAGGCAGCGAGGCGCCCTGGGAAGAAACCGGACGCCTGATCGCGCGATTCCATCATGCCGGGCTGGATCATGCGGACCTCAATGCGGACAACCTGCTGTTCGCCGCGCCGGATCGCGGCTGGATGATCGATTTCGACCGTGGACGCCTGCGCGGAACGGGCGGGAGCTGGCGGCGGAACAACCTGGCACGGCTGCTGCGTTCGCTGCACAAGCTGCGCGGCATGCGCAGCCACTCCGAGGTGGACGCCGATTTCGCGCGATTGCGCCGCGCTTACGACGCGGCGATGGAGGCGGATGCGTGAACAATCCCGTCGCCGGCCGCTGGACCCTGCGTTTCCACGGTGTCGGCAACGCCGCTGCGGCGGCCACGCTCGGCTCGGCGATGGCCACCATCGAGCGCGACGGCGAGCCCTGGCTGACCATCGACTGCGGAGCCGAAGGCCTGGAGGCCTTCATCGCCCACTACGGACACGCACCGCGTGCGCTGTTCGTCACGCATACGCATTTCGACCATATCGGCGGGTTCGAGCGCCTGTTTTCCATTGCCTACTTCGACGCAGAGCTGCGCGGCCGCACGCGCGTCTACGTGCCGGCGAGCGTGCTGCCGTTGCTGCACCAGCGCATCGGCGACTATCCCAACGTGGCGGCCGAAGGCGGCGCGAACTTCTGGGACGCCTTCCAGCTGATCGCGATCGGAGCAAATTTCTGGCATGACGGCATGCGCCTGGAGACGTTCGAGGTGCGGCATCACTGGCCCGGGACCGCGTTCGGACTGCGCCTGCCCGGCAGCGTGGTCTGGACCGGTGATACCCGGCCAATCCCGGAAAAGCTGAAGTTCGTCGCCGACGCAGGCGAACTCATTGCGCACGATTGCGCGCTGCACGGCAATCCCTCGCACAGTGGCATCGACGACCTGGAACGCGAGTATCCGCCCGAACTGCTCGATCGCTGCCTGCTGTACCACTACGCCTCCGAGGACGATGGTGAGGCGCTGGCGCGGCGCGGCTATCGCATCGCCCGGCAGGGAGATGCCTTCGCACTGGCTTCGCCGACGGCGTCGCAGGCTACGCAGGCATGAACGCCATCCTGCAACCGCTCTCGCTGCCTGCCGATCGCCTGGGGCGACCCCTGCGCGACCTGCGTCTGTCGGTGATCGAAGCGTGCAATTTCCGCTGCCCGTACTGCATGCCTGCCGATCGGGTACCCGACGATCATGGCTTCGACAGCGCTTCGCGGCTGTCGTTCGACGAGATCGAAACCCTCGTTCGCGGCTTCGCGCGGCTGGGCGTGAGCAAGCTGCGCCTCACCGGAGGCGAACCGTTGCTGCGCAAGCGGCTCCCCGAGCTGGTCGCTCGGCTGGCGCGGATTCCCGGCATCGACGACCTAGCGCTGACCACCAACGGATCGCTGCTCGGACCGCAGGCGCGGGCGCTGCGCGAGGCGGGATTGCATCGGCTCACCGTCAGCCTGGATGCGCTGGATCCGGCCCTGTTCGGCGCGCTGTCTGGAGGCCGCGGAAACCTGCAGTCGGTGCTGGATGGGATCGAATCCGCACGCGCCGCCGGGTTCGGTCCGATCAAGCTCAATTGCGTGGTGCAGCGTGGCGTCAACGAGACCCAGGTATTGCCGTTGGTCGAATTCGCACGCGACAACGGCTATGTGGCGCGCTTCATCGAGTACATGGACGTGGGAACCTGCAACGGCTGGGATCCCGCCCGGGTCGTGGCCTCGGCCGAGCTGCGCGACCGGATCGCGGCGCGCTGGCCGCTGCGGCCGCTGGATCCGAGCTACCGCGGCGAAGTCGCCTCGCGATACGGCTTCGCCGATGGCGCCGGCGAAGTCGGGTTCGTCAGCTCCGTGAGCGCGCCGTTCTGCGGCGACTGTCATCGGGCCCGCGTGTCTGCCGACGGCAGGCTGTATACCTGCCTGTTTGCCGGCGATGGCCACGACTTGCGCGCGGCATTGCGCCAGGGACAGGATGCATTGGCCGAGCGGGTGGCCGGCCTGTGGTCAGGCAGGGCCGACAGGTACAGCGAACAGCGCATGCATCGCGGTCCGTCGGGGCGGCATGTCGAGATGTTCCTGATCGGCGGCTAACATGCCCGCGCCCCGGCTGAAGCGAAGACCCATGAAGCGCGCATCGAAACTCACCCATCTCGATCCGCGGGGTTTTCCGGCGATGGTCGATGTCTCCGCGAAAGCGACCACTGCGCGCGAAGCGACCGCCGAATGCCGGGTGCGGTTTCCCGGCGCCGTCGCCAAAGAGCTACGCGCGGCGGGACTGAAGTCGAAGAAGGGCGGGATCGTTGAGACCGCCATCATCGCCGGTACGCTGGCCGTGAAGCGCACGCACGAACTGATTCCGTTCTGCCACCCGCTGCCGATTGATGGATGCGCCATCGCGATCGACTGGCACGATGCCAACGCATTGCGCATCGAATGCACGGTGCGCACGACCCATCGGACGGGCGTGGAGATGGAAGCGCTGACCGGCGCCACGGTCGCCGCGCTGACGGTGTACGACATGGCCAAGGCGCTGTCGCACGCGATCGTGATCGGTCCGGCGAAACTGGTCTCCAAGCGCGGCGGCAAGCGCGATGTGGGGACGGCGCGATGACACGCCTGAACCTGCTCTACTTTGCCGCCCTGCGCGATGCCGCGGGGGTCGCGATGGAAAGCGTGGACAGCGAGGCGCCGACGCTGCGCGCGCTTTACGAGGAAGCCCAGGTACGGCATCAGCTGCCGTTCCCGTCCCGGCAACTGCGGGTCGCGGTGGATGATGCGTTCGCGGACTGGAACGATGTGCCGCGCGAGGGCAGCGAGGTGGCATTCATCCCGCCCGTCAGTGGCGGATGAACGCGCGTCCCGGGCTGCGGCTATCGCGCTCGGTGGACGTCTGAGACCATAGCCGCATGGACCGGTTTTTCCTTTCGCACCACCCCATCGAAGTGGACGCCCTGCGCGCAACGCTCGGATCGGCCCACGCCGGGGCCTTCGCCAGCTTCGAAGGCTGGGTTCGCGATCACAATGAAGGTCGGCCGGTAGCCGGACTGCGCTATGAGGCGCATGCACGACTGGCCCAGGCCGAAGGCGCAAAGATCCTCGAGGAAGCGTTGCGGACGTTCGCCATCGTAGATGCGCGCTGCGTGCATCGCCTCGGGGATCTCGGCATCGGCGACCTCGCGGTTTGGGTGGGCGTCTCGGCCGCGCATCGCGACGCCGCGTTCGGCGCGTGCCGGTGGATCATCGACACCGTGAAGGCGCGGGTGCCGATCTGGAAGCATGAGCGGTACATGGAAGGAGACGCGGAATGGTTGCATCCGGACGCTGGCGACATCGGTTGATTTTCGGTGCGTAGGCCGAGATCGCGATTTCCGGCTGCCGCGCCGCGAGTGTGCCTTCCGGCCCTGGCGGGGTTTTCGATCTGGCGTCGCGAGGGGCCGACGGGTGCCGCGCCACGGCCGCACCGCGCACGCGATCAAGCTGCAACGCGTCGCAACGCGGGATAACACCGCGCCAACGTTCCCAGATCCAGAAAGGAGGCGACCCCGCCGGCTTGCCTCGGCACCCGCATCAATCGATACCGTTGCTGCCTTCCGGCCCTGGCGGGGTTTTCGATCTAGCGTCGCGAGGGGCCGACGGGTGCCGCGCCACGGCCGCACCGCGCACGCGATCAAGCTGCAACGCGTCGCAACGCGGGATAACACCGCGCCAACGTTCCCAGATCCAGAAAGGAGGCGACCCCGCCGGCTTGCCTCGGCACCCGCATCAATCGATACCGTTGCTGCCTTCCGGCCCTGGCGGGGTTTTCGATCTAGCGTCGCGAGGGGCCGACGGGGCCACCATAGACGTTGCGTCAGCTCGCGACGCTCAAACTGGCGGAGAGAGGGGGATTCACTCGGCGCTACGCGCCTCGCCCTGCGGGCGGCTTCGCCGTGCAGACGGCTGCGCCGTCTGTCGAACCCGTGGGGGTTCTCACCCCCTCTCCAACGCCGCCGGCGAAACTCACGCGGCTTGGACCTTCGCTACACCTACAAACTGGCGGAGAGAGGGGGATTCGAACCCCCGAAGCGCGGTTTAGACGCTTACACACTTTCCAGGCGTGCTCCTTCAACCACTCGGACACCTCTCCGCTGGACCCTCGCCGGCGTTCGGGCCGCTTTTGGGGCGGCAATTCTAGCCCCCAGGCATCGCCCGAACAAGGTAAACGATGGCGACGGCAGGAGTGGGCGCCGGCGTGGTGGGTGCAGCCGCCGTTTATGGGCGTAGTGGGCACGCCGGATGCTGGTCGCGTCCCTTTTTCGCCCGCGGCGCGGCAGAATGACGCCATGTCCTACCTCGTCCTCGCCCGCAAGTGGCGGCCCAAACGTTTTGCCGAGCTGGTCGGGCAGGAGCATGTGGTGCGGGCGCTCACCAATGCGCTCGAATCCGGCCGCGTGCATCACGCTTTCCTGTTCACCGGCACGCGCGGCGTGGGCAAGACCACGATCGCACGGATCTTCGCCAAGAGCCTGAACTGCGAACAGGGCACCTCGGCCGAGCCCTGCGGCGAGTGCGCCACCTGCCAGGCCATCGACGCCGGGCGATTCATCGACCTGCTGGAGATCGACGCCGCGTCGAACACCGGCGTGGACGACGTGCGCGAGCTGATCGAGAATGCGCAGTACATGCCTTCGCGCGGGCGGGTGAAGGTGTACCTGATCGACGAAGTGCACATGCTGTCGAAGAGCGCGTTCAACGCGCTGCTCAAGACGCTCGAGGAGCCGCCGGGACACGTCAAATTCCTGCTCGCCACCACCGACCCGCAGAAGCTGCCGGTGACGGTGCTTTCGCGTTGCCTGCAGTTCAACCTCAAGCGGCTCGACGAGCAGCAGATCGCCGGTCAGATCCGGATGATCCTGCAGGCCGAAGACATTGCCGCGGACGATGCCGCGATCCGGCAGCTGGCCAAGGCGGCGGACGGCAGCCTCCGCGACGGCCTGTCGCTGCTCGACCAGGCGATCGCCTACACCGGCGGCACGCTTTCCGACGCGGCGGTCACAACCATGCTGGGCACCGTCGACCGCACACGCGTGGGGGCGCTGCTCGATGCGCTGGGCGAGGGCGACGGCCAGCGGCTGCTGAAAGAAGTGGAGCAGCTCGCCGAATTCTCGCCCGACTGGGGCAGCGTGCTGGATGCCCTGGCCGAGGCCCTGCACCGGATCCAGGTCAAGCAGCTGGTGCCTGGCGTTGAACTCGAAGGCGATGGCATCGATGTCGATGCGCTGGCGGCGAAGCTGCGGCCCGAGCTGGTGCAGCTGTGGTACCAGATCGCGCTGAACGGACGCCGCGACCTGCCGCTGGCGCCCAGCCCGCGCGCCGGCTTCGAAATGAATATGCTGCGGATGCTGGCTTTCCGTCCCGAGGCGATCGGGGTGCAGGCGCAGCCGCAGACCACGCCCGCAACAGCGACGATGCCCCGCAACGCTTCGGCGGCCGAGGCTGCTCGGGCGGCGCTGTCAAAGAACCCTGCGCCGGTCGCACAGGCAGCAGCGCAAGCTCCGGCGCCGGCCCGCGTGGAATCGCCGGCCACCCGTCCCGCGCCCGCCGCTATTCCACCGCCGCCCGACGTCGCCGCAGCGGCGATCGCCCCATCGGGTAGTGCGGCAACCACGATCCCCATCGACGCCGAGCGCTGGCTGGAGCTGGTGGCCAACAGTGGCTTGCGCGGCCCGACCCGCGAGCTCGCCGCACATTCGAGCTTCGTGGCCTACGAAGCCGGCGTATTGCGGCTCGCATTGCCAGCGGCGGATGAACACCTGAAAGGGCCGGCACTGGTGAAGCTGCTCGCCGATGCGCTGGCCCCGCAACTCGGCGTCGCCCCGCAGATCCGGTTCGAAGCGGGAGCGGCGAGCGGCGAAACCCTGCACGTGCGCAAGGAACGTGAGCGCGATGCGCGGCAGGCCTCGGCCGAGGAGGCGTTCATGAGCGACCCGGACGTGCAGCGCCTGATCCAGCGCGGAGCGCGGGTCGTGCCCGACTCGATCCGGCCCGTCGACGACTAACCCAGAACACCGAACAGGACCGCAGACCATGCGTGGAAACATCGCCCAGTTGATGCAGCAGGCGCAGAAGATGCAGGAAAACCTGCAGCGTGCGCAGGAAGAAATCGCCACCATCGAGGCCACCGGAAGCGCCGGCGGCGGCATGGTCAATGTGACCCTGAGCGGGCGCAAGGAATGCCGCAAGGTGCGCATCGACCCTTCCATGCTTTCCGACCAGGAAATGCTGGAAGACCTGATCGCCGCCGCGTTCAACGACGCCGCGAACAAGATAGACGCCGAAAGCCAGGCGAAGATGGGCGCGGCGACGGCCGGCATGCAGCTGCCGCCCGGAATGAAGATGCCGTTCTGACGCGGACGGGCCCCGGCCCGCCCGCTGCCACCCGCGCGATGCGATGGCGGGTCGAACCCGCCCCACATGAGCACACTCCTCGAACAACTGATCGAAGCCCTGCGCGTGCTGCCCGGGGTGGGCCCCAAATCGGCGCAGCGAATGGCCTACCACGTGCTCGAGCGCGAGCGCGAAGGCGGTCGCCGCCTGTCCGAGGCGCTCGCGGCCGCGGTCGAGCGGATCGGCCACTGTCGGCGCTGCCGTGATTTCAGCGAAACCGAGCAGTGCGCCATCTGCGCGAGCTCCAGCCGCGACGCGCACCTGCTGTGCACAGTGGAATCGCCGGCCGACCGCATGGCGATCGAGCAGGCGACCGGCTACCGCGGGCTGTATTTCGTGCTGCAGGGCCGCCTGAGTCCGCTCGATGGCATCGGGCCGCGCGAACTCGGACTCGATCGCCTGTCCGAGCGCCTGTCCGAAGGCGAGGTGCAGGAGCTGATCATCGCCACCAATCCGACCGTGGAGGGCGAGGCGACGGCGCACTACCTGGCGCAGCTGGCACGCAAGCATGGCGTGCGTCCGAGTCGGCTGGCGCACGGATTGCCGCTGGGTGGAGAACTGGAGTACGTCGACCGCGGAACCCTGTCGCACGCCTTCGGCAGCCGCAACGAGATGCCGTAGGGCTCCGTCGGTGCCTGGCGCGCTGTCGCGCCGAAGCGGCGCTCCTACAATGGAGGCTCGCCGAACGAGGCCAGGCCATGCCCGACACCATCTTCCACAAGATCATCGCCGGCGACATCCCGGCGGACATCGTCTACGACGACGAGCACCTGATCGCGTTCCGCGACATCGCTCCGCAGGCGCCGGTGCACGTGCTGTTCGTGCCGAAGGTCGACATCGCCACGCTCAACGATGTTGAGCCGTCGCAGGCGGAGATCGTCGGACGCCTCGTGTTGGCGGCTGCGCGCTACGCCAGGGAGCAGGGCTTCGACGAAGCGGGCTACCGCGTGGTCATGAATTGCAATGGCGACGGCGGCCAGACCGTGTTCCAGATCCATCTGCACCTGCTCGCCGGCGCCCCACTCGGCCGCTTCGGGGTGCCGAAGTAGGTCGGGGCCGGGTCCCCGACGCAGCCCGTCGGTACCGGAAGTAGGTCGGGGCTACGCCACCGACGCACGCCTTCACCTACCTAAAGTGGACCAGGCGTCACGCCCGATGCGCGCCGGGCTTGGCCCCCGACCGAGGTCACCACCACCAGCCCGGGCCCCAGTCCCAGCCCCACCACGGCCACGGCCGCCCTACCGGATAGCGCGCATCCACTTCGCGCGCCTTCGGCCATAGGTAGATCACGTCGGCCGCCACGCGCGGCTGGCGGTAGTCGTATTGGCCGATCTTGCGCGTTTCGAAGCCGTCGATCCGGCCGAGCACGGTCAGTTCGCGGTTCTTCAGGAAGATCGCAGGGTCGTAGAAGCCCGCCTTGCAGGCGACGAAACGGCCACTGCCGTCATCGGTCATGTCCGACGGGCGACCGTCGGCGTCGAGCGCGCTGCCGATCATCTCGAAACAGGTGCGGTCGGCCAGCGGTTCGGTCGCCACGATGCGTCCACCCCAGCGCACCGGCAGGCCGGGGCGCCCGGCTTCGCGCGCCTGTGCGGGGGTGAGGTCGGTGACTTCGCCCTGCAGCGGCTGCGGCAGGGTCGCGCAGGCCGGTAGCAGCAGTACGGCCAGTACAGGAAACAGGGATCTGGACAGGCTCATCGCCGACTCCGGTAGGCGGTTGTAAGGGTTCACGGGCGATGCCGGCGCAGGTCGCGCACGAGCTGGTGCACCCGGGCGCGCGCATCGTTGCGAGTGCCTCGACCATCAGCGTAGCGCCAATCCGAGAAACGCGCGCTGAGCGCGGCGAGGTCCGCCGCCTGCGGGCGCGCGGCCAGCACGCGCCGCGCCCAGTCGCCGGCGGGTTCGTGCGGCGCGCGGCCCAGGCCGAGCCGTGCATAGCGCTGGCCCAGCCGGTGCCAGGCGCGCAGCAACTGGTCGCGCTCACGCGCCTGGCGCGCGGCAAGCCACAGCATGATCGCCAGCGCCAGCACCGCGGCCACCGAAAACAGCTGCGCGAGCCGGCTGCCGTCCAGGTCGTCCACCCCCAGCGGTTGCAGCAAGGTGCGTTGGCGGGCGGCGTCGAAACCCAGCACGAAGTCGTTCCAGCCGCGCCGTAGCCAGTCGCTGGCGTTCCACACCGGACGCATGGCCTGCAGCCCCCCGAACGCGGGCGCACGATCCTCGATGGTGTCGTAGATGCGCTCGGGCGCCACGGCAGCGGTGGGATCCACCCGCACCCAGCCCCGCGTCGGCAGCCAAGCCTCGGCCCAGGCGTGCGCATCGGAGCGTAGCACCAGCCAATACCCACCGATCGGGTTGCGATAGCCGCCCGCATAGCCGGTGACCACCCGCGCCGGGATCCCGGCTGCGCGCATGAGCACCACGAAGGACGAACTGAAGTGCTCGCAGTAGCCGGCCTTCACGTCGAACAGGAATTCATCGACCGAATGTCGGCCCAGCAGCGGTGTATCCAGGGTGTAGGCGAAATCGGCACGCACCATCTGCAGCGCGCGCTGCACGATCGCCGCGTCCTTTTCCGCCGCGGGAATCCGCGGGTCGGCGTCGACCTCCGCTCGCCACTGCCGCGCCAGCGCCACCGTGCGCGGGTTGTAGCCGGGTGGAAGGTCGAGCGCGATCCAGCGCAGGGTGCGCGCCAGCTGCGGCTCGAATTGCGCAGGCGGCGAGGACTGCAGGCGCCAGCGCGTGAGCGACGACAACGGTCGCGGGCTGTACAGGCCGTAGTCGAGCGAACGCAACACGCCTTCGGGGGGCGATACCGGCAGGTCCAGCGCCACCAGCTGGCGGCGGTCGGTCGGCTCGAGTTCGATCTGGTAATCCCAGCGGGTGTTGCCGCTGCGCACCGGCGCTGCCGGGACGCCGCGCAGCCATTGCGGCTGGGTCCAGGTGCGTCCATCGAAATTCCACAGCACCGGGCCACGCCAGTACATCTGCTCGGGCGCCGGCATCGGGCCGAAGAAGTCCGCGCGCAGGGCCACGGTGTCGTCGGCCATCAGGTCGATCCAGTCGCCAGGCGACATTCGGTCCGACAGGCCCGTGCGTGCGAGCGCGCGCTCGGGCACCCCCCATAGTGGCGCGGCCAAACGTGGGAACAACCAGAACGCCGCCAACGCCAGCGGCAGGCCGATGGCTGCCAGCCGCCAGACCGCGACCAGGCGCCGCCATGGTGGCAGCGGCCGCAATTCGCCAGATTCCAGTTCGGCCAGCCGTTGCAGGGCGGTCAGGGCCAGGCTCACTCCGGCCAGCGCCAGCAGCAGGGACACTGGCCCCTGATCGAGGAGAAAGGTGGCGAAAGGCGCAAACAGACCGAAGCCGAGCAGGCTGCGCGCATCGCGCACGCGCCAGGTTTCGCTGGGCTTGATCGCCAGCATCGCCGCCAGCAGCGCGCAGGCCGTCTCGCGACCGACCCGAAAGCCGGTGGCGGCGAGGGTGGCGCCGATCACCGTCAATGCCAGCAGCAGGCGCAGCGGCGTCGGCACCGGCCGCCGCCATGACAGCGCCCCGGTGCTCAGCGCAGCGAGCGCGATCCCCAGAGCGATCCGGCCGGGCAGCTGCAGCAGCAACGGCAGCAGGCAAGCCGCGCCGGCAGCGAGGGTCCACGCGCGCGTACTGCGATCGAGCAGTGGCGAGTCAGCGCGCGGCATGCGGCATCAGCGCCAGGGCGCGCAGACAGGCGTGACGGTGGGCCGGCCCCGCATCGGGGCCGATTGCGGGCTGTCCCGGCAGCTGCAGGCGGTAACGACGATGCTCACGTTCGGCCTCGTCGACCCAGCGTGCGAGCCGGCTGATCCTTCCTTCGTAGGGCAGGGCGGACAACCCGTTCCAGTCGAGCAGGACTTCGGCATCGCGCGGCTGCTCGTATTCGCGGACCAGCAGCGCATCGCGTCGCGCGGACGGTTTCCACGCGATCGCACGGCGCGGATCGCCGCGGCGGTAGTTGCGCAGGTGGTGCATGTCCTCGCCGGCCGGGTGCAGCCGTGCCTGGCTCTGTTCGCCGATGCCCCGTGGCAGCGCCGGGCCGTTGGCTTCCGGCCTGGGATAGACCAGGAGCGGCGCGTCCGGCCAGACATAGGCCCAGGCCCGGGCCAGGCCCAGCGGGCGACTGGTGGAAACGCGGATGCGCCCAAGCTGCAGCCAGCCGCGTCGCGTCGTCGGCGCCTGCAGGTCGGTTTCGCCGGCGCCGTTCTCAAGTGAAAGCAATGCGCCACATTCTCCCAGTTGCAGCCGCAAACCGCGACGCTCGCGTTCCCGCCGGTCGCCGGCGTGCACGCGCAGCGTGAGAGGTGCGCCGGCCGCCACCGGTTCGGCCGAGATCGCGATGATCTCAAGCCCCACCAGCTGCAGATGCGCCACGAACAGGCTCGCCAGCGCCGCACCGGCCAGCAGCAGCGCCAGCAGCAGCGCAGGGTTGTTGTTGTAGTTCAGGGCGCCCACGCCCATCGCCGTGAGCAGGGCGGCGAAGAACAGGCCGAAAGCGGTGGGCAGCACGTAGATGCGGTGACGGTCGAAGCGTACCGGCAGCGACTCCGGCGTGCGCGGGCGCGCCCAGGCTTCGAAGCGGCGGCGCCATCGGGAGACGCCTCTCGCTGCAGTTGCATCTGGTCTGCCGGTGATTGGATCTGCCACCGTGGTCACCGGATCGGCGCTGGGTCGGCGTGGACATTCATGGCGAGCGCGATGCGCATGCGGCGGGTTGGCAACTGGTGGTGACCGGCTTCAGTCCACCGGCACCGCATGCAGGATCGCCTTGGCCAGCGCCACCGGTTCGGCGTCGCTTTCGGCTACCAGGCGGTGGGCGGCGACGGCGCCGAACAGGGCCTGCACGTCTTCGGGCAATGCGTGATTCCGGCCCAGCAGCAGCGCATAGGCACGCGCGCCGCGCAGCAGCGCGATGCCGGCGCGCGGCGACAGGCCCACGCGCACGCCGGCATGGCGGCGACTGCGGTTGAGCAGGGCCTGGACGTAATCGATGAGCGGATCGCTGGCGTGCACGGCATTGACTGCGTCGCGCAACGCGAGCACGTCTTCCGGACCCAATTGCGGCAGGGATTGCGCGATCAGGTCGCGCCGGTCGGTGCCGGCCAGCAGCGCACGCTCGGCCTCCTCGCCCGGATAACCCAGTTGCAGTCGCAGCAGGAAGCGGTCGAGCTGCGAATCCGGCAACGGATACGTGCCGGCCAGGTCGATCGGATTCTGGGTGGCGATCACGAAGAACGGCGAAGGCAGTCCGTGGGTGCTGCCGTCGACGGTGACCTGGTGCTCGGCCATCGCCTCGAGCAGTGCGCTCTGGGTGCGCGGCGGTGCGCGGTTGATCTCGTCTGCCAGCAGCACGTTGGCGAACACCGGCCCGGGATGGAATTCGAAGCGCCGCGCCTGGGCGTCGTACACCGACACCCCGACGATGTCCGAGGGCAGCAGGTCCGAGGTGAATTGCACGCGCTGGAAACCCAGCCCCAATGTCGCCGCCAGCGCGTGGGCCAATGTGGTCTTGCCCAGGCCGGGAAGATCCTCGATCAGCAGATGCCCGTCCGACAGCAACGCCACGTATGCGAGTCGCACTTCCTGCTGTTTTCCGAGCAGCAGTGAATTGACCTGCGCCTGCGCGCGCGTGAGGGCGGCGCGCAGCTCGTCGGTTAGCATGGTGGCGATCGCTGGGGTCGCGGACATGCGCGCTCCGGTTGCCTTCACCCATCGAGTGTAGCGGGGTTGCATGCGCAATCGCACGGAAGAGCGGGCCAAGTACGCCTTCCTGGCGCTATGGGCGCTGGTGCTGCTGGCCAAGGCGGTGCTCGCCGCGAAGCTGCCGCTGTTCGTGGACGAGGCCTTCTACTGGCAGGAAGGCCAGCATCCGGCTTGGGCGTACTCGGACCTGCCGGGCCTCACTGCGTGGTTGACCCGCATCGGAGTGGAACTGGGCGGGCACGGAACCCTGCCGCTGCGCGCGCCGTTCCTGCTGCTCGCGGCGGCGATTCCCTGGCTGGTGGCAGCAATCACCGCGCGTGAGTTCGGGCGTACAGCCGGCTGGATTGCGGCGACGTTTGCGTTGCTGTTGCCGCTGTCCGGCACCCTCGGCCTGCTGGCGGTTCCCGATGCCGCGATGGTGGTGGCCGCCCTGCTGTGCGTGGACGCGGTGGCGCGGCTGATGCGTGCAGTCAGCGCAGGCGCATCGGTGGAACTGGCGCTCGGGCTCGCCCTGGGTGCGCTGAGCCATTACCGCTTCATCGCCGTCATCGGGGTCGGGCTGCTGGTGCTGCTCTGGATGGCCGAAGGCCGGCGACTGTTGCGCGACCCGCGGGTCCTGATCGCGCTCGCATTGGGCGCTGCGGCGTGGACCCCGTTGATCGCATGGAACATGGAGAACGCCGAAGCAGGTCTGCGTTTCCAGCTGGTCGACCGCCATCCCTGGGCGTTCCACGCCGACGGCGCCTGGTTCCTGGCGATCCAGGCGCTGCTGGTCACTCCGTTGCTGCTCGCCGCCCTGGCGGTCGCCGCGTGGCGGCATCGCCGGGACGCGCAGCCGTTACCGCGCCTGTTCGCCCTGGTGGGGGCACTGATCGTGCTGGGCTTCTTCGTGCTCGGCTTTTTTGCCGACACCGAGCGCGTCAGCTTCCACTGGCCGCTGCCAGGCTACGTGCTGTTGCTGCCACTGCTCCCCGGCGTGCTCGCCAGCTGGCCGCCGGCGTGGCGTCGGGCGACCTATGTGCTGGCCGCGCTCGGGCTGGTATCGATGCTCGGTTACTACGCGGCGGTGTCGGCGCCATCGATCCGGGCACGCTCCGCAGCGGAGAAGTGGTATCCCGGCAATTTCGCCGGCTGGGAGACGCTGGGCCAGGTCGTGCGCGAGATGCGCAGCGGCCTGCCGCGCAACACGTGGATCGTCGCCGACAATTTCAAGATCGGGTCGGAACTGGGCTTCGCGCTGCAAGATCCCAGTCTGCAGGTGCTCGATCATCCGCTCAACCGCAAGCATGGACGCGCGCCCCAGCTGCAACTGTGGGGACTGCACAGTGCCGGTCGCAGCGACTGGGGGCAGACGCCGGTACTGCTGGTGGTGGGGGCCTCTGAAGTTCCGTATCGGGACCTGCTCGCTCGCTACCACTGGCTCTGCGCGCAAGTGGGGCCGTTGCCGGCGCCGCGGGTGGTCAATGTCGACCACGGGCGGCAGCGCTTCCTGCTGTTCGCGCTTGCCGAACGTCAGGCCCCGCGCGACGCTCCGTGCACGGCACCGGCCATGGCCTGGTTCGACACGCCCGTATCCGGCGCCGGCGTGGGGCGCACGTTCGAAGTCGCCGGCTGGGCATTCAAGGATGGCGTGGGACTGAAGCGGGTCGAGGTGCTGCTCGACGGCAAGCCCGTGGCGACCGCGCGTTATGGCCTGCCCAGTCCCGGTACCGCCGCGTACTGGCGGATCTCCACCGATCCGAACCATCCCAACGTAGGCTTCCGTGCCCGCATCGACGCCGCGGCGCTCATCCCCGGGCGCCACTGGCTGGGATTGCGCCTGCACGGACGCGACGGCAGCGTCGAGGACTGGAGCGAGCAGCCGGTCGAAATCCGGCGCTGACGTCCGCGACGATCAGGGCACTGCGAAACCGGCCAGCCGCAGCAGCCGGGCAGTGGCGATCAGCGGGAGCCCGATCAGCGCGGTGGGATCGTCGCTGTGCACGGCGTCGAACAGGGCGATGCCCAGACCCTCGACCTTGAAGCTGCCCGCGCAGTCGAACGGCTGCTCGGCGTCCACGTAGCGTTCGATCTCCGCCAGCGCAAGCGGTCGGAATATCACCCGCGTGACATCCGCCGCCCGGTGCGTGATTGCATCGCGCTGCAGGCACAGCGCGGTGTGGAAGCGCACTTCGTGCCCGGACATGGCCTGCAGCTGCACCACCGCACCGGCCCGGCTGCCGGACTTGCCCAGCGCCTTGCCATCCACTTCTGCCAGCTGGTCGGAGCCGATGACCCAGGCCCCAGGGTGTTGCCGGGCGACCTCGCCAGCCTTGGTCTGGGCCAGGCGGTTGGCGAGGTCGGCAGGGCCTTCGCCGGGCCGCGCGGATTCGTCCACGTCCGGGCGCGCGGTTGCAAATGGCAGGCCGAAACGCTCGAGCAAGGCGCGCCGATACGGTGAGGTCGAAGCCAGGATCAGTGCGGTCATGGGCTAGACGAGGGGGGCGCGGGCGTCGCGGATCCGTGTGAGCTGCTGATCGATCCGCTCGCGCGCCTCCTCCAGCGAGCGCCGGACACTCTCGATCTGGTCGAGGGAGGCTCCATCGCCATGCTGCTGCAGCCACAGGCGCTGGCGCAGCATCTCCTGCATCGCCTCGCGGGTGGGGTTGTCGCCGGTCACCGCCTCGAGTTCGGCACGCGCCGTGCGCAGCCTGGTTTCCAGCGCATCGGCCGCGTCGAGCAGGCGACCGACCGCCTGCCGGCGGCGTCCACCGCGCACCCGGATCAGCACGGCCGCGACCAGTGCCGCGGCCCCCATCAGCAGCAGCAGGACGGCAAGCTTCATGGCCGCAGTCTCGCCCAGCCCGCAGGCAGCGGCAAATTTGTGCGTACGCTCAAGCACTTGGCCACGCCAGGCGGGTCGCACGGTTTGACAGCAGACCGCCCGACCTCTAACATTTTCCGGCTTATGTCCGTTGAAGTCCCCGCAGTCCTCGACGCCTGGCGCATGGTCGCCGCGCGCAGGGGCTTCGAGGGCCGGTTGCCGCTGGCGTCGATGGAACGGCTTCGGGGCAGCCTGGTGGATGCCGAAGGAGAGGTCCGCTTCTCCCTCGAATTCGACCACGATGCGTTGAAGGTGCCCTACGTCGAGCTGAGGATCGATGCCGGCTTGCCGCTGGAATGCCAGCGCAGCCTGCAGAGGTTCGTCTACCCGGTGCAGCTGGTGCAGCGGCTTGGGCTGATCCGCGACGAGGCCGATGAGGCCGCGCTGCCGGAAGGTTACGAACCCCTGCTGGTACCCGAGGACGGCCTGCTGCATCCGGCCGAACTTGTCGAAGACGAGTTGATCCTGGCCCTTCCCACGGTGCCGGTCATGCCCGGCTCCGAGGCGGTCGAACGCGAATGGAGCGCGGACGAAGAGGAAGTACGACGCGCCAATCCGTTTTCGGCGCTGGCCGGCCTCAAACGCGATCCTTGACCCGCGTCCCAGATGCGCGGTTACCAGAACGTTTCACGAATCTACAAAGTTTCACTGGAGCAATCCCATGGCAGTGCAGAAATCCCGCGTCTCCCCGTCCCGTCGCGGCCAGCGCCGCGCGCACGACGCCCTGAGCGCCAAGCAGCTGGCGACCGATCCGACCTCGGGCGAGACCCATCTGCGCCACCACATCACCGCGGACGGCTACTACCGCGGCAAGCAGGTCATCCAGCCCAAGTCCAAGGTCGTCGAAGAGGATTGATCCGCAAGGATCGCCTCGCGCGCTGCGGCGTGATGCCGTAATCGCGTAAAGTCCCACGTCCTTGTCACAGGCGGGCCGCATGAGCGAGCAAAGCTCCATCCCACGCATCTATTCACGGATCGCGGGCACGGGCAGCTATCTGCCGGAAAAAATCCTGACCAACGACGATCTGTCGAAGATCGTCGATACCAGCGACGAATGGATCGCGGCCCGCACCGGCATCCGCCAGCGGCATATCGCCGCCGAGGGCGAGACCACCGGCGACCTGGCCTTTCACGCGTCCGTGCGCGCGCTGGAAGCGGCCGGCGTCCAGGCTTCGGAACTCGACCTGATCGTGCTCGGCACGACCACGCCCGATCTGATCTTCCCATCCACCGCCTGCCTGCTGCAGCATCGGCTGGGTGCGGACGGGTGCGCCGCGTTCGACGTCAACGCGGCCTGCTCGGGCTTCATCTATGCGCTCACGGTCGCGGACAATTTCATCCGGGCGGGCTCCGCGAAGACGGTTCTGGTGGTCGGCTCGGAAACGCTCACCCGCATGGTCGACTGGACCGAGCGCACCACCTGCGTGCTGTTCGGCGACGGCGCCGGCGCCGTGGTGCTCAAGGCCGACGCCGAAACCGGCATCCTCAGCACCCACCTGCATGCCGATGGCGGCAAGAAGGACCTGCTCTGGAATCCGGTTGGCGTGTCGGTGGGGTTCGACGTGGACGAACCCAACGCCGGCGTGCGCATCCGCATGTCAGGCAGCGATGTGTTCAAGTACGCGGTCAAGGCGCTCGACAGCGTGGTCGAGGAAACGCTGGAAGCCAACGGCCTGGATCGCCACGACATCGACTGGCTGATCCCGCACCAGGCCAATCTGCGCATCATCGAGGCCACGGCCAAGCGCCTGGACATGCCGATGGAGCGCGTCGTCGTCACGGTCGACAAGCACGGCAACACGTCTTCGGGCTCGGTGCCGCTGGCGCTCGACGAGGGCGTGCGCTCGGGCAAGATCCAGCGCGGCCAACTCGTGCTGCTCGAAGCGTTTGGCGGCGGATTCACCTGGGGCAGCGCGCTGGTGCGTTACTGAATACCCACAAGGCGGGGTTGTCGCCGTCCGCGGATGCAGCACACCGATCGCGCGTGGGGGGTTGCACCCGCACCACGCGGTAGGCGTGGAAGGCGACGACCATGTGTTCCCCGCAAACGCGGACGTCGGCGGAGCGTTTTCGTGAACCGCGCCGCTCCACATACGCGACGGTACAGACGCCGACCGGGGCGGACTCGTATCATGCGCAGCCCGTCCGTCGAGACTGCCGATGACCGCTTCGTCTTCCCTTGCCTTCGTGTTTCCGGGACAGGGTTCGCAATCCGTCGGGATGCTGGCCGAGTTGGCGGAATTGCATCCTGTAGTGCGCGAGACGTTCCGTGAGGCCTCGGACGGCGCCGGCGTGGATCTGTGGGCGCTTTCGCAGGCCGGCCCGGAAGAGCAGCTCAATCGCACCGAATACACGCAACCTGCATTGCTCGCCGCCGGCGTCGCGGTCTGGCGGACATGGCTGGGGCAGGGCGGTCCCAGGCCGTCGGTACTCGCTGGCCACAGCCTGGGCGAATACAGCGCGCTGGTGGCGGCGGAAGCGCTATCGCTGCGCGACGCCGCGCATCTGGTGCGTATCCGCGGACAGCTGATGCAGGACGCCGCGCCCACGGGCACCGGCGCGATGGCGGCGGTCCTCGGCGCAGACGAAGCGCTGGTGCAGCAAATCTGCGAACAGGCGTCCGAATCGCAGGTCGTGGTTCCGGCCAATTTCAACTCACCCGGGCAGATCGTGATCGGCGGTGACGCCGCGGCCGTGGATCGTGCGCTCGCGCTGCTGGCGCAAGCCGGCGTGCGCAAGGCGGTCAAGCTCGCGGTGAGCGTGCCCTCGCATACGCCCATCATGCGCGAGGCGGCGAATCGACTTTCGGAAACCATGGCAGGAATGTCATGGAGCGAGCCGTCCATTGCGGTCGTGCAGAACGTGGATGCCGAAGTACACGAAGGTGTGCGGGCGATCCGCGATGCGCTGGTGCGCCAGCTCTACCTGCCGGTGCAATGGACCGCTTGCATGCAGGCTCTGGCGGCGCGCGGCGCCACCCGCATCGCCGAGTGCGGCCCCGGAAAGGTGCTGGCCGGTCTGGCCAGGCGCATCGACAAATCGCTGGACGCGCGCGCGATTGGTGAGGTCGGCGATTTCGAAGGAGCGCTGGCGGAATGGCGGACCTGACCGCGTCCCGGGACGCGGATCGGCCCGCTGCGAGGCGGCGCATCCGGCCCGTTCACAAATCTTGCAATGTGTTTCGAGAATCCACGGAGATTGCATGACCACCTTGAGAGGCGAAATCGTATTGGTCACCGGCGCCAGCCGCGGCATCGGCGCGGCGATCGCCGACGAGCTGGCCGCGCTGGGCGCGACGGTGGTCGGGACCGCCACTAGCGCCGCTGGCGCGCAGGCGATCGCCGAGCGCCTGTCGGCCCAGGGGGGACACGGACGCGAACTGAACGTGACCGATGCGGCGGCCATCGAGGCGTTGGTGGATGCGATCGCCAAGGACATCGGACCGATCTCGATCCTGGTCAACAACGCCGGAATCACCCGCGACAACCTGCTGTTGCGGATGAAAGACGAGGACTGGCAGGCGGTCCTGGATACGAATCTGTCCAGCGTCTACCGCACGTCCAAGGCCGTGATGCGCGGCATGATGAAAGCGCGCAAGGGTCGCATCATCAACATCGCCTCGGTGATCGGCGCCACCGGCAACGCGGGCCAGGCCAACTATGCGGCCGCGAAGGCGGGCATCATCGCCTTCAGCAAATCGCTTGCAAAGGAAATCGGATCGCGCGGTGTCACCGTCAACGTGGTCGCGCCCGGATTCATCGCCACCGACATGACCCGCGACCTCCCCGAGGACGTCAAGCAAGGTCTGGTCGGACAGATCGCGCTGGGTCGGCTGGGCGAACCGGCGGATATCGCGCGGGCGGTCGCCTTCCTGGCCGGCCCGGCGGCGGCCTACATCACCGGTGAAACCCTGCATGTCAACGGCGGCATGTACATGGCTTGATCAGGCTGGCCCTGGCAAGGCTGCCGCGGTTGCGTGAAGAATTGGTAAAACGGCGCGTCCGTGCCGGATGCGCCCGCCTGCCGTGTTTCCCTTACACTACGCCCCCAGCGTCACCCCTCGATAGAAGTCTCCCCAGGAGGAGCAAGACCCCATGAGCAGCATCGAAGAACGCGTCAAGAAGATCGTGGTCGAACAACTCGGCGTCAAGGAAGAGGAAGTGACCAACAGCGCTTCGTTCGTCGACGATCTGGGCGCGGATTCGCTCGATACCGTCGAGTTGGTGATGGCGCTCGAGGAAGAGTTCGAGTGCGAGATCCCGGACGAGGAAGCCGAGAAGATCACGTCGGTGCAGCAGGCCATCGACTACGTCAAGGCGCACGTCAAGGCCTGACGACCTGTGCAGCCGCAGCATCGCTGTCGGCTGCCGCGATACCTCCGGGGCCGCGCATGCGGCCTCGCGTGTTTGCGACGATTGCATGCGTGGGCGTATGGCCCAATCTGCATGCGTTCCACAAGCGGATGACGGAAAAACGGCAATGAGGAACCGGGCATGAGCAAGCGTCGCGTCGTGATTACCGGCCTGGGGGTGGTCTCGCCCCTGGGCAACGACCTGGCTTCGAGCTGGGATGGCATCGTCGGCGGCCGCTCGGGCATCGGTCCGATCACCCATTTCGACGCATCGGCATTCCCTACGCGGATCGCCGGAGAGATCAAGGATTTCGATCCGGCAAAGTGGATCGCGCCGAAAGACATCAAGAAGATGGACCCGTTCGTCCACTACGGCGTGGCGGCCGCGCTGATGGCGATCGAGGACGGCGGGCTGCAGATCGCCGAGGCCGATGCTGAACGCATCGGTGTGGCGATCGGCGCGGGAATCGGCGGCCTGCACGGTATCGAGGAAACCACGCTCAAGTACGCCGCCGGCGGGCCGCGCAAGATTTCGCCGTTCTACGTGCCGAGCACGATCATCAACATGATCGCCGGCCAGGTGTCGATCATGACCGGGGCCAAGGGTCCGAACATCGCCGCCGTGACCGCCTGCACCACGGCCACCCACAATATCGGTCTTGCGATGCGCATGATCCAGTATGGCGAGGCCGACGCGATGATCGCCGGTGGCGCAGAGTACGCGACCACGCCCACCTCGGTCGGCGGCTTCTGTGCGATGAAGGCGCTATCCACCCGCAACGACGAGCCGGCCAAGGCCTCGCGCCCGTGGGACGAGGAGCGCGACGGCTTCGTGATGGGCGACGGCGCCGGCATCGTGGTGCTGGAGGAATACGAGCGCGCGAAGGCGCGGGGCGCCCGCATCTACTGCGAACTCGCTGGTTTCGGCATGAGCGGTGATGCCTACCATATGACTGCGCCCAGCGAGAACGGCGAAGGGGCCGCGCGCTGCATGGCCAACGCGATCCGCGATGCCGCGATCGACCCTGCCGCGATCGGCTACATCAACGCCCACGGCACCTCGACACCGGCCGGCGACCTGGCCGAGACCATGGCGGTCAAGCGCGCCCTGGGCGAGGCCGCGAAGTCGGTGATGGTCAGTTCCACCAAGTCCATGACCGGCCATCTGCTGGGCGCGGCAGGTGGCGTCGAAGCGGTGTTCTCGGCGATGGCGCTGCATACCGGCATCATCCCGCCGACGATCAACCTCGACCATCCCTCCGCAGGCTGCGATCTCGACTACGTTCCACACACTGCGCGTCAGCAGCAGGTGGACATCGCGATGTCGAACTCGTTCGGTTTCGGCGGCACCAACGGCACGCTGGTGTTCCGGCGGGTCTGAAGTCGTCCGCTTCTGTAGGAGCGGCGTCAGCCGCGAGCGCCTTGCAATGAAACAGCTCGCGGCTGACGCCGCTCCTACCATGGCCTGGGCGGTCTGACCTCATGCTCGTCACCCGTCCCATATCTGCCGATCTCGATTTGCTCGACCTGCATCGGCTGGCGCCGTCGCGCTACCCGATGCTGCTCGAATCGGCCGCCCACGGCACCGCGCAAGGACGCTGGGACCTGCTCCTGGCGACTAGCGGGGAGGCGCTGTCGCTGCATGCCGATGGCAGCCTGCACGGTGGCGATGGCAGCGCAGGGCAGCCGAACTTCCTCGACGCCCTAGACGCCTGGTGGCACGCGCTACGCTTGCCGCGCGACGAGCCGCGCTGGCCGTTTCGCGGCGGCTGGGCGCTGTTTCTCGCCTACGAACTCGCGGCGCAAGTCGAACCCGTGCTGCGTTTGCCGCGCGCGCTCGGCATGCTGCCGGTAGCGCAGGCATTGCGTTGCCCCGCCGCGATCCTGCGCGACCATGCCACCGGCGACTGCATCGCGGTGGCCGAGGCTGCGCATGCCGGCCTGATCGAGCAGATCGTGGGTGACATCATCCGCTACGCCGACAACGAGCCGCTGCCGGCCTGGCAGCCGCCCACATCCCTGCGCGAGGATCCGCCGCAGCGCTTTACCCGGGGCGTGTCCCGGATCCTCGACTATCTCGCCGCCGGCGACATCTTCCAGGCCAATCTCTCGCGCGGCTGGCAGGCACAGTTCGATCGGACGCTGGATCCGGCTGCGCTGCACCAACGCCTGCGCTCGGCCAATCCCGCGCCGTTTTCCGGGCTGTTCGCGGGGGAAGGATGGGCGGTGGTCAGCGCTTCCCCGGAACGCCTGGTTTCGGTGCGCGCCGATGTGGTCGAAACACGTCCTATTGCCGGGACGCGGCCGCGCGTTGCCGGCGACGATGACCTTCTGCGCATCCGAGAACTGGTCGGCCACCCCAAGGAGCGGGCCGAGCATGTGATGCTGATCGACCTGGAGCGCAACGACCTGGGCCGGGTCTGCACGCCGGGCAGCGTCGAGGTGGACGAATTGATGAGCGTGGAAAGCTATGCCCACGTCCACCACATCGTGAGCAACGTGCGCGGCCGTCTGCGCCCGGAAGCCACGCCCGGCGAGATCGTGCGTGCGGTGTTCCCGGGCGGCACCATCACCGGATGCCCCAAGGTACGCTGCATGCAGATCATCGCCGAGCTCGAGGCAACGGGACGCGGCGCCTACACCGGCGCGATGGGCTGGCTGAATCGCGACGGCGATCTGGACCTGAACATCCTGATCCGTAGCGCCGAGATCGAAGGCGAAAGCCTCCGGTTCCGGACCGGCGCCGGCATCGTCGCCGACTCCGATCCCGAGCGCGAACTGGAGGAAACCCGCGCCAAGGCGCGCGGCATGCTCCGGGCGCTGGGGGTGGAGACGTGAGCGTCGGCCTGTATCGCGGCAATGCGCGCATCGAGGCGATCGATCCCGACAGTCGCGGCATTGCCTACGGAGACGGGCTGTTCGAGACGATGCGCGTGCACGCCGGCGGCGTGCCATGGTGGCAGCGGCACTGGGCGCGATTGACGGCCGGTGCGGCGCGCCTGCACATCCGGCTGCCGGATCCGGGTTTCGTCGCCGCCGAGGCAGGCCGGATGCTCGAAGGCCGGCGCGAAGGCGTATTGAAACTCGTCGTCACCCGGGGGGCAGAAGGCCGCGGCTACACGCCTGCATCCGACGTCGATGCCGACTGGCAACTCGGCTTGCACCCGCTCCCCGACGCCGAGGGTTCAGATGGCCTGGTATTGCGCTGGTGCCGCATCCGGCTCGCGCACCAGCCGCTGCTGGCCGGGCTCAAACATTGCAACCGGCTCGAACAGGTGCTTGCACGTGCGGAATGGCGGGAAGCGGACGCGTGCGAGCGCGTGGCGCACGAAGGCCTGCTGTGCGACCAGGCCGGCCACGTGGTCTGCGCCACCGCGGCCAATCTGTTCGTTCTGCAGCAAGGGCATTGGCGCACGCCGGTGCTCGACGCCTGCGGCGTCGCTGGCATCTGCCGGCAGTGGGCGATTGATGCGCTGGACGCGGAGCAGGCGAGGCTCGCGCCGGCCGATGTGGAAGCCGCCGACGCCGTTTTCCTGTGCAATGCAGTGCGCGGTATCCTGCCGGTCGCTCGCCTGGGCGATCGGAGCTGGCCTCCGCATCCGGCCATTGCGCGGGCTATGCGCCTGCTCGCAGGTGCGCACCCCGCCTTCGCCACGGAGCAGTCGTGAGTTCCAGCCGCCAACGCCGCCCTGGCCTGACCCTGCTGAGAATCCTGTTCGTGCTGTCCGCCCTGGTTGCAGGCGCGGCAGGCTACTGGGTCGTCGCGCGCTACATGACGTTCGCCGATGCGCCGATCGCGGGCGTCGACAAGGGCGATAGCGTGCTGGTCGAACGCGGCGACTCGTTCGTGAGCGTGCTCGGCAAGCTTTACGAGGCGGGCGTTCCGGGTGGGCAGGAACTCGAGTGGCAGGTACTGTCGCGCCAGCTCGGCGTGGCCGGCAAGCTGCAGGTGGGCGAGTACGCGCTGGAGCCGGGGATCACGCCGCGCGAGTTGCTCACGCGCATGCGCCAGGGCAAGGTGGTGGGGCATCGCTTCACGATCGTCGAGGGCTGGAACATCCGCGAGTTGCGCGCGGCGCTGGCCCGGGCGACGCCGCTGGAACACGAAACCGCGCAGCTCGATGCGTCCGCACTGATGCAGGCCGTGGGCGCGCCGGGCCAGCATCCGGAAGGCCGCTTTCTGCCGGAGACCTATGTCTATACCCGTGGCGACAGCGACCTGGATATCCTCAAGCGCGCGCACGCCGCCATGGTCAAGGCCCTGGACGCCGCGTGGGCCGCACGCGCGCCCGACCTGCCGCTTCGCAACAAGGACGAGGCGCTCACCCTGGCTTCGATCGTGGAGAAGGAAACCGGGATCGCCTCCGAACGGGCGGAGATCGCCGGCGTATTCGTGCGCCGGCTCAAGACCGGCATGCTGCTGCAGACCGATCCCACTGTGATCTACGGAATGGGCCAGGATTACCGCGGCAACATCCGCCGCGCCGACCTGCTCGCCGATACCCCCTACAACACCTATACGCGCGCGGGCCTGCCGCCCACGCCCATCGCCATGCCCGGAGTCGACGCGCTGAAGGCCGCGACCCGGCCCGCGGGAGGCGATGCGCTGTACTTCGTCGCCGTGGGCGATGGCAGCGGCCGACATGTGTTCACGCGTTCGCTGACCGAGCACCAGACGGCAGTGCAGGCCTACCTGCGGCGTTATCGCCAGCGCGTGGCGACCCCGGCGCCCGCAACGACCCCGGCGCCCGCGCCAACGACGCCCCCTGCGCAATGAGCGACACGCTCAGGATCCATCCGCGTTTCGTCACCGTCGAAGGCGGCGAGGGTGCCGGCAAGACGACCGTGCTCAAGGCCCTGGTGGTTGCCCTGCAGGCGGCTGGCGACGAAGTCGTGCTCACCCGCGAACCCGGCGGCACGCCGCTGGCCGAGCAGATCCGGGAACTGCTGCTCTCGCCCGCGCACGAGGCCCCGGTGGCCGAGGCGGAACTGCTGCTGATGTTCGCGGCGCGCGCGCAGCATGTGGCCTACACGATCATTCCGGCGCTCGAACGCGGGGCCTGGGTGCTCAGCGACCGTTTTACCGATTCGAGTTACGCCTACCAGGGCGGCGGGCGCGGGCTGCCAGCGACGCTGATCGAAGCGCTCGAACAGCATGCGGTCGGCATCGCGCCTGGCTTGACGCTGCTGCTCGATCTTCCGGTCGCCCAGGGCCGCGAACGCACGCGCGGCCGTGAGCTGGCGCTGGGCGGCACCGGGCCGGACCGGATCGAAAGCGAGCAGGACGCGTTTTTCGAACGCGTGCGCGATGCCTACCGGAGGCGGGCGCAGGCCGATCCCGAACGGTTTCGCGTGATCGACGCGTCCGTGCCGGCCGCCGATGTCGCGGCCGAAGCGGTCGCGCTGCTGCGCCAGTGGCAGGAGACGACGCGATGAGCGTGTCCGGGTTCGCGCCCTGGCAGCGGCGCGCTTACGAGGCCGCCCGCGCACGCATGGATGGCGGTGGCCTGGCGCACGGATTGCTGTTCTGCGGGCCGGCCCACCTGGGCAAGCGCGCCGTCGCAGAAGCGCTCGCCCGGCGCATGCTCTGCACCAGCCGCGACGCGCACGGCAATGCCTGCGGCGCATGCCGCGGTTGCGAATTGTTCGCGGCCGGAACCCATCCGGATTATCGCTTCGTCAGTTTCATTCCCAACAAGGAAGGTACCCGGCTGCGTACCGAACTGGTGATCGAGCAGATCCGCGAAGTCTCGGAACGGCTGACGCTCACGCCGCAGTACGGCGGCGCGCAGATCGTGGTCATCGATCCTGCCGATGCGATCAACCACGCCGCCTGCAACGCTCTGCTCAAGACGCTGGAAGAGCCGCAGCCGGACCGTTACCTGTGGCTCGTGACCGCGCATCCGGCGCGTCTGCCCGCAACGATCCGCAGCCGCTGCCAAAGGCTCGAATTCCCGTTACCGCCGCACGACGAGGCGCTGACCTGGCTGCAGCAGCAGGGGCACGCCGCAAAAGCGACCGACGAGGCGTTGCAGGCCGCGCGCGGCCATCCGGGGCTGGCGCACGCCTGGCTGGCGGAAGGCCGGATCGCATTGCGGCGCGAAGTCGCCGGCGACCTGTCGCATCTCACCTCGGGCAAGGCCGCCGCGGTGCAGACCGCGCAGCGCTGGACCGCGGATGGCGATGCGGACCTGCGCCTGCGCTTCGCCGCCGAGATCGCGCTGGAGCAGGCTGTGTTGGAGCAGGTCGCGCCTGCGCAGGGTGCCGGCTTGACCGATCCCCGGCGAACCCGCAGGCTGGCGGCGTGGTTCGACACCGCCAACCGCACCCGCGACCTGCTGCGCACCACGGTGCGCGCGGACCTGGCGGTGACCGAACTGTTGCTGGCCTGGCGCGATGCCACGGCCGGACAGGTCGAGCGCATGGGGGCACGTTGATATGGGAAGGCTGACATGACCGCCGGAGCGGGTGGAGCACGCCAGGGCATCCTGTCGCTGGCGGTGAAGGACAAGGCTTCGCTGTACAACGCGTACATGTCGTACGTGAAGCATGGCGGCATTTTTGTCCCCACCACCAAGCGCTACTTCCTGGGGGACGAGGTGTTCCTGCTGCTGACCCTGCCCGAATCCAGCGAACGCCTGCCGGTGCCCGGCAAGGTGATCTGGGTGACGCCGCCCGGCGCGCAGGGCAACCGCACCGCCGGGATCGGCGTGCAGTTCGCCGATACCGCCGAGGGCGAGAACGTCAAGGGCAAGATCGAGACCCTGCTCGCCGGCACGCTCAGCGCCGAGAAACCCACCCATACGATGTAGCGCGCGATGCGCGGCCGGCTTATCGTTGCGGCCCTGCTCGCACTGGTCCTGGCCGGCTGTCGGGGTGCGCGCGATCTGCGGGTGGAGGTGCGGCCTGCGACCGACCACCAGGCTTGGTGGATGCGGACGGACATCGCGCCTGTCGGCACCCGCGTACGCGGTATTGCGGCACAACAGCTCGATCCGGCGTGGTGCAGGGCGAGCGCGCTGTCCGAAGAGGCGTTTCCCGATTCCGTGCGATACGGAACGCAGGGGCTGGACGCCTACTTCGCGCGAGGGCGGCGCGGGTTCTCGGCTGAAGGAAGCTTCGACGGCCGGTCGCTGGAAATCATGCTCGGAATCTTCGAGAGCTGTCGAGGCGAGACCGGGAACTTTCTGCTGGTGCTCGCGGCGGATCGTCCGGTTTCGGCACCGGGCGCAGTCGTGCAAGTCGAGCAGATTTCCTCCCAGCCGGTGCTGATGCACATGGCCGCGGATCCTGCGCGTGGCGAGATATTCGTCTCGAGCTGCTTCCAGTGCGATGAGGTCGGCAGGTGGCAGTGGCAGAGTGCCTCAGGCCGCTTCATACGCCAGCCAGAACCCGATCCCGGCTGATGTGCCGGCTTGCGTCCCCTGTGCGGCGGACGCCTACGCCTGATTCTGATCGCGGTTGCCATCGCCCGGCTGGACGTCGCGCTGGTCCGATGGACGCGCCCAGCGATCTTCCCCGGGCTGTGCAGCCGTGGCCGGCGTCGCCGCTTCCTGGGTCTCCGCGGGCACCGCGCCGTCGGCGCGCAGCCGGGGCGAATCCCAGCCCGGCCGCGGCGCGAACCGCTCGCCGTAGCGGGCCTGCAGCGCTTCGAGTTTCGCAAGCAGCACGTCGGCGCCGGTTTCGCGGATGTACTGGATCGGCCCGCCGCGGAACGGGGCGAAGCCGGTGCCGAAGATCACTCCGGCATCGAGCAGGTCGGCATCGGCGACCACGCCGTCGTGCAGGCAGGCGACGGCTTCGTTGAGCAGGGGCAGGATCAGGCGATCCTCGAGGTCGCCAGGCGCCTTGTAGTCCTTGGCCACTTCGGGCTTCCGGGCCTTGCCGTTTTCCCAGCCGTACAGGCCCTGGCCATCCTTCTTGCCGCGCTTGCCGGCCTCCGGTGGTGCCTGCAGCGCGGCTGGAATCGGCAGGCCGAGGAACGGCGCGAGTTCGGCACCGACGCCGGCGGCGACATCCAGCCCGACCGTGTCGACCAGTTCGATCGGTCCCATCGGCATGCCGAACTTCACCGCGGCCTTGTCGATGACCGGGCCGGGGATGCCCTCGGCATATGCGGTCATCGCCTCGAGCATGTACGGGAACAGCACGCGGTTGACCAGGAAGCCCGGCGTGCCGGCGACCGGCACCGGCAGCTTGTCGAGCTTCTTGCAGAACGCGGCCAGCCGCGCTTCCACGTCGCCGCCCATCGCGTCGTGGCGGATGATCTCGACCAGCGGCATCAGCGCCACCGGATTGAAGTAATGCAGCCCGGCGAACCGTGCGGGACGCTGCAGGTGGTCGCGCAGCTCGACCAGCGGGATCGACGAGGTGTTGGTGGTCAGCAACGCGTCGGGCTTGAGTTTGGGCTCGAGCGTGGCGTAGAGCTCGCGCTTGGCCTGCGCCTGTTCGATGATCGCCTCGATGACCAGGTCTGCGCCCGCAACGCCGCTGCCCTCGAGGTCGGATTTCAGGCGCGAAGCGACCTGTGGCCGCTTGCTTTCGTCCTTTACCTTCTTTGCGAACAATTCCTGCGCGCGCGCCAGGGCGCCGTCGATGAAACGCTGCTCGCGATCCTGCAATGTGACTTCGAAGCCCTTGTAGGCCGCCCATGCGGCGATGTCGCCGCCCATGACACCGGCGCCGACCACATGCACCGACCGGATTCCCGGGTCCTTGCCTCCGAGCCCCTTCAGCCGCTCCTGCAGGAAGAACACCCGGATCAGATTGCGCGCGGTCGGCGTGCCGGCCAGCTTCACCACCGCCTTGCGTTCGGCCGCGAGCCGCGACTGGATGCCGCCGCCGCTGCGCCGCCAGGTCTCGATCAGCGCATATGGGGCGGGGTAGTGATCCTTGCGCGCCTTGCGCGCGACCTGCTTCACCAGCATCGGCGCCAACAGCTGGCGCGCCGGCCAGGTGTTGGTGATCCAGCCCAGGAAGCGCTGCCGGAAAGGACGCGCCGTTCCCTTCAAGGCGAGTTCGACCGCCGCATCCACCAGTACGGCGGGCGCCACCACCTTGTCGACCAGGCCCATCGCCTTCGCGCCCGATGCCGACAGGGTCCGCCCGGTCAGCATCACATCCATCGCCGCCGGCGCGCCCACGAGCCGGGGCAGGCGCACGCTGCCACCCCAACCGGGATAGATGCCCAACTTCACTTCCGGCAGGCCGATGCGGGTCGACGGATCGCTCGACGCCACGCGGTAGCGGCAGGCGAGTGCGATCTCGGTCCCGCCGCCCATGCAGAAGCCGTGGATCGCCGTGACCGTGGGGCAGGGCAGTTCGGCGATCTTCTGGAACACCTGCTGGCCGCGAAAGATCGCGTCGTTGACCGTGCCCTTGGCGTCGAAGGCCTGGAATTCCCTGATATCGGCGCCTGCGACGAAGCCGCTGGCCTTGGCCGAGCGGATCACCAGCCCCTTGGGCGGATCCACCGCGAGCCGCTCGACGATGCCGTCGAGCTCGATCAGCACGTCCTGGGCGAAGGTATTGACCGAGGCGTCGGCACGGTCGAAGGACAGCACTATCACGCCATCGGGGCGCTCCTGGGCCTGCCAGTGGGCGAAACGCAGTCCGGCGAGGCGGGCGGTGGTCATGGAGGGGTCATCCGCGGGGGAGATGGGACCTTATGATCCGGAGGTTGTTCCGAATGCGTCAAATCGGGGCGCGAGCAGGCGACGCGAACCAGCGCGAACCAGCGGCGAGGCAGCGCGATCGCGTCACGATCGCAGCCATGAGCGCGCGGGCATGGCTTGTGGCAGTCGTCCTGCGGCCCCAGCTCATCCACACTGGCCGCCGTTCGGAAATGCTCCGGAACACCATCGCGGGTCGTTATCACGCACGGTCGCAAGGCCGCGCATCCAAGGAGTCCCCGGCCCGATGGCCGAAACCCCCTCAATACCGGAATCGAATCAGGCCGAACCGCCGCAGGGGGGTTCGCAACAGCAGGATTCGCAGCAACTCGACCAGGAACTGGTGCGGCGCGTGCAGCGTGGCGACATGGCGGCGTTCGACCTGTTGGTGCGCAAGTACCAGCACCGGATCGCCGCGCTGATCGGGCGTTACGTATCCGACTGGAGCGAATGCCAGGACATCGCCCAGGAAACCTTCATGCGCGCGTATCGCGCCCTCGGCAATTTCCGTGGCGACGCGCAGTTCTACACCTGGCTGCACCGGATCGCGGTGAACACCGCCAAGAACCACCTGGTCGCGAGCAACCGGCGCCCCCCGACCGACGACATCGAGGTCTCGGATGCCGAGCAGTTCGATTCCGGCATCCGCCTGCGCGACAACGACACGCCAGAGCGCGAGCTGATGCGCGAACAGATGGAGCGCACGGTGATGCGGGCGGTGGAGGCATTGCCGGAGGAGCTGCGGATGGCGATCACCCTGCGCGAGGTCGACGGGCTGAGCTACGAGGAGATCGCCGGCCGGATGGACTGCCCCATCGGTACGGTTCGCTCCCGGATCTTCCGCGCCCGGGAGGCGATCGACGCCCAGCTGCGCCCGCTGATGGATGGGGAACCTTCGCGCCAGCGCGTGGTCGGATAGGCGCCATCCGGAAACCTGGCCAGAAGCCTGGTCTTCCTGCCCACCCCGATTGCGTGACCTCGATATGCAGGAACTCGATGCCCTGATGCGGGACAAACTTGAAACCCACTGCCGTCAGCAGCTCTCGGCGATGCTCGACGGCGCGTTGGCGCCGGACGAGGCCCGTTTCCTGCTCCGCCGCCTGCAGCACGACCACGAGCTGGCCGGTTGCTGGGAGCGCTGGCAGCTGTGCGGCGATCTGATGCGTGGCAGCATGCCGGCGCTGTTGCCGCGCGATTTTTCCCAGCGGGTGCTCGGGGCCGTCGCCGAGGAAGGTCGGGCCCAGGCAGCAGTCACCCGTGCAGCCGGCCGAACCGGTCTTCGCTGGGGCTGGGCCGGTGGTGCAGCCCTGGCGGCTTCGGTCGCTGTGGCGGCCTTGTTCATCGCGCAGCGCAATCCAGCGACGATCGAGCCGACCGTCACCGGAGCGGTCGCGCCGCTTGCCGCGGCCGCGCCGACGCCGGGCATACCAGTCAGTCCGCAGCAGCCTGCGCCAGAGCCGACTCCTGCCACATCGACGCCGGACACCGCCGCCAGCGTCGCAGCCGCGGCGCTCATGGCATCGGATCGGCCGCGCCGCGCCACGCGCCGCGCGCGTGAACCGCTGCGTCGTGCCGTTGCACAGCAGGTCGAGAGCCAGCAGCCCGCCGTCGTTGAAATCGCCGTGGCCGAGCCAGGCGGGGGCCAGCCGGACACGCGTGTCCCGGAAGCGGTCCCCTCCCACGATCCCTTTGCAGCCTCCGCGCTTGCGCCGTCCAGACCGTGGCCGCGAGCCGTCCTACCCGGCCTTGCGTCGGGAGCGCTGACGGTGGATTACGAGACCGCCGGGACCTCGCCCGGCTACGACTATTTCGAACCGCAGCTGCCTGTCGACGAGGCGCCCGTCGACTAGCCGGATCGTGCCGGGCGCGGCGCTCCCGCTTCGCCCGACCGACGTTCGCCGCATTTCGCGTCATCCAGCCTTCGTTCGCGCCCTTCGAGTTCACGCCCTTCGAGTTCATGCCCGATGAAATCTTCCGTGCGCATTCTGGTCCTGATCGCGGCTACGGCCGCCGCCACTACGGCGGTCGTCGTCCCCTACGTGTCCACCGCCCAGTCACCCGCCCCCGCGCCGGCGCCGCAGCTGGTCGCGGGGTTGCCCGACTTCACCCGCCTGGTCGAGGAAGTGGGACCGGCGGTGGTCAATGTCGAAGCCCAGATCGGAGGCGGGCGCCGCAGCGCGCAGCAGATGCCCGATGAGGAAGAGATACCCGAAATCTTCCGACGCTTCTTCGGCCCCGGCTTCCCGGGTATGCCTGCGCCGGATGGTCCGCAGGGCGGTCCGCGCGGGGTGTCGATGGGCACCGGCTTCATCATTTCCAGCGACGGCTATGTGCTGACCAACCACCACGTGGTGGAGGGTGCCGATGAAGTGAAGATCAAGCTGTCCGACCGCCGCGAGCTGACCGCAAAAGTCGTCGGCAGCGACCAGCAGTCGGACGTGGCGCTGCTCAAGGTGGCGGCGACCGGCCTGCCTGCGCTGCGCATCGGCGATTCCAAGACCCTCAAGCCGGGCCAGTGGGTGGTAGCGATCGGTTCGCCGTTCGGGCTCGATCATTCGGTCACCGCCGGCATCGTCAGCGCGGTGGGCCGCTCCAATCCCTACGCCAACCAGCGCTACGTGCCTTTCATCCAGACCGACGTGGCGATCAACCGCGGCAACTCCGGCGGACCGCTGCTCGATACGCGCGGGCAGGTGGTCGGCATCAACTCGCAGATCTTCAGCAATTCCGGCGGCTACATGGGCGTGAGCTTCGCCATTCCCATCGATACCGCGATGGGGGCGGTGAACCAACTCAAGAAGAACGGGCGGGTCCAGCGCGGCATGGTCGGCATCAATCTGCAGCAGATCACCGCCGACATCGCGCGTGCATCGAACCTGCCCGATACCCGCGGCGCCCTGGTCAGTGGCGTGCAGCCGAATGGACCAGGCGAGCGCGCCGGCATCGAACGCGGCGACGTGATCCGTTCGGTCAACGGCACGCCCATCTACGATTCCAGCCAACTGCCTCCCATCGTCGGGGCCATGGCGCCGGGCACCCGGATCACGCTGGGCGTGTTGCGCGATGGGCGCGAACGCGACGTGTCGGTCACCCTCGCGCCGCTGGACGAGGGCGTGGCGAGTGGCGCAGAGCCGTTCGGCGAGGACCCGCAAGGACAGGACGCCCCGCGCGCCGCCTCCAATCCGCTGGGCATCATCGGCCAGGACCTCGATGCCGACGATCGCCGCCAGCTCGGACTGGGCCAGGACGAAGGCGTCGGCGTGGCGCGGGTGCAGGGCCTGGCCGCGCGCGAAGCCGGCATTCGTCCTGGCGACGTGATCCTGGCGGTGGGGCGCGCCAACGTGGCCAGCGTCGCCGCACTCGAACGTGAGCTCGGCAAGATCAGGGCTGGGCAGGCGGTGATGCTGCTGGTGCGCCGCGGCGGCGGGACCCAGTACATCGCGGTGACGCCGCGTACCGACGGCGAGGAGGAGTAGGCGCCTCGCCCTGAGCGGCCCGGGTGGCGATCGTTCGCCGCTCGGATCGCGATCATGGCCGCTCCGGTCCCCGCGGGGTGGGACATGCGATAATTCTGCGTTGCAACACAGGGCCGTCCACGGCCATTGCGCCGTCCATTGCCCATGTCCAACGCCACGCCCGCGTCCATGCGGAACATCCGCAACTTCTCGATCATCGCCCACGTCGACCACGGCAAGTCGACCCTGGCCGATCGGATCATCCAACTGTGCGGCGGACTGGAAGCGCGTGAGATGGAAGCGCAGGTCCTCGACTCGAACCCGATCGAGCGCGAGCGCGGCATCACCATCAAGGCCCAATCCGTGTCGCTGCCGTACAAGGCGAAGGACGGGCAGATCTACCAGCTCAATTTCATCGACACGCCAGGCCACGTCGATTTCAGCTACGAGGTGAGCCGTTCGCTGGCTGCGTGCGAAGGCGCGCTGCTGGTGGTGGATGCCGCGCAGGGGGTCGAAGCGCAGTCCGTCGCCAATTGCTACACCGCGGTGGAGCAGGGCCTGGAAGTGGTGCCGGTGCTCAACAAGATCGACCTGCCCACCGCCGACATCGAACGGGTGAAGGCAGAGATCGAGGCGGTGATCGGCATCCATGCCGACGATGCGGTCGCGATCAGCGCCAAGACCGGCCTCAACGTCGGTGACGTGCTCGAGGCCATCGTCAGCCGGATTCCTCCGCCGCAGCCGCGCGACACCGACAAGCTGCAGGCGCTGATCATCGATTCCTGGTTCGACAATTACCTGGGCGTGGTCTCGCTGGTACGGGTGATGCAGGGTGAGATCAAACCCGGCGCCAAGATGCTGGTGATGTCCACCGGACGCAGCCACCAGGTGGAGTCGGTCGGCGTATTCACGCCCAAGCGCAAGGCGCTGCCCAAGCTCGGCGCGGGCGAAGTGGGCTGGATCACGGCCTCGATCAAGGACGTGCACGGCGCGCCGGTCGGCGACACGCTCACCCTGGCCGGCGATCCGGCGCCGCACCCATTGCCCGGTTTCCAGGAAATGCAGCCGCGCGTGTTCGCCGGACTGTTCCCGGTCGACGCCGAGGACTATCCGGACCTGCGCGAGGCCCTGGAGAAGCTGAAGTTGAACGACGCCGCCCTGCGCTTCGAGCCGGAGAACTCCGAAGCGATGGGGTTCGGCTTCCGCTGCGGCTTCCTGGGCATGCTGCATCTGGAGATCGTGCAGGAGCGCCTGGAGCGCGAATACGATCTCAACCTGATCACCACCGCGCCCACCGTGGTGTACGAGGTGCTCAGGACCGATGGCAGCGTGATGCCGCTGGATAATCCGGCCAAGCTGCCGGCGGCGAACCTGATCGAGGAAGTGCGCGAGCCGATCATCCGCGCCAACATCCTGACCCCGCCGGACTACGTCGGCAACGTCATCACCCTGTGCGAGGAAAAGCGCGGAAGCCAGATCGGCATCACCTACCTGGGCAGCCAGGTGCAGATCAGCTACGAGCTGCCGATGGCCGAGGTGGTGCTGGACTTCTTCGACCGGCTCAAATCCGTCAGCCGCGGCTACGCCTCGCTCGACTACCACTTCCTGCGTTTCGACCCCGGTCCGTTCGTGCGCGTGGACACGCTGATCAACGGCGACCGGGTGGACGCGCTCTCGCTCATCACCCACCGCCAGCACGCCGATCGCCGCGGACGCGATCTGGTCGAGAAGATGCGCGAGCTGATCCCGCGGCAGATGTTCGACGTCGCGATCCAGGCGGCGATCGGGTCGCAGATCATCGCCCGCAGCACGGTCAAGGCGCTGCGCAAGAACGTGCTGGCCAAATGCTACGGCGGCGACGCCACGCGCAAGAAGAAGCTGCTGGAGAAGCAGAAGGAAGGCAAGAAGCGGATGAAGCAGGTCGGGCGGGTGGAGATCCCGCAGGAGGCCTTCCTCGCCGTGCTGCAGGTGGACAACAAGTGAGGCGGGGGTGGGGACTGGAGGCTGGAGACTGGCGGCAAACGCTAGGATCCCGTGTGCCCGTCTCGGTGCCCGTGTTCTCCCAGCCCCGAGTCCCCAGTCCCTAGTCTCCGTTCAAAGGAACCCGAATGCGCTTGTTCGAAGTCGGCTTGGTACTACTGACACTGTTGAGCGGTCTGATATGGCTACTGGACAAGCTGTTCTTCGCCCGGCGTCGGCTGGCGCGCGAGGGGCTGGTCGAGGCCGGGGAGCCGGTGGTTGTCGACTACGCCAAGGCGTTCTTTCCGGTGCTGGCGATCGTACTGATCCTGCGCAGCTTCGTGGCCGAGCCGTTCCGGATTCCGTCCAGTTCGATGATGCCGAGCCTGCTGATCGGCGACTTCATCCTGGTCAACAAGTTCGCCTACGGGCTGCGCCTGCCGATCACCAACCAGAAGTTTGTCCCCATCGGCGAACCCAGGCGGGGCGACGTGGTGGTGTTCCGGCCCCCGCATCACCCCGACCAGGACTGGATCAAGCGCGTCATCGGCCTGCCGGGCGACACCATCGGCTACCGCGACCACGTGGTCTACGTCAACGGGGAGCCGCTGCACTACCGTCCGATCGGCCAGTACATCGGCAAGGGCAAGGGGCAGGACATGACCGGCGCCACCCTTTCCGCCGAGGCGCTGCCAGGCCGTACCCATCCGGTCCTGGCGCGTGAGGACCTGCCGTTCATGATGCAGGGCGAAGGCGAGTGGCAGGTGCCGCAGGGCAGCTATTTTGTGATGGGCGACAACCGCGACAACAGCGAGGACAGCCGGTTCTGGGGCACCCTGCCGGAGCGCAACCTGCGCGGCAAAGCCTTCCTGATCTGGATGAACTGGGACTCCAGCGCCGGCGGGGTAGACTTCTCGCGCATGGGCAGCCAGATTCCGTAGGCCGTACAGTACGCCGGCGGCGTCGGGGGACGCGGCACTCACTTCAAGGGGACAGCGATGAAGCGCAACCAAACCGGGCTCACCCTGATCGGCTTCGTGATCGTGCTGGCGGTCGCCGGCGTGTTCGTCTACGTGGGAATGAAGCTGGTGCCGATGTACACCGAGTACTACGCGGTCAAGCAGGCGCTCAAGGGCCTGGCCGAGGAGCCGAACATTGCGCAGCAGGATCCGTCGAGGATCAAGGACCTGTTCTTCCGGCGGCTGTACATGAGCTATTCCGAGAACGTCAAGCCTGCCGACGTGCAGCTGCAGCGCCATGAGGAGGGTGGCTGGAAGATGAGCGTCAACTACGAGCTGCGCAAGCCGATGATGGGCAACCTGGATGTCATCGCGAAGTTCAGCGCCACCGAGGACCTGGTGAGGCGTGACGCGGCAAATTGACCGCGACGCCGGCCGCTTCGGCGGCCATCGTTTCACCGATGCCGGGTTGCTGGAACAGGCGCTCACCCACCGCAGCGCGGCGGCGCGCCACAACGAACGGCTGGAATTCCTCGGCGACGCCCTGCTGAACCTGTTCGTCGCCGAAGCGCTGTACGCGCACTGGCCACAGGTGGACGAAGGCGCGCTGACCCGCGCCCGCGCCGAACTGGTGCGCGAATCCACCCTCGCCGCCATCGCCCGCGACATGGCCCTGGGCGAGCGCATCGTGCTCGGGCCGGGCGAGCTCAAGAGCGGCGGTCACCGTCGCGATTCGATCCTCTCCGACACCCTCGAAGCGCTGATCGCGGCGATCTACCTCGACAGCGACTTCACGACGTGCCGCGCGGCCGTGTTGCCCTGGTTCCAGGACGCCATCGCAGCGCTACCGCCGCCGCACCGGGTGGGCAAGGACGCCAAGACCCGATTGCAGGAATGGCTGCAGGGGCGGCAACGCCCGCTGCCGCAGTACGCGCTGGTGGCCGAAAGCGGCAACGACCATGCCAAGCGCTTCGTGGTGCGCTGCTCGCTGGTGGACGCGGCGCTGCAGGCCGAAGGCGAGGCGGGTTCGCGCCGCGCCGCCGAGCAGATCGCGGCCGAGGGCGTGCTGGCGCAGCTGGAAACCCCGTAGGGCGGGTCTTGACCCGCCTCCCCCGGGGCAACGGCGTGCGTGCGGCCTGCGATGGCGGCTTCGGAATTGCACGCTTCGTGATGGCGGGCCAGGGCCCGCCCTACAATCCACGCATGAATCCTTCCAGCCATCGCGCCGGCCACGTCGCCGTCATCGGCCGCCCCAACGTCGGCAAGTCGACCCTGGTCAATGCGCTGGTCGGCGCCAAGGTCAGCATCACCTCGAACCGGCCGCAGACCACCCGCCACCGCCTGCTCGGCATCGCCACGTTTCCGCAGGGCCAGCTGATGCTGGTCGACACGCCCGGCCTCCACCGGGAGCAGGGGCGCTACAAGGCCTCTGCGATGAACCGCTGGATGAACCGTGCCGCACGCGGCGCGCTGGAAGGCGTGGACGCGGCGGCGCTGGTGATCGAGGCCGGGCGCTGGGACGACGAGGACGGTCTCGCTTACGAGGCACTGCGCGAGGCTGGGGTTCCGGTCGTGCTGGTGGTCAACCAGGTCGACCGGATCAAGGACAAGAGCGCCCTGCTGCCGTTCCTGGCCAAGGTAAGCGAAGGGCGTGCGTTTGCGGCGGTGCATCCGGTCTCGGCGCTCAAGCGCAAGGGACTCGAGGCGCTGGTCGATTCGTTGCTCGGCCTGGTTCCGGAACAGCCGCCGGCGTACGGAGAAGACGAGATCACCGACAAGAGCCAGCGTTTCCTGGCCGGCGAGATGGTGCGCGAACAGCTGATGCGCCAGCTCGGCGCGGAACTGCCGTACGCGACTACGGTGGAGATCGAGCAGTTCGTCGAAGAGGGTGCGTTGCTCCGGATCGGCGCGGTGATCTGGGTCGAGCGCGAGGGACAAAAGGCGATCGTCATCGGCAAGGGCGGCGAACGCCTGCGCGAGATCGGCAGCAAGGCGCGCGCGGCGATGGAACGCCTGTTCGGCTGCAAGGTGTTCCTGCAGACCTGGGTGCGGGTGCGCGAGGGCTGGTCCGACGACGAAACCGCGTTGCGCAGCCTGGGTTACCACGACTGACGATGCCGGCATGCGCTACGTCGCCGAGCCCGCGTTCGTGCTGCACGCACGCGCCTATCGCGAGACCAGCCTGCTGGTCGAGGTCCTGAGCGCACAGCACGGACGCATCGGGCTGCTCGCGCGCGGCGTGCGCGGCGCCAGGCGACATGTGCTGCGCGCGGCGCTGCAGCCGTTCCAGCACATCAGGTTCGATGCGGTGCAACGGGGCGAGCTGGCGCAGCTGCATGCGGCTGAGGCGCTGGACGCCGCGCCGCTGCTTTCCGGTGACGCAGGCCTGGCGGCGTTCTACGTCAATGAACTGGTGCTCCGTCTGGCGCCGCGGCTGGATCCGCATTCGGACCTGTACGCGGCCTACGCCCGGGCACGCGAGCGCTTGCGCCTAGTCCAGGCCGACCGGCAGGCGCTGTCATGGACGCTGCGCCGTTTCGAACGCGACCTGCTCGAGGCGCTGGGTTTCGGCATGCCGCTGGCGCTGGATGGCGATGGTGTCCCGATCGATGCCGCGGCGCGTTACCGGCTCGATCCCGAACACGGCCCGCGCCGGTTGCTCAGCGACCGCGGACGCAGCGAGCGCGAAGACGCCGCGACCGGGCGCGCATTGCTGGCGCTGGGCGAGGACCGGCTGCCCGATGAAGACGACCTCGCTGGCTTGCGTCGCGCGCTGCGACCGGTGCTGGCCCATCACCTCGGCGGCCGCGGGCTGAAGTCCTGGGAACTGATGGGCGAACTGGGACGTCTTGCCAGGAGCGCGAGCGAAGGCATGCTGGATCGCTGACGCATCTGCCACGGGAAGGCGATCGGGGCGACTTTGGCCGGTATTGCTGCTGCGCGAAGGCTCCCGGTACCCGCACCGCAATGCTCATCGCGCTTGCGCGATCGTGTCCTGTGCAATGTCGACAAAGGCCTGCAGTGCCGCTGGCGAATCGCCTTCTTCCTGCAGCCTGGCGGCCGCGTCCTGCAGCCGGCTCGCACCGACAAAGCCGCAGCTGGCACGCAATCGGTGCAGTTGTTCACGTCGCGCCGCGCCGCTGCCTTCGCGCACCGCGTGCACCTGCATCGGGAGTTCGCCCAGGAACAGCGCACGCAGCGCGGCGACGTTGTCCATGTTGCCGCCCAGTGCCTGCCCCGCTGCGGCATCGTCCCAGACCGGCCGCTTGTTCGTGGCCACCTCGCGGCTCTCGGTTTCCCTGTCGCTGACCGCGAGCCCGAGCGCGCGCCGGATCGCGCCGAGCCAGGCGGGGGCGTCGACAGGCTTCACCAGCACTTCGGAAAAGCCTGCTGCGATCAGCGGATCGAGTTCGCTACGCTCGTGCGCTGCGGTATGCGCCAGCGCGGGCGTCGCTGGCCAGTCGCGGCGTAGCGTGTGCAGCAGCTCGGTGCCGGTGCTGTCGGGGAGGTTCGCATCGATCAGCCACAGGTCGTAACGCCGCTGGGCCGAGAGCCGCAGCGCCTCGGCCGCGCTGCCCGCGCCATCCGCCCGCGCCGGCAGGGTTCGGGTCAGGGCCAGCAGGTAGGCGCAGGAGGTGGGATCGTCTTCCACCAGCAAGATGTCCGGATTCATCGCTCCCTCGCTTGCGCCCGCTATCCTCGCGGCATGCGTCCGATTTTAAGCATGCCCTGCCTGCGTCTGGCCTGTGTGGCCCTGCTGGCCGTGCTGTCGATGCAGGCTCAGGGGCGCACTCTGCAGGCGCGCATCGCGAAAGTGTCCACGCCGGTCGCCACGCTTGAGCAGGTACGCGTGCGCCTGGATTGGCCTGCCGATGCCACCGAGGGCGAGCTGATGCTGCAGGCTGCGGCGGTGGATGCAGCCGACCTGGGCTACCGCTGGCGCCACGTGAGCTGGCATTGTCCACTGCAGCGCACCGGACCGGATAGCTGGCGCTGCGACGGCGTGCTGCGCAGCGGGCGCAGCAAGGCGCTGCGGCTCGCGCTGGACCTCGGTGCCGCCTCCACCGACGCGGTGCTGAGTGACGGCCCGGCCCGCTTCGCCGTGCGACGCAGCGCGGCGACGCCCGACCTCACCACGCTCGATCTGACCCGGGTACCGATCGTGTGGTTGCAAGCGTTGCTCGCACAGGCCTGGAGCGAAGGACAACTGAAGGCGGGCACCCTCGATGGCCGGCTCTCGGTCGAAACTTCGACCGGGCGGCCGCTGCGCATCGCCGGCGCGCTGACCGCGCGCGCCGTGGCGCTGGAAACCGCCGATGCGACCATCGCCGCCGAACACCTCGGCGGTCGGTTCGATATCGACTACCGCAAGACACCGCTGCTGACGCTGCTTGCCGTAGACGGGGAATTGCGCGGTGGCGAATTCCTGGCCGGGAGCACCTACGTCGCATTGCCCGATTCGCCCGTGGGGTTGCGGATCGATGGCATGCAACGTCCGGGGCAGGGCTGGCAACTGCCGACGATCGCCTGGAGCGACGGCGACGCGCTGGTCGCCGAAGGCTCGGCCGCGTTCGGGACCGACGCCCGCCTGGATGCACTCGACATCCGCGCCCGCAGCGCGAATCTCGAGCCCGTGCGCCAGCGCTACCTGTCCGGGCAACTGGCGCTGTTCGGCCTGGGCGAGGTGGCGCTGGACGGCGCCGCCGACCTGCACCTGCAGGTACAGGACGGCCGGTTGGCGCGCGCGGACCTCGCCCTGCATGCGGTCGACCTGCGCGACCCGAACGACCGCTTTGGATTCGGCAACCTGGAGGGCGATGTCCGGTATGCGTCGAACGGACAGGTCGACAGCGAACTCGCCTGGCAGGACGGCAAGCTGTATGGCCTGGATTTCGGCGCCGCGCGCCTGCCCTTGCGCAGCAATGACGGGATCCTCGTGTTCCGCGAACCGGTTGTCCTGCCGATGATGGGCGGGCGATTGCGATTCGAGGACGTCAGCCTGCGCCCGCCCGCTGGCGGCGAAGGGCTTGATCTGCGTTTCGCGCTGGACATCGACGGCGTCGATTTCGGTCAGGTGTCGAAGGCGATCGGCCTGCCTGCGTTCCAGGGCACGCTTTCGGGCCGGATCCCGCAGGCGCGCTATGCCAGGGAACGTCTGGATTTCGACGGTGGGCTGTCGATGCGGCTGTTCGACGGCACGGTCGAGTTCACCTCGCTCGCGCTGGAGCGCCCGTTCGGCACCGCCCCTAGCCTGAACGCGGACATCGCCTTCGAAGACCTGGACCTGATGCGGCTGACCGAGGTCCTGGATCTGGGCAGCATCACCGGCCGCCTGGATGGACGCATGGATGAGTTGCGCCTGGTGGACTGGACGCCGGTCGCGTTCGATGCGCAGTTCCGCAGCGATGCCGCCGCCGCAAAGCGCGAGCGGGTGAAACAGCGCATCAGCCAGCGCGCGGTGCAGAACATTTCCAGCGTGGGCGACGCGTCGTTCGTCAGCAGCCTGCAGGGCCGGTTGATCGGCCTGTTCGACGATTTCGGCTATGCGCGGATCGGGATCGGCTGCCGTCTGGCGAACGAGGTCTGCCGCATGTCCGGCCTGGACGGCGATCCTGGTCAGGGCTCAGTGCGAGCCGGTTCAGTGCGAGCTCGTTCAGAGCAGGACGGGTTTACTATCGTCGCAGGTGCAGGGCTGCCGCGGCTCAACGTGGTGGGCTACAACCGCGACGTCGACTGGCCCACCCTGGTCGAACGCATTGCCGCGGTCGGCAAGGGCGACGTCAAACCGGTGGTGGAGTAGGTCGGGGCTACGCCCCCGACGCGGAAACGCAGACGCCGGGGGCGTAGCCCCGGCCTACGGAGTAGGGCATGAAACGCTGGATGGGGACACGCTTTACCGGAGCATCGATCACCGCTGCGCTGGTGCTGACCGCGTGCGTGACGATCAACGTGTACTTCCCCGCCGCCGAGGCGAAGGAAGCGGCCAAGGAGTTCGTGGAAAACGTCATCGACCATGCCGACAAGGTCGAGATCAAGACCGAGGGCGAGAATGGCGGCGGCATGGCCTGGCGTCTGCCGCGGATCGATCCGCTCGCCCTGATCGGCATCGCTCCTGCCTATGCGCAGGGCGCGCCGGACATCACCATCAAGACGCCGGCGATCCAGGCGATCCAGTCGCGGATGGAATCGCGCTTCAACAGCACCCTGCGCCGTGGCTTCGACTCGGGCGCCCTTGGCTTCACCAGCGATGGTCTGGTCACCGTGCGCGATGCCTCCAAGCTGGAACTGAAGGACCGCGTTGCGATGAACGCGGCGGTGGCCGACGACAACCGCGACCGCAAGGCCGTGTATCGCGAAGTCGCGGTGGCCAACGGCCATCCGGAGTGGGAAGCCCAGATCCGCGGTGTGTTCGCCAAGCAGTGGATCGAAAGCGCCAGGTCGGGATGGTGGTACCAGTCCGGCGGGGCCTGGAAGCAGAAGTAGGGCGAAATCGCCATAGCGTCGCCCGCGATATCCACGCGCGGGCGCAACGCCTGCGCCGCGCAGGCGGTCGATCACGGCAATGCGACAATATCCGGTCGCCCGATCACCTCCCGCATCGCTTGGCCAAGATCGACCAGACCCCGTTCGAGATCCAGATCCTCGACCTGAGCCACGACGGGCGCGGCGTCGCGCGCCGCCCGCCCGACCATGCCAATGCCGGCAAGACCGTGTTCGTCTCCGGCGCGCTGCCCGGCGAAACGGTGATGGCCCGCCAGAGCGCGCGCTCGCGCAGCTTTGACGAAGCGAAGACGCTGGAGGTGCTTGTCGCTTCGCCCGACCGGGTGCCGGCGCGCTGCCCGCATTTCGGCGCCTGCGGTGGATGCGTGCTGCAGCACCTGGCCGAGGACCGCCAGATCGGCGCCAAGCAGCGTGTGCTGCTGGACAATCTGGAGCGCATCGGCCATGTGAGGCCGGACGAAGTACTGCCGCCACTGACCGATGCCAGCTGGGGTTATCGGCGCAAGGGCCGCTTCTCGGTCCGCCGGGTGGAGAAGAAGGACAGGACCCTGGTCGGGTTCCGCGAGGAGGATCCGCGTTTCGTCGCCGACCTGCGCGAATGCCATACCGTGATTCCCTCGATCGGCACCCGGATCGCGGCACTGTCCGATCTGGTCGACGGGCTGGAGGCGCGCCGGGACATCCCGCAGATCGAATTCATCGCCGGCGACGCGACCGACGCGTTCGACGGCGTCGCCCTGGTATTCCGCCATCTGCGGCCGTTGTCGCCGGCCGACCTCGACGCGTTGACCGCTTTTGGCCAGGCGCACCGCTTCGCGATCTTCCTGCAGCCGGGCGGCATCGATTCGGTGCATCCGCTGTGGCCGCAGGCACCGGAATTGTCGTTCGAGCTGCCGCAGTGGGAGGTCGAGATGAAATTCCGGCCGCTCGACTTCATCCAAGTCAATGCTGGTCTGAACCAGAAGATGATCGCCGGCGCGCTCGCGTTGCTGGATGTCCAGGCGGGCGATCGCGTGCTCGATCTGTTCTGCGGGTTGGGCAACTTCACCTTGCCGCTGGCGCGTATCGGTGCCGATGTCGTGGGCGTGGAAGGCGATGCCGGCCTGGTAGCGCGCGCGCGCGAGAATGCCGTGCACAACCATCTGCCGAATGCGCAATTCCATGCCGCGGATCTCGCCCAGGATCTGCGTGGGCAGCCCTGGATGCGTGCCGGCTTCGATCGCTTGCTGCTGGATCCGCCTCGTTCCGGCGCGGACGTCGTACTCAAACAGCTCCCGCTCAAGGGGCTCAGGCGTATCGTCTACGTCAGTTGCCATCCAGGCTCGCTGGCGCGCGACGCGGGTTATCTGGTCAATGAACGCGGCTGGAAGCTGCGCGCCGCCGGTGTGATGGACATGTTTCCGCATACCGCGCACGTGGAATCCATCGCGATGTTCGAAACGTAGGTCGGGGCTACGTCCCCGACGCGTCGATGTCTGGCCGACGGCGCGTAGCCCCGACCTGCGCACATGTAATCGCGGCCAACGCCGCTGTCCAGGGTGAATGATGGGGATCGAGATCGAACGAAAATTCCTGGTCGCCGGCGACGCCTGGCGTGCCGCTGCGCGCGCGGTCGTGCCGATGACCCAGGGCTATCTCAACGATCAGGATGCGATGGACGAGGCGGTGCATGGCAACGCGGCGCAACGCGCTTCGGTCCGGGTCCGGATCGCGGGCGATCAGGCCTTCCTCAATCTCAAATCGCGCGAACTAGGGTGCAGCCGCCAGGAATTCGACTACCCCATTCCGGTCGACGACGCGCAGGCCCTGATGGCGCTGTGCGTGGGCGGAACCATCGACAAGCGCCGTCACCTGGTCCGGCATGGTACGCACCTGTGGGAAATCGACGAGTTCCTGGGCGACAACGCCGGGCTGGTCGTGGCCGAAATCGAGCTGGAAAGCGTCGACGAACCGTTCGAGCGACCGGACTGGCTGGGCGCGGAAGTCACCGGGCTTGCGCGCTATTACAATCTGGCGCTGGCGTCGCGTCCGTTCTCGCAATGGAATCCTGGCGAGCGCGCCGCCGCCGATGCCTAGCGTGTACCGTGCGCGCGATCTGAACCGGGCATCACCCTCGTGCGTACGGCGCACGCGACGGAGAGTTCAATGCTGCTGATTGGTCTGACCGGAACCGAACTGGAAGCGCGCGAACGCGACTGGTTGCAGCATGACGCCTGCGCCGGAGTCGTGCTGTTCGCGCGCAATTTCGCCTCCCGGGCGCAGGTCGCCGATCTTTCGGCGGCCATCCGCGCCGCGGCGCCGCGGCCGCAGCTGATCTGCGTGGACCAGGAAGGCGGCCGGGTGCAGCGGTTCCGTGACGGATACAGCGCATTGCCGCCCCTGGAGCGCTTCGACACGCTGTATCGCAGCGATCCGGATGCGGCGCTGGCGCGAGCGCGCGAGCACGCCTGGTTGATGGCGAGCGAGGTGCGTGCCAGCGGCGTCGACCTGAGTTTTGCGCCCGTGGTCGACCTGGGCCGCGGCAACCGCGCGATCGGCAGCCGCGCATTCTCACCCGATCCCGACGTGGTGGCTGCCTTCACCCGCGCCTATGTCGAGGGTATGCACAGTGCGGGCATGGCGGCCACGTTGAAGCATTTCCCCGGACACGGTTCGGTCGCCGAAGACACGCATTTCGACAGCGCGGTCGACGACCGATCGCTGGACACCATCCGTCGCGAAGATCTGGTGCCGTTCGCGGCCGGCATCGAGGCGGGCGCCGATGCGGTGATGATGGCGCATGTCGTCTATCCGCAGGTCGCGCCGGAACCGGCCGGGTACTCACGGACCTGGATCGAGGACATCCTGCGCCGCGACATGGGCTTTCGAGGCGTCGTCTTCAGCGACGACATCGGGATGGCCGCCGCATTCTCCGCCGGTGGGGTGGCGGCGCGGGTGCACGCCCACCTGGACGCCGGATGCGACGTGGTCCTGGTCTGCCATCCCGATCTGGTCGACGAATCGCTCGCGGCGGTCGCCGGTCGCAGCCTCAATACCATGGCGCTGACTGGCTTGATCGGACGCGGTCCGATGGGTTGGGACGGCCTGCTTGCCGACATGCGCTACGACAGCGCGCGATCCGCCCTCGACCGGCTTGGAGGCGCCGCATGACCGGTCCGCAGCTGAAGGATGCCCTGGCCAAGTCCGATGTCGTGCACGATCGCGATGCGCTGGCGATGGCGATCGAGCAGATGGCCGATGCAATCCGCGCGGATTTCAGCGACGACGAGGTGCCATTGTTCGTCACAGTGATGCACGGAGGCCTGCCGTTCGCCGCGCAGCTGGCCTTCGCGCTCGGCGAGCGCGGACTCGACCTCGAGTTCGACTATCTGCATGCGACCCGATACCGCGGTCAGACCTCGGGCTCGGGACTGGCCTGGCTGCATCGCCCTGCCACACCTATGCGCGACCGGCGTGTGCTGCTGGCCGACGACATCCTGGACGAGGGCCACACCCTGCTCGCGGTCAAGCGCTGGTGCGAGGACCAGGGCGCGCGCGAGGTGCGCGTGGCGGTGTTGGCGGTGAAGGTCCACGACCGCTGCGTGGAAGGCATTGAAGCCGATTACGTGGGGGTGGAGGTGCCGGACGCATATGTGTTCGGGTACGGGATGGATTATTACGAGCAGGGGCGCAACCTGCCGGCGATCTATGCGTTGAGGGAGTGACGCGGCGGAGTTCATGAAGCTCCGTTTCTGAGCTGGTCGCACCGCGCACCTGCTTTCGTGATCCGCGCTAATGCCATGCCGTCATCCCCGCGCAGGCGGGGAGTCAAGGACGTTGTTGCTGCATTTCGTGTGGTCCTGTCGCAGCATTCATAGGAGCAGAGCTTTCGCCTGCGGCGAGTTACTTTTCTTTGCTGGTGCACTGCGCCGAAGGCGCGAACGGCGGAGCCGGCCCGAAGGGCGAGCCACGTAGTGGCGAGTAAAGAAAAGTAACCAAAAGAAAGCACCTACTCGTGAGGTCAACACCGCTCAAGGGATGTGCGGTGCTGTCGCCATTTTCGGACTCGCCATCCATGGCTCGGTCCGAAAACGGCCGGCATCCATGCCGGCCGCCCTACGGGTGTTCGGATGCAGGTCGCATGCGCAGCGCAGAAAACATCAAATGCCAAAGCTCGCGCTCATTGCCCCGGAGCTCTTCTGGCGATCTGACGTAGTCCTGCGCCTTTGACTTTCCTGGCCCTGCAGCAGCCACCGCCGACCGGAAACCCCGGAGGGGCGGCGGCCATGGATGGCCGCCGTTTTCGGATCGAGGCAGGATGCCGAGTCCGAAAATTCCTTCGCCACTCAGATTCCTTGAGCGACCTGTCGAGGAAGGTGCTTTCTTTGGTTACTTTTCTTTACTCGCCACTACGTGGCTCGCCCTTCGGGCCGGCTCCGCCGTTCGCGCCTTCGGCGCAGTGCACCAGCAAAGAAAGTAACTCGCCTTCAGGCGAAAGCTCTGAGCTCAAACGGCGAAAGATCGGTATCCCGGTACGAAAACCCGCCCAGAACAAACCAGCAAACCACCATGCCCCCGGTTACCCTAAGCCCATGACCACCGACCCCATCGACCTCGCCCTGATCGGCGGCACCGGCATCTACGCCCTGGCCGAGTTGCAGGACGCCGAAGCCCATCAGCCCGTCACCAAGTACGGACCTCCCTCGGGCCCGATCCGCATCGGCACCCTGGCAGGCAAGCGCGTGGCCTTCCTTGCGCGCCATGGCGAAGGACATTCGCTGCCGCCGCACAGGATCAACTACCGCGCCAACCTGGCCGCGCTGCATGCCCTGGGTGCGACGCGCGTGCTCGCCCTCAATACGGTCGGTGGCATCACCGAACGCTTCGGGCCGCGCGTGCTGGCGTGTCCCGAGCAGCTGATCGACTACACCTGGGGCCGCATCTCGACGTATTGCGAGGAGGAGGGCAGCGAGGTGCTGCACGTCGACTTCGGCGATCCCTATGCGCCGATGTTGCGCCGCACGATCCTGGCCGCGGCTAAGCGCGCCGACGTGGCGCTGGTGGATGGCGGATGCTACGGCGCCACCCAGGGGCCGCGACTGGAATCGAAGGCGGAAATCGCGCGACTGCGCCGCGATGGCTGCGACCTGGTCGGCATGACCGGGATGCCGGAGGCCGGGCTTGCCCGAGAACTGGGCCTGGAATACGCCTGCCTGGCCATCGTGGCCAACTGGGCGGCCGGCGCAGGCCCCGACCCGGACGAGGTCATCACCCTGCAGGACGTGCTGGACAACGTCGCGGCGGCATCGGCGGGACTGCCCGCGCTGTTGCGGGAAATCCTGGCCGGGTGATTGCAAGCGCCGTTCAGGCTGCAGCATACTCGTGCCGCCGCCGGCCGCCCCACGCGCCGCGGCGTACCCATCCAGACGAGGTCACACGCACCATGCAGTACGGAACAGTGAAGTGGTTCAACGACGCGAAGGGCTTCGGCTTTATCGCCCCCGAGGACGGCAGCGCGGACGTGTTCGTGCATTTCTCCGCGATCAATTCCAAGGGCTTTCGCAGCCTGCAGGAAGGCCAGCGGGTCAGCTACGAAGTACAGCAGGGCCCGAAGGGCGCCCAGGCCGCGGACGTACAGCCCGTCGCCGCCTGATCCCGTAGTCGCATACGAGATTTTTGGAGCCCCGCCGATGGCGGGGCTTTTTTATGCGGGGTACCGAAAGGTTCCCAGGCGCGCTCACGCAGGCGGCGGATGGCAGCCGCCCGATCAATGTCCAATGTCTGCACCTCACACGCCGGTCTGGGCGTGCGGTGCCTCCACCGGCTTGGACTGCGGCGAATCCTTCTGGCGCAGCCAGATGCTCAGCACCACCAGCGCCAGAACCGCGAAGAATTCGCTTTGCCAATTCTGGAAGGATTCGAACCAGAACTGCGCCTCCTGCACGTAATGGCCCAGCGAGATCGGATCCTCGCCCTGAAGCAGGCGCTCGGCGCGCTCGTGCTGCCAGCTGCCGTGCAGATGCAGTGCGAACGACAGTACGAACAGCAGGCCAAAGGCGATCGCCAGCGAATGCCCGTACAGCGTTTTCCACAGGCCGCCCATACGCACGGGCCACGGCTTCGGGCCGCGATCGATGCGCTCCTTTTCCTGCTCCGGCGATAACGGCCGCGACTCGGCCGAACCTCTCTGCCGCAGCGTGACGGTCAGCAGCACGTACATCGCCATCTGCAGGAACTCGCTTTCCCAATTCTCGAAGGTGGCCGATACGAAGTGGCCGCTGGTGAGGTATTGCGGTAGCGTCAGCGCCGCGGCGTCGTGCTCGAGGCGTTCGGTGTTGTAGACGCGCCAGCCGGCGAAGATCTGGCCGCCCAGGGACAGCAGCATGCAGGCCAGCAGTACCAGCGACAAACCGTTGCGGTACAGGAACGAGTCGCGCCCCGAGCTCATGGCTTTGAACCCATGTCTTGGCGGTGCGACCGGCGCGTGTCGTCCACGATTCGGCCGCGTGGCATTGCCGCCGTTGTCCGCCGGAGTTCTGGCTGCCGCGCAGATTCATGCTTGATGTCCATCGCCAGTGCCTTGCGCAGGGGTGGCCGACTCTCGCGTCTGCGCACTAAAGGGCGTGTGAAGCACCGGTCACTGTCCTGAATCCGGGGACACGGGGACCCGCGCCCGATGGGCGCACAATGGGCGCATGACGGATCCTGTGGACAGCAACCAGGCGCCCGAATTTGCGCCCCGCGATCTCTGGGCCGACGACTTGGCCCTGCGCGAAGCGGTCGCCCGCGAGGGTGGCGGCGGCTTCGCGGACCGTCTTGCGCACTACGGCCGGCTTGCCGGAAACGAGCTGTATGTACTGTCCTTCGATGCGCATCGCGATCGTCCGAGGCTGCGCACGCATGATCGCTACGGCGAGCGCATCGACATTGTCGAATTCCATCCCAACTACCACGCCATCATGCAGGCCGCGATCGAGAACGGCGTCGCCGGCCTGTCCTGGTGCGAACCCGTCCCCGGTGCCCATGTGGCGCGGGCGGCGCTGAGCTATCTGCACTACCAGGTGGAACCGGGCAGCAGCTGCCCGCTGACCATGACCCATGCGGCCGTGCCCGTGCTCGCCCGCGAGCCGCGCCTGCGCGAATGGGGGCAGAAGGCCGCCGCGCCGCGGTACGACGGGAGCAATCGGCCGATCGGGGACAAGCCCGGCATCACGCTGGGGATGGGCATGACCGAGCGACAAGGCGGCAGCGACGTGCGCGCCAATGCGACGGTCGCGGTGCCTCGCGCATCGGACGGCGAATACGAGCTCAGCGGCCACAAGTGGTTCTTCTCTGCGCCGATGTCGGACGGATTCCTCGTCACCGCGCAGGCACCGGGCGGGCTCAGTTGTTTCCTGATGCCGCGCTGGAAATCCGACGGTACCCGCACCACGTTCCGGTTGATGCGACTCAAGGACAAGCTCGGCGACTGGAGCAATGCCTCGAGCGAAGTGGAATTCGACCGCGCATGGGCATTGCGCGTGGGCGAGGAGGGCAGGGGCATCGCCACGATCCTGGAAATGGTGATGCTCACGCGTCTGGACTGCATGCTCGGGTCGGCCGGGCTGATGCGTATGGCGCTGGCGCAGGCCTTGCACCACTGCCGCCATCGCCGCGCCTTCGGTCAACGCCTTGTCGACCAGCCACTGATGCGCACCGTGCTGGCCGACCTCGCGCTGGAGGCCGAAGCGGCCACCGCATTCGCGATCCGCGTTGCGGGGGCGGTGGATCGGGCGCCAACCGACCCGCAGGAGGCTGCCCTGGCCCGCGTCGCGACCGCGATCGGCAAGTTCTGGATCTGCAAGCGCGCGGTCGTGGTGGTCAACGAAGCGCAGGAATGCTTGGGCGGGAACGGATACGTCGAGGAGTCGTTGCTGCCGCGGCTGTACCGCCAGGCGCCGCTCAATTCGATCTGGGAGGGCAGTGGCAACATCCAGTGCCTGGACGTATTGCGCGCCCTGCAGCGCGAGCCGGAGACCGGGCCGGCGCTGTGGACGGAACTGTCGGCTGCCGCTGGCCGCAACGCCGCCTGCGATGCGGCCGTGGAACGCCTGCATCCGGTCCTGCACGGATCGAAGGCGGTCGACCAGAGCCAGGCGCGGCGCTTCGTCGTCTCCCTTGCCCTGGCCCTGCAGGCGAGTGTGCTGCTACGGGCGGCAAGCCCGGTGGCGGAAGCGTTCTGCGACACCCGGTTGAGTGGTGGCCACGAGTACGGAGTGGCTGCCGGGGCTTTGACGGCCAGCGCGGGTCTCGATGCCGCGATCGAACGGTCCTTGCCGATGCAATGACGCGCAGCACATGCACCGGCAACTGCGCTCGGCAGTCTGTGGTGCAGCAGGTTCCGCGCGTTTCGCATGCGTCGTGATCGCGTGAGCGTGCCGTCGTAAACGCTGTGCTGGACGCATCTTTCAGGAGTCAGGCCCCGATTGGCCTGGTATTCGCGCGACGTCGACTGCCGGCGAAGCATGCTGCGGCGTATATCCACATGACTGATGCCTGGAGGCATGCGATGCAAACGCACCACGCAGACACTCGCCACAGCGACCAGCATGGCCGCCCTTACGTGCGTCTTGGCGCGATGCTCGTGCTTTCGTTCCTGGCCATGTATGCGTTGATGTACGCGATGGTCGATCGTTGGCAGAACGTGCACAACAATCTCAACCAGGCGTGGATGGCTGGCCTGATGGTGGCGCCGATGCTGGTGATCGAACTGGCGCTGATGTGGCGCATGTATCCGCATCGCCGGCTCAATGCCCTGCTGCTGGCGGGAGGCGTCGCGCTGGGCCTTGCCTGCTGGTGGATGATCCGTGCGCAGGTGGCGATCGACGACCGCCAGTTCCTGCGCTCGATGATCCCGCACCATGCCGGCGCGCTGCTGATGTGCGAACGCAACCGGCTGCGTGATCCCGAACTGCAACAACTATGCCGTGACATCATCGCCTCACAGAGGCGCGAGATCGACCTGATGCAGGCCAAGCTGGAAGCGCGCGCGCAATAGCCCCAGCCTAAACCCTGCGGACGACATCAGATGCGGGTCGTCGCGTAGCGCCGCACTAGCGGACGATTGCCTCGACGCAGGCCAGCCTGGACTCCGAAGGCGCAGGTGAACCCCTCAGACGGCGCAAATGTCCTTCGCCCCACACGCGCACCACTTCGATGATCGGCAGCAGGGTCGTGCCGTACGGCGTGAGCCGGTAGATCACCGGGGCGGGCACGGCGCCGGTGGGGATGCGTTCGAGGATGCCGTGCGCTTCCATTTCGCGCAGCTGCTCGGCCAGGACCTTGTGCGAGATCGGCGCGGCCCGGCGCTGCAGGCCGGCGAAATGCAGTTCGCCGTGGGCGAGCCAGTAGAGCAGGGTGAGTTTCCATTTACCGCCGATGGCGGCGAACGCGGCGGCCAGCGGGCAGTCGGCAAGCGGATCGACCCGCGTTCCGGGAGGGTTACCTGCAGGTGCATTCTTGTGCATGGGCGCCCCGCGTTTGCATGCTACCGCCATCATGCGAAACGGAGCGCCGCAATGCAAAGCCCGATCCCGGCCCTGGTTGCGGCGCTTTGCCTGATGCTGCCGATGCCGGCGCTTTCCGCATCCCAGGCGCAGGCTGATTCGCCCGCTGCCGCTGCGACACGCGATGGCGCGCACGACTTCGATTGGGAAATCGGCACCTGGAAAACCCGCCTGCGCCGGCTGGCCAAGCCGCTGTCCGGATCGCACGAATGGCTGGAATACGAAGGTACCAGCGTGGTGCGCGCGGCACTCGATGGCCGCGCCAACCTGGTGGAATTGGAGGTCGAAGGCGCTGCAGGCCGCATCGAAGGCGTGAGCCTGCGCCTGTACGCGCCGCAGGCGCAGCAGTGGAGCCTGAACTTCGCCAACATCCGCAACGGCCTGCTCACCCAACCGGTGCTGGGCGGCTTCCGCGACGGCATCGGCGAGTTCTACGGGCAGGACGAACTCGACGGTCGCACCATCCTCGTGCGCTTCGTGATCTCCGAAGTCACCGCCAACTCGGCCCGTTTCGAGCAGGCCTATTCGAACGACGGCGGCAGGACCTGGGAAACCAACTGGATCGCCACCGACACCCGGATCGCGCCGTAGCGCGGCGCGTCACGCCATCGCGTCGCGCGCCGCGTCCTGCAGCCATTGCATCGCACCGCGATACGGCCCCGGGCCATGGCTCACGCGGGCCACGCCGAGTTCGCGCAGGCGCGCCATCGGCGGTGTGCCCGGCATCGCCATCACATTGACCGGCAGCGGTGAGCCCTGCACGGCGCGCGCGATCAGGCGTTCATCGGAAAGCCCGGGCAGGAACAACCCGCTCGCGCCCGCTGCGGCATAGGCGCGCGCACGGTCGAGGGCTTCGTCGACCATCCCCTCGTCATGCGCTTCGCCCGGCTTCTGGAAGAACACATCGCTGCGTGCGTTGATGAACAGCGCGATGCCGGCCGTATCGGCGGCCTTGCGCGCCTGGGCGAGACGCTGCGCCTGATCGGCCGCATCGCGCAATGCGCCGCTCTCGGGGAAGCTGTCCTCGAGGTTGCAGCCGATCGCACCGGCGTCGAGTGCCGCCGAGACCGTGGCGGCGACCTGTTCCGGCGTTTCGCCATAGCCGCTTTCCAGGTCGACGGTCACAGGCAGGGTGCTCGCAGCGACGATGCGCCGCAGGTTGTCGAGGGCCAGTGCGAGCGGCATGCGCTCGCCATCGTCGAAACCATTGGCTGCGGCCACCGACCAGCTGCCGGTGGCGAGCGCGGCGGCGCCGGCCGCGGCCACAGCCTTCGCGCTGCCCGGATCCCAGACATTGAACAGCACCAGCGGATCTCCGGGCTGGTGCAGGGCGTGGAAATGGACGGCGCGGTCGTGTTGCGTGGTCATGCGGATGCCTCGGCAGAAGGGGTAGGCAAGCTTCCACCGTGTCGGACATGCAGGCAATGACGCGCCGGGTCATGGCGGCATGACCTGCCAGGTCATGGTGCCGCTTCCGCCGGCCTTCTATGCTTGCAGGCATGCACGCAACGAACCGATCAACCGACGCCGGTCCCACGCCGATCGGCGCGCTGCTGCGCGAATGGCGCGCCGCTCGACGCCTCAGCCAGCTCGATCTGGCGCTGTCCGCAGACATCTCGACCCGGCACCTGAGCTGCGTCGAAACCGGCAAGGCCCAGGCCAGTCGCGAAACCGTCGCGCGCCTGGCCGACGCCCTGGACATGCCCCTGCGCGAGCGCAATGCGCTGCTGCTGGCCGCCGGCTATGCACCCACGCATCCGGAGAGCGCGCTCGGCACGCCGGACCTGGCACCGGTGCGGCGCGCGATCGACTTCATCCTGGCCCAGCAGGAGCCTTATCCCGCCTTCGTCCTCAACCGCCACTGGGACATCCTGATGGCGAACACGGCCGCGGCACGGGTCAATGCGCTGGTCATGGGCGGGCGAACGAGTGCGCACGACAACATGATCCGGCAGGTATTCGATCCCGAGGATCTGCGGCCCGCGTTCGCCAATTGGGAAGCCGTGGCGGGCGACCTGATCCGGCATCTGCACGACGTGGTCGCCGCCGTGCCCACCGATGTGCGCGCCCGCGCGCTCCTGGACGAGGCGCTGGCCTACCCCGGAGTGCCGACGCGCTGGCGCACGCGCGACCTGGAAGCGGTGCCTTCGCCGTTGCTGACCACGGTCATGCGCGGGGGCGGACGGGAGCTGCGGTTTTTTTCCACCATCACCCGCTTCGGCACGACGCGCGACATCACCCTGCAGGAGCTGCATATCGAGTGCTGCTTCCCGGCGGACGAGGCGACCACCGCGCTGTGCCGTGAGCTGGCGACACGCACGGCGTCGGTGTAGTTCGAAGCTGCCAGTTCTCCGCCTTCAGTCGATGAACTGCAGCCGCGCAAGTTCCGCGTAAAGCCCATCCTGGGCGAGCAGCTGCTCGTGCGTGCCTTCGGCGACCACCCGGCCGCGATCCATCACCACGATGCGGTCGGCCTTGAGCACGGTAGCCAGGCGATGCGCGATCACCAAGGTAGTGCGGCCTTGCATCAGGTGCTCCAGCGCCAGCTGCACGGCGCGTTCGCTTTGCGCGTCGAGGGCGGAGGTCGCCTCATCCAGCAGCAGGATCGGCGCGTCCTTCAGCAGCGCGCGGGCGATGGCCACGCGCTGCTGCTGGCCGCCGGACAGGCGCGCACCGCGTTCGCCGAGTTCCTCGTCGAAGCCCTTGGGCAGGATCGACAGGAACTCGTAGGCCTCGGCGGAACGTGCCGCGGCTTCGACCTCCGCATCGTCCGCTTCGAGGCGCCCGTAGCGGATGTTGTCGCGCGCCGAGGCCGCGAAGATCGTGGGCTGCTGCGGAACCAGCGCGATGCGCTCGCGCAACGCGGCAGGATCGAGGGTGCGGATATCCATGCCATCCACCGCGATACGCCCGCGCTGTGGATCGTGGAAGCGCAGCAGCAGCGAAAACACGGTGCTCTTGCCGGCGCCCGACGGTCCGACCAGGGCGACGGTTTCGCCAGGATGAACGTGCAGGCTGAAGTCTTCCAGCGCGGGCAGATCGGGACGGGCAGGGTAATGGAAGGTGACGTCATCGAGCGTGACTTCGCCGCGCAGCGGCTGCGGCAGGATCGCAGGATCCGCCGGTGCGGCGATCGCCGGCGCTTCCTGCAGCAGCTCGTTGATCCGGCCCATGCCGCCGGCCGCGCGCTGGAGCTCGTTCCAGACTTCGGCCAGGGCGCCGACCGATCCGCCACCGATCAATGCGTACAGCACGAACTGCCCCAGCGTGCCCGCGGTCATGCGTCCGGCATTCACGTCGTGCGCGCCCGACCACAGCACCAGGGTGATGGCGCCGAAGATCAGGGTGATCGCGACCGCGGTAACGATCGCCTGCGAGCGGATGCGCCTGCGGGCGGTCGCGATGGCGATGGCGACGGCGTCGCCGAAGCGCCGCCGCTCGTAGGGCTCGCGCGCATGCGCCTGTACCGTGCGCACCGCGCCAAGTGCCTCGGTTGCGAGCGCATTGGCATCGGCCACGCGATCCTGGCTGGCGCGCGAGATCTTCTGGATGCGGCGCCCGCCCAGCACGATGGGCAGCACCGCCAGGGGGATGCCGACCAGCGCATATGCGGCCAGTCGCGGCTGGGTGACGAACAGCATCACCAGCGAACCAATCACGGTCACGCTGCTACGCAGGGCCACCGACATGCTCGAACCGACCACGCTACGCAGGAGTTCGGCATCGGCGGTCAGGCGCGAAACCAGCTCGCCGCTGCGGTTGCGGTCGTGGAACCCGGCGTCCAGCTCGATGAGGTGGGCGTACAGCCGTTGCCGCAGGTCGGCAACCACACGCTCGCCCAACAGAGAGACGAAGTAGAAGCGCGCAGCGCTGGCCAGGGCGAGGGCCAATGCGACCAGGAACAGCAGACCGAATGCGCGGTCGATGTTGTCGCCGCTTGAGAAGCCACGATCGATCATCTGGCGTACGGCCAGTGGCAGGCTGAGCGTTGCGGCCGAAGCGGCCGCTAGCGCCACCAGCCAGGCGCCGAACAGCGCGCGCTGGCGCATGACGAACGGCCACAAGGCACGCAGCGTGCCGATGGGGGCTTTGGACGAAGGCGCTGTAGGTTCGGTCACGATCGGGAGTGGCCTGCGAATCGGGCATTGTAGGAGCGGGATCGCTTGCCCATCCGGCGAGCGATTCCGCGAAACGACTGGAACCCCGGCCTGCCGTTGTAGGCAATCCCGCGCGACCGCGAGTGCCTGTCCGGACGCCGTGGCTATGCGAGGGGAAGGACTGTCACCCGATCACGGGTGGCGTCGCGCAACTGCGTTTTCAAGGCATCGACCGCCGCGGCAGGCAGGCGGATCCGGATCCGGGTGCCGTCTGCAACATGCCGCTCGTGCAGCTTCTCGGCAGCGTGCGCGGACAACGCAGCATGCACTGCGCCGGTGTCTTCGAAGGGGAAGGCGAGGTCGGCTTCGACCAGGGGCACGATCGGCGTGCGCGGCGCGGTGCGCAGGCATTCGGCCGCGGCGCCGCCGTAGGCGCGCACGAGCCCGCCAGCGCCGAGTTTGATGCCGCCGTACCAGCGGCTCACCACCACCGCGACCCGGTCGAAGCCCTGGCCATCGATCGCCGCCAGGATCGGGCGCCCCGCTGTGCCTGCGGGTTCGCCGTCGTCGCTGCTCCGGTATTCGGCTCCGATCCGCCAGGCCCAGCAATGATGGGTCGCCTCGATCTCGCTCACGTCGCGTATCCATTCCATCGCTGCGTCGGGCGTGGCAACCGGAGCGGCCTGGGCGCGGAAGCGGCTGTGCTTGACCTCGATCGCATGCGCGACCGGCGCCACCAGGGCATGCAGGCTCACGGCGCGAATTCGGCGAGGTCGTCCGGCAGCGCGTAATGCGGGTAGCGGCGCTTGAACTCGGCCAGGCTCTCGCGTGCGGCGTCGATCTCGCCGTCGGCGACGAGTTCGCGGATCTGCTGCAGCCAGGCGCGCTGGACCGCCGGCGAATCCGCGGTGGCCGGCGGCTGGTCGTCGATCGCCTGGTCCTCGAAGCCGGCGGCGTCGCGCTCGACCCGCGTGCCGGTCACGGTGATCTGGTCGAGGGCGGTGTCCTCGTCGGCCGCTGCCTTGGCTTCGGGGGCGGATTCGCGCCGCACGCGCGCAGCCGCGCCTGCGGTAGCCGCGTTCTCCGTCGCATCGACGGGAGATGGCACGGGCGCAGGCGCCTGCGCCGGCGGTACATCGACCGGTTCGGCAGCGTCGAACACGATGTCCTGCGCATCGGGCGGTGGCGGGGGGGCAGGCGCAATACGCACCTGGGATCGCTCTGACGCGGGGAAGGCGTCGCGTTCCTGTTCGACGACTGCTTTCGCTTGCCCGGTGGTTTGGCTCGACGCTTGCGGCCGCGCGTACTCGGCGGGAAGTGGTGCGGCTTCTGTCGCAGGCTCCGGTGGTGCGGTGATCGGGGCAGGTTGCGGAGCCACTGCTGCGGCGACCGGCAGTTCCTCTGCCGCGCTCGGACCCGAGCTGCGGATCGCACGCGCGGCGGCTGGTGCCTCGGAATAGACCTGTACCTGCTCCTGCGAGGGCCGCAACTGCCATGCGATGCCGATCGCCAGCGCCAGGGTCGCCACGGCGCCTAATGCCAGCGGCCAGCGCGGACGGGGCTTGCGAGGACGCGCCGCCACCGCGCCATGGGCGGCAGCCAGGATCCGCGCATCCAGCGCCGCCGAGGGTTCGCCGGACGCACCCAGCCGTGCCAGCCGGTCGGCCAGCACGCGCTCTTCCTGCGTCAACGGTTCGTGTCGTGCGCCGGTCATTCGCTCAGTCTCGCGCGGAGTTTGTCCATCGCGTAGCGCAGACGCGATTTCACCGTCTCGCGCCCCACCCCGGTGATCTCGCCGATCTCCTCCAGCGTCAGCTCCTGCTCCAGGCGCAGCAACAGCACCTCGCGTTGCTCGTCCGGCAGCTCCGCCAGCGCCATCTGCAGCCTGCGTCGCTGCTCGAATTCCGAAAGGGTGCGCTCGGGGGTGTGAGGGTCGGGTACCCGGGCCGTGCGCTCGTCCGCGTCGATGGGCGCAGGCGGGCGATGCTTGAGCGCGCGCCAATGGTCGTTGAGGCGGTTGTGCGCGATCCTGAACAACCAGGTGCCGAACGCGGCCTCGGGACGCCAGCCGGCGCGCGCGGCGATCACCTTCTGCCAGATGTCCTGGAACAACTCGTCGGTCAGCGCGCTGTTGCGCAGCTGGCGGTCCAGGAAACGATAAAGCGGTCCGCGATGACGCGCGTAGAGCTGCTCGAACGCGTCGACCTGCCCGGCTGCATAGGCCAGCATCAGAGTTTCATCGCTCGGTTCGCTGGCCGCGGCGGCGTCGTTCATCGCCGGCAGGTTACGGGTTGCCGGAGTGCACGTGAAGTAGACGGGCCTGGCGCGGCAGGGACGGGGCAGGGTCAGGCTGGCAGCGCGCATGGCCGGACCAACGGTCGGAAAACGTCGATGGGGTTAGGGGCGCGGTGCGCGATTCAGGCTATGCTCGGGCTATGAAGGGGGAGATGCAGGCTGCCGAGGGACAGGCATCGGCAGCAGGTCCGGTGCTTGCGTACCTGCGCCCGCTCGATAGCCTCGCCGGTACGCTCGAAGGCACCCTGCCAACGGGTTCGCGCCTGGTGGTGCTGTGGGACGACCCATTGCTCGGGCCCGGGCGCTCTTCATTGCGCCGGCTTCCCGTGTCTCTGCTGGAAGCGGGCATCCAGGCGCTCGATCAGGGCGCCGGAATCAGTGGCGACGAGACCATGCTCTGCGATGCGTGGAGCGAAGACGGTGCCCGTATCGCGATCGCAGTGTTGCTGCGCCAGCCCTTTGCCGGCGCGTCGCGCGCTGGCTGGCTCGCGCTGGCCCGGCGCATGGTGGCCACGACCCTGGCGCAGGCGCGCGCGCAAGCCCGGATCGAATCGCTGCAGAAGGCGCAGCGCCTGCAGCACGCGCTGTACGAAATCGCCGACCTGGCCGGATCACGCCTGGAAATGGGCGAAATGCTGTCGCGCATCCACGCCGTCGTCGGCGAGCTGATGTTGGCGGAAAACTTCTACATCGTCGTGTCCGACGAGGGCCTGCAGTCGATGCGGTTCCTGTATTTCGCCGACAGCGTCGATACGTTCGTCGCCGAGCCGGAGCGGATCTACAGGTTCGACGAGATGCCCAACAGCCTGACCGTCGCCCTGCTGCGGCACGGTCATGCGGTGCATGGGCCATCGTCACAGGTACGCGAACAACTGCAGGTAACGCGCGACCCCGCCCATGGCCCCGACAGCGCCGATTGGCTGGGCGTGCTGATGCAGCGCGAGGGCGCCATCTGCGGCGCCATCGTGGTGCAGAGCTACGAACGGCCCGACTGTTATCGCGAGGAAGAACGCGCGCTGCTGGAATACGTCGCCCAGCACATCCTGACCGCCCTCGACCGCAAGCAGACCCAGGTGGAGCTCGAGCGCCGCGTGGTGGAGCGCACCCGCGAGCTGCAGGAGGCCAATTCGGTGCTCCAGGCCGAGATCGTGGAACGGCAGCGGGCCGAGGCATTGCAGCGCGCGCTGTTCCGGATCACCGAACGCTCGATGAGCGGCGACAGCATGCAGCAGTTCTACGCCGACGTGCATGCGATCGTCGGCGAGCTGCTCTACGCACGCAATTTCTACATCGCCATGCTCAGCGAAGACGGCGAACGGATCGAATTCCCCTATTCGGTCGACGAGCGCGACAAGATCCGCAGCCCACGCCATCGCGCCACCGGGTTGACCGAATACGTGCTCGACCACGGCAAGTCCCTGCGGGTCAACCGAGAGGGCATCGCCCGGCTTGAGCGCGTGGGCAAGGTGCGCAGCCTGGGTTCCCAGGCGCACTACTGGCTCGGGGTTCCCCTGGTGCACGGGGCTGTCACGGTCGGCGTCATCGCCGTGCAGAGCTACACGCCCGAGATCGATTTCGACCAGGCCGACGAGGACCTGTTGACCTATGTCGCCCTGCATATTTCCGGCGGACTGGAGCGCAGGCGCGCGCAGGAATCGCTCAAGGCCGCGCACCTGCAGCTGGAGAGCCGGGTCGAGTCGCGCACCCGGGAACTGGCAGCGACCAACCGCGAGCTGCGCGCCCAGATCGCCGAGCGCGAGCGGGTCGAACGCCAGCTCAGCCATCAGGCACGGCACGACGACCTGACCGGCCTGCCCAACCGTGCGCACCTGCTCGATCGCATGGATGCCGCGATTGCGCGCATCCCCCAGGCCGGCAGCCTGGCAGTGCTGTTCATGGACCTCGATCGCTTCAAGCTGGTCAACGACAGCGTCGGCCACGCCTCCGGCGACCAGATGCTGATCGAGGCGGCCAGCCGTCTGTCCGCGCTGCTCGGCGAAGGCCAGGTGGCCGCACGTCTGGGCGGAGACGAGTTCGCGGTGCTGGTGGAAGGCGACGCCGACGATGCGGCGCTGGAGGCCTTCGCGGACCGGATCCTGAGCGCGCTGTCGGAACCGATGTGGATCGCCGGGCGCGAACTGTTCCCCTCGGCCAGCATCGGCATTGCCCGTTGGGATCCGCGCTACCAGCGCGGCGAGGAGCTGCTCCGCGATGCGGACGCCGCCATGTACCGGGCCAAGGCCAACGGCCGCGACCGCAGCGCACTGTTCGACGAGGCGATGCGCGAGGAGGCCGTCCGCCTGCTCGACCTGGAAAGCGATCTGCGCCGCGCGATCAAGAAGGATGATTTCGAGGCGCATTTCCAGCCGATTGTGCGCCTGTCCGACGGCGCGGTGGTCGGGCATGAGGCGCTGCTGCGCTGGAACCACGAGACACGCGGACTGCTGTCGCCGGCCGCCTTCATCGGCGTGGGCGAGGACAGCGGTCTGATCGAGGAAGTCGACTGGCTGCTGTACCAGCGGGTGATGCAGTGGTTGCGCGTGCACCCGTCTGGCTACGTCTCGATCAACGTGTCGCCCCTGCATCTGCGCTCGGACGATTTCGCGCGGCGCCTGCTCGAAATGGCGGATGACGCAGGCGCCGATCCGCGCCGCCTGCGGATCGAGATCACCGAGGTCGCGCTGCTCGACGACTCCCCGCGCGCGCTGCGCATGCTCAACTATCTGCGCAGCCGCGGCGTCGGCGCCCTGCTGGACGATTTCGGGACCGGCTTTTCGGCGCTGTCGTACCTGCACCGGTTCCCGATCCAGGCGATCAAGATCGATCGCAGCTTCATCGCCGGACTCACCGGCGCGAGCCGGACCGAAAGCCTTGCGCTGGTGCGCGCGATCCTGGCGCTGGCCGGTACCCTGGGCATCGAGAGCATCGGCGAGGGCGTGGAAACCACGACCCAGGCCGACCTGCTGCTCGGCCTGGGCTGCCAGTACGGACAGGGCTACCTCTTCGGCAAGCCCGAACCCGTGGCCAGGCCCGCCGCAGGTTCCGCTGGCGAGACCGTGGTGCCGTTCCCGCAGTCGGTGAACAGGTCGGCCTGACGCGTTCGGCCACGCCTGCTCAATCGGCGATCCCGATGCGGTGGGTTTCGTCGCCACCGACCGTATTGCGGGCGGCATCGATCAGTTGCAGGAATTCGGCGCGCTGGTTCCAGCGGTCGCTGCCCTGCGCAGCGCGGGCCGCGCGGGCGATGTCGTCCCACCCCCAGCCTTCGATCTGCGTGCCGCCTCGCAGTGCATCGGCGTAGGCGGCGACCGCCGCGGCAAAACGCATCGATTCGCCGGGCTGGGCTTTGGCATCGCGGCGCAGGATCGGAGTCTCGATCAACCGGCTCGCCGTCGCCTGCGGCAGCTTGTAGCGCAGGCGCAGATGGGCGACTTCTCCGGACGTGGACACCGGTCGCGCCTGTACGTCGGCATAGCGCAGTGCAGGCAGGCGTTGCGTCCCCGCGCCGACCGGGGTGAGCTCATACAGGGCGGTGACCTCGTGTCCGGCGCCGATGTCGCCGGCATCGACCTTGTCGTTGGCGAAGTCTTCGCGCCTGAGCACGCGGTTTTCGTAGCCGATCAGGCGGTATTCGGCCACTTCCGCCGGATTGAACTCGAGCTGGATTTTCACATCGCGGGCGATGGTCAGCAGGGTCGACTGCATTTCCTCCACCAGCACCTTGTGTGCCTCCTGCAGGGTATCGATGTAGGCGTGGTTGCCGTCGCCAACGTCGGCCAGCTGCTCGGCCATGGCGTCGTTGTAGTTGCCGTCACCGAAGCCGAGCGTGGTCAGGGCGATCCCGGACTTGCGCTGGTCGCCGACCAGGGTCTCCAGTGCGCCCTGGTCGATGGTGCCGACGTTGAAGTCGCCATCGGTCGCCAGGATCACGCGGTTCACGCCGTTGCCGGCGTATGCCTGCCTGGCCATCGCATATGCCAGGCGGATGCCCTCGCCGCCATTGGTGCTGCCGCCTGCCTGCAACTGTTCGAGCGCCGCCAGGATTTCGCCATGACGGTCGCCCGGCGTGGGCGGCAGCACCAGTCCGGCGGACCCGGCATAGACCACGATCGACACGCGGTCCTGCGCGCGCAGCTGCGGCACCAGCTGGGCGAAGGCCTGCTTGAGCAGCGGCAGCTTGTTGGGCTGGTCCATCGAACCCGAGGTGTCGATCAGGAACACCAGGTTCGCCGGCGGCAGGGTCGCCTTGGGGACGTCATAGCCCTTGATGCCGATCATCAGCAGCTGACGCTGAGCATTCCATGGCGCCGGCGCGAGTTCAGTGGTCACGCGGAACGGCTTTTCGCGCGAGTCCGGCGCGGGATGCCCGTAATCGAAGTAATTGATGAACTCCTCGGCGCGGACCGCGTCGGCGGGCGGACGGACGCCGTCGCGCAGCATGCGCCGCACGTTGGCATAGCTGCCGGTGTCGACATCGACGGAGAAAGTGGACACCGGCTGTTCGCTGGTGCGTTGCACCGGATTATCCTCGCGCGCCGCGTACTTCTCGGTGTTGTCGGGTTGCCAATAGCCGCCCGGCGCGATCACCGGCGCTGCGGCCGCAACCGACGCCGGAGCCATCTGACGCATCGCCTTGGCCGCAACATGGGTGCCGGTGACCGCGACCTGATCGAGGCTGACGGCTTCGTTCTCCGCTGTGGCCCGCGGCGGCGGGGCAGGTGCGATCAGGCCAGTGCCGTCGGCTTCATTTCTTTCTGCGGTGGTGGACGTGGTGCTGCAGGCCGTGGCCAGCGTGCACAGCAAGGCGATGGTCAGTGCATGGCGTTGCATGGGCGCTCTCCGGGGATGGACGGAGGGGCAAACGCGGCAGCGACGGGATCGGGGTTGACGGATGTGGGCCCGGGTCCGGCGTCATGCGAAGGGCGAATACATGGCGAGCAAGATCGAGCCGACGTCTCGCGCGGACGCGCGTCCTTTTTCGTCGTGACCCATCCGTACTACGCGATGAGACTGACCTGCGCGTCTTTTCCGGCAAACAGGTTCGTTTGAAACCGCTTCATGGCGATGCTCACGGCATTCCGGTGACGGATGTCACAAGACGTTCTGTGTATGGGCAGATTAGTGCGCGATGGTGCAGTGCGACTTGATCGCATTTATATGATAAGTAGCATCGTCATTGGGGGCGCCGGACCACAGTACAGCTGATGCATTCGCGATTAGCGTGCGTCAGCCGGCTTATTCGGACAGCCGTACTTCATGAGTGGATTTGTTGCGGTCCGGAGCGCGCTCGTCGACTTCGCGGCGGCCCTCGGAGCTGTATCGAGTCAGGCGTTGAGACCGCATTTCTGGGATTTCGCAACCAGGCGCGTGTGCAGCCTGATCGGGATCCACGCCAACGGCAGCGATGACGCATGGGTGTTTCGTGCATCTCGCTCCTCGCCGATCCACGCAGCCAGTTTCGATTCGTCCTGTTGCGCCCTGAGCGTGGCTATGGGCATCGAGTGGCGGTTCGCGGCGCGCCATTCCCGGGGAATACGTAGCGGCGACCGCAGCGCAGCCATGCGCAGGAACCGGACCACAGAACAAAGTCACCCACCGCCCCACTGTCCGCGGACGGCGACGAACGTCGCCTGCGATACGACCGCTTATATGACAAGCCAGTGAATTCCGCCGCGTCTCAGACGAGCAGGGAAGCCGCTAAAGAAATGTCCATGCCAACCCCGGAGAGAAAACAGATGAAATCCGCCGTCTTATGGTCTGCTGTGCGCGTCGCGCTGGTTGGGTTGGGATGCGCGACTGCGTGTCCGTTCGCGTTCGCGCAAGCTGCCGCTACGGCATCCGGCCAGGAACCGGCCGCTGCTCCGGACGATGCGTCGCAGACATCTCCCAAGCCGGAGGGTGCCACCGGGGAGGCGGGTCAACCGCAGTCCGACGACGTGCAGGACATGAGCGAGGTCGTCGTGACCGGGCAGCGCGCCTCGCTGCGCCGCGCGCAAGCGATCAAGCAGAACGCCGCCGGCGTGGTCGACGCGATCTCCGCCGAAGAGGCCGGCAAGTTCCCAGACCAAAACGTCGCCGACTCGCTGCAACGGGTGCCCGGTGTCTCGGTCAACCGTACCGGCAGCGGCGAGTCCAGCCAGGTCACGGTGCGCGGCCTGGGGCCGCAGTTCGTCAACGTGCTGGTCAACGGCCGTTCGATCGTGTCGGATGCGGAGAACCGCGGCTTCAACTTCGACACCCTGCCTTCGGAACTGATCAGCACCGCCGAGGTGTACAAGACCAGCGCCGCCGACATCGTCGATGGCGGCATCGGCGGCACCATCAACATCCGCACCGCGCGGCCGCTGGACAACGAGGGCTTTCATTTCGCCGGATCCCTGAGTGCGCTCAACGACAGCATGGAAGGCGGCCTGGACGACAAGTCCACTCCCAAGGGTTCGTTCTTCCTCAGCCACGCCAACGCCGATCAGACCTTCGGCTGGCTGCTGTCGGGCATGTACTACGAGCGCAAGCACCGCAGCTACCAGGTCAATCAGCAAGGCTGGTACGTCTCCGATCTGACGGACCCTGCGGTGCTTGCGAGTCTGCCTCCAGCCTTCCACAGGCTGCGCGAGCAAGGTGTGGAGGAGGTGGCGACGCCGGAAACCACGATCGGCAACTACACCACCATCGATTCGGTGCGCAAGGGCCTGAGCGCGGCGATCGACTGGAATCCGAGCGATTCGCTGAAGCTGAAGTTCGATGCCATGTACTCGAACTACGAGTCCGACCAGTTGCAGCACGGCCTGGGGTTTTACGGCAATACCAACGACATCACCGATATCGAAGTGGATGACAACGGCACCGCCACCGAATACACCCGCGGCGATACCGGCATACTCGCGACCGATTACATCGTGTCCACGCTTCCGCGCGATGCGAAAGTATTCCAGACTGGAATGAACCTGGCCTGGCAGATCGACGACACCACCACCCTGGAAGTGGACCTGTCGCGCGCCAAGTCGTGGAACAAGTACGACAGCGGCGACTCCTACCGCGTGGTGGGCACCCGCAACATCGGCTATGTGCCGCACTGGACCAACCCCGGCGGCGGCGGATTCCCCTACTACAACTACGACGCGCTTACGCCCAGCGACGCCATATCCAACCTGTACTCGCACTGCTGCGGCATGGGCGGCGATCATCGGACCAACCGGCTCGACGAGGTCAAAGCGAATCTGACCAAGTCCTTCCTGGACGGCCCGTTGGCGCAGCTGAGCTTCGGTGCGCTGGCGTCCAACCGCTCCACCCGCTTCATCGACATGGGCGTGGATGACGCCATGAGCCTGTGCGCCTTCTACTGCGGCTACAACGCCACCACGCCGGCCGATGCCATCGGTGCCTACGTGTTCGATGCGGGCAACTGGTTCGGCGGCCACTCGCAAGGCTTCCCGACCCAGTGGGTCAGCTACGACCCGGACATGTACATGGATTACCTGACCACGCCGGAGTCCTACATGCAGTTGCAGGGGCTGAAGACCGACGAGGAGATCGCCGCCTTCGTGGCGGCACTGGAGGCCAACGGTGGCGGCTGGGCGACCCACCCGATCCAGCGGAGCTACTGGCAGGTCAAGGAAAAGACCTCGTCGTTCTACGTCAAGGCCGATTTCGAAGGCACGATGCGAGATATGCCCTGGCACCTGGACCTGGGCTACCGTTACATCAAGACAGACACCGTGTCCTCCGCTTTCGTAGCGCCGCTGCTGGACGTCCGGGTCAATCCCACCGATACCAGCAATGCCATCGGCACCTTTGGCGAGCCCGTCCTCACCCGCGCCGAGGGAAGTTACGACTACTGGTTGCCGTCGGCCAACTTCAGGCTGAACCTGCGCGACGACCTGGTCTTCCGCCTGAACGCGTCAAGGACGCTGACCCGTCCGGAGCTTTCGCAGCTGCGGGTCTCGGCCGGCTACAACTTCCGGCCCAACAACCAGACCGTCAGCACCGGCAATACCAATCTCAAGCCCTACCTGTCTGAGAACTTCGACATCGGTCTGGAGTGGTATTTCGCCGATACCAGCTACGTCGCCGTGGGCGCATTCTTCAAGAACATCAGCAATTTCACCACTACGGTCGACACTCAGGTCGAGATCCTGGGCTTCCCCTTCACCCAGACCTTGCCGGTCAACCTCAACGAGGCCAAGGTCGAGGGCCTGGAGTTCACCTACAACCAGCAGTTCACCGGCCTGCCAGCGCCCTTCGACGGGTTCGGCACGGCTTTCAACTACACCCACGTCAAGAGCGATGCCTCGATCGACGAGGCGATCCTGTCCGGCGCCGGACGCTTCGCCATCCCCGGAATCGGGGATTCGGCCAACCTGAGCCTGTTCTACGAAAAGGGACCCTGGCAGGCGCGCCTGGCCTACAACTGGCGCGACGAATGGCTGTCGTGCCTGTCCTGCGGTTCCGGCTCGCAGCCCGAATACACCAAGGCCTACGGGCAACTGGACATGAGCGCGGCCTACAGTCTCAACGACCACTTCTCGGTGTTTGTGGAAGGCACCAACCTGACCCGCGAGGAACGCGAGGGCTACATGCTGTACGAGAACCGCCCGACCTTCATCAATTTCGAAGGCAGGACATACACCTTCGGGGTGCGCGCAAAGTGGTAGCGACCGGTCCCCGGCGCGTGCGCCGGGGACATGCGCCCGGTCGGAACGGGCGATCGGGCTGCGCACCGCGCCCGATCGCATCCTGAGCCGCGGGCCGGCTAGCGCGAACGGGCAGGGCGTTTGCTCTTCCTGTCCTTGCGTTCGGCCGCGGAGATCAGCGCCAGCGCTTCGGTGATGATCTGCGCCATCGCCGAGCTGGCTTTTTCCGCGTCGCCGGATTTGATGGCGTCGAATACGCGCCGATGCGCGGGGATGCTGGGCGAGCCCTTGATGCGGTTTGTCAGCCGGATCGAAAACTTGAGCGCGGTATGGATGAATTCGTCGAGCTGGAGGTAAAACGGGTTCTCGGTGGCCTCCAGTATCGCAACGTGGAAGGCGATGTCCGCGGCGAGGTGGTCGCCATCGCCGCGCCCGGCCGCGACCATGCGCTCGAGCCCGATCTCGATCCCGCGCAAGGTCTCGGGAGTCGCGTATTTCGCCGCGAGCGCAGCGGCGGCGGTTTCCAACCCCAGCCGCATCTCGGTGAAATGACGCAGAAGTTCGTAAGAGAACTTGCGTTCCAGCATCCAGCGCAGCACATCCGGATCGAGCAGGCTCCACCGTTCCTGGGGCTGGGTGACGATTCCGCTGCGGGGCCGCGTCGAGATCATGCCCTTGGCGGTGAGCATCTTCACCGCCTCGCGGGTCACGCTACGGCTGGTTCTGTGGCGTTTCGAGATCTCCGCTTCGCTGGGGAACTTCTCTCCGTCGAATTCCCCCGAGACGATCGCTTGCCCCAACGATTCCAGCAGTTGGTTGGTCAGTGTCATGCGGCCGGGAAGCCGGGACCTGGTGGTGACTGTCATCCAAGCAACCTCGTTGCCGTAGCATCCGGCCGCAGTTGCCCGGATGATGCCATGGCGCGGCACTGGCTTCAGCGACGGCCGGACGAGCACCGTGAAGGGCGTGCTTCCGCCGGGTTTCCCTGCGTTGACCGGCGGCGAGATGGGTTGCCAGTGGCGGCAGGGATGATGCAGCAGGTTGCGGCCGCGAGCGGAGCTGCCTTCGGAGTTGTCCGGTCAGACGACGCGTGCCGCGGCAATGGGGTTAAAGTCGCCTGCGGCGCAGCCGGAGGACAGGGCATGGGCAAGGCAGAGTTCGAGCAATCCCTGGCCAGCGGCCGGCACCAGGCGCTGGCATCGATGAGTGGCAATTGGGAGGGAGCGACCCGTGTCTGGTTCGAGCCTGACCAGCCGCCGGTGATGGACGTGCGGCAAAGCGGCACGCTGCGCAGCGTGCTCGGTGGCCGCTTCCTGCTGCACGAATACCGCTACGGCGAAGGCGAGCAGGCGGGCGAGGGCATTGCCCTGTACGGACTGCACCTGGACGAGGACGCGTACGAAGCGGCATGGGTGGACAGTTTCCATACCGGCAGCGCGATCATGTTTTCGACGGCACACGCCGATGACAGCGGATTCAAGGCGCTTGGCAGTTATGGCGATGGCCAGGGCGGCCCGCGCTGGGGCTGGCGCACCGAGATCGCCCAGCCAGCCGCCGACGAACTGGTCATCACGATGTTCAACATCACGCCAGACGGTGTGGAAGCCAGGGCAGTGGAGACGCGTTATGGCCGCGTCATGTGCGTAACCAATGGCTGAGCTGTTTGATTTGGGCACTCGCAATGGAACTGCGTACTGCTGAGCGACCGGATATCCCAGCTCTTGGCGACCTCATTGAAGTCTCCGGTCACGCCTTGAGTATCGGCTACTATTCGCCGGAACAAGCAGACGCGATCACTCGCCACGTATTCGGCGTCGACACCCAGCTGATTGATGATCAGACCTACTTCGCCATAGAACACGAGAACCGTATCGTTGCCTGTGGTGGCTGGAGCAAGCGGCGTACGCTGTTCGGCGGGGATCAAACCAAGACCGGATCGGACCCGCTGCTTGACCCGGCCACGGATCCCGCCCGCATTCGTGCGTTCTTTGTGCATCCTTCCATGGCGCGTCGTGGCTTGGGGCGCCAACTCATGACCGCGTGCGTGGCGGCATCAAAACAGGCTGGCTTTAGTTCGTTGGAGCTGGTTGCCACCATGCCAGGCGAGCCACTCTACCTGGCGTCCGGATTTGTCGTACTTGAGCGTTTCGACCTGGATCTGCCTGGTGGCATCCAGGTGCCAGTTTCCCGCATGAGAATGGCGATATAGGGGACTGGTGGAGCCCGCAAGCTCCGCCGCTAGCGCGGCGGCTTTCGCCCAGCCAGCACAACCCGGGTCGCGGAGTTCGATCAGGGCGTATTCGGTATCCGATCGGCGTGGCGACCGAAACTGATCTGCGGGAGCGGCCTTTGATCCTGCACTGGACGGAGCGTAATCGCGACCAGGGCCGCCCCCACGAAAGGTCGCTCTCACAGATGCGAGAAGCCCCGCCGAAGCGGGGCTCTCGTTGCGGCTGCACAGCTGCGATCAGAACTTGTAACCCACGCGTGCGTAGTAGAACCCACCGTTGAATCCATATGGCGCATGCACCGGGTACTGCGCGCCGGCGACGCCGCCCCAGGGGTTGTCCTCCGGCACCTTGTCGAACAGGTTCTGCGCGCCGACGTTGAAATACAGGCCGGACGCGAACCGCCAGCCCACTTCCGCATCCACCGTCACCGCGCTGTCGCCGTAGATCGGCAGGCCGCCGTCCTCGATCGCCACGACGTCGCTGTCCAGGTGATCCTCGTAGAACGAGCCGTAGTAGTTCACGCGCAGGTTGGCCTGGAACACCTCGCGCTGGTGGTTGATGCTGAAGTAGCCCTTGGTGCTGGGCAGCGATTCCTCCAGCTTCTTGATTCGCGCCTCGCTGATGATGCCCGGGGTGAAATCGTCCACTTCGGTCTCGTTCCAGTTCGCCGCCAGCGAATAGGTGGTGTCGCCGCCGAAGTGTTCGGTGGTCCAAGTCGTGACCAGGTCCACGCCGGTGGTGGTGGTGTCGAAGTCGTTGACGAAGAAGCCCACCCGGCTAAGCGACGCCAGGTCCGGGCGGCCGCGGGCGATGAGTTCGTCGCGTTGCGCCTGGGTCACGTCGAAGTCCGTGCTGCGGGCAATGCGGTCCTGCACCTCGATGCGGTAGGCATCGGCGGTGACCAACCAGTCGCCGCTGTTGAACACCAGGCCCAGCGATGCGTTCTTCGATTCCTCCGGCTGCAGGGGCTCGGCGCCGGGGAACAGGCCTTCGAGCAACGCCGGCGGCAGCGTCGCGGTGTCGCGCAGCTCGCCGTCGATGAAGGCGGTGGTGACTTGGCTGACGTTGGCCTGGCCGGGCGTGGGCGCACGGAAGCCGGTGCTCACCGCGCCGCGCAGGGCGAAGCTGTCGGTGAAGTCGTAGCGGCCGGTGAGCTTCCAGTTGGTGGTGCCGCCGAAGTCGCTGAAGTCCTCATGCCGCACTGCCGCCGCCAGCCGGAACGCGTTGGTGAACTGGGCCTCGGCATCGACGTAAACCGCCCAGTTGTCGCGGTTGAACGTACCCACCGTGCCCGGCGCGAAGCCGGGAAAGCCGTTGGAGCCGATGCTGAAGCCCTGCTCGGTTAGCGGACCGATGGCAGTGGACGGAGTGTCGCCGCCTTCGATCTCGAACTTCTCCTCGCGCCACTCCGCGCCCATCGCCAGCGCCAGCGGTGCCACGGTGAAGCCGGTCTCGACATCCTTGCCGACGTCGAAGTTGAAATTGGTTTCGGTCTGGACGTTGCCGCCCGGCTCGAACCGCCCGCCGTCCGGCTGTACCGGCCCGGTCGAGGCGTTGACCGTATTGAGCATGAAGAAATCGATCTGGTTGCGGCCCCAGGACCCGCTCAGGTCCCAATGCCAGCCGTCGCCCCACATGCCCTTGACCCCAGCGACCACCGAGGCGTCCTTCATCAGCCCGCCGAAGCTCGGGGTGAAACCGCCGGGCAGTTGCGACAGGAAGGTGAAGCAGTTCGCCGGCAGCGCATCGACCTGCGGACCTACGACCGAATACGGAATCAGGTTGCCGTCGGCGTCGCGCAGGGCGATGGTCGGGCAGGCACCGCCGTCCAGCGAGCCGACCAGCAGGGACTGGCCGCCGTCGTTCGAATATACGCCGCCGCGGTTGGTCGGGTTGCGGTAGTAGAAGCCGCCGGTGACCTCGCGCCTGGCCAGGTTGCCGAACAGATAGGTTTCCACGTTCTCGCCGGAAATGCCCAGGTTGTAGACGAACTTCAGGTCCTCGTTGACCTCCGGCGAGCCCCAGATCTGCGCCGGATCCTGTACGTCGGGATAGCCGGCCGCAGCGACCGCCGCGGCATCGTCGCGCTGAACGCTGCGCGAAGTGGCATCGGCCTTGCGCGATTCGAAGGTGAAGGTGGCGAAGCCGTCCGAAGTCAGCGGCATGCCGAGTTGTGCGCTGGCCTGGCGGGTGAAACCGTCGCCCTCGTATTGCTGGCCGGCGAAGGCCTCGACCGTGCCGCCCTCCTCCAGCCGCTTCAGGCCGAAGTTGATCACGCCGGCGATGGCATCCGACCCGTACTGCGCTGCTGCGCCGTCGCGCAGCACCTCCACCTGCTCCAGCGCCAACGACGGGAACACCGAGATGTCCGGCCCCTGCGAGCCGTCGGACAGGCCGTGGCCGAGGAAGGTGATGACCGCAGCGCGGTGGCGGCGCTTGCCGTTGACCAGCACCAAGGTGTTGTCCGGCGGCAGCCCGCGCAGATTGGCTGGGCGGATCAGGGTGGCGGCATCGTCGATCGGGATGGTGCTGACGTTGAACGAGGGAACCAGCGTGCGCATCTTGTCCAGCACGTCGACCGAGGGCTGGTTGTGGAATTCCTCGCCGCCCAGGATGTCGATCGGCACCGACGAGCTGGCCTCGGTGCGCGGTTTGGTGCGCGAGCCCAGTACCGACACGACGTCCAGGGTCGTGGTCTCATCGGCTTGGCTGGCCGGCGGGGGCGCCGCCGGCTCCTGTGGCACGGGAGCATCCTGCGCCTGCGCCAGCGTTGAGAGGGCAAGCATCAGTCCCAGGCTCAGAGCGGATCGGGTGAAGCGGGCGGACGGCGTTGGCATGGATTTGCTCCGTAGGTATGAGTAGGCACGCTCACGCGTCGCTCCCATGGACGTGCGTTGCGCTGCCATGGACGTGACGTTCCGGAGCCCCCGCCGAGGTTTGTAGCACGCTAGTCATATATCCGGGAGAGGGAATTTCGCCTGCAAACGTTTACAGTCGAAAAAAAAAAGCGCCTGTAGCCGTGGTGTGCCCAGGCGCAGGCGCCCTTGCCCGGCCATGCGCGGCGCATCGGCGTGCGCACGGCGCACGCGACGGTCGCGAATGGGGATGGCGGGTCGAGACCCGCCCTACGGGGTGCGGATTACCAGCAGCCGCGTTTCGGTCATGTCTTCGATCGCGAAGCGCACGCCTTCCCGTCCCAGACCAGACTGCTTCACCCCGCCGTAGGGCATGTTGTCGACACGGAAGCTGGGGACGTCGCCGACGATCACGCCGCCCGCTTCGATCCGGTCCCAGGCGCGCATCGCGTGGGCGAGATCGGCGGTGAACACGCCGGCCTGCAGGCCGAAGTCGCTGTCGTTGACCCGGGCGATGGCGTCGTCGAAGTCGTCGAACGCCTCGATGCAGGCCACCGGGCCGAAGGCCTCCTTGCGGTAAAGGTCGGCGTCGTGCGGCACGTTTTCCAGTAGCGACGCGGGCAGCATGTTGTCCTTGCGCTTGCCACCTGCGAGTTGCCTTGCGCCGGATTTCAGCGCGGCCCTGACCCAGCTGTCGACGCGCCTTGCGGCGTCCTCGTCGATCATCGGCCCGATGAACACCTTCTCGTCTCGCGGGTCGCCCATCTTCAACTTGCCAACCGCCGCAGCGAGCCGCTTCACCAGCTTCGGGTAGACCGCACGATGCGCGTAGATCCGCTGCACGCTGATGCAGCTCTGGCCGGACTGGTAATAGGCGCCGAACACCAGGCGTTCGACCAGCGCGTCCAGCGGCCGGCCGGGATCGGCGTCCACGATGCAGGCCGCGTTGCCGCCCAGTTCCAGGGTCACTTTCTTGCGGCCCGCGCGCGCCTTCAGGTCCCAGCCGACAAGGCCGCCGGTAAAGCTGAGCAGGGCGATGCGCTCGTCTTCCACCAGCAGGCTGGCATCTTCGTTGGAGCACGGCAGGATCGAGAACGCTCCCTTCGGCAGGCCCGTCTCCGCCAGCACCTCGCCGATGATCAGGGCGCCGACGGGCGTTTTCGCCGCGGGCTTGAGCACGAACGGGCAGCCCGCGGCGATCGCCGGCGCGACCTTGTGCGCCACCAGGTTGAGCGGGAAGTTGAACGGAGTGATGAAGGCGCAGACACCGATGGGGACCCGCCGGGTCATGCCTCGGTAGCCACGGGTGCGCGGGGAAACCTGCAGCTCGATCACCTCGCCGCCGATGCGCGTCGCTTCGCCGGCGGCGATGCGGAAGGTATCGATCAGCCGGGTGACTTCGCCGCGCGCATCCCGGATTGGCTTGCCGGCCTCGATGCACAGGGCCAGCGCCAGCTCCTCCTGGCGTTCGCTGAATCGGCGCACGCAATGTTCGAGCACGTCGCGGCGCGCGTCGGGTGTGAAAGCCGCCATCGCCTCGCGCGCCTTGTGCGCGGCGACGATGGCCTTGCGTACTGCCACCTTGTCGGCGAACGCCACGCGCGTGGCGCGCTTGCCGGAGTACTTGTCCAGCACCTCGAGATCGGTGTTCGCCGGGAATGGCTTGTTGGCAAGGTAATACGGGTAGGTCTTCTTGAGCATGCAAGTCTCCGTGGACGCATGTTTGCAGCATCGCCGTTAAGCGCGTCTGCAGGAGCGCCGCTGTGGCGCGACGCCTCAGTTACCCGTGGGAGCGGCCTTGGCCACGATTGTTTCTTCCGGGTACGGATTGAAAGACGAAAGCATTCGCGGCCAAGGCCGCTCCCACTCCAATGCGATCGGGCCGAAGCGGCGCTCCTACAGGAGTTCGCGTTCGACGCGGACCCCCAGCACGCCATCCTGGAGCCGTGCTTCGAGCCTGTCGCCAGGCGAAGCTTCGCCGACCTTGCGCACCACGCGGCCATCAGGGTGCTGGAGGATGGCGTAGCCGCGGGCGATGGTGGACAGCGGGCTGACCGATTCCAGCGAACGGGCGAGGCTGCGCAGGCCCAGCGCCTCGCCTTGCAGGCGACGGGCGATCGCGGCCTGGGGTCGCGTGCGCAGCGCGATCAGGCGCTGGCGCAGCAGCGCGAGCCGGCGTTCGGGGTGACAGGCCCGCAGCACCGCGTCGGCATGGCGCAGGCGCGCACGCGCGGCGTCCAGCCGACGTTGCACCCCTGCCTGCAGGCGGCGCGCGGCGTCATCCTGGCGACGACACAGCAGGGCGAGCCGCGCCTGCGGTCGGGCAGCCTGCAGGCGCAGCACCGCGCGGTCCGCGCGCTGGGCGAGCTGACGCAGGCGATCCGCCTGCAGGCGATGCATGCGCCGCTGCAGCCCCAGCAGCTGCGTGGTCAGGTCGGCGCGATGCGGCACCAGCAGTTCGGCGGCCACCGAAGGCGTAGGCGCGCGCAGATCGGCGGCGAAATCGGCCAGGCTGAAGTCGGTTTCGTGGCCGACGGCCGAGACCACCGGCACCGGCGAGGCGGCGAGCGCCCGCGCCAGCTGTTCGTCGTTAAAGGCCCACAGGTCCTCCAGCGAACCGCCGCCGCGCGCGAGCAGCAGTACGTCGTAGCGTTCCGAAGCGATCGCGCGCGAAAGCATGCCGCGGATCTGCGCGGCGGCGGTCTCGCCCTGCACGGGCACCGGCAACACGTCGACCTCGACCAGCGGGAAACGCCGCGCCAGCACGCTCAGCACATCGCGCACCACCGCGCCGCTGGGTGAGGTGATCAGGCCGATGCGGCGCGGGAAGGCAGGCAGGGGCCGCTTGCGTGCATCGTCGAACACGCCGTCGGCGGTCAGCCTGGCCTTGAGCGCGTCGAACGCGCGCCGCAGCGCGCCTTCGCCGGCTTCCTCCATGTGATCGAGCACCAGCTGGTAGTCGCCGCGCGCCTCGTACAGGGTCAGGCGGCCGCGCGCGAGCACCCTCAGGCCCTCGCGCGGCTGGAACTTCAGCCATGTGCTCTTGGGCCTGAACATGGCGCAGCGCACCTGCGCGCGTTCGTCCTTGAGGGTGAAGTAGAGATGGCCGGATGCGGGTTTGGAGACGTTGCCCAGTTCGCCCTCGACCCAGATCAGCGGGAATGCGCCTTCCAGCAGGTCGCGGGCCAGGGTGTTGAGCTGGCTGGGGGTCAGCACTTCCCCGGTCGGAGCATCGGTCATCGGGTGATTGTAGGGCGGGCCCAGGCCCCCCATCGCCCGGCCTCGAACCTGGACACCCCTGCACGGCCCCGTCGCGAGGGTGGAATCGACGCCAGGCCAAGGCAGGCCGGAAACAGGCGCACGCGAATGCGGGATCGCCGCGATCCGCGAAGGCGGGCCCGGGCCCGCCCTACAATGTGCGGATGTCCGCAAGCCCGCAGCACACGCCCAGCCTGATCCATTCGCTTGCCGAGTGGACCTACGGCCCCGCGCCGCGGCGCAGGACGCGCCAGGTTTCGATTGGCGGGGTCAAGGTAGGCGGCGATGCGCCGGTGGTGGTGCAGTCGATGACCAACACCGACACCGCCGACGTCGCTTCGACCGCGAAACAGATCGCCGAGCTGTGGCGCGCCGGTTCCGAACTGGTGCGGATCACGGTGAATACCGCGGAAGCCGCCGCCGCGGTCCCGCGCATCGTCGAGCGCCTGCGCATGCAGGGGCTGGAGGTACCGGTGATCGGCGACTTCCACTACAACGGCCATCAGTTGCTGGCGAACGAGCCGGCCTGCGCCGAGGCGCTGGCCAAGTACCGGATCAATCCGGGCAATGTCGGCTTCGGCAAGAAGCGCGACACCCAGTTCGCGCAGCTGGTGGAATTCGCCATCCGTTACGACAAGCCGGTGCGCATCGGCGCCAACTGGGGTTCCCTGGACCAGGCGCTGGCGGCGCGGCTGATGGACGAGAACCACGCGCGCGCCGAGCCCTGGGACGCGGGTCGGGTGATGCGCGAGGCGCTGATCCTCTCGGCGCTGGACTCGGCGCATCGTGCCGTCGAACTGGGGCTTCCCGCCGATCGCATCGTGCTCAGCGCCAAGGTCAGCGGCGTGCAGGAGCTCATCGCGGTCTATCGCGACCTGGCCTCGCGTTCGGATTTCGCCCTGCACCTGGGCCTGACCGAGGCCGGCATCGGCAGCAAGGGCATCGTCGCTTCCAGCGCTGCGCTGGCCGTGCTGCTGCAGGAGGGCATCGGCGATACGATCCGCATTTCGCTGACGCCCGAACCTGGGCAGGCGCGCACGACCGAGGTGGTGGTGGCGCAGGAGCTGCTGCAGACCATGGGGCTGCGCGCGTTCACGCCGATGGTCACCGCGTGCCCAGGCTGCGGCCGCACCACGTCGGAGTTTTTCCAGGAACTGGCGAAGGTGGTGCAGGAACACGTGCGCGCGAAGATGCCGCTTTGGAAGATCAGCCACCCGGGCGCGGAGAACCTCACCCTGGCGGTGATGGGCTGCGTGGTCAACGGACCGGGCGAATCGCGCCATGCCAACATTGGCATCTCGCTGCCGGGCACCGGCGAGGCTCCAGCCGCGCCGGTCTTCGTCGACGGTGAAAAGAGCGTCACCTTGCGCGGTGAGAACATCGCCGTCGAATTCGTCGCGTTGATCGATGACTATGTCGAGCGGAAATTCCGGTCCGGCGCCGCACCGGGCCCCTGAGGTCGTCGCGAAAACCGTTTCCGTCGCAAAGGCGGAAACCCGGGCCGGCGAGGCCTTCCTGCAGCGCCACGGCGGACGCTTGCTGCTGTTGTTCGCCGGCCTGCTGTTGCCGCTGTGGGGCTTCGCCGAGCTCGCCGACGAGGTGCGCGAGGCGGAAGCGTTTCCCTTCGATGCGCCGATCCTGCAGCTCGCGCGCGCCATGGCGCGGGAGGGATTCGACCGCTGGTTCCTGCTGTTCTCGGCGATCGGCTACCAGTACGGCGTGGTGCCGTTCGACGTCGCGCTGGTGGCGGCGCTGGCGTGGCGACGGCGCTTCCGCGAAAGCATCTTCGCCGCCGCGGCGCTCGGCGGCTCGGCGCTGTTGAACCTCGCCACCAAGCAATTCTTCGCGCGCGAGCGGCCAAGCCTGTGGGAATCGATCTCGCCCGAGGCGAGCTTCAGTTTTCCCAGCGGCCATGCGATGGGCTCGATGACCCTGGCGGCGGTGCTGGTCCTGCTGGCCTGGCACACGCGCTGGCGCTGGCCCACGCTCGGCGCGATGGCGTTCCTGGTGGCGATGGTGGGCCTGTCACGCATCTATCTGGGCGTGCATTACCCCTCCGACATCCTCGCCGGCTGGACCGCTGCGTTGGTGTGGGCGGTGGGCTGTTACGGGCTGGCGTTCTACGGCCACCTGCGCCCGTGGGGCGAACGCTGAGCGCGGACGAGCGCTTCGTTCATTCGCCGGGTTTGACCGCCTCCACCGGCGCGCTGGTCGCCGCCCGGCGCGCCAGTTGCGCCTCGCGATGCGCGATATAGGCATTGGCGGCGAAGATGATGCCGGCGCCGAGGACGGTCCAGCGGCTGATCGCCTCGTCGAACAACAGCCAGCCGGCGAAGGCGACGATCGGCAGCTGCATGAAGCTGATCGGCGTGAGCGCGGAGACATCGCCCAGCTTCAGCGCGCGCGTCCACAGCAGCTGGCCGCCGGTGCCCATCACGCCGGTGGCGATCACCCAGAGCCAGGCCATGCCCTGCGGCCATTCCCACACCGCCAGCGCCGGCAGCAGCGAAATCGGCACCCAGAACAGATAGGTCCACAGCACGATCGTGTCGGCGGTGTCGATGCGCGAGAGCTGCTTGATCTGGATCGCGACGACCGCGCTGAGCACCGAGGCAGCCAGCGCGACCAGGCTGCCGAGGCTGAACTGCGTGCTGCCGGGTTGCACGATCACCAGCACGCCGATGAAGCCGATCGCCACGGCCGCCCAGCGGCGGGCGCGCACCTGTTCGTGCAGGAAGATGACCGCGGCGATGGTCACGAACAGCGGGGTGGAATACGACAGCGAGACCGCCTGCGCCAGCGGCAGGTTGCCGATCGCCCAGAAGCCGCACAGCATCGACGCGACCCCGATCGCGCTGCGCAGGAAATAGCGCGGCAGCTGGGTCGTGCGCAGCGACGCGAGCATCCGGCCGCGCAGCAGCGGCAGCAGTGCCAGCAGCCCGAACAGGTTGCGGAAGAATGCGACTTCGTAGGTGTCGATCGACTCCGAAGCCAGACGGATGGTCACTGCCATCAGGCCGAAGAACACCGTGCTGCCGAGCATCAGCAGCGCCGCGCGGGCGTGGGAGGCGGACGGGGAGGGTGGCACGTTGTGTCTCTTGTTCAACGAGGCGGTTCGTGGGAGCGGCCTTGGCCGCGATTGCTTTTCGCGGGAGCCATCAGGAGCATTCGCGCGCGAGCGCGCTCCCACGCGGTGGGGGACTCACCATTGCGCACCGACGATGCGCGGTTCGGGTTCGAGCGATACGCCGAAGCGGGATTGCACCGATGCGGCGACGTTGCGCGCGAGCCCGAGCAGCTCCGCGCCGCTGGCGTTTCCATGGTTGACCAGCACCAGCGCGTGCTGGTCGGCAATGCCGGCATCGCCTTCGCGCCGGCCCTTCCAGCCGCACTGGTCGATCAGCCAGGCCGCCGACAGCTTGCGCGTGTCGTCACGGTCGCCGCGAAACACCGGCAGCGACGGATGCGCGGCCTGCAGCTTGGAAGCGAACGCCACGGGCACGATCGGGTTCTTGAAGAAACTGCCGGCGTTGCCGATCCGCGCCGGATCGGGCAGCTTGCGGCGGCGGATGCGGATCACGGCATCGGCCAGCTGTCGCGGCGTGGGGCTGGCGATGCCCATGGCTGCGAGTTCCTCGCCGAGCCCGGCGTAGTCCAGATTCAGAGCAGGCCTGCGCGGCAGTTCGAATTCCACCGCGGTCACGATCCACGCATCGGCCTGTTGCTTGAACATGCTGTCACGGTAGGCGAAGCGGCAGGCGTCGCGGTCCAGGCGCAGCAATCGCCGGCTGGCGCGTTCGAAACCGATGACGGCGTGCACGGATTCACCGACTTCCACGCCATATGCACCGATGTTCTGGATCGGCGCCGCGCCCACGGTGCCGGGAATCAGAGCCAGGTTCTGCAGACCCGAGAGGCCCTGCTCCAGCGTCCACATCACGAACGGGTGCCAGTCGGCACCGGCCTGGGCGCGGACGATCGCGACATCGGCCCGGTCGTGCAGGAGTTCGACCCGGCGGCCGGTGAGCGCGAGCAGTGTCTGCTGCGGATCCGCGGCGAACAGCAGGTTGCTGCCGCTGCCCAGCACCATGGATCCGGTGTCCGCCCAGCCGCGGCCGAAGATCTCGGGCAGGGCATCGGCGTCGTCGACTTCCAGCAGCAGCGGCGCATGCGCGCGCACGCCGAAGGTATTGCGCGTGCGCAGGTCGGCGTTCTCGGTGCGGCGCACGCCGCGGACGGGATCGGTCATGTCACCGGTCAGCCTACAAAACCAGCCTACAGAACCGGGATGTTGCCGCGGCTGGGCCATTCCTTGCGTCGCCGAACCGCGTCGATGCATTCGTCGATGATCTGCGGGCCGCGGTAGATCAGGCCGGTATAGAGCTGCACCAGCTGCGCGCCCGCCGCCATCTTCTTCGCCGCGTCCGGGCCGCCGAGGATGCCGCCCACGCCGATCAGCGGAATCGCTTCGGGAAGGCGCGTACGCAGCATGCGCAGTACCGCGGTGGACTTGTCCATCAGCGGTGCGCCAGACAGGCCGCCGGTCTCGGCGGACAGCGGATGGTCCTGGACCGAGATCCGGGACACCGTGGTGTTGGTGGCGATCACGCCGTCGACCTGCAGGTCGCCCAGCACGCGCGCGCATGCGTCGATATCGTCGTCGGAAAGATCAGGCGAGACCTTGACCAGCATCGGGACGCGCTTGCCGTGCTGCGCGCCCAGGCGTTCCTGCGCTTCGCGCAGGGTGCCGACCAGGCGGCGCAGGGCCTGTTCCTCCTGCAGTTCGCGCAGGCCGGCGGTATTGGGCGAGGAGATGTTGATGGTCACGTAGTCGGCCAGCGGGTAGACCCGCTCCAGGCACACCAGGTAATCGCGTTCGGCCGATTCGTTGGGCGTGTCCTTGTTCTTGCCGATATTGATGCCCAGCAGCCCATCGCCCTTGCGGCGCGCGCGGCCCACGTTTTCGACCAGCGCGTCGACGCCATCGTTGTTGAAGCCGAGCCGGTTGATGATCGCCTGGTGCTGCGGCAACCGGAACATGCGCGGTTTCGGATTGCCCTCCTGCGGACGCGGCGTGACCGTTCCGACCTCGATGAAGCCGAAACCGAGACCGAGCAGCGCATCGACATGCGCGCCGTTCTTGTCCAGGCCCGCCGCTAGCCCGACCGGGTTGGGAAAGTTCAGGCCGAACGCGCGGGTCGGGAAGGCCTGCGGCCTGCGCGCCAGCAACGGGGTCAATCCCAGGCGATAGGCGGCCTCCAGCGACGACAGCCCGATCGCGTGCGCACGCTCCGCATCGAGGCCGAACAGGAAGGGACGTGCCAGGGAATACATCGGATGTGTCGTCGCAGCCGGGCGGGGGGACGGCCTTCACATTATTGCCCGAAACGGGCGGCAGGGCGGAGTTCCGCTCGTCGAAGGACGCCATTTGCTGCTGCGATCCCGACGTCCAACCCGTGGGAGCGGCCTTGGCCGCGATTGCTTCGCGCCAGTTCCAGCCTCGGCTGAGGTATTCGCGAGCGGACTCGCTCCCACCGCCATCGCTGGCGTCAGAGGTCGAACTTGATTCCCTGCGCCAGCGGCAGCGCGTCGGAATAGTTGATGGTGTTGGTCTGCCGGCGCATATACGCCTTCCATGCATCCGATCCGGATTCGCGGCCGCCGCCTGTTTCCTTCTCGCCACCGAACGCGCCGCCGATCTCGGCGCCGGAGGTGCCGATATTGACGTTGGCGATGCCGCAGTCCGAACCCGACGCAGCCAGGAATGCCTCGGCCGCCTTGAGGTTGGTGGTGAAGATCGCCGAGGACAGGCCCTGGGGCACCGCGTTCTGCAGTTCGATCGCTTCGTCCAGGGTGCCGAACTTCATCACGTACAGGATCGGCGCGAAGGTCTCGTGCTGCACGATCTCGGCATCGTTGGACAGGCCGGTGACCAGGGTCGGCAGCACGAAATTGCCCTTGCGATCGGACAGCGCGGCGCCACCGCTCTCGATCGTGCCGCCGGCCGCCTTGGCCTTTTCGATGGCGTCGAGGAATGCGTCTACCGCGTCGCGGCTGTTGAGCGGTCCCATCAGGTTGGCCGGATCGGTGGGATCGCCGATCCTCGATTCGACCTGGGCGTAGGCGGTCTTGAGCTTGCCCAGGACATCCTCGTAGATGCTTTCGTGCACGAACAGCCGCCGGGTGGTGGTGCAACGCTGGCCGGCGGTGCCGACCGCGCCGAACACGATCGCGGGGATCGCCAGTTTCAGGTCAGCGGTCGCATCGACGATGATCGCGTTGTTGCCGCCCAGCTCCAGCAGGCTGCGGCCCATGCGACGCGCGACGCGCTCGCCGACCGCGCGACCCACCTTGGTCGAACCGGTAAAGCTGACCAGGGCAATGCGCCTGTCGTCGACGAAGGCGGACGCCAGCTCAGAGCCGGCGTCGTTGAACAGGTAGAACAGGTCGGGGAAGCCACCCTTGCGCAGGGCTTCGTTGCAGATCTTCATCGATGCGATCGCCGACAGCGGCGTCTTCGGTGACGGCTTCCAGATCGAAATGTCGCCGCACACCGCTGCAACGAAGCTGTTCCAGGCCCAGACCGCGACCGGGAAGTTGAACGCGCTGATGATCCCGACCAGACCCAGCGGCTGCCATTGCTCGTACATGCGGTGGCCGGGGCGCTCGGAATGCATGGTCAGGCCGTAGAGCTGGCGCGACAGGCCGACCGCGAACTCGCCGATGTCGATCATCTCCTGCACCTCGCCATCGCCCTCGGGCTTGCTCTTGCCCATCTCCAGCGCGACCAGGGAACCGAGCGCGTCCTTGTGCGCGCGCAGTGCGTCGGCGCACAGCCGGATCGCCTCGCCGCGGCGCGGCGCCGGGGTTGTGCGCCAGACCTTGAAGGCAGCCTGGGCACGCTCGACGATGAGGTCGTAATCGGCCTGCGAGGACGCCTGCACCCGGGCGAGCACGCTGCCGTCGGTGGGGTTGACCGGTTCGAGCACGCCAGCGTCGCTGGTCTTCGACCATTCGCCGTTGCCCAGGTAGGTGCCGGATTCGGTCGCGCCCAGGCCGAGGGCGGTGAGGACGGGATGAGACATGGGGGACTCCAGGAACGAGAAACGAGTAGAGAGAAACGAGGAACGAGTGGACAGGCGAGGCAAGGGTGGCGACCCACCCGTTCCCCACTCCTGTCCACTCGTTCCTGCTTCTATGGCGGCCCCGATACGATTCGAACGTACGACCTGTCCCTTAGGAGGGGACCGCTCTATCCAGCTGAGCTACGGGGCCAAGGGGCGCAATTATCGCAGGACACTGTCCGCACTGCCTCAGGAGCTGGGTTCGCCGGCGGCCATGGCCCGCAGCCCGTGGCGGGAGCGTTCGAGCCACCACAACAGGCCGGTCAGCACCAGCCAGCCCATGAACCAGGGCCAGCGCGGCCCGGTGATCAGCGAGGTGTCCGCCCCGCCGGAGGCGTCCGGTGCGCCGGCCAGCAGCCGGGTCGCGTCGCGTGTGGCCGCTGCGCGCAGCGCGGGCGCCTCGCCGGCGGCCGGGATGAAGAATGGCGTGTCCTGTCCCTGCTGGTGGAGCCGGTGCCAACCGGGCGTATCGGCCCAGAAACCGGCGCAGAGCCTGCCCCGGACTTGATCCGAGGCCGCGGGGCCAGTGCGCGGATCGACCTGCAGCCGCACGCTCCGCTGGTCCGGCGTAGCCACCAGCGCCCCGCTGCGCAGGCCGCAGGCCACGCTGCGTTCACCAGGCGGCGCGACGGTGATCGTCGGCGCGGGTTCGCCCTGCGCGGCGCGCGCGAGCACGCTCGCCAGCCGGCTCCAGAGCTCACCGTGCGCGTCCGTGCGCCCGCCCAGCGCAAGCTGGTAGCTGTCGTCGAACGCGGCGATGCCGATCCGCCCGCGGCCGCGTGCGCGCCAGACCGACAGCGGTGTGCCCGCCGCATCGGCGAGCGCCACCACGGCATCCCCGGCCGACACCTGTAGCGGGCTGCGCATGATCGTCGGCAGCGCATCCACGGCGTCGCCCGCCCGCGCGAATCCCGCGCCCAGGCGGACTTCGCGCCGCGGCACCCCGGACGTGGCGAAGCCGAGCGCGCGCAGCGTCGGGTGTTCGCCCGGACCGGCGGCGGCGGACAGGCGCAGGAGCAGGCCAAGGCCGCGATCGACCGCCGCCAGGACCGTGCCGCGCTGGCCGGCGCCCAGCGATCGCCAGCTGCGTTCGTCGACGACCAGCAGATCGAGCTTGTCGAGGGAACTAGGGGCAAGCGCGGGCGCACGGCTGGCGATCTGCAGGCCCGCGCCCAGGTCGATCCGCGTCTCCAGCGCCATGCCCGCGTCCATCGCCCAGCGGCGCAGGAATTTCAGTTCCGCGTTCGGCGCCCCGGCCAGCACCAGCATCCGCAGGCGTCGGGCAGGCAGGATCTGCACGGCGATGGCGACGCGCTCGGCGATCCGCCCGCGCCCGTCGCGCAGGCGCAAGGTGTAGCTCGCCAGTCCGGCGCTGCGCGTGCTGCCGTGCAATTCGAATCCGCCGGCATCGTCCAGGACGGCCCAATCCAGCCGTCGCCCCGCCGGATCCAGCAACTCCGCGCGTGCACCCGGCAATGCGTTCGCGCGACCGCGCACCGCGAAGCTGCGCCCGGCGGCGACGGCGCCCGGCCGTTCCAGCTCGACCAGCCCGGCGGGCAGCGGGGCGGGATGGAACCGCAGCGCGCGGCCTTGCAGGGCCTCTCGGTCGCGCTCCACCAGGCCGGCGCCGACCACGTGGATCGTGCGCGTGGCCGGGTAGCGCCGCAGCGCAGTGGCAAGGTCCGGCACCCGATCCGCACCCCGCCAGCGTGTGGGAACCGTTCCCGCTTCGGGAAGTGCGATCACCCGGCCCGGCGTGGAGACGGATGGGGTCTTGCCGGCGTCCGCGGTCAGCACGGTCAGCGCGCCGGCCGGTGCCGGTGCTGCGGGCGGGAACAGGGTGAAGTACAGCAGGGCAGCGCTGGCGGCCTGCCCGCCCAGCAGGAAGGTCGCGCGCCAGGCCTGGGGACGCACCGTCGCGGTGGCGCTGCTCCAGCGCAGCAGCATGCGCAGCGTCGCCAGGGTCACCGCCAGCGCAAGCAGCGACGCAATCATCACCGGCAGGCTCATGGACGCGCCTCGCGACCGAGCGCATCCAGGTAGGCGTCACCGATCTGGCCGGCGCGCTCGCGCGGCGCCGGGGCGGCGGACGGGCGGGCCAGCAGCGGCCAGAGCTGCGTGCGCAACCGGTCCCGGCAGGCCGCGCATGCCGGGTCGCGCCGCAGGGACTGGATCGCCGCCGCGATCGCCAACGGATCGCCGCCTTGGACCTCGCGGCTCGCCATCCAGCGCGCCAGTGCGTCGAGGTCGACGCGCGCTGCGGCGCCGTCCGCGGTGGGCGCTAGCGCGAGCCATGCGTTGGCGATGGTGGGATCCGGCGCCGTCGCCGCGCGCATCGGGTCCGTGCGATCTGCGAGACCCGCGCGCTCCCCACTCAGGCGCCGGCCGGGGTCGATCGGCGGCAGGTCCACGCCCACCTTCGCCAGGTAGATGCGTTCGGACTGCTGCACGCGCTTGATGAAGTCGAGCGCGCGGTAGGCGTAGGGCAGGGCGGCTTCGGGCTTGGCCTGTCGCAGGTTGACCTCCGACTGCCACATCTCGTCGAGCGCGGCGCGCAGCAGTTCGCGCGTCTTCGGGTCCAGCAAGGTCGCAGCTTCGGGTATGTCGTGGGTGTGGCCGAAACGTTCGAGCACCTGCTGTTCCTCGCCGAAGCCGGCCTGTCGCTGCGCCGGTGCGCCGTCATCGTGATCGTGGCCGTCGCCGGGCGCGTGGGTGTCCTCACCCTCGGCTGCCGCTGCCGGTTCCGGAGCATCGTGAGTGGTCGGCGCGGCCGGGTCATTGGTCGGCAGGTCGGACTCGTGTCCGGATTCTTCGGCGGGTGCGTCGCTGGTGGGCAGCTGCGGCGCGCCTTCGCTTTCCTCGCCCAGGAACTGCCCGTAGCGCAGGCGCAGCAGGCGCTGGTCCACGCCGATGGTGTCGGAACGCTGCAGGTACTCGTCCGCGGTGATGCGCGGTTTTTCTTTCAGCAGTGCTTCGGCGTCGATGATGATCTGGCGCTGGCTGCGGAAGTAGGCCGGCATCACCTTCTTCATCATCCCGTCCAGTCCGGCGGCCTGCTCCTGGACTTCGGGCGGCCAGCGCAGGATCAGGCTCGGGCTGGCCACCTCATGCGGCCTGGGCGCCTGCAGGTCGGACACCACCAGCTGCACGATCAGGTCGTCGCCCGGTACTAGCCCGAGCGCGCCCAGCGCGAAGGTATGCCCGTAGCGCCGGCGCTTGCCGGTGCCGGTACCGCGCAACGTCAGCGCCTGCTCCTTCGAGGTGATGTTCTCGCCGCTGCCCTCGGTGCGGATCACGCGCAGGCGCGCTGTGGACGCGAGTCCGTAATCGTCTTCGGCTTCGAACGCGACCGTCCAGTTGCGCTGGCCGGTCTGCACCGTGCTGAGGGTGCTTGCCGGCTGCAGCACGCGCACGCGCGGCGCGCGATCGGCGATGGCGTCGATGCGGTGCATCTGCGGCTGGCCGTCGCGGCCCGGTTGCGCAGGCTCGACGGTGTACAGCAGGCCGCGCTCGACGCGGCGGCGCGCGCGCCAGGCGCCATCGTTGTCGCGCCGCAGCGGCAGCCGTTGTCCGTCCAGGAAGACAAGCGCAGCCTGGGCCGGCTCCGGCGCGAAGCGCAGCGTCCAGCGCAGCTCGGTGCCGACCGGTACCCGTGCCGAAAGCGCATCGATGCGACGCACGGGCAGGCCCGTGTATCCGGGCGGGTGAATTTCCAGCTGCCGCGCGATCAGGCGCGGCGGTGCGCCGCTGGACGACGCGGCGTCCGCACGCTGTGCCCCAGGGGTCGTGGTGCCCGGCTCCGATCGGGGCCACAACAGGACTGCCGACAGCGCGATGGTGGCGAGCAGGGCGGAGACCGCAAGCGCGCGAGCGTCCCATGGAATGCGCAGCTCGGGCGCGGGTCCCCGTTCGATGCGCGTCTGCAGGCGCACGCGTTGCAGCGCCGGCAAGGCACCGCTCGCCGGCTGCAGTCCGAGCAGCAAGGCTGCGCTGTCCTCCATGTCCGGTCGGCGTGCATCCAGGGTGCGGGCGAGCCAGCGCGCATCCATCGCGCGCATGCGGCGCCAGGCATGGAGCGTCGACACCAGCAACACGGCCACGAGCCCAAGCCAGGCGAGTGTCGCGCCCGTTCGCCAGATCAATGCGCCGGCCACCGCGACCCAAGGCAGCGCCGCCAGCGCGATGCCGAATAGCGCGTGACGGCGCGCGCGCTGGTGCGCCTGCCGCAGGATGGCATCGGACCTCATGCGGCCTCGCTCCGGCGCCTGCCGCTGGCGAGCAGGCGCTCGAGCAGGAACAGCCCGGCGACAAGCCAGACCAGCCATGGCGCGAGCGGGCGTGGGCGTTCCGGCCAGGGATCGACTCCGGTGCGCGGCGCGTATCCGGACGCTTCGACCCGCGCAGGTTGCGCAGGTGCTTGCGCGAACAGATCGCGCAGTTGCAGCGGAAAATCGGCGTCCAGCAATCCGGGCATCGCCGCCGGCAGCAGCGGGCGTTCCAGCTTCAGCGCGCGTCCTTTTCCAAAGCCGATCGCGCGCGCCAGTGCGCCCTGGTCATCGCGCCAGACGATGGGCGCATCGCGTGGAAAGTCCGGCCACTGCGCATCATGGTCGAGCAGGACCTGGCCGCCGCTTGCAACCCAGTCCCGGATTGCATCAGGTGCAGGCCCGGGGACGAGCCATACGAGCGCCCGCGCGCCCGCGTTGAGCGGCTGGTCCGCAGGCGCGATCGACATCGCCGCGTCGAGTCGCGGTGCGCGATCCGCTGCGGGCTGGTCGGCGCGCGTCCAGGCCATGCCCGCCGCACGCAGGTAGCGCAGCGACGCGATGCGATCTGGCGCATGGCGCACCTGCAATGCGAACGGCGCGATGCGGCTACGGGCTGGAGAATTGGCATCGTCATTCGCTGGTGCCGAGACGATGCGCCAGTCGACCCGGCGACTCAGCAGCGGACGCTGCGCGTCCGCACCGTCGAGCACGGCGGGAACGAGCACGGTCAGCGGCGTGCTTGCCGGAAGCTGTGCATCGAGTTCGCGCAGCAGGCTGGCGAATGGTGCTGGCTCCGCGGAACTGGTTGCCGCCGCAGTCTTGTCGACCGGTTTCTCCGGTTCCAGCTGCGGAAACCCGGGGGCAATCCACAGCCAACGCGCGTCGCCCCCGATGGGTTGCGCGCGTGCCGCGGCGATGTCCACCCCGGGCGCCACCGCGACGCGCGGTCGGCGATCGGGTCGCCCGAACAGCACCGGCAGTGCCAGCAGCAGCGCCAGCGCGGCCAGCAGCAGCAGGCGGACCAGCATCAGCAGCAATTCCTCGAAGCGATGCCTGCGGCGCGGCTGCGGCAGCGCCTTCAGCCAGCGCAGCGCGGCGAACGGCACCACCCGTTGCTCGCTGCGGCGCGCCAGGTGCACCAGCAGCGGCAGCAGCAGCGCGGCCAGCGCGGTCAGGCCGATCGGCAGCAGCAGGAGCATGCTCATTCGAAGACGTTCACCGGACGCGATCCATCACGCACTCAGCCGCCCGGCCGTGCGAGAAACAGCTGCCGCAAAGGCGCGTCGAGCGGTTCGTCCAGCACGTAGCGGGCATGGCGGATGCCCGCGGCCGTCAGACGCGAGACCAGGGCTCGCTGCGCCGCGCCGAAGCGCTCGAGGAAATCGGCGCGTACCCGATCGCCGTCGCTAAGGACGTCCTCGCCGGTTTCCGGGTCGCGGAAGCGGTGTCCGCCGTGGAACGGGAAATCGCGCTCGCCCACGGTCAGGATCTGGATCGCCAGCACCTCGCGGCGCGCGGCGGCGAAGCGCTCCAGCAGCTGCGGCGTGGCTTCATCGAACGTATCGCCCAGTGACAGCACCAGGCTGCGTGCGCGGATCGCTTCCCAGAGCGGACGCAGCTGAGCTTCGTCCGGCCACGCGCCCGACGCCCTCAGCGCCTGCAGCGCGAGCAGGCAGCGGTCGCGCTGGCGCGGGCCGCTGCCCAGCGGCGTGACCTGCAGCCCGGCGCCGCTGATCGCGGCCAGGCCGAAGCGATCGCCCTGGCGCAGCGCCAGTTCGATGCAGCAGGCGGCCAGCGCCTTCGCGGCCTCCAGCCGCGACCAATGCGGCCGCGATTCGTCGGCCTGCGACATCGAGGCGCTGGTGTCGATCAGCAACCAGACGTCGAGCGGGCTGTCGCGTTCGGCTTCGCGCACGAAGAACCGATCGGAGCGCGCATACAGTTTCCAGTCGATCTGGCGCAGCTCGTCGCCGGGTTCGTATGCGCGGTACTGCGCGAATTCCAGGCCCGCGCCGCGGCTCGGGCTGCGGTGCAGGCCGAAGCCCTGTGCGCCGCTGGCGCGGCGCGCCGATAGCTGCAGGTCTTTCAGCCGCGCGCGCACGTCCGCCGGGATCAGGTCGGTGGGGGCGAGCTTGCTCGATTCTTGAGTAGCCATGACTGGCGTCAAGGGCAGTCGCGGCCGAGGCCGCTCCCACATCGGTGTCGCATGCCTCGCATGTCAGGCTGCCGGTGGCGGCATCGCGCGCAGCAGCGCGGCGACCACGTCGTCCGCAGTCCGGCGCTCGGCTTCGGCCACGAACGACAGCAACAAGCGGTGTCGCATCACCGGTGCGGCAAGCGCGATCACGTCCTCGCGGGTCGCGGCCAGGCGCCCGTGCAGCAGGGCCCGCGCCTTGGCCGCGAGCACCAGCGACTGTCCGGCACGCGGGCCTGCGCCCCAGCGCACCCATTGGTTGACCTCGGGCACGCCCGCGTCTGCCGATCCCGGTGGATGCGGACGAGTCGCGCGCACCAGGCGCGTGATCCAGGTCAGCAGCTCGTCGCCCAGGTGTACTTCGCGCACCCGCGCCTGCAGGCCGAGGATGGCTTCGCCGTGCATGACCCGTGGCACCTCGGGCTGCGGGCGACCGGTGGTCTGTTCGATGATGGTGCGTTCTTCCGCCTCATCGGGATAGTCGACCTTGACGTGCAGCAGGAAGCGGTCGAGCTGCGCTTCGGGCAGCGGATAGGTGCCGGACTGTTCCAGCGGGTTCTGGGTGGCGAGCACGAAGAATGGCGCGGGCAGGGCATGGGTCACGCCGGCATAGCTCACCGTGCGTTCCTGCATCGCTTCCAGCAGCGCCGCCTGGGTCTTGGGCGGGGTGCGGTTGAGCTCGTCGGCCAGCAGCAGGTTGGTGAACACCGGGCCGCGCTGGAACTTGAACATGCGATGGCCGGTGCCGTGATCCTCTTCCAGGATTTCGGTGCCGAGGATGTCGCTGGGCATCAGGTCCGGGGTGAACTGGACGCGCCGGAACTGCAGGTCCAGCGCCTGTCCCAGCGAGCGCACCAGCAGGGTCTTGCCCAGGCCCGGGACGCCTTCGAGCAGGCAGTGGCCGCCGGCCAGCAGTGCGATCAGCAGCTGCTCCACGACATCCTGCTGGCCCACGATCGCGGTCGCGATCGCATCGCGCAGCGTGGCCAGCTGCGCGAGTTCGCGCTGGATGTCGGCTTCGGTGGGGGTGTTCATCGGCATTCCATCGGTCATTGTTGTTGTAGGAGCGCCTCTTAGGCGCGATCGCAGGATGGGGCAACGCGGTCGCGCCTAAGAGGCGCTCCTACAGTGGTCAGGCGGTGAGCGCGTAGATCACGATGTTCACCGCCAGCTTGGTGTTGTCCTCGGCCAGGAACCGCCGGTTGCGCCAGTCGTAGTCCCATTCGCAGCCATAGTCCTTGTTGCTGTAGAGCACGCCCAGGCGCCCGTCGATCTCGATACCCTTGAGGTAGTCGTGCACCAGATCGTCGCCCCAGCCGTTGAGTTCGAACGTGGTCGCGGGCGGGCCGTCCTTGAAGGTGAAGAAACTTCGGTAGATGGCGTGGTCGTTAGGCAGCTTGCGCAACGCCTTCGGTCCGAAGATCGACGCCATCTGCGCCTCGAACGACTTCGCGAACAGACCGTCGATGTCGTGGTTGCAGTCGTCGACGAACACGAAACCGCCGTTGCGCACGTAGCGCTCGAAGTTGCGGCGCTCGGCCGGGTTGAATTCCACCAGCTTGTGCCCGGCCAGGTAGCAGAACGGCGCCTGCAGCATCTTCGGGTCGGCCAGCGCGACAACGCGCTCGTCCGGATCCACGCGCAGGCTGGTGTAGTCGATCAGCGAGGTGATCAGGTTCGAGGGCATGCGCTGGTCCACGTCCCAGTCGCCCGAGTCGTAGCGCAGCCGGGTGAACCAGAAGTCGTACTGCGCCGCGTGTACGGCCGGCAACGCGGCCGCTGCCGCGGCGCCCGCGATCAGGCGCAGCGCGTCGCGGCGGTTCATGTCGGATCCGCCCTCCCGCCGCCCAGCACGGGAGGGTGGCGGCGCGTCATCCGCTGCGGCGCGCCGGCATGGGTCACACCGCGTCCGACAGCGAGGTGAAGGTGAAATCGCGCAGCTTCATCGGCGGGATCATCATGGCGAAGTTGGATTCGTCGCCGCTGACCCGGATCGGCTTGCCGAATTCCTCGACGTTGTTGAGCATGATCACCGGCGATTCGTTGAAGCGGAAATTCTTCAGCGGGTACTTGATCTCGCCGTTCTCGATGTAGAACGTGCCGTCGCGGGTCAGGCCGGTGAGCAGCACCGTCTGCGGGTCGACCATGCGGATGTACCAGGTGCGGGTGACCAGGATGCCCTTGTCGGTCTCGCGCACCAGGTCGGCCGTCGACTTGGTGCCGCCGGACATGATCAGGTTGCCGGGCGTCGCGGTCTCGGGCTTGCCCTGCTTCTTGGCCCAGTAGCGCGAGTAGTTCAGCGCCGCGACCTTGCCCTTGTCGATGATCGGCATGCGCGTGCGCGGCAGGCCCTCGTCGTCCCACGGCTCCACCGGCACGTCCGCGTCCCACGGATCGGCCCACAGGCTCACGCGAGGGTCGTATACCTGCTCGCCGAGCTTGTTGCCGCCGCCTTTCTTCGACAGGAAGCTGCGGCCTTCGTCGGCCTGGCGCGCGTCGAAGAAGAACATCATGAACGAGACCAGGCCCGCGGCCGCATGCGGCTCCAGGATCACGGTGTACTTGCCGGGTTCCAGTGCCCTGGCGTTCGAGGACTCGCGCGCCTTGCGGGTGGCGATGGCGATCGCGTCGCCGGCGTCGAACTTGCCGATGTCGGTGACGTTGCGCCCGACCCAGCCCGATCCGCTGCCGTCCTCGGTCCGCACGGTGCAGGTGTAATCGGCGCTGGTGGAGGTCTGGTAGCCGAAATTGCCGTTGCTGTTGGCGAAAGCGGTGAAGCTCTGCGCATCCTGCAGGAAGCCGGCGGCGATCAGATTGTCCTTCTTGGCGGCGGCGATGGAATCGGCCGCAATCCTGGCGCGGAATTCGGGCGTGATCGCGGCGGTGGCCGCGCTGAAGGTGTCGGTCGGCTTGTAGGTCTGTTTGCCGATGGCCGGCATGAACTCCGGGTTCTCCGGGGCCAGCCGCGCCAGGTCCTCGGCGCGACGCACAACGCGTTCGAGCGCGGCGTCGTCGAACTCATTGATCGTCGCCGTGCCGACACGCTTGCCGAAAGCGACCTGCACCGCAAGTTCGGTGTCGTCGACGATGCCGCTGGTGGACACGTTGTTGAGCGCGAAGCGGATGTTGCCCGCAGTGCTGCCGGTCAGCTGCGCGGTGCATTCGTCGGCCTTCGACAGCGCAACCACCTTGTCCAGGATGGCCTTGGCGCGCTCTTCGGTGAACATACCCATTGCGAATTCTCCAGAGAATAGAGGCCGGAAGTCAGCCGAGGCTGCGTGCGGTGTTGATGACGTTGATGCCGGTGAAGCGTGCGGTGCTGGCGCCGTGGGAAACCGCCGACACCTGCGAGGGCTGGCCCTTGCCGTCGAAGAACGAGCCGCCCAGGCGGTAGTCGCTACGGTCGCAGACCGACTTGCAGGCGTTCCAGAACTCGGGCGTGCGGATCTGGTAGGCCACGTCCTCGATCATGCGCGTGACCTTGCCGGCCTTGATCTCGTGGAACAGCTGCCCGCCGAACTGGGCGTTGTAGCGCTGCTGGTCGATCGAGTACGAGCCGCGGCCGACGATATAGATGCCGTCCTCGACGTCGGCCACCATCTGCGCAGGCGTGAGCGCCTGCTTGCCCGCTTCCAGCGACACGTTGGGCATGCGCTGGAACTGCACGCTGCTCCAGGAATCGGCGTAGGAGCAGCCTTGCGACGCATCCAGGCCGATGATGTGCGCCTGGTCGCGCGTGGCCTGATAGTTCACCAGGATGCCATCGCGGATCAGGTCCCAGCGCTGCGCAGGCACGCCCTCGTCGTCGAAGCCGACCGCGCCGAGCGAGTGCGGCTGGGTACGATCGGCGACGATGGTCACCTGGTCGCTGCCATAGCGGAAATCCTTGCCGCGCCACTTGTCGAGCGTGGCGAAGCTGGTGCCGGCGTAGTTGGCCTCGTAGCCGAGCACGCGGTCGAGCTCGAGCGGGTGGCCGACCGACTCGTGGATGGTCAGGAACAGGTGACTCGGATCGAGCACCAGGTCGTACTTGCCGGGCTTGACCGAAGGCGCCTTGAGCTTGGCCTGGGCGTCGCGCGCCGCGGCCACGGCGTCGGCGACAATGTCGTAGGACTGCGAATAGACGACCACGCCGCTGGGCAGCTCGACCCGGTGTTCCGGTCTGGCTTCGAGGAATTCGTAACCCATCCCCATCGGCGAGGACAGGCCGTCGCGGGTCCGGAACTTGCCGCTGGCCTTGTCGACCGCGGTCGCGGTGAACGGCGCCCAGATGCGGTAGATGTCCTGGTCGACGTAGGAGCCGTCGGTCGAGGCGAAGTACTTTTGCTCGTTCACCTGGAACAGGTTCGAAGCGATGAAGCTGGCGCCGGCCTGCATGGCGGCGGCGTTGACCGACAGCAGCAGATCGACCTTGTCCTTGACCGGCACATCCATCGGATTGCGTCGGATCGGCGTGGCCCAGCGCACTTCGCCCACGCCCCTGGCCGGCGCGAGCTGCACTGGCGCGCCGCCGGTGCGGGCATTGGCCTTGGCGATGGCCAGCGCCTGCCGCGCGGCGCCGGCTACGGCGTCCTCGGTCAGCGTGTTGGTTGCGGCGAAGCCCCAGGCTCCATCCGCCAACACCCGCACGCCGATGCCGGTTGACTCGGTGTTGACGATGTTCTCGACCTTGTCCTCACGGGTGTTGATGAACTGGCGCAGGTAACGGCCGATGCGCACGTCGCCGTAGGTCGCGCCACCGGACTTCGCCGCCGACAGGGCGGTATCGGCCAAACGCTTCTTGAGGCCTGCGTCGAGCTGCGAGACCAGTGCTTCGGCCGCCACCGCGCGCGAGAACGGCGGCAGCAGCAGGGAGCCGATGCCGACGCCCGAGCCGACGATGAAGTCGCGTCTGCGCATCAGCCCAGCGAGCGCGCGGTGTTGATCACGTTGATGCCGTTGAAGCGCGCGGTGCTCGATCCGTGCGAAACCGCCGACACCTGGCCGGGCTGTCCCTTGCCGTCGAAGAACGAACCGCCCATGCGGTAGTCGCTCTCGTCACACACGGCCGCGCACGCGTTCCAGAATTCCGGCGTACGGATCTGGTAGGCCACGTCCTCGATCTGCTGGGTGATCTTACCGTCCTTGATCTCGTAGAACAGCTGGCCGCCGAACTGGGCGTTGTAGCGCTGCTGGTCGATCGAGAACGAGCCGTCGCCGATGATGTAGATGCCGTTCTCGACGTCCTTGATCAGGTCGGCCACGGACAGCTTCTGCTTGCCCGGAGCCAGCGACACGTTGGCCATGCGCTGGAACTGCACGCTGCTCCAGGAGTCGGCATAGCAGCAGCCGTCGGATTCGGTTTTGCCGAGGATGTGGGCCTGGTCGCGGATGGTCTGGTAATCGACCAGGATGCCGTCCTTGATCAAGTCCCAGCGCTTGGTCTTGACGCCCTCGTCGTCGTAGCCGACCCCGCCCAGGCTGCCCTTCTGGGTCTTGTCGGCGAAGATCGTGACCTCGTCGCTGCCATAGCGGAACTTGTCGCGGCGCTTGTCCAGGGTGGCGAAGCTGGTGCCGGCGTAGTTGGCCTCGTAGCCGAGCACGCGGTCGAGCTCGAGCGGGTGGCCGACAGATTCGTGGATGGTCAGCCAGGTATGCGAGGGGTCGAGCACCAGGTCGTACTTGCCGGGCTTCACCGATGGCGCCTTGAGCTTGGCCTGCGCGTGTTTGGCAGCGGCGACGGCGTCTTCCTCCATGTCGTAGGACATGCCGTACACGACCACGCCATTGGGGAGGGTGGTCTTGCCGGCGGCCGTGCCGTCCAGGTACTCGTAGCCCATGCCCATCGGCGCCGACAGGCCGTCGCGGGTGCGGAACTTGCCGCTGGCCTGGTCGATCGCGGTGACCTCCAGCGGCGCCCAGATCCGGTGCACATCCTGGTCGATGTAGGAACCGTCGGTCGACGCGAAATACTTCTGCTCGTTGACCAGGAATAGGGTGGAATTGACGAAGTTGGCGCCGGCCTTGATCGCCGCGGCGTTGACGCCCAGCAGCAGGTCCACCTTGTCCTTGATCGGCACCGCCATCGCGTTCTTGACGATCGGCGTCTTCCAGCTCACCTCGCCGTAGCCCGGTGCCTTGGCGAACTGCACCGGCGCGGACTGGATCTTGGCATTGGCCTTGGCGATGGCCGCGGCCTGGCGCGCCGCATTGGCTACGCCGTCGGCGGTCAGCGCATTGGTGGCGGCGAAGCCCCAGGCGCCGTCGGCGATGACGCGTACGCCCACACCGGTGGATTCGGTGTTGACCACGTTCTGCACCTTGTCCTCGCGCGTGATCACGAACTGGCGCAGATAACGGCCGATGCGCACGTCGCAATAGCTGGCACCCGAGTCGCGGGCCGCACCCAGGGCCGCATCGGCAAGCGATTTCTTCATCGCCACATCGAGCGAGGACTCGAGCTCCTCTGCCGCGATCGCGCGGGTGAAGGCCGATGGAACGAGCAGGCCGCCGAACCCGATCCCGCCCAGCGCCAGGAATTGACGTCTATCCATCTGCCGATCTCCCCACAGAACTCGCGCGCTTGGAATGCAACCAGGCAGGGGACGGATCGCGCGAGGGACGCCGTACCACAGGCCAGTCCCGATTCTTGACGCGCGCCACGAGGTGGGTCAACAAACTAACGGCATACGGCCGCGACGGATTTCACCGGCGCCATCACGTTTCCGACGCTGCGGCGGCGACAAACGAAAACGGCGCCTTGCGGCGCCGTCGTCGGGAGATCCATCCGGAGACATGCGCCGCTTGGTGCATGTCTCCGGGAACGTGGTGGAGCGGAGGAGGATCGAACTCCCGACCTTCGCATTGCGAACGCGACGCTCTCCCAGCTGAGCTACCGCCCCACGAGGTTGCGCATTATACGGACGTGGATGCGGTGCGGCCAGACGGCAGCAGCGCGGCCAGCCGCGGTTCCAGCAGTGCGCGGCGCCAGCCCGCGAGCCCCGCGGGCCACTCGCCGTCGAGCAAGGGCTCGAGCCAGCGGCGCGAGGCGAGTACGCCGTCGGGCAGGCCGAGTTCGGCGCTCAGCGCAGCGACGGCATCCTGCAGCTTGCGCATCGCCTGCTTGTCGCGGTCCTCGCCGCGGATCGGCGGTGCGTCGTGCTCGTCGGGCAGCGGCGTGGTCAGCGCCTGCCACAGCGGTGCGCCCAGCTTGCGCGGCGCCTTGGGTTCGGCTTCGAGCCGCGCCTGCAGGGCCGCCGGATCGGCCGGCGGCGTGCGTGCGAGCGCCACCGCCAGTTCGTTGTCCAGGATCCAGCTGCGCGGCCGGTCGCTGTCCCTGGCATGGGCATCGCGCCAGCGCAGCAATCGCAGCAAGCGGTGCTGGCCGGCCGTGTCGAGGTACTGGGCCGCCCGCAGGGGCAGATGCGGCCAGCGCTCCAGCTCATCGCGTTCGGCGTTGGCGACCATGCGTGCGCAATCCTGCGCCAGCCAATCGCTGCGGCCCAGGGCCTGCAGCTGCGTGTCCAGGGCATCGTGCATGGCATGCAGATGCCGCACGTCGTCGGCTGCGTATTCGAGCTGCGAAGGCGACAGCGGGCGGCGCAGCCAGTCCGAGCGGGTCTCGCCCTTGGCCAGGACCACACCCTCGACCTGCTCCACCAGTTTCTGGTAACCGACACCGGCGCCGATCCCGGCCAGTGCGGCCGCGATCTGGGTATCGAACAGGGGTTGGGGCACCACGCCGCAGGCGTGCTTCAGCGCCACCAGGTCTTCGCTGGCGCTGTGCATGATCTTGAGGATGCCGGGCTCGACCAGCAGCGCCGTCAAGGCCTGGGTCATCCCCGGTGCCAGCGGATCGACCAGGAGCACGTCCAGCACACCATCGGCATCGCGCAGCGCGATCTGCACCAGGGCGAGCTTGGGCCAGTAGGTGCGTTCGCGGACGAATTCGGTATCCAGGCCGATGCGGGTCAGGGAGCTTCCGCGCGCAAGGCGGGCGGCAAGGTCGGCGGGTGTTTCGATCCAGTGGTACACGAAGTCGTTCGAGAAAGGACGGGAAGTTGCCGCATCCGGGCCCATAGCCTACCGTGCCGGTGCTCATGACCGGACACGCTTTGCTTCCCGACGGCCAGACACGGGGTCCGCGATGGCGCGCCGGCCTCACGGCATTGCTGGTCTTGTTGCTGGCGGCGTGCGGCGCAAGCCAGGATGCCCCGGCACCCGGCCAGCCGGCGCCGACCGACGGGCAAACCGGGGAAGGCCGCGCCAGCGTCACCATCAGCGGCGACGACCAGCTGGTCGAAGCGCTGACCTGGCGCATCCCACCGGTCGAGCTGGCCGCCGAAGGCATCGGCGATGCCCGTCGGCGCGCGGACGAGGCGCTGGGCGAGGGCAGGCTGCACGAGGATGCGGACGCGGCCATTCCGCTGTACCTGGCGATCCTGCGCCTTGCGCCGGACGACGCGCGCGCCCGTCGCGGACTCGACCGCGCGTTGACGGCCCTGCTGCGTCGGGGCGACGAACAGCTTGCGTTGGCGGGCGAAGACGACGCGGCCCTGCGTCAGGCGCATGCCCTGGCTGCGGTCGCGCGCACGGTCGCCGCGGAGGATGCGGAGGTACGCAGTTATCTGGAACGGGTCGACCTGGCCGACCGGCTGTGGGCGCTGAACGCGGCGGCGGAAGCCGACCTACGTGACGGGCGCTATGGCGCGCAGGGAGGCGGTGCTCTCGCCGGATTCCGCGAAGCGCTGCGCCTGCAGCCGGATCAACCGCGGGCGCTGCAGGGCGTGGCAGCGGTGGAGAGCGGGTTGATCCGCAATGCCGAGCTGGCGGCGGAACGCGGCGAATTCCAGGCGGCCGCGCGCTGGATCGAGCTGGCGGCGCGCGTGCGCCCCGGCAGCGGGACCATCGCCGACGCGCGCGAGCGTGTGGAGGCCGTGCGGCGCGCGCGTATCGCGCAACTGCGCGACGCGGGGCTAAGGGTGCTGGCCGAATACAACGGCGTGCGCAAGGCGCGCGACCAGCTGGCCGAACTGCTGCGCATCGCACAGCCGGGCGACCCCGCAGCGACCGAACTACGCACGCGGATCGACCTGGCGACGCACTATGGGCTGTTCCGGCCGGGCCAGGTCTTCACCGATGCGCTGCAAAACGGTGGTCGCGGCCCGCAGATGATCGTGGTGCCGCACGGCGCATTCCGCATGGGTGCCGAAGCCGACGCGATCGACGCGCAGGATTACGAAAAGCCGGCGCGCTACCTGCGGTTCGATCGCGGTTTCGCGATGTCGCGGCACGAAGTGACGGTCGGCGAGTTCAAACGCTACCTGGCCGCCACCGGCGCGCGCACGCGCGCGGCACGGCGCGGGTATTCGATGCCCTACGACGAACGCAGCGGCAACTTCGTGCGTCGCAGCCTGGTGGGCATCGGCTCGGACTACCTGGGGGGCGTGGCGGCAGACGATCTGCCGGTGCTGCACGTCAGCGCCGGCGATGCCGATGGTTACGTCAAATGGTTGTCGCAGCAGACCGGGCGCAACTATCGCCTGCCCAGCGAGGCCGAGTTCGAATACGCACTGCGCGCCGGCAACACCGGCCGCTATCCGTGGGGCAACGCCGCCGTTCCTCCGTCGCGTGCGGGCAACTTCACCGGCAGCCGCGACCGCTCGCCGGCCGGGCGCACCTGGGCCAACGCCTTTGCCGGCTACGGCGACGGGTATTGGGGACCTGCGCCGGTCGGCAGCTTTCGCGCCAACGCGTTCGGCCTGTACGACATGGCCGGCAACGTGAGCGAATGGGTCGCCGATTGCTGGCACGACGGTTACCGGCGCGCGCCCAAGGATGGCAAGGCCTGGTTCAATCCGGGCTGCAGGACCCGGGTGATCCGCGGCGGCTCCTGGGCCAGTGCGCCGAGCCAGCTGCGCTCGGTCTGGCGTGCACCGCTGGAGCGGGACGTCACCAACGCCCAGATCGGCTTCAGGGTCGTGCGGGATTTGTGAGCGGTCCCTACACAAGGGGTCATGCGAGCATTGCTGCCGGACCACCCATGCCAGCGGGGAGAATGCGCAGATGCGACAAGATCCTTTCGGCCGCCAAGGCACGCCACGGCGCCGCGGCTTCAACCCGCGACTGCTGATCCTGGTGCTGTTCGCCGGTTATGCGGCCTATTACTGGTTCTCGAATCGCAGCACCGATCCGCTGACCGGCGAGCAGGTGGTGATCGACAGGAACATCACGCCCGAGGATGAAAAGGCGCTCGGCCTGCAGGCGTTCGAGGAAATTCTCCAGACCGAGCAGCCGGTCGACCCGAATTCGCAGATCGCCCGCCAGATCCGCGAAGTCGCGCAGCGCCTGATCGCCAAGGTGCCGCAGGTGACCGACGCCGTCGCCGCGGAGCACGGACAGGAACCTTCCGGCATCGAGCAGACGTTCGAGTGGGACGTGGCCGTGCTCAATTCGGAGCAGGCCAACGCGTTCTGCCTGCCCGGCGGAAAGATGGCGGTGTACACCGGCCTGGTACCGATCGCCCAGAATGCCGACGCCATGGCGGTGGTCATGGGCCACGAGATCTCGCACGCGCTGATGCGCCACGGCGCCCAGCGCATGACCCGCGGCAAGCTGGAACAACTCGGACAGATGGCGGGCATGGCCAGCGGCATGGACGCGGGCACGATGCAGGCGGTGATGTCGGCCTACGGCTACGGCAGCGCGCTGCCGTACGCGCGCAGCCAGGAATCGCAGGCAGACGAACTGGGCCTGATGCTGGCGGCGGCGGCCTGCTACAACCCGCAGGAAGCGATCCCGCTGTGGGAACGCATGAGCCAGATGAGCGGCGGGCAGAATCCGCCGGAATTCGCCTCCACCCATCCGAGCGCGGGCACGCGCATCGAGCATCTGCAGTCGCTGATGCCACGAGCGATGGAGTATCGGGCGAAGTTCTGTGCGGGTGCCAGTCAGTAGTCTGACGGGTCTGTTTGCTGCGACTTTGGTTGGTAAGTCGAGCACCAATGGATCTAACGCGTCCCGCGCAGGCGGGGCTGTGGGGGCGCTGGTGGTGCGTTCCTGCTAAGGCCAAAACCGGCTGCCCTTTGGGAGCAGAGCTTTCGCCTGCCGGCGAGTTACTTTTCTTTGCTGGTGCAAAGAAAAGTAACCAAAAGAAAGCACCTTCCTCGTGACGTCAAACCCGCTCATGGGATGTGCGAGTCGTCGCCATTTTCGCAGCGGACATCCCTGTCCGCTCCGAAAACGGCCGCCCTCCGGGTGTCCGGATGCGGATCGCATGCGAAGCCTCGAGAAGATCAAAGGCTAAAGAGCCAGGCAGCCAGGCGCGGTCTGGCGCCGACGGTCCATGCCTTTGACTTTACTGGCCCCGCAGTAGCTGCCAGCACCCGGAAACCCCGAAGGGGCGGCGGCCATGGATGGCCGCCGTTTTCGGATCGAGCCAGGGATGGCGAGTCCGAAAATTGCTTCGCCATCCACATCCCTTGAGCGATCTGGATCCACTGAGGTGCTTTCTTTGCTTACTTTCTTTGCACCAGCAAAGAAAGTAAGTCGCCGCAGGCGAAAGCCCTGCTTCTAAGGATGCTTATTCGGAGCCTACGGAACCCAAAGGTAACGTCCTTGGGTCCTCGCCTGCGCGGGGATGACGGAAATGGGAGTCGCTGCCTCGATGAATCTTGAACGCCGCGTTCGAGCGACACGCGCGGCGTCAGAAACTCATGAACAACCCGCCGTTGACCGGCACGTTCGCACCGGTAATGAACCCGGCATCGTCCGCGGTGAGAAACTCCACCGTGCGCGCGATTTCCGAAGGCTTGCCGAGCCTGCCGACCGGCACCTTCTCCACGATGCCCCGGCGGATTTCCTCGGGCATCGCCATCACCAGTGCGGTTTCGCAATAGCCTGGCGAAACCGAATTGACGGTCACGCCCTTGCGTGCGACCTCGCGTGCCAAGGCCATGCTGAAGCCGTGCATGCCGGCCTTGGCCGCGGAGTAGTTGGTCTGACCGAACTGGCCGGTCTGGCCGTTGACCGAGCTGATGTTCACGATCCGCCCAAAGCTGCGGTCCATCATTCCTTCGACCGCGTGTCGGCACATGTGGAACACGCTGTCCAGGTTGACGTTCATGACCGCATCCCATTGCACCCGGTCCATCTTGCGCAGGGTGGTGTCGCGGGTGATGCCGGCCGCGTTGACCAGGATGTCCAGGCTGCCGTGTTCGCCTTCGACCTTGCGTACCAGCGCTGCGCAGGCCTCGAAGTCGGATACGTCGACGGCTTCGAAATGGATGTCGTGGCCATCGACCGCGGCGTGGAAGTCGGCGATGCGCTCTTCGCGACTGCCCAGGTCGGCGGCCACCACTCGGCGGCCGGCGCGTGCCAGCGCGATGCAGATGTCCGTGCCCAGGCCGCCGATGCCGCCAGTCACGACGGCCACGCGCTTGGTCATGCGTTGCTCCCCTGTATGCGGATCACGCGCGCAGCAGCGCGCGCCTGAAAGAAGGCGACGTCCAATGGGGCGGTATTACTTGGTTTCGGGCTTGGTCGCGCCGGGCTTGCCGGGCGCTACCGGGCGGCCCATGCCGCCGATCAGGTTCTGCTGGAATTCCTTCCACAGTTCCAGGTTGCGCTCGGTGAGCTGGTTCATCATGGTCCACGGCGACTGGCCGAGCACGCCGCCCATCTGCCGGCGGAACTGGTCCTGCTGGTCCAGGAACATCTGCATGCTGCGTTCCAGGTAGCTGCCCATGAAGCCCTGCAGCGAGTCGCCGTAGAAGCGGATGATCTGGCTGAGCAGCTGGGTCGACAGCATCGGCTGGCCGTCGCCTTCGTGCTCGGAAATGATCTGCAGCAATACCTGGCGGGTGAGGTCCTCGCCGGTCTTCGCGTCGCGCACCTCGAACTCCTCGCCATCGACGATCAGCTGGCGCACGTCCTCGATGGTGATGTAGCTGGAGATCTCGGTGTCGTAGAGCCGACGGTTCGGATATTTCTTGATCACGCGGGTCGCAGTCATGGAGCAAAGACTCTAGTGATGCTGGGGCGCAGCATGGCGCAGTGCAGCACCGCTTGCAACAGGGGCCCCGTCCCGTAATCGCTGAATGGCGCCACTGCCGGCGACGGTCCGGCCGCGTGGCGGCCCCTACCAGCCCATGTACTGGCCGCCGTTCGCCGACAGGTTGGCGCCGGTGATCCAGCTGGCCTCGTCCGGGATGAAGAAAGACACCGCGTATGCGATTTCCTCGGGCGTACCCAGCCTTCCGGTCGGGATCTGGGCCACGATCTTCTCGCGCACCGCCTCGGGCACGGCCATCACCATGTCGGTGCCGATGTAGCCCGGGGACACCGTATTGACGGTGATGCCGAACTTCGCGTTCTCCTGGGCCAGGGAGATGGTGAAGCCGTGCATGCCGGCCTTGGCGGCGGCATAGTTGGCCTGGCCGTACTGGCCCTTCTGGCCGTTGATCGAACTGATCTGGATGATCCGGCCCCATTTGCGTTCGCGCATGCCCTCGATGACCGGCCGGGTCACGTTGAACACCGAGTTGAGGTTGGTGTTGATGACCTCCTGCCACTGCTGCGCGGTCATCTTGTGGAAGGTGCTGTCGCGGGTGATGCCTGCGTTGTTGATCAGGATGTCGACCGGTCCCAGCTGTCGTTCGACCTCGCGGACCATCGCCTCGGCCTCCTCCGGCGTGGACACATCGCCCTTCGCGATCGCCACGTCGTAGCCGGCTTCCTTCATATGCCCCTGCCAGGCGCGACCCTTCTCTTCGTTGCGGTAATTGGTCGCGACGCGGTGGCCCTGGTCGGCGAGCTTCTTGACGATGGCGGTGCCGATGCCGCCGGTGCCGCCGGTGACCAGTGCGATGCGAGAAGTCATGTCGTTCCCTCCGGAAGATCGGGCGATTCTAGACACCGGAGATGACATCGGCGTTGTGCAGCGCGGCGAGCGGGATCGCATGCCGGGGAATGCGGGCCGGCTCGAAGCGTTCAACCGCAGCGCGCAGCAGCGCGTCGATGCTGCCCGCGCCCGCCAGCTTTGCAGACGGCTGGCCAAGCGCACGCCAGGCAGTACGCAGAGTGGGCAACGGGTCGCCTGGATCGACCGGCAGCGCCGCCGCCGACTTGGACAGCTTGCGTCCGTCCTCGTCCAGCACCAGCGGCAGGTGCGCATAGCGCGGCGTGGGCAGGCCCAGCAGCCGCTGAAGATGGATCTGGCGTGGGGTGGAGTCGAGCAGGTCGCCACCGCGCACCACATCGGTGACGCCCTGGTCGGCATCGTCCACCACCACCGCCAGCTGGTAGGCCCACAGGCCGTCGCTGCGGCGCAGGACGACATCGCCGGCCTGGCGCCCGACGTGCTGCGAGACCTGACCCTGGACCAGATCGTCGAAGCTCACCCGGGTGCGGTCGCCGATCCGCAGGCGGATCGCGGGATCGGAGCGCTGCGCTCCGGCGACGCATGCGCGGTGGATGCCGCCTTCGCCGACGAGATCGGCGCGGCTGCAATGGCATTCGAACGCATGGCCGGAAGCCAGCAGCCGGTCCAGCGCGGTGCGATAGAGCCCGTGCCGCGCGCTCTGCCGGACGACCGGGCCATCGGACACGAGGCCGAATCTGGTCAGGGCGCGAAGCTGTTGCGCGGCCGCCCCGGCGATCTCGCGGGGTGGGTCGAGGTCTTCGATCCGCACCAGCCATTCGCCGCCGGCCTGGCGCGCCAGCAGCCAGCTGCCGAACGCGGCCAGCAGCGAGCCGAAGTGCAGCGGCCCGGTGGGCGAGGGCGCGAAGCGTCCGCGGTAAGGGGCAGGGTCGGTATTCATCGCTTGAATTTAACCGCGGGTTGCCACACTAATGTCTGGTCCGCGCGTGGTGCGCGGTTATGGAATCGTCCATGTTCAAGCGTGTCGGTTTGTTCCTGCTCACCAATCTGGCGGTCCTGGCCCTGGTCAGCGTCGTCATGTCGATTCTCGGCGTGAACCCGCAGCAATTCGGCGGCCTGCTGATCTTCGCGGCCCTGTTCGGCTTCGGCGGCGCCTTCTTTTCGCTGCTCATTTCCAAGTGGATGGCCAAGCGCGCGACCGGCGCCCACGTCATCGAAACCCCGCGCAACGAGGCGGAGCAGTGGCTGCTGTCCACCGTGCAACGCCAGGCCCAGGCCGCCGGGATCGGCATGCCCGAAGTGGCCATCTACGATGCGCCGGAGATCAACGCCTTCGCCACCGGCGCCAACCGCAACAAGGCGCTGGTGGCGGTCTCGACCGGCCTGCTGCGGGCGATGGACCGCGACGAGGCCGAGGCCGTGCTCGGCCACGAGGTGAGCCACGTCGCGAACGGCGACATGGTGACCATGGCCCTGCTGCAGGGCGTGCTGAACACCTTCGTGATCGTGCTTGCACGCGTGGTCGGGCGGGTGATCGACGGCTATCTGAGCGGCGGCCGCGACGGCCCGGGCCTTGGCTATTACGCCATCGTGTTCGTCCTGGACATGGTGTTCGGGCTGTTTGCCTCGATGATCGCGATGTGGTTCTCGCGCCACCGCGAGTTCCGCGCCGACGCCGGCGGGGCCGCGCTGGCCGGCAAGCCGAAGATGATCGCCGCGCTCGAACGCCTGGCCCAGACCTATGGCGAGAGCACCCTGCCCAAGCAGGTCGCCGCGTTCGGCATCAGCGGAGGCGTCGGCACTGGTCTGAAGCGCCTGTTGATGAGCCACCCGCCGCTGGAAGAGCGCATCGCCGCGCTGCGCAACGCCACGCCCGACATGCACGATGTGCGCCAGGGCGTGGTGGCCTGAGCGCCGCACGGCGACTTTGATGCGGGAGTACGCCGGGCCCGCCGCCGGCGGGCCCGGCTTCATCTGTGTCCGGATCAACGGGCTGAGCGCAGCCTCATTCGAAGTCGTAATTCATCGCCGGCCCGGCCGGCGCCAGGAAATCGCCCTGCACGTAGTCGATTCCGGCGTTGAACAGGATCGACATGCTGGCCGCGTCCTGGACTTCCTCGGCGACGCTGCGGATGCCCGCCTCGCGGCAGCGTTCGCCGATTTCCTGGACCCGCTGCTGGTTGCCGGGATTCTTCGGCAGGTCCAGGGTGAAGCTGCGGTCGAGCCTGACGAAGGCCGGGCTCAGGTGCACGAGCAGCTGCGAGGAGTCCAGGCCGGCACCGAATTCCTCCAGTCCCACGCGGCAGCCCAGTGCACCCACGGCCGCGCTGAACGCCTGGGCTGCGCGCAACTGGGTAAAGACCTTGGCCTCTGATACGGTGAGCACCAGCCGATGGCCGGGGACGCCATGCGTCGACAGGGCCTTGCCCAGGTGCACGAACAGGGCGTCGTCGGCGAGTGAAGCCTGGCTGATCTTGACCATCAGCGTCACCGGTTTTCCGGAACGTTCGCATGCACCCAGTTCGGCCACGGCGCGGCCCACCACCCAACGGTCGATCTGCGCCATCAGGCCGTGCTCTTCAGCCAGCGGCAGGAAGGTGCCCGGGGCGATGGTTTCGCCATCGGCGGACCGCAGCCGGATCCGGGCCTCGTACATGGGATCGGGCTCGCCCCGCAGGCTGATCACCGGCTGGTAATGCAGGAGGAATTCGTCGTCGGCCAGCGCCTGATGGAGGCGTTCGACCCAGGCCTGGATGCGCTCGTCCTCGGCCCGGTCGGTGGCGCTGGGATCGAAGATCTCGTAGCGGTTTCCGCCCACGCCGAGCGCGGATTGCAGGCCCTGATGGGCCTTGGCCAGCACCTGGGTGACGCTGGCGATGCGCTCGCCGATCTGCACGCCGCCGATGCTCACGCTGATGGCGCTGCTGTGCCCACCGATCGTGATGACGTTGCCGAACGCTTCGCGCAGCCGTTCGGCCAGGGCGCTGGTCGCGACATGATCGGAACCGCGCAGCAGGATGGCCAGGGTGTGCTCGCCGAAGCGGGCGGCAAGTGTGTCGGGATGCGCGTCGAGCACGGTCCGCAGGCGTTGCGCCAGCGCCGTGACGATGGCATCGGCCGAATCCAGGCCGATGTCCTGCAGCAGCCTCTGGTAGTGGTCCGGCTCGACCAGCAGCAGGCCGTGGGTGCCCCGGTTCTGCGCGGCGTCGGACACCGCGTCCTCGAGCGAGCGCAGGAAGGTCGGGCGGTTGAGCAGCCCGGTGACCTGGTCGCGCTGGCGCAGCTCCTCGACCTCGCGCGCGAGTTCCGGGTCCAGTTCCTGGCGGCGGAAGACCACCTGCAGGCAGGGCTCGCCCTCGTACATCGCCGGGGTGAATTCCATCGTCGCCGGGAACGGTTCGCCTTGGGCGTCGCGCGCCTCGAGTTCGTAGCGGGCCGGCGGCGGCTCGCCGCGGCTGAGCGATTTGAGCAGGCGCTTGAAGCCTTCCACGTGCTGCGAGGCCACCAGGTCCAGCAGCGACATGCCCTCGACGTCGGCGAAGCTGTCGAAGCCGAACATCTCCAGGTAGGCCGGGTTGGCGCGGATATGCATGCCTTCGTGCACGTAGGCGATGGGATCGCGCGAAGACTCGATCAGCGCATCGCAGCGGCGCTCGGTCTCGCGCACCTGCGCGTCCAGCCTGCGCAGCGCGCGACGGGTTTCCAGGTCTTCCCACTCCAGCCGGATGCTGCGCAGCAGCTGGGCGGGTTCGCTGCGCAGCCCCACGCGGCGGGCCCCCGAGTTGTAGACCTGGGCCGCGCGCGGCGCGTCGACTTCGTCCATCAACCCGACGATCGGGATGTCCTTGTCGCTGGACGCCACTGCACGCATCACTTCGGCCAACGGGATACTGGTTGCGCTGTCGGAGGCCAGAACCAGGTCCACGGCCTGTTCGGCCAGCATCGTGGCCAGCTCGTCCGGATCCGTCGGCCGCAGCGGACGCACCGCCACGCCGTTGTTGCGCAGGGCACTGACGATGGCCTCGGCGTCCTCGACGTTGTCGTCGACGATCAGCAATCGAAGCGCGGATTCGGCACTGCTCTGCATGCGGGGCTGCGGTCCGGTGAAGATTGCGTTATGCCACGAGGCCTTGGTGCGCGTCCAATGGCGGGCAGCGGTATCGGCTCAGAGCGGACGCTTGCCGGGATCGCCTGCCACCTCGCGCACCAGTCTGGGCACCAGGTAGCCTGACAGCCTGGCTGCGAGCGCCGCGTGCAGGGCGCGCGCGGTGGTGTCGTCCACCTCGAAATGCGCTGACCCGGCGACGCGGTCGAGCTGATGCAGATAGTAGGGGAGCACGCCGGCGGCATGGCCGCGTTCGCTGAGCGCGGCCAGCGCGTCCACGGAGTCGTTGACGCCGCGAAGCAGCACGGCCTGGTTCAGCACCAGCACGCCCGCGCTGCGCAGGCTGGCCATCGCCGCGTCCACCTCGGCGGTCCACTCGTTGGCATGGTTGGCATGCACGACCACGGTCACCGGCCAGGGCAGGGCGCGCAGCCAGGCGACCAGCTCGGCGTCCACGCGCTCGGGCAGCACGATCGGCAGCCGCGTGTGCACGCGTAGCCGTTTCAGATGGGCAATGCGCTGCAGCGCATCGGTCAGCTGGGCGAGCTTGGACGTGGCAAGCGCGAGCGGATCCCCTCCCGACAGGATCACCTCGTCCACGCCGGGGTCAGCGCGCAGCGCCGCGATCGCGTTCTGCCAGCCGTCGCGCGCGGCGGTTTCCGCGGCGTAGGGAAAGTGGCGGCGGAAACAGTAGCGGCAGTGGATCGCGCAGCTGCCGGTGGCGATCAGCAGTGCGCGCCCGTTGTACTTGCGGATCAGTCCGTCGCCGGCCCTGGCGGCCATGTCGCCCACCGCATCCAGGTCGAAACCGGGCACGATCCGCTCTTCGTCGTCGAGCGGCAGTACCTGCCGCAGCAGCGGGTCGTGCGGATCGCCATGACGCATGCGCGCCACAAATCCGCGCGGCACCCGCAGCGGGAAGTGCGCCGCAGCCTGGTCCGAAATGCGCGGGGCCAGGGCTTCCAGCCCCAGCATCGCGAGCAGCTCGCGCGGGTCGCGAACGGCTTCGCGCCAGTGCTGCTGCCAGCGGGAAGCGGCTTGCGCAAGGGGCGCAACCGTGTCCTCCGGCTGCAGCCGGATGGGGGCAGCAGGTATCATGTCGGGCTTGAGTTGTGCCGGCCGCGCCGGAATTCCAGAACCTTCCCATTCTAGCCGCCCGCGCGCGGCCTTCAGCAGGAGCACCCATGGCCAGCCTGGGCATGAACGACGTCAAGACCGGACAGAAGATCCTGGTCAACAACGAGCCGTGCATCATCACCGAGACCGAATACGTCAAGCCGGGCAAGGGCCAGGCCTTCACCCGCATCAAGTACCGCAACATCAAGAATGGGCGCGTCGTCGAACTGACCATGAAGGCGACCGACAACCTCGAAGTGGCCGACGTGGTCGATACCGACATGCAGTACCTCTACGGCGACGGCGAGTACTGGCACTTCATGAACCCGGAAACCTTCGAACAGGTCCAGGCCGACAAGGCCGGCATGGGCGGCGCCGAGAAGTGGCTCAAGGGCGAGGAGGAATGCGTGGTGACGCTGTGGAACGGCGTGCCGATCGCGGTGCAGCCTCCGAATTTCGTCGAACTCAAGATCACCGAAACCGACCCTGGCGTGCGCGGCGACACCTCCGGCGGCGGCGGCAAGCCGGCGACGCTCGAGACCGGAGCGGTGGTGCGCGTCCCGCTGTTCGTGGGCCAGGACGAGATGATCAAGGTCGACACCCGCAGCGGCGAATACGTCAGCCGGGTGAAGTGACTGATTCATAGCGCCCGCATCGCGGGCGAGTGATGAATCAGTCATCCCCGCGCAGGCGGGGATCCAACCACATTGATGTTTGCGCGTCGTCGTGGATGCCTTAAGGACACCGGATTCGCGCCTTCGCGGGAATGACGAGCAAGAAGCAGAATGACGGATCATGCCACCCCAGAGCCCTGCGACCTGCTGATCGAAGCGGGCTTCGTTGTCCCGGTCGAACCGCATGCCGTGGTCCTCACCGACCACGCCGTGGTGGTGCAGGGCAGCGTGGTGCTCGCGGTGTTGCCGGTCGCAGAGGCACGGGCGCGCTTCGACGCGGCGGAAATCGTTTCGCGACCGGACGCCGCGCTGATGCCGGGCCTGGTCAACGCGCATGCCCACAATCCCATGACTCTGCTGCGCGGCATCGCCGACGACATGCCGCTCAAGGCCTGGCTGCAGCAGCACATCTGGCCGATCGAGGCCGCGGTCATGGGTCCGGACTACGTGGCCGACGGCGTAACCCTGGCCATCGCCGAGATGCTGCGCGGGGGCACCACCTGCTGCAACGAAAACTACTTCTTCCCGGACGTGCAGGCGGCCACCTACAAGCGCCATGGCTTCCGGGCGCGCGTCGGCCTGCCGGTGATCGATTTCCCCAGCGCCTGGGCCAAGAGCGACGACGAATACTTCGACCGCGCCGGCGAAGTGCACGACCAGTGGCGCGGAGATCCGCTGGTCGCCACCGCGTTCGCACCGCACGCGCCCTACACCGTGGACGATGCCAACTTCGAACGCGTGCGCATGCTCGCCGACCAGCTGGATGTGCCGGTCCACCTGCACCTGCACGAGACCGCGCAGGAAGTGCAGCAATCGATCGAGGAGCACGGCCAGCGCCCGATCGCGCGCATGGACCGGCTCGGCCTGCTCAACGACCGCCTGATCGCGGTGCACATGACCCAGCTCACCGAGGCGGAAATCGCGCTGTGCGCCGAGCGCGGCGTGAGCGTGGTGCACTGCCCCGAATCCAATCTCAAGCTGGCGTCCGGCTTCTGCCCGGCCTGCGCACTGCAGCGGGCGGGCGTGACGCTAGCCATCGGCACCGACGGCGCTGCCAGCAACAACGACCTGGACATGATGGGCGAGATGCGCACCGCGGCGATCCTGGCCAAGGCGGTCGCACAGGATGCCGCCGGCTTCGATGCGTTCAGCGCGCTGCGCGCCGCGACCCTGGGTGGAGCGAAGGCGATCGGTTTCGACCACCTGATCGGCTCGATCCAGCCGGGCAAGCAGGCCGATCTGGTCTGCGTCGACCTGGCCGCGCTGGAAACCCAGCCGTTGCATCACGTCGTGTCGCAGCTGGTCTATGCGACCGGGCGCCATCAGGTCAGCGATGTGTGGATCGCAGGGCGGCGCAAGCTGCGCGACCGGCAGCTGGTCGACATGGACGAGGTCGGCATCATCGCCAACGCGCGGCAGTGGCGCGAGCGGATCGGCGCGATTGACCTGCCGGGATGAGCCCGTGCCCGGGTCTGCGAGAATGGTCGGTATGAGCGACGCAACGCCATCCCCAAACGACAACTTCCGCCAGAGCGAACTCGACAAGTTCAATGATCTGGCGCAGCGCTGGTGGGACGAGAACGGACCGCAGAAGGCGCTGCATGCGCTCAACCCGGCGCGGCTGGGCTATGTCGCCGGCCGCATCGACCTGCAGGATGCGCGGGTGCTCGACGTCGGCTGCGGGGCCGGCCTGCTGAGCGAGGCGCTGGCGAAATCCGGTGCGCAGGTCACGGCCATCGATCTGGCGCCCGACCTGATCAAGGTGGCGAAGCTGCACCGGCTCGAGTCCGGGGTCGAGGTCGACTACCGCCTGCAGTCGGCCGAGGCGCTGGCCGCCGAAGCGCCGGCGAGCTTCGATGCGGTCACCTGCATGGAGATGCTCGAGCACGTGCCCGATCCGGGCGCGATCCTGGCCGCCTGCGCGGCCCTGCTCAGGCCGGGTGGACGGCTGGTGGTGTCCACGCTCAACCGCACCCCGGCGGCGTTCGCGCTCGCCATCGTCGGCGCCGAATACGTGGCCCGGATTCTGCCCAGGGGCACCCACCAGTACCGCGACTTCATCAAGCCCTCCGAGCTGGCCAAATGGCTGCGCGAGGCCGGGCTGGAACTCGAGGACGTCAGTGGCCTGATGTACGAACCCTGGCGCAACAGCGCACGCGTGGTCGCGCGTACGGATGTCAACTACCTCGCCTGCGCGCGCAAGCCCGAAGCCTGACGTGAGCGTTCGCGCAGCGCCCACTGCCCGCTTCCCGAGGCTCGCCCTGTTCGACCTCGACGGCACCCTGCTCGACAGCGCGCCGGACATGGCGGCCACCGTCAATCGCATGCGCGCAACACGCGGCCGCGGTCCGATGCCGCTGGAGGAATTGCGCCCGCATGTGTCGAGGGGTGCGCGTGCGATGAGCGCGGCGGCCTTCCCCGAACTCGGCGGCGAGGTGCCGCCGGAGACGATCCGGGAATTCCTCGATGCGTACGAACTGGAGCTGGGACGCAGCGGCGCGCCGTTCGATGGGGTCGAGGAGCTGCTGCGTGCGATCGAGGACGACGGCGCGCGCTGGGGCATCGTGACCAACAAGCCCGAGTACCTGGCCAGGCAGTTGCTGCCGATGCTGGGCTGGCAGGAGCGCTGCGCGATCCTGATCGGCGGCGACACCCTGGCGCAGCGCAAGCCGCACCCGCTGCCCCTGACCCATGCCGCCGCGGTCCTGGATGTGGAAGTCGAAGACTGCGTCTACGTGGGCGACGACGAGCGCGACATCGCCGCGGCGCGTGCCGCGGGCATGCGCTCGGTGGTGGCGCTATGGGGCTACCGACTGCCGCACGAGGTGCCGACGGAATGGGGCGGTGACCTCATGGCCGAAACCCCCATCGATCTGCACCGGGCCGATCGCTGGCCGCGATGAGCGATCGCAGCGCCTTCGAGGACTTCGCCGCGAAGTGGCGGGCGCGCTGGCCGGAGTGGGCCATCGCGGAAGTATTCGCGCCGGCGGCGCAGCGGGACGTCGCGGCGGCCTGGTTCGCCCTGCTGCAGGAATTCGCCGACGCCGCCTGGGGCGGCAGCGATCCGGCGCCTGGGCTGGCGAAGCTGGCCTGGTGGCAGGAGGAGCTGCGCGGCTGGGCGAAGGGCGCGCATCGCCATCCGCTGGGCAGCGTGCTCCGGCCCCGGCCGGCTCCCTGGGGCGCGATGGCCGACGCGATGCCCGCGCTGCGCTACCGGGAACTCCCGCGCGACCCGACCGCTGCGCTGGCCGTGCTCGAACCCCTGGGGGAGGGCTGCGCCGGGATCGAGGCCGTCCTGTTCGATGCCTCTTCCTCAGCCACGGGTGCGGTGATGGCGATGCTGGCGGGCGCCGCGGTCGATGCCGGAGGTGCCAGCACCGCGGCCGCGCTGCGCGCCCGCTGGACCGGCGGGCCCGCGGTGGCGATCCCGGCCCGGTTGCGTGACCAGATCGTGCGCCGGCGCCTGGAAGCCGCGGCCACGGGCGCGGCGTGGCAGCCGGCCAAGCGCTGGGGCACCCTCTGGGGCAGCTGGCGCGCCGCGCGCAACTGAGCGTTTCGCGCGGGTTCGGGGCAGGCCGGCGGCGGATCGCTACAATTTGCGCTTCGTTTCGCCCCCGCCTGCATCCGTGACCCCAGGAATCCCACGCCCGCTGCCCGATGTCGCCGCCGATGCGGTCGCGCTTGCGCGGCCGCTCGACTGGGTCGGCATGGACGGGATCGCACTGCCGCTGCGCGTCCAGTCCGACGACGGCAGCACGATCCAGGTTGCGGCCGCCGTGGACGTGGCGGTCGACCTGGTGGATGCAGCCGCGCGCGGCATCCACATGTCGCGCCTTTACCTGCAACTGCAGCAGGCGCTGGCCAGCGAGCCGGTCACGCCGGCCGGCCTGCGCCGCGTGCTGCAACTGTTCGTCGAATCGCAGCGCGGCGCCTCGACGCGCGCACGCCTGGCGATCCGCTACGACCACCTGCTGCTGCGCAAGGCACTGGCCAGCGACAACGCCGGCTGGAAGCGCTATCCGCTGGTGATCGAAGCCGAGCTCCTCGAAGGCCACCTGCACCTGGCGCTGCGTTTCGCGGTCGAGTATTCGAGCACCTGTCCCGCATCGGCCGCCCTGTCGCGCCAGCTCAACGCCGAGCGGTTCGCGGCGGACTTCGCCGCGGCGCGGCCGCTGTCCACCGCGGTGGTGCACGACTGGCTCGCATCCGAGCGCGGCCTGGCCGCAACCCCGCATGCCCAGCGCAGCCGTGCCGACATCCGGGTCGAACTGAAGCCGGCCTTCGAGGTGCTGCCGGTCACCGCGTTGATCGATGCGGTGGAAGCCGCGCTGGCAACGCCGGTGCAGACGGCGGTCAAGCGCGAAGACGAGCAGGCCTTCGCGGAACTCAATGCGGCCAACCTGATGTTCTGCGAGGACGCCGCGCGCCGCGTGGCCGCAGCCCTTTCGCACGATCCACGCGTACTGCGTTTCGATGCCACCGTGTCGCATCTAGAGAGCTTGCATGCGCACGATGCGGTCGCTCGGGTCTCGGGGGTCGGCGCAAGCTGATCGTCGCCGCGGGCAGCGGCGACAGGGCGGCCAGTGCGCTAGCATGGCCGGATGGGGAAGGGGGATCCCAAGGGTGCCACGCGATGGCGCGGCTGGCTGCTGCTGGCGGCCTTGACGGCGTGCGCGTCGCTGCGAGCCGGGGCGCTGGAAGTGGCGCGCCTGCCGACGCCGGCGGAGCCAGAGCAGGTTCTCTCCGGACAACTGGATGGCCAGTTCCAGGTCCGCCCCGTCGCCGTGGTCCAGGAGGTCTCCCACCAGCCGCGTTGGTGGCGGGTACGCACGAGTGCCCGCGTGGATACCCAATCCGAACCCCTGCTGCTGCTCGATGGCCCGTACATGACCCGGGTGGAAGCCTGGACGCCGGGCGCCGCGACCCCAACGCGACACGCCATCTATGGCGACGACATGGATCTGCGCTATTCCTCGCGTGCCCTCGCCATTCCCTTGCCGCAGGGCCTGCCCGCCGGTGCATCCGTCTACCTGCGCGTGAGCGCGCCCGGCGCGGTGCCGATGGCGGTCTCAGTGCAGGGCCGAGATGAGGTGCATCGCGCCGACCTCATCTACGTCGCCTGGCGCACCATGATCCTCAGCGCCATGGTGGTGTTGGCGCTGCTCGCGCTCGCGTTCTGGGCGGGGGTGGGCGAGCGCAGTTTCGCGTTCCTCGCGCTGACCCTTACCTGCGCCGCGCTCTACATCGCGGCCATGGGCGGGGAAATGCGCGGCATTCCATGGCTGGATGCGCTGTTCGGGCAGGATCCACGGGCAACCCGGGTGGTGGGTTGCCTGGGTGTGATGGCGAGCAATGTGTTCATGCGCATGTTCCTCGACCTCAGGCGCCAGGCGCCTCGGATCGACCGGATCCTGCATTGGCTGACGCTGGCGATGGGCGCGACGGCGCTGTTGAACCTGGCGATGGATCGCGGCGAGTTCGCGATGTTGGGCAACCTGCTGCTGGTGCTGTCGGCGCTCGCCGTGTTCGCCGCGGGTGCGGCGACCAGCCTGAAGGGCCATCGCGCCGCGCGCTTCCTGCTGCTGTCATGGCTGCCGCTGATCGTGATGTGCATTCTCAAGGCGCTGCAGCTGATGGGTTTCATCGCCGGCGCCAGCTGGCTGACGCATGCGCTGGCCGCGAGTTTCGCGCTCGCCGGGCTGCTGCTCACGATCGGGTTGTCGGACAAGCTGCTGCAGCTGCGCCGCGACCGCGACCACGCCAGCCGGCAGGCGAGCACCGATCCGCTGACCGGCGTGCTGAGCCGTGGCGCCATCGAACGGCGGCTCAAGGAAGAAATCGCCATCGTCCAGGCCACCGGACGGCCATTGTGCGTGGCATTCGTCGACATTGACCACTTCAAGGGCATCAACGACACCCACGGACACCACGTCGGCGATGCCTGCCTGAGTTACATCGGCCAGCGCGTGCGCAACCGCCTGCGCACCCAGGACCTGCTTGGCCGATACGGTGGCGACGAGTTTCTCGTGCTGATGCCCGATACCGCGCTGGCCGATGGCGCAGCGCGGTCCGAACAGATGCTGGCGGCGGTGAACTGCCGCCCGTTGTCGATCGATGGATTGCTGGTGGCCGGCAGCCTGAGCATCGGCCTGGCCCAGCTGCGCGCCGGCGAAACCGCGCAACAGCTGCTCGCCCGCGCCGACGCGGCCCTGTACGCGAGCAAGGCGGCAGGGCGCGATCGCGTCAGCAGCGAACTTTCCCCTCAGGCAAACGCACAGGCACGCGCATGATCGAAACCGTCGGTACATCCAGCACTCAAGCTGTGGCAGCAAGCGACCTGCAGGTCGGCGATGTGCTGTTGATGCTGGGCGAAGGGCCGCTGTCCCAGCTCATCGCCTGGTGCGGCGACTCCATCTACAGCCACGCCGCGCTGGTCGCCGATGGTGGCGATCTGATCGAAGCGTCCGCCAGCGGCGTGCGGCGTTATCCGTTGGTGCAACGACTCGCCGACGAGGTCAACTATCACTATATCGATGCCTTTCGCCCGCTGGCCCACGACGGCAGTGTGCTGGACGATGGCGATCGCGCGCTGGTACTGGCGCACGCGCAATCGCTGCTCGGCATTCCCTATCCACTGGACATGCTAGCGACCCTGGGCGTGGTGCTGGCGGTGCGCGGCAAACTGCCTGGAGATCCGGCCGTGCGGCTGGTGATACGCGAGGCGCTGGATCACGTGATCCGCAACGATCCCACCCATATGGTCTGCAGCGAAGTGGTGTACCGAAGCTTCGCCGAATGCGCAGCCGATCCGCGCGGAAGTCTGGCGCCTCGGATCGTACTGGAGCCTCGCGGCACGGCACCGTTCCCGGATATCGACTGGAAGGCGTTGTGGGACGAGGTCTGGCCATTGCTACGGCCGGAACGGCAGCAAGCGCTGCGGGCTGCAGCACCACAGACGGCTGCCAGGGCTGGGGCGCCGCCTTCCGCAATCGTGGCCCCGGTGGGCGCGGCCGACAATGCCACCATCGAGGACGACGCATTGCAGGCCGAGCTGGCGCTCGCTCGACAGGCCTTGGGCGTCCCGACGATGCCGCCGCTGGCCAGGGCTGCGCGTGGCGTCGGCGGACAGCAGCCAATTCCCGATCCCAATCCCAAGCTCGTGACGCCGCTCGATCTGGCCGCGACCCCCTCGCACACCGCGCTGGGCAGGCTGATGCAGCGGCCGGGCGGCTAGCCGGATCCATGCGCGCGTTTCGCGCTGCGCGCCGTCAATCGCGCCGGGCGCGTTCGAGCACCAGGATCGACGCGCACGTCGAACCGCGCTGCGGGTGGACTCGCTCGCCGATGCAACCGGCGCGCCGCAGCGCGGGAGGAATCACGGCTAAGGGGCGGAGGCTTGTCGCGTTCGAGGACAAGGAGCGCGTCGAAGCGCACATCGAACCGCGCCGCTACTGCAACACGCGCGCCTTATCCTGGAACGCGCCGCGGCGCGCGATAATGGCGAAGCTTCGAGATCTACTGTCCGCGCTCGAGCACCAGCAGCGGGTCGATGCGCACATCGAACCGCGCCGCCACTGCACAACAGGCGCCTAGCTCTGAACGCGCCGCAGCGCGCGATATCGCTGGCGCTGCGGGAATTTACTGTCCGCGTTCGAGGACCAGCAGCGGGTCGATGCGCACGTCGAACCAATTCATCCCCCAATGCAAATGTGGCCCGGTCGCGCGCCCCGTCGCACCGACCGCGCCGATGACGTCGCCCTGCTTCACGGTATCGCCGACCTTCACGTCGATCCGCGAGAGGTGCAGGAAATTACTGCTGATGCCGTGACCATGATCGAGCACCACGGTGCCGCCGGTGAGATAGAGGTCGCCGTCGGCGAAGCTGATCACGCCATCGGCCGGCGCCTTGACCTGGGTGCCGTTCGGCGCTGCGATGTCCATGCCCGAATGCGGCGATTTGGGAGTGCCGTTGTAGACGCGCTGGTTGCCGAAGCGCCCGCTGACGCGGCCTTCGACCGGGCGAATGAAGTGTTGGGCGAAGCCGACACGCTCATCGTCGCGAGTGCGCACTGCGCTCACGAGCGCCTGTTCGCGCGCAATGCGGTCGGCGATCGCCTTGGGTGGGTTAACCGTGGCCGGTGGCACGCCGTCGATCCTTTCGATGGGCCAGTCGCGCGGAACGATGGCGATGCGATGCTCGATCCAGTCGCTGGCGGGCTGCCTGATCCGCAGTACGGCTTCCCCGGTGGCGTCGCGGCCGATGCCGAACGCGAAGCTGCCGTAGGGCGTCACCCGCAGGCTGCGGCCCGCATACTCGACGATCGCAGCCGGGTGGGTATTGCCGATCACCATCGCGCCCTGCGAGGCAGACGCCGGCAGTCGTGTCGCGCGGGCAGGGATCGCGCCGTCGCCGCCGATCGGCACATGCGGTCCATCTTTGGCCACCTGTGCGACGGCGCAACCGGCGGCGGCGAACCATGCGACGACGAACAGGGCGATGCCGCGCGGGGTCACCGCGCGAACCCCAGCCGCTGCCCCCCCGGTTCGCCAAGCAGTTTGCGACCATCCCACGCCAGCATGCCATTGACCCAGGTCGAGGCGATCCTGGTGTGGAAGGTCGTGCCTTCGAAGGGCGACCAGCCGCATTTGGACAGCACGTCTTCGCGCTCCACGGTATATGGCGCGTCGTCCACCATGACCAGATCGGCCCAGTACCCTTCGCGCAGGAAGCCGCGCTCGGATACATCGAACAGCTGTGCCGGCGCATGCGCGAACTTCTGCACGACCTGCGCATTGGTCAGGCGTCCGGCACGCACCAGTTCCAGTGCGGCATTCAGCGCGAACTGCACCAGCGGCAGTCCGCTGGGCGCCTGCAGGTAGGGCCGTGCCTTCTCCTCCAGCGTGTGCGGCGCGTGATCGGTGGCGAGCACATCGATCACGTCCGAGGCCAGCGCATCGATCAGCGCCTCGCGGTCGGCAGCGTCCTTGATCGCAGGATTGCACTTGATCAGATTGCCCAGGCGCGCGTAATCCTCGCGCGCGAAGTGCAGGAAATGCACGCAGGTCTCGGCGGTGATGCGCTTGCGCGACCCGTCTTCGCGGATCAGCGGGCCCCGCTCGAACAGGGCCAGTTCGTCGGCGGTGGAAATGTGCAGCACGTGCAGCCGGCTGTCGTGGCGGCGCGCCAGCTCCAGCGCGAGCCGGGTCGACTTGATGCAGGCTTCGCGCGAACGGATGTCCGGATGCGCACCCACAGGGATGTCGTCGCCGTACTCGCCGCGGTATTTGGCCAGCATCGCGTCGATGGTCGGCGTGTCTTCGCAATGGGTGATGATCGGCGTGGGCGCCTCGCGGAAGATGCCATTGAGGGTTTCTGGATCGTCCACCAGCATGTTGCCGGTCGAGGCTCCCATGAACACCTTGATCCCCGGGGCAGCCTTCGGATCCAGCGCCCGGATCGCAGCCAGGTTGTCGTTGCTGGCGCCCATGTAGAAGCCGAAGTTGCCCCAGGCGCGACCGGTAGCGCGCCGGTACTTGTCTTCCAGCGCGTCGCGATCCAGCGTGGGCGGCGAGGTGTTGGGCATGTCCATGAAGCTGGTCAGGCCGCCGGCCACGGCCGCCGCCGACTCGCTGGCGATATCGGCTTTGTATTCCAGTCCCGGCTCGCGGAAATGCACCTGGTCGTCGATCATGCCGGGCATCAGCCTGCGGCCGGCGGCGTCGATCACCGTTTCACGTTCGCCCGCAGACAGCCCGCTGCCGATTTCGGCGATGCGGCCGCGCGAGATGCGCAGGTCGCCGTCGAACTCGCGGCCTTCATTGACCAGGCGGGCGTTGACGATCAGCGTGTCCGACATTCAGTGGTTTCCATGCTGGTGGGGCAGATCGGGCACCGGATCGTGCCCGCCCGGGTTGAGCGGATGGCAGCGGCCGATGCGACGCAGCGCCAGCCAGCCGCCGCGCAGGGCGCCGTGGCGGGCGATCGCCGTCATCGCATACTCGGAACAACTGGGCGTGAACCGGCAGCGCGGGCCGAGCAGGGGGCTGATCAGGCGTTTATAGCCACGCAGCAGGGCGATGAGCAGGCGGTCGATCACAGGCTTTGCACGGCGCGGCGCGCAGTCTCGCGCGGTTGCCGAGGTAGGGCTCGCAGGGTATAACAGCGCGCTTTCCCGCACTAGGGAACCAGAAGGACGTATAGGAAGTGGCAGTCAAGAAACCCGCAAAGAAGGCCGCGAAGGCCGTCAAGAAGCCCTCCCGGCCTGCAGCGAAGAAGGCGCCCGCCAAAAAGCCGACCGCCAAAAAGGCGCCCGCGAAGAAGCCGGCGCCGGCCCAGAAGGCCGCCGTGAAGAAGACAGCTGCCAAGAAGCCGGCCGCTGCGAAGAAGCCGGCCCCGAAGAAGCAGGTCGCCAAGCCCGTGAAGAAGGCGGCGCCGGCCAAGGCGGTGGCCAAGAAGGTGCAGCCGGCCAGCAAAACCGGACCGGTCGCCAAGCCGGCCAAGACGACACCGGCGCCTTCCAAGCCCGATGTGGCCAAGGCCGCACCCGCGCCGAAGCCAGCGCCCGCAGCCAAGTCCGACAAGGCCAAAGCGCCTGCCAAGCCCGCCCCACAGCCGGCGAGCGAACCGGCCAAGGCGCCCAGGGCACCGGTGGTCTCGCGTCCGCTGGGCAAGGTGGCCGTGGCGGTTACCGCCAGACCCGCCGCGCCCGCTCCCAAGGGTAAAGTCAAGGTGGTGAAGTACGACACCGATGAAACCGGCCGTCCGATCGTGCCCAACGGCTACAAGCCAGGGCCGGACGAGGAATACATGAGCCCGCTGCAGCTCGAATACTTCCGCCAGCGCCTGATGCAGTGGCGCGCAGATTTGGTGGAAGAGTCCAAGCAGACCATCGAGAACCTCAAGGACGAAGTGCGCGACATCGGCGATGAAGCCGAGCGGGCCACCCGCGAGACCGAAAACTCGCTGGAGCTGCGGACCCGCGATCGCTACCGCAAGCTGATCGGCAAGATCGACAGCACGCTCAAGCGCGTGGATTCGGGCGAGTACGGCTACAGCGTCGATTCAGGCGAGGAAATCGGCCTGGAACGCCTGGAAGCCCGCCTCACCGCCGAGCGCACCATCGACGAGCAGGAGCGCTGGGAGCACCTGCAGAAGCAGATCGGCGACTGAAGCGCGCGTGACGCCTGTCGCAGCAGGGATATTCCGGGGAAGCCTCGCGCAAGCGGGGCTTTTCCGTTTGCGGGGCAGGCGCTGATGGGCGGGACTCGCTGCCTTGGCGTGGCCGCTGCGGCTGACGGTGGCCTTCACCAGGGCATCGATGCGATCAGGCGGGAGCAGGAGCTGCCCGCAGCATTTCCGCCCGAAGTGGAGCAAGCCGCCGTGCGCGCGGCTGCCGCGCCACGACTGCCGGATCTGGATCGCACCGACATCGCCCTGGTCACCATCGATCCGGCGGGGGCGATGGATCTGGACCAGGCCCTGCATGTCGAACGGCGCGGCGACGGCTACCGGGTGCATTACGCGATCGCCGATGTCGCCGCGTTCGTGCGCCCGGGCGACGCCATCGACCTGGAAGCGCATCGCCGGGGCGAAACGCTGTATGGAGCCGACGTCAAGATCCCGCTGCATCCGAAGCAGCTGTCGGAAGGCGCGGCATCGCTGTTGCCGGACCAGGTGCGCCCGGCCCTGCTGTGGACGATGGACCTGGACGGGACCGGCGAGGGCGTCGTCGTCGACGTGCGCCGGGCGCTGGTGCGCAGCCGCGCGCGCTTCGACTATGCAGGGGTGCAGGCCGACGTGGATTCCGGCCGGGCAGATCCCATGTGGGACGTGCTGCGCGAGATCGGCATGCTCAGGAAACGACGCGAGCAGGACCGTGGCGGCATCAGCCTGCCCCTGCCGGAGCAGGAGATGGACGAACGCTCCGGCCGATGGACGCTGGACTACCGCGCGCGCCACCCGGTCGAGGACTGGAACGAGCAGATTTCGCTGCTCACCGGTATGGCCGCCGCGCATCTGATGCTGGAGGGCGGGGTAGGCCTGCTGCGCACCCTGCCGCCGCCGCCTTCCTGGATGCTGCAACGCCTGCGTCGCGGCGCGAAGGCGCTGCGCCTGGACTGGCCTGAGGATCTGGCCTACCAGGACTTCATCCGCTCGCTCGATCCCAACGATCCGAAGGCGATCGCAATGATGGTGACCTGCACCACGCTGCTGCGCGGCGCGGCTTACGTCGCCTTCCATGGCGAGCCTCCGGAAAACGCCGGCCACTGGGCGCTGGCGTCCGAATACACGCATGTCACTGCGCCGCTGCGGCGGCTGGTCGATCGCTACACCGGTGAAGTCTGCCTGTCGCTATGCGCGGGTCGACCGGTCCCCGATTGGGTCACCTCGGCACTGCCGACCCTGCCAGCGACGATGCAGCGCTCCGCACAGCGTGCCGGCCGTTTCGAGCGTGCGGTGATCGACCTCGCCGAAGCGCTCACCCTGGCGCCACGGGTGGGAGAGGAGTTCGACGGCAGCATCGTCGAAGTTGAGAAGGACAAATCCCGTGGCGTGGCGATGCTGCGCGAACTCGCCATCGAGGCGCCGGTGCAGGGCGATTCGCCGCTGCCCTTGGGAGAAGGGGTGAGCTTGCGTCTGGTCGAAGCTGACCCGGACACGCGCGTCGTGCGTTTCGAATTGGCGACGCCGTAACGCAGCAGGTGTCACCGGGACTCGTGCAGATCGAGGTCGCGTAAATCCAGCTTGCGCAGTCGCGGCGCAAGTTTCGCGGTGACGGCGACGACGCCAAGGGTGACAAAGCCGCCCAGGACCACGGAGGTCACCAGCCCCAGCAGGCGCGCCATGCTGCCGGCGTAGAACGCGCCGAGCTCGTTCGACGAACCGATGAAGATGCCATTGATCGACGACACCCTGCCGCGCATGTCGTCAGGCGTGGCCAGCTGCAGGATGGTCGAACGGATCACCACCGACACGCCATCGCACAGACCGGACAGCAGCAGGAAGAATGCCGACAGCCAGAAATGCGTGGACAGGCCGAAGCCGATGATGCACAGCCCGAAGCCCGCGACCGCCAGCAGCATGATCCGGCCGGCGTTGGCCTGCAGCGGCCTGCGCGCCAGGTACAGGCCGGCGCTGACCGCTCCCAGCGCAGGCGCGCCGCGCAGGATGCCGAGTCCTTCCGGCCCGTAATGCAGGATCTCGTGGATGAAGGCCGGCGCCAGCGAGATCGCGCCGCCGAACAGCACCGCGAACATGTCCAGCGCCATCGCGCCGAGCATGATCTGGTTTCCGAACACGAAGCGCAGCCCGTCGCGGATGCTGGCGAAGATCGGCCCGCGCTGCAGCACCGGCGCCGGTTCGGTGACCTGCAGCCGCGACAGCGCCACGACGGCGATAACGCCGAACGCCGCAGCGGTGCCGTACGCCACATGCTTCCCGGCCCAGCCGACGAGCACGCCACCGATCGCCGGCCCGATCACCAGTCCGGACTGGAACACCACGCTGCCGATACTGGCGCCGCGCGCGAACTGTTCGCGCCTGAGCACGCGCGCGAACAGCGCGTTGTAAACCGGCCCGAGGAACGCGCGCACGCAGCCGCCCACAGCGATCGCCGCATAGATCGGCCAGACGCCACGCGCCGGAGGCCAGTGCAGCGCGATCGCGGCCAGCAGCACTGCGGTCGTCGCCAGCCCCGCACACGCGGCCATGCCCAGCTTGCGTCGCGGCAGATGGTCGACGAGGTAACCGGCGAAAGGCGCCACGCAGAAGAACGGCAGCACTTCGGCCAGGCCGATCAGGCCGAGCGACAATGGGTTGCGGGTCAGCTCGTACACGTGCCAGCCAACGGTGACCGCCACGATCTGGTAGCTCAGGATCGTGCTAAACCGGTACAGCATCAGCTGCACGAAGCTGCGGTTGCGTAGCGGGGCGGGCAAAACCTCCGTCATCCTGCGGCCCATTGGGAGCGGCCTTGGCCGCGATTGCGATCGCCCGTGCAGGAAAAGGCGTTCGCGGCCAAGGCCGCTCCCACGACAGCGATCACGCGACGGCGCGCTGTGCGGTGTCGCGGATGAAGGCGAGCAGGGCCGCCAGACCGTTACTGCGGGTCGGCGAAAGATGCTTGGCCAGGCCGATGCCACCGATGTAGTCCGGTTCGGTGGCGAGAATTTCCGCCGCGCTGCGGCCCGAATAAACGCGCAGCGCCAGGTAGATCAACCCCGACACGATGGCCGAATCGCTGATCGCGGCGAAATCGAGCCTTTCCCTGTCACCGCTGGGTACGATCCAGACCATCGACTGGCAGCCGTGCAGGCGGTGCTGGTCGGTCTTCCAGTCAGAGGGGAACGGCGGCAATTTGCGGCCGAGGTCGATCAGGTACTGGTAGCGCTCGGACCAGTCGCCGAAATAGCCGAACTCCTCCGCAATGGCGGCCTGCGCATCGACAGCGGTGGATTCGAGAGGAAAGGCGGTATCGGTCACGGGTGCTGATCTGGAAAGCTCATTGCAGACATTGTAGGAGCGACGTCAGTCGCGACCCTCATGATTTTCCCGCATTTCATGCGAAGGGCCCGCGACTGAGACCTGCTCCCGTGGCCACCCAGGCCCCGCTACGCGCGCTTCCAGCGCACGCCCTGCGGCGTGTCTTCCAGCAGGATGCCTTCGCCTGCCAGCTGGTCGCGGATCGCGTCCGCGCGGGCGAAATCGCGCACCTTCTTGGCCGTGATGCGCTCGTCGATCAGCGCCTGGATCCGCGCATCATCGTCATTCGAGGCGCCGCGCCCGAACCACGCGGCTGGTGTCTGCTGCAGCAGCCCCAGCGCGAGTCCGGCACCTAGCAGTTCGCGCTTCAGGCGTTCGCGTTCACTGGTGTCGACGCCCTTGCGCGCCTCGCCTGCGATACGGGCGATCTCGGCCAGCGCCGCGGGCGTGTTCAGGTCGTCGTCGAGTGCGGCCTCGATGCTGGCGGGAATCGCTGGAGCGACCTCGATCGTGCCCAGATCGCGCAAGGTCCCGTACAGGCGGTCCAGCGTGCGCACGCTCTGTTCGATCAGGCTTTCGGACCAGTCCAGCGGCTGCCGGTAATGCGCCGAGAGCAGCGCGTAGCGCAGCGCCTCGGGCGGATGCGCACGCACCAGGTCGTGGATCTTCTCGATGTTGCCCAGCGACTTGGACATCTTGGTGCCGGCGAAGGTCAGCATGCCGTTGTGCAGCCAGTAGCGCGCGAAGGGCCTGCCGCCGTGCGCGCATTCGCTTTGCGCGATCTCGTTCTCGTGATGCGGGAACTGCAGGTCCACGCCGCCGGCATGGATGTCGATGGTGTCGCCCAGGTGCGCCTCGGCCATCGCCGAGCATTCGATGTGCCAGCCCGGACGCCCACGACCCCAGGGCGATTCCCAGCCGGGAAGCTCGTCGGTGGACGGCTTCCACAGCACGAAGTCGCCCGGGTCGCGTTTGTACGGCGCGACTTCGACCCGTGCACCGGCCAGCATGTCTTCCGGATCGCGGCGCGAGAGCTTGCCGTAGCCTTCGAAGCTGTCGATCGCAAACAGCACATGACCCTCGGCCGCGTAGGCGTGACCGGATGCGATCAGGCGCTCGATCATGGCGATGATCGGGGCGATATGCGCGGTCGCGGCGGGCTCGACGTCCGGGGCGGCGATGCCGAGCGCGGCCATGTCCTCTCGATAGGCGGCGGCGAAACGGTCGGTGATCGCCGAAATCGGGACGCCCTGCTCGCGGGCCGCGGCGTTGATCTTGTCGTCGACGTCGGTGATGTTGCGCGCGTATTTCAGCGCGCCATACCGGCGGCGCAGCAGATCGGCCAGCACGCCGAACACGGTGTACGGACGGGCATTGCCGATGTGGACGTAGTTGTAGACCGTGGGCCCACACACGTACATCGTGGGGCAGGCGGGGTCGAGCGGCGCGAACGGCTCGACCCGTCGCGTTAGGGTGTTGTACAGGTGCAGGCTCATCGGGCCGTCGGCTCGGAACGTCCGCCGATTCTACCGGCCGCCCACCGCCGACGACAGCGAGGATTCAGGCCCATGGCAGCGCAGCCGCATACACTGGCGCCATGCGATCTCCACTGCCTCGGCCACTGGCCGCCTGGGTCCTGTCGTCCACGCTGGTGCTGGTCGCGCTGCCGCTCCATGCCCAGCAGGCCGTGCTGGTTCCCACCGAAAACGTGCGGGTCGAATATGGCCAGGTGCTACGGGCCGAGCCGATCTACGAAACCCGGCATGAGACCTGGCTCGAACGCCAGTGCCCCGATGGCAACAACAGGATGCTTTCGCGGATCGCCGGCGCGGTAAAGGACGTGCTCAAGCCGGGCAAACCAGAGGACGATGGCGGCTGCCGTGACGTGCCGGTGGAGCGCGAATTCCGGCGCCTGGCGGCGTACGAGGTGGACTATATGTACAAGGGCAGCAAATACCGCTCGCGCATGCCCTTCGATCCCGGCAACAAGATCAAGCTGCGGGTGTCGGTGGCCCCGTACGCGACCTCCACCGGCCGCTGAGCTTGCGGCGGGCGGCCGTGCGTGCGAGGATGCGCGCTCGATGAACGCCTGCCAGCCCACCGCCCACGCATATGCCAGTTCCGCCCGGATGGCTTCGGGCATGACTTCGCGCGCGCGCCGACCGGAAACCTCGCCTGCAGCTGGGTAGACCGGAACGTTTCATCGCGTTCACCACCGTCCGAACCCAGCCCTCGCGCTGGGTTCTTGCGTTTCAGACCCTCGAATTCCTCACCTCACGACCAAGCAATGAAACACTTCCTCAATACCCAGGACTGGACCCGCCCGGAGCTCGACGCGCTGCTGACCCAGGCATCGCTGTTCAAGCGCAATTCGCTGGGGGACGAGCTCAGGGGCAAGAGCATTGCCCTGGTGTTCTTCAACCCGTCCCTGCGGACCCGGACCAGCTTCGAGCTGGGCGCCTTCCAGCTGGGTGGCCACGCGGTGGTGCTGCAGCCGGGCAAGGACGCCTGGCCGATCGAATTCGACCTGGGCACGGTGATGGACGGCGATACCGAAGAACACATCGCCGAAGTCGCGCGGGTGCTCGGGCGCTACGTCGACCTGATCGGTGTGCGCGCATTTCCGAAGTTCGTCGACTGGTCGGTCGACCGGGAAGATGCGGTGCTGAAGGGTTTCGCCAAGTATTCGCCGGTCCCGGTGATCAACATGGAGACGATCACCCATCCCTGCCAGGAGCTGGCGCATGCGCTGGCGCTGCAGGAACACTTCGGCGCGCGGGACCCAGGATCGGCTCCCTCGGAGGTCCTGCGTGGCCGGAAGTACGTCCTGACCTGGACCTACCACCCCAAGGCGCTCAACACCGCGGTCGCCAACTCCGCGCTGACCATCGCCACCCGCCTCGGGATGGACGTCACCTTGCTGTGCCCGTCACCGGATTACGTGCTGGACGAGCGCTACATGGGATGGGCGAAGCACAACGCGGCCGAGACCGGTGGCTCGCTCACGGTGAGCCATGACGTCGACAGCGCCTACGACGGTGCCGACATCGTCTACGCCAAGAGCTGGGGTGCACTGCCGTACTTCGGCCACTGGCACGACGAAAAGCCGATCCGCGACCAGTTCAAGCACTTCATCGTCGACGAACGCAAGATGGCCCTCACCAACAACGGCGTGTTCTCGCATTGCCTGCCGCTGCGCCGCAACGTCAAGGCGACCGATGCGGTGATGGATTCGCCCAACTGTATTGCCATCGACGAGGCCGAGAATCGGCTGCACGTGCAGAAAGCGGTGATGGCGGCATTGGTGTCGTAAGGCGGATCCTGACCCGCCATCGCGATCTCCCAAATCCTACATGGCGGGTCAAGGCCCGCCCTACAAGAGCAATTCGATGACCGCTTCGGATTCCAAAGATATCGTCCTCGCCTTCTCCGGCGGCCTCGACACCAGCTTCTGCGTGCCCTACCTGCAGGAGCGTGGCTGGAAGGTGCACACCGTGTTCGCCGACACCGGCGGCGTCGACGCCGAGGAGCGTGCCACCATCGAAGCGCGCGCCGCGGAACTTGGCGTGGCCTCGCACCTCACCATCGATGGCGGCCCGGCGATCTGGGAGGGTTTCGTCAAGCCGTTCGTGTGGGCGGGCGAGGGCTACCAGAGCCAGTATCCGCTGCTGGTGTCCGATCGCTACCTGATCGTCGACGCGGCGCTGGCGCGCGCCAACGACCTGGGTACCAATGCGATCGCCCACGGCTGCACCGGCATGGGCAACGACCAGGTGCGTTTCGACCTCGCGGTGAAGGCCAGCGGCGACTACCGCATCGTCGCGCCGATCCGGGAGATCCAGAAGGAGCACACCCAGACCCGTGCCTACGAGCAGGCCTACCTGGAAGAACGCGGTTTTTCCGTGCGCGCCAAGCAGAAGGCCTACACCATCAACGAGAACCTGCTGGGCCTGACCATGTCCGGCGGCGAGATCGACAAGTGGGAAGCGCCCGGCGCCGGCGCGCGCGGCTGGTGCGCGCCGCGCGCGGAATGGCCGGCGCAGACGCTGCGCGCGACGCTGCGTTTCGTGCAAGGCGAAGCGGTCGCGCTGGATGGCACGGAGATGCCCGGTGCGCAGATCCTGACAGAGCTCAACCGGTCGTTCGCCCGTTATGGCGTGGGCCGTGGCCTGTACACCGGCGACACCACCATCGGCCTGAAGGGACGGATCGTGTACGAGGCGCCGGGCCTGGCCGCGCTGCTGACGGCGCATCGTGCGCTGGAAGAGGCCGTGCTGACCAAGCAGCAGAACCGCTTCAAGCCGGAGGTGGCGCGCAAATGGGTGGAGCTGGTTTACGAAGGCTTCTTCCACGATCCGCTCAAGACCGATCTGGAAGCCTTCCTCGCCTCGTCGCAGCAGACCGTCAACGGCGAAGTGGTGCTGGAAACCAATGGTGGCCGGGTGGATGCGGTGGAAGTGCGCTCGCCGCACATCCTCAACGCCAAGGGGGCCACGTACGCGCAGTCGGCCGACTGGGGCGTGGAGGAGGCCGAGGGCTTCATCAAACTGTTCGGGATGAGCAGCACGCTATGGGCGGAGGTGAATCGCTGAGTCCACGCGCCGTGGATGCGCGTGCCGGCGCGAGTCGGACCGATGCATCCACGGGCAATGAATCAGGCGAAGACATGCGCATGCTCGACAACGTCCTCCAACATCTTCAGGCGCTGGTGTCATACGACACGCGCAACCCGCCACGGGCCATCGGCACGGGCGGGATCTTCGACTACATCCGGACGCAGCTGCCTGGTTTCCAGGTCGAGGTGAGCGATCACGGCGCCGGTGCGGTGTCGCTGCTGGCCGTGCGCGGCACGCCACGGCGCCTGTTCAACGTGCACCTGGACACGGTGCCGGACTCGCCGGCGTGGACGGCCGATCCACTGAAGCTGCGTGTCACGGACGACCGCGCCATCGGCTTGGGCGCCTGCGACATCAAGGGCGCCGCCGCCGGACTGCTCGCGGCCGCCAATGCCACTCAGGGCGATGCAGCGTTCCTGTTCTCCAGCGACGAGGAAGCCAACGATCCACGCTGCATCGCCGCATTCTTGCAACGGAATGCACTGGCGCGCGAGCACGGCTTCGGGGAAGTCATCGTCTCCGAGCCGACCAACTGCGAAGCAGTGCTGGCGCACCGGGGCATCGCCTCTGTGCACCTGAAGTTCACCGGCCAGGCGGGTCACGCCTCCGGGGTCAATGCGCTGTCGGCCAGCGCGCTGCATCAGGCCATCCGCTGGGGCGCGGACGCGCTGTCGCTGGTCGAGGCCGAAGCGCACCAGCGCTTCGGCGGACTGACCGGATTGCGCTTCAACATCGGCAGGGTGGAAGGCGGGATCAAGGCCAATGTCATCGCACCGAGCGCCGAGGTGCGGTTCGGTTTCCGTCCGCTGCCGTCGCAAGACCTGGATGCCATGCACGCCCGGTTCCGCGCATTGGTGCCGGACAGCGCCGAGTACCTCGACATCTTCCGTGGCCCTTCATTGCCGGCTGGCGACGTTGCGCAGGCGGAGGAACGCCGTCTCGCCGCGCGCGATCTCGCCGACGCGCTCGGACTGCCGGTGGGCAACGCGGTCGATTTCTGGACCGAAGCTTCGCTGTTCTCGCAGGCCGGTCTCACCGCCCTGGTCTTCGGTCCGGGCGACATTGCCCAGGCGCACACCGCCGACGAATGGGTGTCGCTGCACCAGCTGTCCGAAGCCGCTTCTCACTATCACCGCCTGATGGAGGCCTGATCATGGCCGTGCTCACCCTGCCTTCGACCGCCTGCAACGGCGATCGGAGGGCGCTTCCGGAACCGCAATGAGTTGCTCGTCTCCATGACCGACCTGCGCACCACCATCGTCCGCCTGCTGTCCAGCATGGGCAGCACCAAGGAGATCCAGCAGTACCTCAAGCGCTTCTCGCAGCTCGACGCGGCGCGGTTCGCCGTGGTCAAGGTGGGAGGCGCGGTGCTGCGCGACGACCTGGAGGCGTTGACCTCGTCGCTCGCGTTCCTGCAGCAGGTCGGCCTGACCCCGATCGTGGTGCATGGCGCCGGGCCGCAGCTGGACGCGCAAATGCAGGCGGCCGGGATCGAGAAGGTCACGGTCGACGGCCTGCGTCACACCGACGCCGCGGTGCTCTCGGTTGTGCGGCGGGTGATGCGCCAGGAAAACCTGCGCCTGGTCGAGGCGCTGCAGGCCGAGGGCGTGCGCGCGACCTCGATCCAGTCGGGCGTGTTCGAAACCGCCTATCTGGATCCGGAGCGCTATGGCCTGGTCGGCAAGGTGGTGAGCGTGGATACCGACGGAATCCGCGCCGCGATCAAGGTCGGTTCGATCCCGGTGATCGCCTCGCTCGGCGAGACGGCCGACGGGCAGATCGTCAACGTCAACGCCGACTGGGCGGCGAACGAGCTGATCAAGACCCTGCAGCCGTACAAGATCGTGTTCCTCACCTCGACCGGCGGTTTGCTCAATAACGAGGGCAAGGTGATCGATTCGATCAACCTGTCCACCGAGTACGAGCACCTGATGGCGCAGCCCTGGATCAACGGCGGCATGCGGGTCAAGATCGAGCAGATCAAGGACCTGCTCGATGCATTGCCGTTGTCCTCGTCGGTATCGATCACACGGCCCTCGGAACTGGCCAAGGAGCTGTTCACGCACAAAGGTTCGGGCACGCTGGTGCGGCGCGGCGAGCGCGTGCTGCGCTTCGACGGCTGGGACGGCGTGGATCGCGAAAGGCTGCGCGACCTGATCGAATCCAGCTTCGGTCGCAGCCTGCTGCCGTCCTACTTCGCCCAGACCGCGCCGTTCCGCGTCTACGTCAGCGAGAACTACCGCGCCGCGCTGGTGCTGACCAGGGAAGAGGGCGTCGCCTACCTCGACAAGTTTGCCGTGCTCGACGACGCCCAGGGCGAAGGCCTGGGCCGCGCGGTCTGGCAGGTGATGCGCGAACAGAACCCGCAGCTGTTCTGGCGTTCGCGCCACGGCAACCCGGTCAACCCCTTCTACTATGCCGAATCGGACGGCTGCTTCAAACAGGAGCAATGGAAGGTGTTCTGGTACGGCCTGCAGGGCTTCGACGAGATCGAACGCTGCGTGGCGCACTGCGCGCAACGCCCGGCGACGCTGGAAGACGCGGCATGAAGCGGATCGGGCTGGTGGGCGCGCGCGGACACGTCGGAGCCGAGCTCATCCGGCTGCTTGCGACGCATCCGGGCTTCGAGCTCGGCTTCGTGTCCTCGCGCGAACTGGACGGCCAGCGCGTGGCCGAGCGCGTGCCGCAATTCGCCAGTGAACTGCGCTACCGCAACATCCCCCATGAGGCGCTCGGCGACGAACGCGTCGACGCCTACGTGCTTGCCTTGCCCAACGGCAAGGCCGAGCAGTGCATCGCGGCGATCGATGCGGGCAATCCGGACGCGGTGGTGATCGATCTGTCGGCCGACTATCGCTTCGACGATGCCTGGTACTACGGCCTGCCCGAGCTGACGCGTTCTGGCTATTCGGGGCAGAGGCGGATCAGCAATCCGGGTTGCTACGCGACTGCGATGCAGCTGGCGATTGCGCCGATGCGGGACCTCGTCGCCGGCCCGGTGCAGTGCTTCGGCGTGTCCGGCTATTCGGGCGCGGGTACGACACCCTCGGACAAGAACGATCCGGACAAGCTCCGCGACAACCTGATGCCCTATGCGCTGACCGGACACCTGCACGGGCGCGAGGTCGCCCGGCATCTGCTGCCGGTCGAATTCATGCCGCATGTCGCACCGCATTTCCGCGGGCTGACCGTTACGGCCAACCTGCATCTGCGCGAGCCGACGACGCTCGACGCGGTGCGGCAGCGGTACCGCGATCGCTACGACGGCGAACCGCTGGTGGACGTCACCGACGAGGCGCCATGGGTCAGCCGGATTGCCGGCCGCCATGGCGCACAGGTGGGCGGCTTCTCCCTGACAGAAGATGGCAGCCGGCTGGTCATCGTCTCGACCCTCGACAACCTGCTCAAGGGCGCCGCCACCCAGGCGCTGCAGAATCTCAATCTCGCCTTCGGCCACGACGAGTTCGAAGGCATCCCTACGAGGTAGCGCCGCTCCATGTCCGACCTTCTCTGGCAGAAACCCGGCGTGACCGTCGATGCGGAAATCCAGGCGTTCCTGGCCGGCGACGACGTGATCCTGGATCGCGAATTCTTCCTGCACGACATTGCCGCCAGCCGCGCGCACGCAGAAGGGCTGCAGCGCATCGGCATCCTGACCGGCGATGAGCTCGCCGCGCTCTCGCGCGAACTCGAAGCGCTGGCCGACGACTTCGGTAATGGCGTCTTCGTGCTGGACGCAACCTACGAGGACGGCCATTCCGCGATCGAGGCGCGGCTGACCGAACGCCTGGCCGATGCCGGCAGGAAGATCCATGCTGGCCGCAGCCGCAACGACCAGGTCCTGGTGGCGACCCGGCTGTGGCTGAAGGACAGGTTGGCGACGCTGTATGCCATCGCGCGCGAGGTCGCCCGGATCGCACTGGAGCGCGCCGCTGCCGAAGCACAGCTGCCCATGCCCGGCTATACCCACCTGCAGCGCGCGGTGGTGTCGTCTGCCGGCATGTGGTGGGCGGGCTGGGCGGAAGCCTTCATCGACGATGCGCAGCGTGCCGCCGATACCCGCGCCTGGATCGATGCCAACCCGCTGGGCACCGCCGCCGGCTACGGGGTCAACCTGCCGCTGGACCGCGACCACACCACGCAAGCGCTGGGCTTCGGCCGGGTCCAGGTCTCGCCGCTGTACGCGCAGCTTTCGCGTGGCAAATTCGAACTGGCCGCGCTCGAGGCGCTGTCCAGCACCATGCTCGACCTGCGCCGCCTGGCCTGGGACCTGAGCCTGTTCACCAGCGCCGAATTCGGATTCGTCGCACTGCCGGCCCAGTACACCACCGGCAGTTCGATCATGCCCAACAAGCGCAATCCCGATGTGATCGAGCTGATGCGCGCCAGCTACGCCAGCGTTGCCGCCGCGCGCTGCGAGATCGAGCAGCTGCTGTCGCTGCCGTCGGGTTACCACCGCGATCTGCAGCTGTCCAAGGGCGCGCTGTACCACGGCTTCGGCAAGGGCCTGCCGGCGCTGGCGCTGCTGCCGGATCTGTTGCGCAATCTGGAATGGAAACCCGAGGCGCTGGCCGCCGCGCTGGAGCCGTCGATGTACGCCACCGATCTGGCGGTCGATCTGGCGCGCGACGGCGTCCCGTTCCGCGACGCCTACCGCCAGGCGGCCGATCCGCAACGCTGGCTGGCCGGCGATCCGGCCGCGAGCCTGGCTGCGCGCGTTTCGCCCGGTGCCGCCGGCGACCTGCGTCTGGATCTGCTGCACCAGCGACTGGAGACGCTCGGGTGACAGTGGACGCAGGCCCGACGCGCTTCAGCGAGCAGCCGCTGACGCCCTGGCGCCGGGCGGTGCTCAAGGTCGGCAGCAGCCTGCTGGCGGCCGAAGGCGGCGGCTTGTCGCCTCGCCATGTCGAAGCCATCGCCGGCTTCGTACGCGCCGCGCACAGTCTCGGGCGCGAAGTCGTGCTGGTGTCCTCGGGCGCGGTTGCCGCCGGACGCGCGCTGTCGCCTTCGCCAACGAGCGGTAGCGGCATGGCCGAACGCCAGGCGCTGGCAGCGCTCGGGCAAGCGAAGCTGATGGGCTTCTGGCAGGGCTTTTTCGAGCCCCCGGTCGCGCAGGTGCTGCTGACCCACGACGACCTCCGCAACCGGCGGCGCTACCTCAACGCCCGCGCCACGCTGACGGCACTGCTGTCGCGCGCGGCGTTGCCGATCGTGAACGAGAACGACACCGTGTCGGTGGACGAGCTCAAGCTCGGCGACAACGACAATCTCGCCGGCGTGGTGGCCGCCCTGGTCGATGCCGACATCCTGTTGATCGCGACCGATGTCGACGGGCTTTACGATCGCGATCCGCGCCGTCATGGCGATGCGCGCCCGGTCGAGCAGGTCGCCATCGTCGATGCCGCGGTGATGGCCAGCGCCGGAGCTGCGGGCAGCGCCGCAGGCACCGGCGGCATGGTCACCAAACTCGAGGCGGCCGCTCGCGCCGCTCGCGCCGGCATCGCCACGGCATTGTTCAACGGCCGCGCGCCCGCGGTGCTGGAGGCGCTGGCGCGCGATCGGTTGATCGGTACCTGGATCGCGCCTTCCGCGAGCCGGGTCGTGGCACGCAAGCACTGGCTGCTGAGTGCGCCGCTGGAAGCTGGCGCGGTGGTGCTCGACGCCGGCGCCGCGCAGGCCGTGGCGGGGCAGGGCGCGTCGCTGCTGGCCGGCGGCATCGCCGCCGTGGAAGGCGATTTCCGTCGCGGCGATGCGGTGCTGCTGGTGTGTCGCGGCGCCGACGGCGAACGGCGCATCGCACGCGGCATCGCCCAGTACTCGGCGGCGGACATCCGCCGCATCGCTGGCCGCCACTCGCGCGAGATCGAAACGGTGCTCGGCTACAGCTACGGCGGCAGCATCGTGCATCGCGACGACCTGGTGTTGCTATGACAGCTTCCACTATCCGCAGCCTGGCCCTGCGCTGCCGCGACGCGTCGGCCGCCGTGGCGCAGTTGTCGACGACCGACAAGAATGCGTTGCTGCTGGCCATGGCCGATGCGTTGCAGGCCGATGCCGAAACCATTCTGCAGGCGAACGCGCGCGACCTCGATGCGGCGCGGCATAAGGGCATCGGCGGCGCGCTCCTGGACAGGCTGATGCTCGATCGCGTACGTCTCGACGCCATCGCCGGCGCGGTGTGCGAGGTCGCCGCATTGCCGGACCCGGTCGGCCAGGTCACCCGGCGTGAAGTGCGGCCCAACGGCATCGTGGTCGAGCGGGTGCGCGTGCCGTTGGGCGTGGTGGCGATGGTCTATGAGGCGCGCCCGAACGTGACCGCAGATGCCGCCGCGCTGTGCCTGAAGGCGGGTAACGGGGTGATCCTGCGCGGCGGCAGCGAGGCCCTGCATTCGAATACCGCCATCGCCGCCGCCTTGCGCCGTGCGCTATGCGAGTGCGGCCTGCCTGAGGATGCTCTGGTGCTGCTCGAGGACCTGCGCCGCGAGACCATGGTCGAACTGCTGCAGCTGACCGACATCGTCGACCTGGCGATTCCACGCGGCGGAGAGGGCCTGATCCGCTTCGTGGCCGAACACGCGCGCGTGCCAGTGATCAAGCACTACCAGGGTGTGTGCCATCTGTTCGTCGATGCCCATGCGGACCACGATCTCGCGCTGCGCCTGCTGCTGGACGGCAAGGTCTCGCGCCCTGGCGTCTGCAATGCGCTGGAGACGCTGCTGGTCCATGCCGACGTCGCAGACACGTTCCTGCCCGCAGCCGGGCGCGCGCTGCAGGCCCGCGGCGTGGAACTGCGCGGCGATGACAGGACGCGCGCGCTGGTGCCGGGCGTCACGAGGGCGACCGACGACGATTACGCCGCCGAGTTCCTCGATCTGGTGCTGGCGGTGCGGGTGGTCGATTCGCTGGAGCAGGCCATCGCCCATATCCGGCGATTCGGTTCGGACCATACCGAGGTCATCGCCACCGCTGACGCGACGGCGGCCGAGCGTTTCGTGCAGGCGCTGCGCTCGGCCGTGGTGATGGTGAACGCATCCTCGCGCTTTTCCGACGGCGGCGAACTCGGGCTGGGCGCCGAGATCGGAATTTCCACCACGCGATTGCACGCCTATGGCCCGATGGGCGCCGAGTCGCTGACCATCGAGCGTTACGTGGTGCGTGGCGAAGGACAGACGCGAAACCTGGCGACGGTGCCGCGATAGCGCAGCGATGACGGCGCGTTGGCGCCGAAAAAACGCGAAAGCCGGCGCAGGGCCGACGTCGACGAAGTCCGCGGGCCCATCACGCTGCGCGGGTGGGGTCCAGAGCAGAGTCTGGCGCCCGCGTCGGCCGGCCGGCGCGGCCGGGCTGGGCGTGCACATCCTGCGCGAGCGCGTGGATGCGCTGCCTGGCGGGTAATCGTTGGGAAACCGGCACGAAAACAAGTGGTTCGGCACCCGTGTTCAGCAGCGGGACGGGTCCATCGAGGATCTCCCAGTCCGCTTGACGCTGTCTTGACACGGAACGGGCAGGATGTCGTGAACAGATTTTATGTGATGCACGACGCCTTCCGGAGCCATGGGATGACTCGATCAGAGCTGGACAGGGCCTTGCTCGATTTGCGCGTTGAAATTCTTGGCAGCAGACGTTCCAATCTCGACCGCCTCGCGCTGTACACGAAATTCTGGAAGCGTACGGACTGGCTGATCTCCGAGTCGGCGGGCGCCGACCGGATCCACGCGCGCGAGGCGCTGAACGACCTGCTGAGCATTGCCCTGGATCGGGGGCTCTTCGACCTGTCGTGCATGGATACGCAGGCCACCCAGCCGGCTGAACAGGCGCGGTGGCACTGAGCTGCCGACCGGACGGCGTACAACCGCTGTCCAACGTTCGCAAACAGGCACGAGTCACGCGGCCGGTCGGTCAGACCCGGCCGCGTGGCGTCGGCTGGATGGATCAGAGCATCTGATCGCGTGCCTGCTCGGCGCGCGATGCCCCGATTGCGGTTTCCACGTCCCTGATTTCCTCGGGCGGAGGCAGCACGGCAGGCATGCCCAGGCTCTGGATCCAGAGTTCCCGACACCAGCCCATGGTGTGATAGAGGTGGTGGTCTTCGTCCTTCTCCACCGCTTCGAAGGCCTGCTTGAGCACCTTGGCATTGGCGCCGCCTGCCTCGGCGACCTTGCCGATGAGTTCCCAGTTCTGATGGTCCTTGGTTTCGGCAAGGACCACGCATTCGGCCGCAACCAGCTCGGCAGCAGCCGGGCTGGCCTTCGCCATCGCCATCTCGATCGCCTTGACCAGGGATGCGCCCTGGTGCGCGACGACTTCGCGTCCGGAGCTGGATTCTTCCGTATCCATGCCAAGCTCGGCGAACACGTTGGTCAGGACCTGCTCGTGGGTGCGGGTTTCGTCGAGATACTCTTCCCATTCCTTGCGCAGGTCTTCGTTCTGCGCCGCCTGAATGGCCGCCGTGTAGACCTTGATGCCGCCGCGCTCGGTTTCCAGGGCCTGAAGCAGGAGCTCGTGCACCTGTGCGTTGTCGGTCTTCTTTGCCATGCTTGTGTTCCTCGTTGCGATGATGCGCCATTCTCGGCTTGCGCCGTCGCGGCATCGTGAAATTCTCCTGAGTAAATCGTTGCTGCCATGCGCCCGTCGAACCAACCCGCACTGCTCATCATCGACGTGATGAACCACTTCGAGTTCGAAGGCGGACAGGCGCTCGCGCGCGCAGCGATGCCGGCGAGTCGCGCGATCGCACGACTGCGCGACAGGTACGATGCCGCAGGTCGTCCGGTCATCTACGCGAACGACAACTGGATGCAGTGGCAGGGCGAGTTCAGCGACCTGATTGCGGCGTGCCGGGCCAAGCCTGGTCCTGCCGCTCAGATCGCCGACACGCTACAGCCAAGAAAAGGCCATTTTTACGTGCTGAAGCCCAAAAACTCGGCGTTTCTGGCCAGTGCGCTCCCGGTGCTGCTGGTGCAGCTTGGCGTGACTGCGCTGGCGATCACCGGCATTGCAGCCGATGCCTGCGTGCTCGCTACGGCGCTCGATTCCAACATGCGCGACTACACGGTCTGGGTGCCGGGCGACTGCACTGCCGCGCGCGATGCGGGCGCGAAGAGCCGGGCGCTTCAGCTGTTGCGTTCGACGATTCATGCGGACACCCGCTCCACCCGCGCGGTCGGGGGACTGTTTCCAGCAATCTGAACGACTCAGGTTCGATGTTCGCCTTGTTCGGGTTTTGAGGCCAGACGCTTTTGATGCGGCTGGTTGTCTGCATGCAGGGTCCTGACGCACCTTGGAGCGCGCGCTAAACTCCATGGCATCGCGTACCTGTTGACGCACAAAGGAATTGGCGAGCCGATGTCGAAGAGGCGCCAGGATCTGGATCGACACCTGAATGCGATCGAGGCGAAGGTGCCAGGTCTGCTGCAGCGCCCGGATACCTTCCCGCGTGCGTTCGAGGATGAAGTCGAAGTCCTGCTCGGACAGATCGTTGTGCAGGACCATGCGTACGCGCTGGAACGACTGGAGGCCATCGTTGACCGCTCCGGCTTCAACGGCTAGGCGCTGGAAGGCCCTGCCGCGTTCGTTCTATCGGCGCGATCCGCGCGTGGTCGCCCCGGAACTGCTCAACAAGATCCTGCTCCGGGACGACGGCCGCGCAGGCCGCATCGTGGAAGTGGAAGCCTATGCCGGCACGGACGATCCGGCGGCGCATTCCTACCGCGGCAAGACCGCGCGCAATGCCACGATGTTCGGTCCTGCCGGCCATCTGTATGTGTACTTCACCTATGGCATGCACTGGTGCGCCAACGCGGTATGCGGCGAGGTCGGCGAAGGACACGGTGTCCTGCTGCGCGCCCTCGAACCGGTTGCCGGCCTTGACCGGATGGCGGCCGCCCGGGGTCACCCGGCGAAGGAGCGCGATCTTGCCAGCGGGCCGGGTCGTCTCGCGCAGGCGATGGGGATCGATCGGAGCCTGGACGGCGTCGACCTGGTGACCGGCGAGGGCGGGGTGCGCATCGTCGATGACGGCACGCCGCCACCCCGGACCCCTGCCGTCGGCCCACGGATCGGCATCCGGCGGGCCATCGAGCATCCATGGCGCTGGTGCGTGCCGGACCACCCACACGTTTCGAAAGCGCGCCCGGGCGCGCCGCCTCCCACACGCAAACGAGCCGCGAAATAGCGCAGCAACCCGAGCCGGTCAGCAGCGATGCGGTGCCAGGCAGTCGGGAGGTTTGGCGGGGACGAAAGGCGACACCGGGTCGCTGGCAGGAAAGGTTTCTTCCAGGGCTTCGTCCTGGTTGTCGCTCTCGTGCTGCTTGCGCCTGGCGCGTTGTTCCTCCGTCTCCGGAGCGCAGGGCCCGGTGTCTGGGAGGGGGAGATCTTTCCGGTCCCGCGTGGACATGGGATTCGCCTCGGGGAGACTGCGTAATCGCGCCGCGCCTTGCGCATGCAGGGTGCGGACGCCGGGAGCGAGGCCATCTTCGATCCGGAAGGGCCCGCTTCGCCCCGCACCGGCACTCAGGGGCGGACACGTGGTTCGGCAGCGGGCCGCAGCCCATAAGGGATGCTGTCGATTGGTCGGGGAGACAGGATTTGAACCTGCGACTTCTACGTCCCGAACGTAGCGCTCTACCAGGCTGAGCTACACCCCGACGCGGGTGAGCCGCGTATTGTAGGGATGCCCGGGTGCAGCGGCAACCTGGTTGAGGGCGCGGCATCGGCGCGGGGCGCCACCCGTTAGACTTATGGGCCGAATCGGGCCAGCCGCCCCCCACCGAACGCATACCGTCCGGAGCCCCCTTGATCAAACCGCGCACCCCACCGGGCGTGATGGAACTGCTGCCGCGCGACCAGATCGCGTTCCAGCGCATGCTCGACACCATCCGCCGCACGTTCGAGCGGTTCGGTTTCCTGCCGGTAGAGACGCCGGTTTTCGAACTCACCGAGGTGCTGCTGACCAAGTCCGGCGGCGAGACCGAGCGCCAGGTGTACTTCGTCCAGTCCACCGGGGCGCTCGAAAAGGGCGGGGAAGGACTCCCCGAGCTGGCCCTGCGCTTCGACCTGACCGTGCCGCTGGCGCGCTACGTCGCCGAGCACGAGCACGACCTCGCGTTCCCGTTCCGCCGTTACCAGATGCAGCGCGTGTACCGCGGCGAGCGCGCGCAGCGCGGGCGCTTCCGCGAGTTCTACCAGTGCGATATCGACGTGGTCGGCAAGGACGTGCTGTCCACGCGTTACGACGCCGAAATCCCGGCGGTGATCAGCGCGGTGTTCGAAGCGCTGGCGATCGGCGACTTCACCATCCATCTCAATCACCGCAAGCTGCTGCGTGGCTACTTCGAGGGGCTGGGTATCGAGGGCGAACGCCAGTTCGCGGTGCTGCGCGAGCTCGACAAGCTCGACAAGCGCGGCGAAGGCCCGGTACGCGCCACGCTGCAGGGCGAAGGTTTCGGGCTGCCAGATGACGCAGTGGACCGGCTGATGTCTTTTGCCCGGGTGCGCTCGACCGGTCACGACGATGCGCTGGCCAAGCTGGCCGCGTTGGGCAGCGGCACGGCTCTGTTCGAGGAAGGCCGCGACGAGCTGCGCGCGGTGCTCGAGCAGCTGCGCGTGCTGGGCGTGCCCGAGGCGCGCTACGCGATCAACCTGTCGATCGCGCGCGGCCTGGATTACTACACCGGCATCGTCTACGAAACCACGCTGGACGCGCACCCGCAGATCGGCTCGATCTGCTCGGGCGGACGCTACGACAACCTCGCCGGGCACTACACGAAATCGAAGCTGCCGGGCGTAGGCATTTCCATCGGCCTGACCCGGCTGTTCTTCCAGCTGCGCGAGGCCGGCCTGGTCGGCACCGCCGACAGTTCCGTCGACGCGTTGGTGACCCTGCTCGACGATGCGGGCCTCGGTACGGCGCTATCGCTCTCGCAGCGTCTGCGTGCCGCCGGCCTGAACGTGGAAACCCAGCTGGAGCCGCGCAAGCTGGCCAGGCAGCTTCAATACGCCGACCGCGCCGGGATCCGCTTCGTGGTGATCCGCGGCGAGGACGAGGCGGCGCGCGGCATGGTCGCGGTGAAGGACCTGCGCCGGGGCGAGCAGTTCGAGGTGGCGGAAGCCGACCTGGGCTCCACCCTGCAGGTCGAACGCGAACAGTGGCGGGCGCTCGGCGAGCGCTGAACTGCAGCCTTCCCGCGAGGGAAGAACAACAACGTATCCGAACCCGGGCATTGCCGCAGATGAAACCGATCAACCTGGACGGAAACTCGCTGACCCGCGCCCAGCTCATCGCCGTGGCCCATGGCGCCGCGGTCGATCTGGATCCCGCTGCGCTGGTGCGGGTCGATCGGGCCGCAGGCTTCCTGGCCGAGCAGGTCCGGCGCCAGGAGCCGATCTATGGCGTCTCGACCGGTTTCGGCAGCAATGCCGACAAGCTGCTGGGCGCGCATCCGCTGCGCGACGAACTGGCGGGCGCCGCGCACTCCGGGCGTTCGCTCCAGGTCGAGCTGCAGGACAACCTGATCGTCACCCATGCGGTCTGCGTCGGCGAGCCGTTCGCCCCCGAAGTGGTGCGGGCGATGCTGTGCATCCGCATCAACACCTTGCTGCGCGGGCATTCGGGCATCCGCGTGCAGACCCTGCAGGCGCTCGCGGCGATGCTCAACGCAGGGATCGTGCCGGTGGTGCCGCAGCTGGGCTCGGTGGGCGCCTCGGGCGACCTGGCGCCGCTGTCGCACTTGGCGATCGTGCTGCTCGGTGGCGGCGAGGCGTTCGTCGACGGCGAACGCATGCCCGGCGCGCGGGCGCTGCAGCGCAAGGGCCTGCAACCGGTCTCGCTTGCGTACAAGGAAGGCTTGGCGCTCAACAACGGCACCGCGCAGATGCTCGCTTGCGGAGTGCTGGCGCTGCACAAGCTCGATGACCTGCTCGATACCGCGGACCTGGCCGCGGCGATGACCATCGATGCCTTCGCCGGCCGCCTGGGCGCGTTCGCCGAGGAAGTGCACGCACTGCGGCCACACCCCGGACAGGTGCAAGTCGCCGCCAACCTGCGCCGCCTGCTCGAAGGTTCGACCCTCGCCGATATTCCCTATCACCTGGTGCCGAAGTTCCGGCAGTGGCTGCCCACCTCGTGGGAGACCGACCAGGCGCGCGCGCTCAGCTTCGACATTGGCTGGGACTGGGTGCCGCTGGGCCAGCGCCACGGGCGCGAGAAGTTCTACCAGCGCTTCCGCCCGTTCCGGGGTGGCAAGAAGCATCAGCCGCAGGACAGCTATTCGCTGCGCTGCATCCCGCAGGTGCACGGCGCGGTGCGCGATGCGGTCGAGCAGGCCAAGCGCGTGTTCGACATCGAGCTCAACGCGGTGACCGACAACCCGCTCGTGTTTCCGGAAAAGCAGGCCGAGCACGTGGAAGAGCAGGTGATCTCCGCCGGCCATTTCCACGGCATGCCGCTGGCGCTGGCGATGAGCTACGTCAAGGCCGCAATCCCTGTGCTTGCCTCCATATCCGAGCGCCGGCTCAACAAGCTGGTCGATCCGGCCACCAACGACGGGCTGCCCGCGTTCCTGATCGGCAACGAGGACGGCACCGAGTCCGGGCACATGATCGTGCAGTACACCGCCGCGGCGATCGTCAACGACCTGGCCAGCCGCGCGCATCCGGCCAGCGTGTATTCGATTCCCACCAGCGCCAACGCCGAGGATCACGTCTCGATGGGCGCCAACGAAGCGCGCCACGTACTGGCCATGGCCGACGACCTGGGCAAGGTGCTCGCGCTGGAACTCTACAGCGGCGCCCAGGCGCTGGACCTGCGCCGCGGCATGATCAACGCCGCGCGCGACCTGGCCGATCGGGTCGATGCGGAGGCGTTCGCATCGAAGGTGCAGGGCGGGCCGCTGCCGGGTGCGCAGGATCGGGAGGCGTTCCTGGAGGAAGTCGACGGTCTGCGCGCGGAACTGGCAGCCGCGCCCGAATTCCAGCCCGGCGCCGCCATCGCCGCAGCACACGCCGCGATCCGCGAGCGTATTCCCTTCCTCGACCGCGACCGCGCGCTCGATGGCGAAGTGGCACAGGCGGTTGCGATGGTGGTGGACGGCAGCGTGCTCGAACGCGCGCGCGCATCGCTCGTCTGAGGCCGGACCGCGGCCAGACTACGTTCGTGCATTGGTGCGCGCGCCGGATCGCGGCATGCGTTATCCGCAGGGGCTTCGGCTAGGCCATTTACGACTTGGAGCGTAGCGAGACGTTCTTCGTCGGCCCGGATTTCCAACGATTCGAGTGGTTCAGAACGGCCAACAGCCGCGGGTGAGCCCAGGATCACTGTTCATCTCCAGACTCCAATCCCGACCGGTGCGCCGAACACCGCCCCAGGGGTTGACAATGCGCGAGAGGTTTCTCACAATGCATTAACGCGCTAATACATTAGTCGAATGAAGCAACGCCCCGAACCCCTGCCGCAGCGCGATGCCGATGCCTCCCTGAAGGCGCTGGCCAAGGCGCTCGCCTCGCTGGAGCGCGGTGAGGACGTGCGTGCCTTCCTCGAGGATCTGTGCACACCGGCCGAACTCGAGGCGATGGCCGACCGCTGGCGGGTGGTGCCGCTGCTGCTGGAGGGCGTGCCGTACCGGGAGATCCACGAGCGCACCCTGGTCAGCGTCACCACCATCGGCCGGGTGGCGCGGACCCTGGAACGCGGCAGCGGCGGCTACGCGGCAGCGGCGAAACGGCAGTTCCCGCGCCTCGTCGCGTCGCATTGAGCATGCCCGTATGAGCATCAACCTCGCCAACGGGGTGCGCGACCGGTTGCGCATCGCCATCCAGAAATCCGGCCGCCTCAGCGAGCCGGCGCGCGCACTGCTGGCCTCGTGCGGCCTGAGCTGGCGCGAGAGCCGCGACCGGCTGTTCTGCTATGGCGAGACCCTGCCGGTGGACCTGCTGCTGGTGCGCGACGACGACATCCCCGGGCTGATCGCCGACGGCGTGTGCGATCTGGGCATGGTCGGCCGCAACGTGCTGATGGAGCAGGCCGCCGACCGCGAACAGCGCGGCATTGCGCCCGCGTACCGCGAATGGCGTGCGTTGGGCTTCGGCGGATGCCGCCTCGATCTTGCGGTACCCGAGTCCTGGGACTGGACCGGCGCCGAACAGGTCGCCGGCAAGCGCATCGCGACCAGTTATCCCGGACTGCTGGCCCAGTGGCTGCGCAGCCGCACGATCGAAGCCGACATCGTCAACCTGTCCGGGTCGGTGGAGATCGCGCCGCGCCTGGGTCAGGCCGATCTGATCTGCGATCTGGTGTCCAGCGGCGCCACGCTCGCGGCCAACCAGCTCAAGCCGGTGGAAACCCTGCTGCGGAGCGAGGCAGTGCTGGCGGGCCCGGCGGCGGCGTTCGGAGACGTGCGTGCCGAGCTCGCCGAATTGCTGCTGCGCCGGCTCGACGGTGTGCTGAAGATACGCGACAGCAAGCTGCTGCTGTTCCAGGCCCCGCGCGCAGCGGTACCGGGACTGCTGGAGCTGCTGCCCGACGCGGAGGCGCCCACCGTGACCTCGATCGATGGCAGCGACCGCCTGGCCCTGCAAGCGTTGTGCCACGGCGCCGTGACCTGGCAGCGCCTGGAAGACCTCAAGCGCGCCGGCGCCGCCGCGTTGATGGTGTTGCCGGTCGAAAGGATGCTGGCGTGAGCGCGCCCGCCGAAGCCTTGGGTGCCACCTCCTCGCCGCGCATGAACCGGGTCGACTGGACGCGTCTGGACGCGGCGGCACGCGAAGTCGTGCTCAGGCGCCCGGCGCAGGTGGTCGCCGCCGACGTGCAACGCAGCGTGACCGAGATCATCGCAGCGGTATGCAGCGATGGCGACGCCGCGCTGCGGATCCTGTCGCGGAAATTCGACGTGGTGCCCGTCACCGATTTCGAAGTGGACGAAGCGGAGTTCGCTGCGGCGGAAAGGCTGGTCCCCGACACCTTGCGGCTGGCGATGCAGGATGCGATGCAGCGGATCGAGTGGTTCCACCGCGCCGGCATGGGGCAGGGCTATGCGGTGGACACCGCGACCGGCGTGCGCTGCGAACGCATCCTGCGCCCGATCCAGCGGGTGGGCCTGTACGTGCCGGCCGGCAGCGCGCCGTTGCCCTCCACGGCGCTGATGCTGGGGGTACCCGCGCGCCTGGCCGGCTGCCCGCAGGTGGTGCTGTGTACACCGCCGCGCGTGGATGGCAGCGCGGATCCGGCGGTGCTGGTGGCCGCGCGATTGTGTGGCATCGGGCGCGTGTTCAAGCTCGGCGGCGCGCAGGCCATCGCCGCCATGGCCTACGGCACGGACAGCGTCCCCCGATGCGACAAGATCTTTGGCCCCGGCAATGCCTACGTCACCGAAGCCAAACGCCAGGTGTCGATGCAGTCCGATGGCGCGGCGATCGACATGCCGGCCGGTCCATCCGAAGTGCTGGTGGTCGCCGATGCCGGTGCCGATCCGCTGTTCGTCGCCGCCGATCTGTTGTCGCAGGCCGAGCACGGTCCGGATTCGCAGGTGCTGCTGGTCTCAGACGATGCCGATTTGCTTGAGCGCGTCGCGGCGGAAGTAGAAGCGCAGCTCGCGCGCCTGTCGCGACGCGGGATCGCACAGCAGGCGCTCTCGGCCTCGCACGCGATCCTGGTGGACAACCTCGACGATGCCTTCGCCCTCAGCAACGCCTACGCGCCGGAACACCTGATCCTGGCCCTGCGCGATCCGCGCGCATGGCTGGGTCGCGTGCAGGCAGCAGGCTCCGTGTTCCTGGGCGACTGGGCGCCGGAAGCGCTCGGCGACTACTGCAGCGGCACCAACCATGTGCTACCCACCGGCGGCGCCGCGCGTGCCTGCAGTGGCGTGAGCGTGTCCAGCTTCCAGAATGCAATCACCGTGCAGCAGGTGGATCAGGCCGGTATCGCCGCGATCGGTCCGACTGCCGTCACCTTGGCTGAGGCCGAAGGCCTGCAGGCCCACGCCTACGCGGTGCAGGCACGCCTGGAGCGTGCAAAGGCGGACGCAGCATGAGCATCGATCCGCTGCAGCTTGCGCGACCGGACCTGCGCGGCTTCGCCGGTTATCGCTCCGCCCGCAGCGAGGCGCTGCGCGGCGATGTCTGGCTCAATGCCAACGAAGCAGCATGGGCGAATTCGGCCGACCGCGACGGGCTGGCGCGCCGCTACCCCCAGCCGCAGCCGCGTGACCTGCGCGTTGCGCTCGCGGGCCTGTACGGCGTCGAGCCGGAGCAGCTGCTCATCGGCCGCGGCAGCGACGAAGGCATCGACCTGCTGGTACGCGCGTTCTGCGTACCCGGCAGCGATGCCGTGCTCGTCACGCCGCCGGTGTTCGGCATGTATGCGGTCAGCGCGCGGCTGCAGGGCGCAGGCGTGGTCGATGTGCCGCTGCAGGACGCGACCGACGATTTCCGGGTCGACCTGGAGCAGGTCGCCGCGCGCGCGGAAGGCGAGGGCGCGAAGCTGGTGTTCCTGTGTTCGCCAGGCAATCCGGCTGGCGGCGTGATCCCGCGCGATGCAGTGCTGCGCCTGGCGCAGCGGCTGCAAGGCCGGGCGCTGGTGGTGGTGGACGAGGCGTATATCGAGTTCGCCGACGCGCCCTCGCTGGCGACCGATGTTGGCCTGCAACGCAACCTTATCGTGCTACGCACCCTATCCAAGGCGCATGCCCTGGCGGCGGCGCGGATCGGATGCGTGATCGCCGACGCGCACGTGATCGCGCTGCTGCAGCGCTGCCAGGCGCCGTACCCGGTGCCGGCACCGTGCGCCGCGCTGGCGCTGGGCGCGCTGCAGCCTGCGAGCTTGGCGCAGACGCGGGACCATGTCGAAACCATCCGCCAGGAGCGCGGGAGACTGGGCACGGCGCTGGCGGCACTACCCGCAGTGCACCGAGTTTATCCATCCCAGGGTAACTTCCTGCTCGTGCGTTGCTTTGATGCCGAGGCCGCGTTCCGCGCATTGCTCGCCGCAGGCGTGGTGGTTCGCGACCAGCGCGCCGCACCGCAGCTCGGCGATGCGTTGCGGATCAGCATCGGCACGCCGGAAGAAAACGACCGCATGATCGCTGCCTTGCGCGTTGCGGGAGCGCCGCTTCGGCACGACTTTGTCTCCGGGGAAGCGATGTCGCGTCCAAGCGGCACCCCCGCAGGAGAAGCCGCATGACCCCGGTCCTGTTCGTCGATCGCGACGGCACCCTGATCGAGGAACCGGCGGATTTCCAGATCGACCGGTACGAGAAGCTGCGCTTCGTGCCCGGCGTCATTCCGGCGCTGCTGCGGCTGCGCGATGCCGGTTACCAGTTCGTCATGGTGACCAACCAGGATGGGCTGGGCACCGAAGCCTTCCCGCAGCAGGACTTCGATGGGCCGCACGCCCTGATGCTGCAGGTTTTCGAGAGCCAGGGCATCGTCTTTCGAGACATCCTGATCGACCGCAGTCTTCCAGCAGAAGGCCTGCCTACGCGCAAGCCCGGCGTCGGCCTGGCGCTGCCGTACCTGCAGGACCGAACGATCGACTGGGCGCGTTCGGCCATGGTCGGCGACCGCGAAACCGACGACGCCTTCGCCGGTAACCTGGGCATCCGCGCCTTCCGGCTGCGCACGCCGCAGTTCGGCGGGCAGTGGGACTGGGCCGGAATCGCACATGTGCTGGCGAACGCCCCGCGCGCGGCCCGGGTGGTGCGCAACACCAAGGAGACGCAGATCCAGGTGGAGGTCGACCTGGACCGCACCGGCGAACCGCAAGTCGCCACCGGCCTGGGTTTCTTCGATCACATGCTCGAACAGCTCGGCAAGCACGGTGGCTTCGCGATGTCGCTGCGCTGCGACGGCGACCTGCACATCGATGAGCACCATACGGTGGAAGACAGCGCGCTAGCGCTCGGCCAGGCCCTGCGCGAGGCGCTGGGCGACAAGCGCGGCATCGGCCGCTATGGCTTCACCCTGCCCATGGACGAAAGCCTGGCCAGCGCGGCGCTCGACTTCTCCGGCCGGCCCTACCTGGTGTTCGACGGCAGCTTCGCGCGCGAACGCGTCGGCGAACTGCCCACGGAACTCGTGCCGCACTTCTTCCGCTCGCTATGCGAGAGCGCCGGTCTCAATCTCAACCTGCAGGTCCGCGGCGACAACGACCACCACAAGGTCGAAGCCTGCTTCAAGGCCACCGCGCGCGCGCTACGTCAGGCGATCCGGCGCGAGGGCAGCGAACTGCCCAGCACCAAAGGCCTGCTGTGATGCGTCAGGCAGGCGCGGTATGAGCGGTGTGGTGATCGTCGATTCCGGTGGTGCCAACCTGACGTCGGTGCAGACCGCGCTGCGTCGCCTGGGCGTGGAGGCGCCGGTGGTGCAGGAGCCGCAAGCGATCGCGAATGCCGGACGTGTGCTGCTGCCAGGCGTCGGCGCGGCCGCGCCGGTGATGGGTCGCCTGCGCGAACTCGGCCTGGTCGATCTGCTGCGAACGCTGCGCAAGCCGCTGCTGGGCATTTGCGTCGGCATGCAGGTGCTCTTCGAGCGTTCCGAGGAAGGCGATGTCGAAGGCCTGGGCCTGCTGCCCGGGACGGTGAAGCGCCTGCGCGGCGAACCGGGAATCCGCATTCCGCACATGGGATGGAACGCGCTGCATATCGAGGCGCCGTCTGCGCTGCTGGCAGGCATGCCGGAGGGCAGCCACGCCTATTTCGTGCACAGCTACGCGGCATCGGCTGCGTCCGATTGCATTGCCAGCACCCGTCATGGCGAGCGCTTCGCCGCGGTGGTGCAACGAGGCCAAATCGCCGGCGCCCAGTTTCATCCGGAGCGTTCCGCCGACACCGGCGCGCGCCTGCTGCGCAATTTCCTGGCCTGGCAGCCGGCATGGGCCTGACCATCTATCCGGCGATCGACGTGCGCGGCGGGCGCGTGGTGCGCCTGACCCAGGGCGACTACGCGCGCGAGATCTCCTACGACGCCGACCCATTCGCAATGGCGTTGCGTTACGCCGATGCCGGTGCACGCTGGCTGCACCTGGTGGATCTGGATGCGGCGCGGGACGGCGGCTATTCGCTGCTCGGATTACTCGAGCGTATCGCGCAGGACGGACGCTTGCGCGTGCAGACCGGCGGCGGTGTGCGCGACGTGCAGCAAGTGCAGGCACTGCTCGGCGCGGGTGCCGAACGGGTGGTGGTGGGATCGCTCGCGGTAAGCCAGCGACAGGCCGTGGCCGGATGGCTGGAGCGCTTCGGCGGCGAGCGCCTGACCGTTGCGCTGGACGTGCGCCGGGACCAGGACGGACAGTGGCGGCCAGCGACGCTGGGTTGGACCGAGGCGGGTGAGGCCACGCTCGATGAACTGGTGCGGTTCTACGCGCGTTCGGGCCTGGCGCATCTGCTGTGCACCGACATCGCGCGCGACGGTACTCTGGCGGGACCCAATTTCGAGCTCTATACGCTGCTGCGTCGCTGGGCACCGGGCTTGCGGCTGCAGGCCTCGGGCGGCGCGCGCGAACTCGCGGACGTTACGCGGGCCCGCGATGCGGGCTGCGGTGGCATCGTGCTGGGCAAGGCGCTGCTCGAAGGCCGCATCCGCCTGCAGGACGCGCTGGCATGCTGACGCGGCGCATCGTGCCATGCCTGGACGTGCGCGACGGGCGTGTGGTCAAGGGCGTGCGCTTCCGCGATCACGTGGACATGGGCGACATCGTGGCCCTGGCCCGGCGCTACCGCCAGGAAGGCGCGGACGAGCTGGTGTTCTACGACATCGGCGCGAGTCCGCAGGGGCGCAGCGTCGACCGCGACTGGATCCGGCGCGTGGCCGCGGTCATCGACATCCCGTTCTGCGTGGCTGGCGGCATCCGCAGCGTCGACGACGCGCGTGCGGTGCTGCACGCCGGCGCGGACAAGGTATCGATCAATACCCCCGCGCTGGAGCGGCCTGAGCTGATCGGCGAGCTCGCCGACGCGTTCGGTATCCAGTGCGTGGTCGTGGGCGTGGACAGCCTGCGCGAGCAGGACGGCGAATGGCGGGTGCGCAGCCATACCGGAGATCCGGATCGGATGCGCGCACCTGGGCGTCGCACGCTCGACTGGATCCAGGAAGCACAGGAGCGCGGCGCCGGCGAGATCGTGCTCAACTGCATGGGCAGCGACGGCGTACGCCAGGGCTACGACATCGAACAGCTCGCGGCCGCACGCGCGGTGTTAGCGGTGCCGCTGGTGGCCTCCGGCGGAGCCGGTGCGTCCGCGCACTTCGTCGCGGTGTTTGCCGAGGCCGACGTCGATGCCGCCTTGGCCGCAAGCGTGTTTCACAACGGCAGCATTGCGATTCCTGCATTGAAGCGTGAGCTGCAGGCCGCCGGCGTGGAAGTGAGGCTGTGAGCGTGGATGCGCAAACCGCCGGCTTCGATCCGGAAACGCTGGCCTGGGACAAGCAGGGCGGCCTGGTGCCCGCGGTCGTGCAGGATGCCGATACGCAGCGCGTGCTGATGCTCGGCTACATGGACCGCGACGCGCTGGAGGCGACCCTGGCAAGTGGACGCGTGACTTTCTTCAGCCGCTCGCGCCAGCGGCTGTGGACCAAGGGCGAGACCTCCGGCCATGCGCTGGATCTCGTGTGGCTGGAAGCCGACTGCGACCGCGACACCTTGCTCGTCCAGGCACGCCCGCGCGGACCCACCTGCCACCTCGGCACCAGCAGTTGCTTCATGCAGGCGCCCGCCGCGGCGCTGGCGGAACTCGAAAATCTGATCGAGACCCGCGAACGCGAACGACCACCCGGCAGCTACACAACGACGCTGTTCGAGGCCGGGATCGCGCGCATCGCGCAGAAGGTGGGGGAAGAGGGCGTCGAAACCGCGCTGGCGGCGGTGACCGCCGACGATGCCGCGCTCACAGGTGAGGCGGCCGACCTCGTGTATCACCTGCTCGTGCTGCTGCGCGCGCGCGGGCTGGGTTTTGCCGACGTGGCGAAGGTGCTCGCGTCTCGGTCGCGCTAGGCCTGTGCCGTGGGAGCGGCCTTGGCCGCGATTGCTCTCGCGGCGTTATCGAAATCTGTTTGTGCATACGGCGCGTGCTACGGTGCTGCGAGATGCATTCGCGGCCAAGGCCGCTCCCACAGGTCTCTGGACTCATGCGGGTGCAGAGGTCCGGACCTGGTCGCGTCCGCCGGCCTTGGCCGAATACAGCGCTTCATCGGCCGCCTGCAGCGCGGCATCGATGCTGCTGGCGATGTCGTCGGCCGGCAGCAGCTGGTGTACACCGAAGCTCGCCGACAAGGCGATGCAGCGCCCGCGCGACTCGCACGGGGCGCTGCGCAGCGCATCGCGCAGCTGTTCGGCCACGCGCACCGCCTCGTGCAGGTCGTATCCCGGCAGCGCGGCGATGAATTCCTCGCCGCCGAAACGCGCCAGCAGGGCTTCGTGGGGACGCAGCGCCTGGCCGATGCAGCGGGCCGCCCAGCGCAGGCACTCGTCGCCGACCAGGTGGCCATAGTGGTCGTTGATCGCCTTGAAGTGGTCCAGGTCAATCATCAGCAGCGTGGTAGGGCGCGCCGCGGCCTGCCCATCGCGCAGCAGTTGCTCGAAGGCGTCGCGGAAGTGGCTGCGGTTGTACAGCCCGGTCAGGCCATCGCGCCGGCTCGAATCGCGCAGTCTTCCGTGCGCGTCCTCCAGCTGAGCCAGCGTGCTGGTCAGGGCCTGTGTCCGTTCGGCGACCTGGCGTTCCAGGCGCACGTTGGCTTCGCTGACGATGCGCTCGTTCTCGTTGCGCAGCGAGGCGTAGCGATAGCCCAGCGCGATCGACAGCAGCAGCATCTCCAGCGCCGAGCCGATCTGCACACCGTACTCGGTGAAGAAGTTTTTCGGGAACAGGCCGAAGGCAAGCAGGCTGAAGACCGTGGTGCCGAGCAGGAACATCGCCCATGCCAGCAGGAACAGGCGCGCCGGCGTGTATCCGCGGCGCAGCACCACGACCGTGGCGATCGCGATCCACAGCACGCCCACCAGCACCGCGCGGGTCACCACCGGCGTCGAAATCCGATAGGGCAGCTGCAGCGCGGCCAATCCAAATACGACGAAGAACGCGATCAGCCCCAGACTGACCCAGTTGCCTCGTGGCCAGCGTTGCGGCAGTTCGAGGAAGGTGCGCGCGAACTGCTGCATGCCGATCAGCGCCAGGCAGATCGACAGCGGCACCGATTTGTCGGCCAGCCAGGTGGAGTTCGGCCACAGGTATTCGAAGCCGAAACCGTTGAGGGTAAACAGCACCAGGCCGAACGCACCGATATGCAGCAGGTACCAGCCGTAGCTGGGGTCGCGCAGGCTCAGCCACAGCACCAGGTTGTAGACGAACAGTGCCAGCAGGATCCCGTAATAGATCCCGATTGCGAGCTGCGCATCGCGCGACAGTTCGGCGAACGCCGAAGGCGTGTAGAGCATGAGCGGGACCTGCATCGAGCTCTGGCTCTGCACCCGGACCAGCAGATCGACCGGCTGCCCGGTGGGCAGCGTGAGCATGAAGTTCGGCTGCCGGTAGCGGATGCTGCGGGCGTGGAAAGGCAGGGCGTCGCCACCGGCCTGGTGCCAGAGCCGGCCGTCGGGATAGCGCAGGTACACGTCGATGTGGTCGCTCAGGGCGTATTCCTGCAGCAGCAGCCAGCGCGGCTCGGCGGGGTCCTGATTGATCAGGCGGGCGTGAAACCAGAACGCACCGGACTGGAAGCCGAATGCGGTATTGCCGTCCGGCAGCGGGGCGAATCCGCCCTCGCCGACCCGGCGCAGCGCAGCGGCCGCATCGTCCGTGCCGTTGGTGTCGTGGTAGTAGGCGACGAACGGCGTGAGGCTGCTCTGCGAATTGCCCGGCACCAGCCGCAGCGGTTCGGCGGCATGCGCGCGCCCGGCGAGAGCGCCGAAGGCGAGGAGCAACCAGAGCACAGCCTGCGTCCAACGCCCGAGCATGCAAACGATTCCGTAAAGGGACCGTCCCGCCGGCCCTGGTGCAGTCTAGCGCCAGTGGCGGCCGGCGGCATCCGTCACGGTTCCGCCCAGCTCTGGACGGACGGCATACTTTCCACCCTCGTATCCCGGACGCCATTCATGCCGCGAATCGCCTGCCTGTTGCTGCCGGTGCTGGCTGCATCCCTTTGGGCCGAACCGGTGCATGGCCGGATCTGTGCGGACGCGGTGGTCTTCGAGGATGGCGACGGCGACGGCGTGCGCTCGGCGGACGAGCCCGGCCTGGCCGACATCCGGGTTTCGGACGGAAGCGACATCGTCGCGACCGATGCGCGGGGCAGGTTCCAGCTGCCGGATGACGCGGCAGGCCCTCGGACCGTGTTCGTGATCAAGCCCGCCGGCTATGCGTTCGCGCGCCGTGACGACGGACTACCCGATTTCTGGCGCAACCTGGTCACGGCTCCGGCGCCCGTTCTCGGATACGGTGGCATGCGGGCGTCGGGTGCCTGTGCCGACATCGGTCTGCGGCGCGAGGAGCTGCCTCGCGCGCGGAGCGAGGGTCTGCAGGTCCTGGTTTTTGCCGATCCGCAGCCCAAGTCGCGCATCGACGTGGATTACTACGCCCGCGACATCATCGAATCGGTCTCCGGCGATCATGACGTCGCCATGCCGGCCTCGCAGGACCGCGCCGTTCGCGCAGCCGATATGGGGCTCACCCTGGGCGACATCGTCCACGACGATCTGTCGCTGTATCCCGACATCAACCGCGCCACCGCACGGCTTGGCGTTCCGTGGCTGCACGTACCGGGCAACCACGACCTGGATTTCGATGCAGCGCGCGACGAGGACTCGCTGCTGACCTTCCGCCATCACTACGGTCCGGACACGCTGGCATGGGAGGAGCAGGAAGCCAATTTCGTCCTGCTCGACGATGTCGTCTACCAACCTGGACGGCAGCCGGCCTACATCGGCGGACTGCGCGAGGACCAGTTCGCCTTCCTCGAACGCTATCTGGCCGGCGCCGACAGGGAGCGCCTGCTGGTCGTCGGCATGCATATCCCGCTGTTCGAAGCGGAGGGACGCGATACCTTTCGCGACGCCGACCGAGCGCGTCTGTTCGCGCTACTGGCCGCGTTCCCGAAGGTGCTGCTGCTGTCCGGGCACGGCCATACCCAGCAACACGTGCTGCACGGCGCGGCAACGGGGTGGCGCGGGGCGCGGCCACTGCACGAATACAACGTCGGTGCGGCCTGTGGCGCCTACTGGTCGGGCGTAAAGGATGCGCAGGGCATCCCGGATTCGACCATGGCCGATGGTACGCCCAACGGGTATGCACGGCTGCAGGTCGACGCCAACGGAGGCTATCGCCTGTCCTGGCACAGCGCGCGCGGACAGGGCGACAGCCGTATTGGCCTGCATGCCCCGCGGGTGCTGCGGCGCGGCGCCTACCCGGCGTTCGCCATGTACGCCAACATCTACATGGCGCGCGACGACACGCGGGTGGAATACCGGATCGATGACGGCGCATGGACGCCGATGCAGAAGACGCTGCGTCCGGATCCGCGCCTGCAGGCGGAGAACGCACGCGACGATGCCGCCAGAGCGCTGCGCGGCTACGACCGTTCGCCCGAGGCTGCTCCATCGCCGCACCTGTGGCGCGGCACGCTGCCGACCGGTCTTGCGCCGGGCGAACACCGGATCGAGGTGCGCGCGTTCGACGCATGGCAGGGCGAGCAGCGCATGACCACCCGTTACAGGCTCGAGGAGGCCTTGCCGTAGAAGTTCGTCGGCATGCTGGAGCGCGGCGAGAAACTGCACGGCGGAAGACACGAAGGCGGTCGAACCAGTCAGCATTCGTGGCGCGAGCCTGCGCCAGACAACACAGGAACCGCGCCTGCGCGCTCGTGGGCCCTACGGCTTCGCGTCGAGGTCTTCGATCGGATAGGGATACGCAACCGCCTCGCCCAGCGGCGACTGCGCCTGCCACTGCCGCAGCCGCTGGCGGATGCGCTTGCCCGCCGCCATCTGCGGAAACGAGGCCTCGACTTTTTCCGCCTGCTCCCATGCGTGCACGCGCCGGGTCGCGTACTCGTAGGCCTGGAGCAGATCGTTTTCCTGGTTCAGGCCTTCCACCAGCCAGGCGCGGCCGAACCAGGTGACGTTCGATTCGCTGTCGCAGCCAAACGAGGCCCGGTCCGCGCGCGCGGCGGTGATCAGCAAGGTGTCCGGATCGCGCAGCTCGCGGATGAAACCGCCCGAATAGCAGGCGGAGATCACCAGCACGCGGTGGCGGATGCCGGCATCGTCCAGCACGGTTCGCAGATCCTCGGGAATCAATGCGTCCTCGACGAACGGCGGGAAGTAGACCGCCAGCTCGTGCTCGCGTGTGCCGTGCATGGTCAGGTACAGCAGCAGGATGTCCTCGTCCGGATCCATGCGTTTGGCGATGCCGGCGAGCGCCTGCTGCAGGTTCTCGTAGGTCGCCAGCGGATGCGGTGCGGGCTGGACGCTGTCGAGATGGTTGATCAGGGTGATCACACCGCGTGCCTGCAGGCGCTGGCGCATCAGCTGCGGAAAGTACGTGATCTCGTTGCGGAACACGTCCTGGCTGCCGTCCCCGGCGAAGCCGAGGGCGTACAGGTCGATCGTGCCGGAGCGCTGCGCAGGCAGGGCATCCACGGCCGCGGCGATCAGGCGCGTGTCGCGCTGTGGCAGCGGTTCCGGATCCTTCGTGCGCGCCGCCGCCGGCGTTGCCAGTGCGGCCACCAGCGCCAGTACTCCAAGCAGCGTCGTCCTGCGGCTCATGTCCGCGCCGGGTCTGGCGTACTGCGCAGGCTGATCCAGGCACCGAGCATGAGCAGCGCGATCGCGACCGCCTGGATCCAGTGCGGCTGCGCGCGCCCCGCCAGCACCAGCAACAGCGTCGACAGCAGCGGTGCGAGGTAGGACAGGCTGCCGAGCAGCGCGATGTCGCCACGCTTGGTGCCGTGATCCCAGAGGAAGAACGCCGCGCCCACCGGGCCGACGCCCATCGCCAGCAGCGCCAGCCAGTGTCCGGCGGAAGGGGCGACCGTCTGCTCTAAGGAGAAGTGCGCGATGCCGCCCAGTACCGCAACGCCGATGCAGGCGGGGATGATCGCCGTGCTCGGTACTTCGGCGTGGCGCCGGTTGAGCACCGAGTACGCGGCCCAGACCACGGCCGCGCCGAGCGCGGCGAGATAGCCGGGCAATGCGGACGGATCGATGTCGATTCCCTGGCCACGCGTCACCAGCAATGCCGCCGCAGCCAGACCCAGCAGTGCCCCGAACAGATGGTTGCCGCGCAGACGCACGCCGGGTAGCAGGCCGCAGAACAGCACGATCAGCAGCGGCCACAGGTAATTGATGAGGTTGGCTTCCAGCGCCGGCGCATGCTTGAGCGCGTAGAAATACAGCGCGTGATAGCCGAACAGACCGGCGATCGCCAGCGCCAGGGCGGACGGCGGCGCACGCCAGGCCTGCCAGCCCGCCGCGCCGCGCAGCGCCGTGTGCAGCGTGCCCAGCAGGCCCGCGATGCCAAAGCCCAATGCAAGCACCTGGAATGGCGGCAGGCCCTGGGTGAACGTGGTGAGCAGCGCCAGCGCTGCCCACAGCACCACCGCGCACACGCCCGCCAGCGTGGCCCGGCGCTGCGGTCGTTCGACAGCCACGGCAGCCATCGCCGGTCAGCCGCCCGGATCGATCTGGTCGAAGCTGGTGACGCGCGCATGGCCGTGGGTCGCATCGCCCGTGCGCGGCATGGGGTAGTCGTCCGTGCGGTCGACCAGGATGGTGCGCATGCCGGCCTCGCGCGCGGCATCGAGTTCCTCGACCACGTCGGACAGAAACAGGATGTCGCCAGGTTCGCGCCCCAGGCGCTGCGCGATCGCACGGTAGCTGTCCGGATCGCGCTTGTGGCCGACCTCGGTGTCGAACCAGTGTCCGAACAGCGGCGAGAGGTCTCCCGCGCTGCTGAATGCAAAGAACAGCTTCTGCGCCGGCACCGAACCCGACGAATAGACCGCCATCGGTACGCCTGCGCGGTGCCATGCCTGCAACGCTGCGGCCGCATCGGGATAGATCGGCGCGATGAAGTCGGCATTGCGGTAGCCGTCCTCCCAGACCATGCCCTGCAGCGCCTTGAGCGCGGTGTGCTTGCGGTCCTGATCGATCCAGCCCTGCAGCGTCTCCACGATCATCGCGTCCTGGCAGATGCCGCCGTGTTCCGCTGCCACGGTGTCCAGCCAGCGCCGCACTTCCGGTTCCTGCCCGTGTTCGCGCACGAACCGCGGCAGTTCGCGGCGGGCATAGGGAAACAGCACATCTTTGATGAAGGAGATGCTGCTGGTCGTACCTTCGATGTCGGTGAGGATCATGCGGGGGCCAGGAACCAGAGAGTAGGAACTAGGAACCAGAGGGGGACGAGCCGAACACCCTAGTTCCTAGTTCCTGCCCACTGGTTTCTAGCTTCCGGTCTTCTCGTAGCGCGGGAACTTCTGCGCGATGTCGGTCCCGGTGAAGTGCCCGATCCAGCCGTCCGGCTGCTGGAAGAAGCGGATCGCGACGAACTCGGGTTCTTCGCCCATGTCGAACCAGTGGGTCGTGCCGTCGGGCACCGCGATCAGGTCGTCCTTGACGCATTCGATCTCGTACACCTTGTCGCCCACGTGCAGGGTGAACAGGCCCGATCCGGCGACGAAGAAGCGGACTTCGTCCTCCTTGTGGAAATGCTCGTCGAGGAACTTCGCGCGCAGTTCCTCGCGCTTGGGGTTGTCCGGTGCGATGCTGATCACATCGACGGTGGTGAAGCCGCGCTCGGCGGTGATCCGGTCGATGTCGGCCTGGTACGCGGCGATCACCTCTTCCTGGGCGGCGCCGGGGGCGATGGCTTTGCTCGCCTGCCAGCGCTCGAAGGTGACGCCGATGCGCGCCAGCTCGCGCGCGATGGCGTCGGCATCGCGGCTTTCGAACTCGGGTGCATCGGGCGTGTCGTCGGCGAAGATGCGCAGTCGGCTCATGGCGTGACCTCAGGCGTTGCGGTTGCGGATCCCGGCAGGGACCCATTCCCCATGATGCGGGGAAAATACCGTGTTTCAAGCACCGGTCAGTGCGCGCGTAGCCGGCGCAGGTCGAGTTCGCACTCCAGCAGGAACTCGAATGCCTCCAGGTGGCGTCGCGCCTCGGCCATGTCCCGGCCCCAGGCGTACAGGCCGTGGCCGTCGATCAGATAGCCCCACATGCATTGCCGGTCGAGCAGCGCATCGACCTGCGCCGCGAGCGTATGCATGTCCTGGGTATTGGCGAACACAGGGATCTGGATTTCGGCTTCGTGCGTATCGTTGCCGTGGAAGGCCTTCAGCAGCTCGTAGCCTTCCAGCCGCACGTGTCCCTGGCCGGCGTACAGACGCGAGGCCACCGTCTGGGCATGCGAGTGCGTGTGCAGCACGCAGCCGATCTCGGGAAAGCGCCGGTACAGCTGGGTGTGCAGCAGGGTTTCCGCCGACGGCCGGTGGTCGCTGCCGACGGCATTGCCGTCGAAGTCCACCACCATGATGTCCGCCTCGCGCAGCCTGCCCTTGTCGCGGCCGGAGACGGTGATCGCGGCGTGGCGATCGTCGAGCCGGTGCGAGAAATTGCTGCTGGTGGCGGGCGTCCAGCCGCGCGCGGACAGTTCGCGCACGTTGACGATGATCTCGCCGGCAAGCTCGCACAGGCGGTGGTGGTCGTAGGGCAGGGCATCGCTCATGGTGCGAAGTCTAGCGCTGTGCCGGCGGATGCGACGCGAACGCGCGCCATGCCACCCAGACCAGCGCCGCGACCACCAGCGAGCCGATCAGGATCTTCACCGGCGCCGACACCACCAGCAGCCCGCAGGCCACCAGCGCAGCCAGGCCCAACAGCTTTTCTCGCCGGCCCGATGGCTTGGCCGGCGTGCCGAGCAGCAGGCTCAGGCCGGCGGCGATATAGGCCATCACGATCAACGTCACCACCATGTTGACGATCACCTCGAACTGCGACGCCACATCCGGCGTGAGCGTGAGCGCCGCGATCACGGTCATGGCCAGGCAGACGAAGAACAGTCCCCAGGCGGCCGAACCATTGGCGCGCATGCGTCCGAAGATGGCGGGAAGGAAGCCGCGGTGCGCGGCGCGCGCCCCGGATTCGCCGCTGACCTGCATCCATCCGCCCAGGGTGCCGGTGGCCTTGAGGCCCGCGGCGAGCGCGATCACCGGGATCGCCCAGGGGCCGAACATTTCGCCTGCCACCAGCGCGAACGGCGCGCCCGAGGCCGCCAGTTGCTCGGCCGGCACGATCCCCATCATCAGCACCGAGGAAAACAGGTAGACCACGCCGGCGAGCACGATCCCGCCGATGGTCGCCCGCGGCACATTGCGGTCGGGGTCGCGGACCACGCCGGCGACCATCGCTCCGGTTTCCAGGCCGACGAACGCCCAGAACACCGGCGACAGCGAAGTGAGCACGACAGCGGCATCGGGCTTGCCGGTCACGTTCCAGGCCGAGCGGTACAGGTCGAAGTCGAAATGCCCCCAGCCTGCGGTCATGATCGCCGCCACCGGCAGCAGGCCGAGCACCACGCACAGCGACTGGAAACGCGCGATTGGCCGCGGCCCCATCAGGTTGATCGCGAACATCAGCCAGATCAGCACCACCTGGCCGAGCAGGCGCATGCCCTGGTCGTCGCCGAACGGCAGCAGGATGGCGAGATAGCCGAACGCGGCGACCGCGATGGCGTTATTGCCGGCCCAGGATGCGAGCCAGTACAGGGTGGTGGCGAGGAAGCCGATATCGCGCCCGAGCGCCGGCCGTATGTAGTCGTCGGGCGAGGTCAGGTTCGGATAGTCGCGCGCCAGCCGCGCGAATGCGGCGCCCAGGGCGACCGCCAGGACCGTTCCCAGCAGCCAGGCCAGCAGGGTCACGCCCCCGGAACGGGCAAGCGTGGCCGGCAGCAGGAAGAATCCTGAGCCGATCATGTTGTTGGCCACCACGAAGGTCGCCAGCAGCGGGCCGATCTTTTTAGGCCCGGTCGTCATCGGCACGGCTTCCGACAAAAGGAAACGGCCGGCATGGCGCCGGCCGTTTCGATGTTTGCCCGGGATTTCACGCGTTGTGCGTCAGGGGCCGGCGTTCGGGCCTTCCTGCACCAGCGGGTCCGGTTCGAGCTTGGGATCGTTGGCGTGCGCGTGCAGCAAGGCCTCGTTGCCCGGGGCCAGGTGGCTGCGACGGCGGGCATACAGGAAGTAGACCACCAGTCCGATCGCCGCCCAGATCAGGAACAGCTTGATCGTGTACCAGCCCAGGCTGAAGAACAGCAGCAGGCAGCCGCCCATGGCCAGCGGACCGACGATCCAGATCAACGGGGTGCGGAACGGGCGCACCCGGCCCGGATCGACGCGGCGCAGGATCATGACGCCGGCGGCGACCATGAAGAACGCGAACAGGGTGCCCGAATTGGAGATGTCGGCCAGCGCACCGACCGGGAACAGCGCCGCGAACAGCGCCACGAAGATGCCGGTGAGCCAGGTCACCACGAACGGAGTGTGGTACTTGGGATGCACGGTGGACAGCTTTTCCGGCAGCAGCCCGTCGCGCGACATCGTGAACAGGATGCGGGTCTGGCCGAACATCATCATCAGCACCACCGAGGGCAGGGCAAGGATCGCCGCGCCTGCCACCAGGTCGCCGATCCGCGGCCAGCCGATCTCGCGCAGCACGAAGGCCAGCGGTTCCTTGGACTGCGACAGGGTGCCGCCCGGCTGCGCGCCCATGGCACCGACCGCGGTATAGGCCACCAGCAGGTAGAAGATGGTGCAGATCGCCAGCGAACCGATCAGGCCGATCGGGATGTTGCGGTTCGGGTTCCGGGTTTCCTCGGCCGCGGTCGACACGGCGTCGAAGCCCACGTAGGCGAAGAAGATCGAAGCCGCAGCGCCCAGCACGCCCACGCCCGACATCGGCGTACCCCAGCCGTTGGGCAGCAGCGGGACGAAGTTGGCGTTGTCCACCGACGGGAACGCCAGGATGACGAAGGCCGACAGCGCGGCGATCTTGATCAGCACCAGCACCGCCGTGACCTTGGCCGACTTGGATGTGCCGATCGCCAGCAGCCAGGTCACCAGCAGCGCCAGCAGGAAGGCGATCAGGTTGAAGCTGCCCTGCGCGGTGGTGCCGTCGGGCATGGTGATCGTGTCGTATGGCCCGGCGGTGAGCGCCACCGGCAATCCGATGCCATGCGCATGCAGGAATCCGTTCGCGTAACCGGACCATCCGACCGAGACCGCGCCCGCGGCGACCGCATATTCAAGGATCAGGGCCCAGCCCACCATCCAGGCGATCACCTCACCCAGGACCGCGTAGGAATACGTGTACGCGGAGCCGGAGACGGGCACCATCGCCGCGATCTCGGAGTAGATCAGTGCGGTCAGCGCACACACGATGCCGGCGATGACGAAGGAAAACATCATGCCCGGACCGGCCTTGTTCGCTGCGACCGCGGTGAGCACGAAGATGCCGGTGCCGATCACCGCGCCGATGCCCAGCATGGTCAGGTCGAACGCACCAAGCTGGCGGGTCAGCGAGCGCTTCTGCGCGGTCTCGAGAATCAGGTCTAGCGGCTTCTTTCGCTCAAACAGCATCGCTCTCTCCCAAGGCAATGACGGACGGCCTTCGTTAGGGCCATGTGAACCGCGCGACCTTACCCCGCGGGCCGAGCCGGGCACAAGCGGCATCGGTACCCTGGGCGATAATTCAGGTTCTTCAGCCACAGATGCGACGGAGCATGTTCCAAGCGGTGGATTCGGATGCGGGGTTCGGGAAGGCGCTGGACGCCTACCTGCGGCGCTGGCCGGAGGAGTCGGACCAGGTGGCGCTATTCGCCGAGCTATGGCGTGAAGGGCGGCAGGGACCGGATCCATACGCACGCGCACGCCTGGAGGGGCATTTCACCGCATCGAGCTGGCTGCTGGACCGCACGTGTTCCCGAGTGCTGTTGACCCACCACCGCAAGCTGGATCGCTGGCTGCAGCTGGGCGGCCATGCCGACGGTGAGCGCGATCTGCGCGCGGTGGCGCTCAAGGAAGCGCAGGAGGAATCCGGTCTGAGCGGCCTGGTGCCAGAAGGCGACATCTTCGATCTCGACCGGCACTGGATTCCCGAGCACAAGGGCGTGCCGGGACATTGGCATTACGACGTGCGTTACGTGGTGCGTGCGACCGCCGGCGATGAGTTCCGGGTCAGCGACGAATCGCATGCGCTCGCCTGGCGCGACATCGGCGCGGTCGCCGGCGACGCAACGCTGGACCCGTCGCTGCGGCGCATGGCCCGCAAATGGCTGAGGTTGTAGGGGCGCCGAAGCGATGCTCCGATACCAATGGGATCAGCTGCGCGCCGCGACTTCATCGATATGGCGCAGCAGGTCGGCAGGATCGTCGTAGACGCGGAACGCACCGGAGCGTTCGAGTTCCTCGCGCCCATAGCCGCCCGACAGCAGGCCGACGCCGAGCGCCCGCGCGCGCTGCGCGGCGAGCATGTCCCAGATGCTGTCGCCGATCACCAGCGACCGCTCGATGTCCACGCCGAGCCGTGCGGCGGCAGCCTCGAACAGGTCCGGATCCGGCTTGGCATGGCGCACCAGGTCGCGGGTGATCACCGGCACCTGCGCCGGATCCACGCCCAGCGCCTCCAGGTTGTGGCGCGCGGTCTCCATCCGTCCGCTGGTGGCGATGGCCCACGGCATGCCCTGGGCCGTCAGGAAGGCCAGCAGTTCGCGCGCTCCGGGCAACGGTTGCACCGCGCCGCCTTCCGACAGGCGGACGTAGGCCTGTGCGTGCGAGCGGCGCAGGCGTTCGAGTCGCTCGGGCGTGACCTCCATGCCGGTCTCGCGCAGCAGGATGTTGGTGAACAGGCCGCCGCTCATGCCGATCTTGCGGTGGATGCGCCAGACCGACAGCGGCACGCCTTCGCGATCCAGCGCCTCTTTCCAGGCCAGCACGTGCTGGTACACGCTGTCGACCAGGGTGCCGTCCAGATCGAACAGGAAGGCGGTGGACGTTCGGCTCATCGCGTCATTGCTCCTCGTGCGTCTGGGTTACGCCCCGTAGGAGCGGGCCTGCTCGCGATTGCCCCGTGGGAGCGAGCTTGCTCGCGATTGCCTTCCGCCTGGCCTGTGGTCGGGGAAGAAAAAGCATTCGCGGCCAAGGCCGCTCCCACGATCGCTCCCACTGCGCGGTGTCATTCAGTACAACACCCGCGTGCGCAGCGTTCCGGGAATCGCCGCCAGGTCCGCGCGCAGCTCGGCGGCCTGGGCGTCGTCGGCGCTCACGTCGATCACCACGTAGCCGACGTTGGCGTCGGTACGCAGGAACTGGCCGTCGATGTTGATGCCGCGCTGGCCGAAGATTTCGTTGATCCGCGACAGCACGCCCGGCACGTTGCGGTGGATGTGCAGCAGGCGATGGCTGCCGGCATGCTCGGGCAGGGTGACTTCCGGGAAGTTCACCGCCGACAGCGTGCTGCCGTTATCGCTGTAGCGCACCAGTTTGGCCGCGACCTCGATGCCGATGTTGTCCTGCGCCTCGAGCGTGCTGCCGCCGACGTGCGGGGTGAGGATGACGTTGTCGATGCCGAGCAAAGGGGATTCCAGAGCATCGTCGTTGCCCTTGGGCTCGACCGGGAACACATCCACCGCGGCGCCGGCCAGGTGTCCCGTGCGCAACGCCGCGGCCAATGCATCGATGTCGACCACGGTGCCGCGCGAGGCATTGATCAGGTGCGCGCCGGGCTTCATCCGTGCGATCTGCGCCGCACCGATCATCCACTTCGTCGCCGGGGTCTCGGGCACGTGCAGGGTCACCACGTCCGACCTGTCCAGCAGATCGTCGAGATCCAGCGACGGCCGTGCGTTGCCCAGCGACAGCTTGGTCTCGATATCGTGGAACAGCACCTGCATGCCAAGCGCTTCGGCCAGCACGCCGACCTGGGTGCCGATATGGCCATAGCCGACGATGCCCAGGGTCTTGCCGCGCGCTTCGTGGCTGCCTTCGGCCGACTTGCTCCAGCCGCCGCGGTGGCATTGCGCCGACTTCTGCGGGATCCCGCGCAGCAGCATGATCGCCTCGGCCAGCACCAGTTCGGCCACGCTGCGGGTATTGGAATAGGGCGCGTTGAAGACCGGGATGCCGGCCAGTTCGGCAGCTTCCAGGTCGACCTGATTGGTGCCGATGCAGAAGCAGCCGACCGCCAGCAGTCGCCGGGCGTCGGCCAGCACCTCGGCACTCAGGTGGGTGCGCGAGCGGATGCCGATGAAGTGCGCGTCGGCCACGGCCCGACGCAGCGCCTCTTCGGGCAGCGATTTGGGGTGCTGCTCGATCCGGGTGTAGCCGGCGGCGCGGAAGGTCTCGACCGCGCTGGGGCTGATGCCTTCGAGCAATACAACCTTGATGTCCTGCTTGGGGTAGGAAGTCTTCTTCATCGGGGTAACTGGAGGCGGATGTCGAGTGTGCCAGTTCGGGAACGTTTTTGCTGCGCTGCCGCACTGGACGGAAAGGGGGCCGGCTGGCACCCTGCGCCTTGAGGCCGGGGCTACGCCCCCGGCGCCGCAGCAGCACCGCATCCATCGCATTGTCGGCCGCGTAGGGCCGAGCCACGCGGCCGACACTCCCACATGCCCGATCCTCGCCTCGAGTCCCTGCGTCAAGCGGTCCCAGGCCTGAGCCTGAAAACCGATCCGGCCGACCTCGAGCACTACGGTCGCGACTGGACCCGGCGCTGGACCCCGGCACCGCTGGCGATCGCGCTGCCGGGCACGGTCGCCGAAGTCCAGCAGATCGTGCGCTGGGCGAACGCACACCGCGTGGGGCTGGTGCCGTCCGGCGGCCGCACCGGGCTGTCCGGCGGCGCCGTGGCGGCCAATGGCGAACTCGTCGTCAGCCTGGATCGGATGAACAAGGTGCTGGGCTTCGACGCGATCGATCGCACGCTCACCGTGCAGGCTGGGATTGCCCTGCAGACGGTGCAGGACGCGGCGCGCGCGCAGGGTCTGCAGTATCCGGTCGACTTCGCGTCGCGCGGCTCGTGCAGCATCGGCGGCAACATCGCGACCAATGCCGGCGGCATCCGCGTGCTTCGCTACGGCAACACCCGCGAGTGGATCGCCGGCCTCAAGCTCGTCACCGGTCATGGCGATGTGCTCGACCTCAATCGCGGCCTGGTCAAGAACTCCAGCGGCTACGACCTGCGGCATCTCGCGATCGCATCCGAAGGCACCCTCGGCATCGTGGTCGAAGCCACGCTCCGGCTCACCGATCCGGCACCGCCGAGCAACGTGATGCTGCTGGCGCTGCCGTCGTTCGAAGCGCTGATGCAGGTGTTCGATGCATTCCGCCTGCGCCTGCAGCTGCAGGCCTTCGAATTCTTCACCGACCGCGCCCTGGGCCATGTGCTGGCGCACGGCGCGCAACCGCCTTTCGCCGAGACCCATCCGTTCTACGTCGTCACCGAATTCGCCAGCGGCGAGGCCGAGGAAGGCGAGGCGCTGGCGGCGTTCGAGCAATGCATGGAGCGGGGGTTGGTGAGCGACGGCGTGATCAGCCAGAGTGGTGCCCAGGCCGCACAGCTGTGGCGGCTGCGCGAGGACATCACCGAGAGCCTGGCCCGGTACACGCCCTACAAGAACGACGTGTCGGTGCGCATCTCGGCGATGCCCGCATTCCTGGCCGAAACCCAGGCCTTGCTGGCGGACGAATACCCCGATTTTCAGGTCGTCTGGTTCGGGCATATCGGCGACGGCAACCTGCACATCAACGTGCTCAAGCCCGAGGGGCTCGAGCAGGACGAATTCGTCGCCCGATGCGGGCGTGTGACCGAACTGCTGGCTGCGTGCTTGCAGGCCCACGGTGGCAGCATTTCGGCCGAGCACGGCATCGGCCTGGTCAAGAAGCCCTATCTGTCCAGTACCCGCAGCGAAGCGGAGATCGCGGCGATGCGCGGGATCAAGTCGGTACTGGATCCGAACGGTGTGATGAATCCCGGCAAGCTCTTCGATCCGTAGGAGCGCCGCTTCGGCGCGACATGGCGTTTGGTACCGCAGTCGCGACGAAGCGGCGTTCCTACAGGAGGCGCGCGTCGAGCCTCGCGCGCAGCTCCGGCCATTCGCTGTCGAGGATCGAATAAGCCACGGTATCGCGCAGGCTGCCGTCCTTGTGTTTCCTGTGTTGGCGGATGACGCCGTCCCGGCGTGCCCCAAGGCGTTCGATGGCGGCCTGCGATCTCAGGTTCTGATGGCTGGTGTGCAGATACACGGTGCGCATGCCCAGGGTTTCGAAGGCATGTCCCAGCAGCAGACGCTTGCAGGCGCTGTTGACGTGGGTGCGCTGCACGCGCGCTGCGTACCAGGTGTAGCCGATCGCCAGGGTCGGCACGCTTGCGTCGATGTCGTAGTAGCGCGTGCAGCCAACCACGGTGTCGCGCACGCGCACCACGAACGGCGACATGCCGCCGCCGGCCTGGCCATCGAGCGCGACCCGGATGTAGTCGTGCACCGAGGCGAGGTCCGGCCCCGGCACGCTGGTGTAGTTGAGCTCCCAGAGTGCGCCGTCACCGGCCGCCTCGAGCAGCTCTGGCGCGTGGCCGGTCGTCAGGGCTTCGAGGCGGACGCCACAGCCCTCAAGCACGACCGGGTCGGCTGCGGACGGCGCGCGGTTCAGTCGGCCCGCCCCGCGAACTCGCCGGTGCTGGTATTCACCCAGACCCGTTCGCCGTTGCCGATGTATTCGGGCACCTGGATCTCGATGCCGGTGCTGAGCTTCGCCGGTTTCGGGCGCTTGGTCGCGGTGCCGCCCTTGAGCTCCGGCGGCGTTTCCACCACTTCCAGCACCACGCTTTGCGGCAGCTGCAGCGCCACCGGCAGGTCGTCGATGATCTGCACGTAGCAGCCGGCGAGCCCATCGCTGATGTAACCGGCTCCCTCGCCGACGACATCGGCGTCGAGGTTGTAGGGCGTGTAGTCCTCGTCGTCCATGAACACGAACGCGTCGCCGTCCTTGTAGGAGAAGGTCGCCTGACGGCGCGAGAGTTCGACTTCCTTGAGCTCGTCCTCGGCGCCCACGCTCAGGTCGTACTTCGTGCCCCCCGGCACGCTGTACATGGTGAAGCGGTACTTGACGTTGCCGCCGCGCCCCTGCGGGGAGCTGCGCTCGATGTCGCGCACCTGGTACACGGTGCCGTTGTGTTCGACCACATTGCCTTTCCTGACGTCGTAAGCCTTCATCGTTGCGCGGTTTCCGTTGCGTGGTTCGTAGGGATGGAAGATGTCGCCTTCGGCTTCAGGTGCAGGGTGCCGCTGGCGTAGTCGATCACCGCATGGCCGCTGCGCAGCACGTCGGCGCCGATCACGCCGTCGATGCGCTCATGGCCCCGGCGCAGGAACGCCAGGTTCACCTGCTCCAGCGGCATCAGGTAGGCGGTGAAGCCGTAATCGACGTAGCGCCCGATCTGCAGCCGGTTGCCGTGGGACATGCGCAACGGCAGGCTGCCGCCGGCGCCGATGGCCACGCCGGTGCTGTCGGCGATGCGCGCCAGCCCGAACTTGGCCTGACGCGATGCCTCGATCACGCTGCGGCCTGCGCCGGTGTCCAGGACGAAGCGGCCCGGAATCCCGTTGATGCGCGCCTGCAAGGTCAGGTGCCCGGTCTTCATGCGGGTCAGGGCGATGCTGCTGTATCCGTCCAGGGCCAGGATGTTGGCGTTGCGCGCCGCGGCGCCCGCCACGCCGAGCAGGCACAGCGACAGCAACATCAAACGCAAGGCTACGGTCACCGCGACCTACTTCGGTGCCAGCCGCACCGCGCCGTCCAGGCGGATGGTTTCGCCGTTGAGGTAGCGGTTGCCGACGATGTACGCCACCAGGTCGGCGAATTCCTCCGGCCGTCCCAGGCGCGAAGGGAAGGGGATGGAGGCCGACAGCGACGCCTGCACCTCCTCGGGCATGCCGTCGACCATCGGCGTCCAGAAGATGCCCGGTGCGATGGTGTTGACCCGGATGCCGAAGCGCGCCAGTTCGCGCGCCATCGGCAGGGTCATCCCGACCACGCCGCCCTTCGACGCCGAATACGCCGCCTGGCCGATCTGGCCCTCGTAGGCCGCCACCGAGGCGGTATTGACGATCAGTCCGCGCTCGCCGTCCTCGCCGGCATCGTTGTGCTGCATCGCCTCGGCCGCGGCCTTGGCGACGTTGAAGCTGCCCACCAGGTTGACCATGACGGTGGACTGGAACTGGGCGAGTTTCATCGCGCCATCGCGCCCCAGCACCCGCCCTGCGCCGAGGATGCCCGCGCAGTTCACGGCGGTGTTCAATCCGCCCAGGAACGTTCTGGCCGCCGCGACGTTGGCCGCCACGCCGGACTCGTCGGTGACGTCGGTACGGAAGTAACGCGCATGGGCGTCGCCCAGCGCCGCGACCGCGGCCGCGCCCTTGTCGTCGTTGACGTCGAACAGCGCGACCCGGCCGCCATCGGCAACCAGGCGCTGGGCCACCGCCAGGCCCAGGCCGGAGACGCCGCCGGTGACGATGGCGCGCACATCGGAAAGCTGCATCGGGGATTCCAGAGACGGAAACCGCGATTTTAATGTAGGAGCGCCGCTTCGGCGCGACGGCTCTATCCAAGGCTGCGCGATCCAACCCCTGACCTGATCCATCTCCAAGCCCGCTGCGGCGGCCCGAAAGCGGTGGCGGCCGAAACGCGCATGCGGCGCGGTCGCGCCGAAGCGGCGCTCCTACAGGTCGCGCAGGTAGAAGGTGTTGCAACCACCGTGCCCGGTGGCGCCCATCGGCCCGTCGATGCGGCGGAAGCCGCTGCGCTCGTACAGGCGCATCGCGGCGTCCATGCCGGTCAGGGTTTCCAGGTAGCAGCGCCTGAAGCCGAAGGCGCGGGCCGCTTCCAGGCAGCGTTCCATCATCGCCGCGCCGGCGCCCAGTCCACGCGCCTCGGGCAGGAAGTACATCTTGCGCAGCTCGCAGGTGTCGGAGTCGCCGCCTTCCAGCGGCGCCACGCCACCGCCGCCGAGCACGCGGCCGTCGCGCCGGAGCACGAAATAGGCGCTGCGCGGCCCGGCGTAGGCGCGGCTCATCCAGTCGACTTCGGGGTCGTTGATCGCGAACCCGCAGCCGCTCGCGCCGAATTCGGGCATGACCGCGCGGATGATCGCGGCCACCTGCGCATCGTCGGCCTGCGTGATCGGCTCGATCTGCAGTCGTTCGGGCTCAGGCATGGGTGAGGACATGGGTACCTTCGAGTTGGCGCACGAATTCGTCCGCGGGCAGGCCGGGCGCGAACAGGAACCCCTGTCCGACCGGCACCCCCAGGCGCAGCAGGAACTGGCGCTGCGCTTCGGATTCCACCCCTTCGGCGACCAGGCCCAATCCGAGGCTGCGCGCGATGCCGACCACCGCCTGACACACCGCCACGTCCGACTGGTTGCCGGGCACGCCCTCGACGAACAGCTGGCTCAGCTTGAGCCCGTGGATCGGCAGGCGCCGCAGGTAGTTGAGCGCGCTGTAGCCCTCGCCGAAATCGTCGATGGTGAGCATCACCCCGAGCGCACGCAGATCGGCGAAGGTCTTGAGCGTGTCGGGCGCGTCCTCGATCAGCACGCGCTCGGTGAACTCCAGCTCCAGCGCGCTGCCGGGCAGGCGGTGCATCTCCAGCGCCTCGCGCACCAGACGCGGCAGGTCGTCGCCGGTGAACTGGCGGTAGGAGACGTTCACCGCCACGCGCACGATCCCCAGGCCCGCGTCGCGCCATTCGGCGACCTGGCGACAGGCTTCGTGCAGCACCCAGCTACCGATGCGCACGATGTCGCCGGTGCTCTCGGCGTGGGCGATGAAGCGGTCGGGCCGCATCTCGCCGAGCTTGCGGTTGTTCCAGCGGATCAGCGCTTCGGCGGCGACCACCTGGCCGCTGCGCAGGTCGACCTGCGGCTGGAATACGAGCTGGAACTCGTCTTCTTCGGCCGCGCGCCGCAGATGGGTTTCCAACTGCAGCTTTTCCTGCTGCAGCTGCGCCAGTTCGGGAGTGAACAACTGGAAGCCGTTGCGCGCGCGGCGCTTGCTGTCGTACATCGCCATGTCGGCGTTCTGGATCATGGGCTGCGGTCTGCCGCCGGTGGGCGGCGCGAAGGCGATGCCGATGCTCGCGGTGATCCCGAACTCTTCGCCGCCAAAGCGGAAGGCCTCGCCGAACTGGCCGAGAATCTCGCCGGCGATCCGCTGCGGCCGGTCCGGATCGTCGCCGCAGCTGCAGATCACCAGGAACTCGTCGCCGCCGAAGCGGGCGATCAGGCCCTCGGTGCCCACGCCACGCCGGATGCGTTCGGTGGCTGCGACCAGCAACTGGTCGCCGGCGGCGTGGCCCAGCACGTCGTTGACCACCTTGAAGCGATCCAGGTCGATGTACAGCACCGCAACCTGCGACTGGGTCGGATCGGCGAGCCTGGCCTCGAGTTCGTTGAGCGCGGCATCACGGTTCATCAGTCCGGTCAGCGGGTCGCTGCGCGCCTGCACGCGCAGGGTTTCCTCGGCCTGCTTGCGTTCGGTGATGTCCTGCAGGGTGCCGCTGACCCGGGTCGTGGCCGGGCCATCGCGCATGGGTTCACCGATCGCGCGCACCCAGAAGTCGCGCTTGTCGGCGCGCATGCCCTGCAGCTCGAGATCGAAGTGCGAGCCTGCCTGCAGCGCTGCCTCCGCAGCCACCTGCAGGCGCACGCCATCGATGCTGCGCAGGCAGCCGGCAAGCTCGCGCATGGAAGCGGGCGGTTCGCTCTGGCCGATGATTCGCTGCGATTCGTGGGTGAGATACAGGGAGTCGCTGGCGCAATCCCACTCCCAGCCGCCGATGTGCGCTAACGCCTGCACGCGGTCGAACATGGCGCTGTCGCGCTTGATCGCCGTCACGTCGCTGAAGAGCGAGAGCATCTGGTGCGGCGTGCTCGCCCCGGGCGCGAACTGCGGCACCACGGTCACCGAGAGCCAGATCATCTGCCGCCGCTGCCGGTGCTGCATCCCCATCAGCGTGCTTTCGATGATGCGTCCGGTGGTCATGGCGCGAGTCGCCGGATATTCCTCCAGCGGCATCGGCGAGCCGTCCTCGCGCAGGATGAGCCAGTGCTCGTCGCCCATCGCTTCGGCCAGCGATTCCTGGTTGCCGATGCCCAGGATGCGCAGGGCGGCGGAGTTGCCGTAAACGAAGCGGCCAGCGGTGTCCTGGATCACGATGCCCTTGTCGATCAGTTCCATGAGCTCGCGGTAGCGGATTTCGGCTTCCTGGCGCTGGCTGAGGTCGCGCGCCACGGCCACCAGCACGTCTTCGCGCCCTTCGTAATGGAAATTCGCCGAATGCACTTCCACCGGAAAGCGGCTGCCGTCGGCACGCATGTTGGTCACCTCGACCACGTAGGTATCGCCGCGGCGCAGGGTGTCGAGCACCGGCAGCATGTGATCGCGCGGCAGGTCGGGGTTGAGCACGTGGATGGGCTGGCCCACGATCTCTTCGCGCGGCCGGTTGTAGGCCTTCATGCCGGCTCGGTTCAGATCGAGCACGGTGCCGTCGAAAGCGATCACGCTGACCGGGTCGGGCACCGCATCGAACAGCGCGCGGTAGCGCAGGCGCTCGGCCTGGATTTCGCTGTGCGCACGTTCGATGACCGAGGCGGCGAGGGCCAGCAACTGGCGCGTTTCCGCGGTCAGCGAGGTGTCTACGACGCCACCGCGGAGCGCCCCGAGCAGGCCGGCCGGATCGGCCGTGGCGTGTCCGGGATCCGTCGATGCTGGCCTGGGCTTGGTCACGCCGCCGCCAGCGCCTTGCCGGCCTTGCTGCCGGTTTCGCGCCCGAGCAGGCCAGCCAGCCAGCGGCCGGTTTCGGCCAGCGTGTCCAGGTCCACACCGGTGCGGATGCCCAGACCGTGGAGCATGTACACCACATCCTCGCTCGCCACGTTGCCGCTGGCGCCCCGTGCGTAAGGACAACCTCCAACGCCGGATACCGCACTGTCGACTACGATCACGCCTTCCTCGAGGCAGGCCAGGATGTTCGCCAGCGCCTGACCGTAAGTGTCGTGGAAGTGGATCGCCAACGCTGACATCGGAACCTCGGCGGCCACGGCCCTGAGCATCGCACGCGCCTTGGCCGGTGTACCCACGCCGATGGTATCGCCGAGCGAGACCTCGTAGCAGCCCAGCGCATGCAGGTGGCTGGCCACGCGCACGACATCGCCCAGCGGCACTTCGCCCTGATAGGGGCAGCCGAGAACGGTCGATACATAGCCGCGCACGCGCACGCCGTCGTTGCGTGCGCGTTCCAGCACCGGAACGAACCGCTCGATCGATTCGTCGATGGAGGCATTGATGTTCCTGCGATTGAACGCCTCCGAGGCTGCGGTAAACACCGCCACTTCCCGGGCGCCGACCGCCAGCGCCCGGTCGTAACCCTGTTCATTGGGCACCAACACCGGATAGGCGACGCCGGGTTTGCGAGTGATGCCGGCAAACACCTCCGCCGCATCGGCCAGCTGGGGCACCCATTTGGGACTGACGAAGCTGGTCGCTTCGATGCTCTGCAGGCCGGTGGCGGACAGACGATCGATCAGTTCGATCTTGGCCGCGGTCGCAACGATGGCCTTCTCGTTCTGCAGGCCGTCGCGCGGGCCGACCTCGACGATCCGGACCTGGGCGGGGAGGGCGCTCATGGTCTCGAGAATGGGTTCCACCCGGCCGGACTCAAGCGTCTTCCAGCACGACGAGAACGGTGTCGGCTTCCACGAAATCGCCCGCCCCCGCGCGCACCTCTGCCACCACGCCGTCGCGCGGCGCCTTGAGCGCCAGTTCCATCTTCATCGCTTCGAGCACGAGGACTTCCTGGCCGGCCTGCACGCTGTCCCCCTGTTTCGTTCTGACCACCACGACCCGGCCGGGCATCGGTGCCCGGATACGGTGCTCCGCTTCCTGACCGGACATCCCGGCGTGGCGATAAGCCGCGACCGGTTGCAGCCGTAACCGCCGATCCCCGTCGTGTACGAGCAGCGCAGCCGCGTCGCGATCCACGCGCAGGCGATGCGCTACCCCATCAAAACGCGCTTCCAGCCAGCCATCGGCCAATCGCGCGCCTTGCACGGCACGGGCGCCGGTGGGTGCATCGACCGCATACGTACCATCGGCACCATGTGCGGTCAGCGCGATCTCGCTGCCGCGATACAGGAATGCGAGCGAACGCTTGCCCGCGTGGCCCAGCCGCCAGCCGTCCGCGAACGCCCAGGGTGAGGTGGGATCGCCGGAGAGCTGCGCGCGCGCCTGCTGCTCACCTTCCTCATGCAGCAGCTGCGCGGTGGCGGCGCCGAGCAGGAGGGTGCCGCTGGCCGTCGCATCGCCGTCGGCGATGAATTCGTCCAGATGGCGGTCGAGATAGCCGGTATCGATCCGGCCTTCGACGATCGCGGGATGGCGCACGAGCCGTTCGAGGAATTCGATGTTCGACTTCGGCCCTTCGATCCTGCACTGCGCCAGCGCATCGCGCAGGCGCGCGAGTGCGGCTGTGCGGTCGTGGTCGTGCACGATCAGTTTGGCGATCATCGGGTCGTAGAAGATCGTGACCGTGTCGCCCTGGACCACGCCCGAGTCGATGCGCACGGCGCCCCCGGGCCCTGTCGAAGGGTGCGCATCGGCCAGCGGCAGCCGCAGCGTGTCCAGCCTGCCCGAAGCGGGCAGGAAGCCGGCGTCCGGATCCTCCGCGTACAGGCGCACCTCGATCGCATGCCCATCCTGGCGGATCTCGTCCTGCGCCAGGGGCAGGGCCTCGCCTGCAGCGATGCGCAGCTGCCATTCCACCAGGTCCAGCCCGCTGACCATCTCGGTCACCGGATGTTCCACCTGGAGCCGGGTATTGATCTCCATGAAGAAGAATTCCGGCTGGGAGCCGGCGCCGCCCGGCGCGACGATGAACTCGACCGTGCCGGCATTGGCATAGTCGATCGCGCGGGCCACGCGCACCGCGGCCGCGCCCATCTGCGCGCGCAGCTCCGGGGTGAGCAGCGGGGAGGGCGACTCCTCGAACACCTTCTGGTAGCGCCGCTGCGCCGAACACTCGCGCTCGTTGAGGTGGATCGTATGGCCGTGCGTGTCGGCGAACACCTGGATCTCGATGTGGCGCGGCGATTCGATGTAACGCTCCAGCAGGACCCGGTCGCGGCCGAATGCGTTGGCCGCCTCGCGCTGGCAGCTCTCCAGGTTCGGCAGGAATTCCTCGGCGCTGTGCACGATGCGCATGCCCTTGCCGCCGCCGCCGTACGCGGCCTTGATCATCAGCGGATAGCCGATGCGATCGGCTTCGAGCTGCAGCCGCTCCGGCGCCTGGTCCTCGCCGGTGTAGCCGGGCACCACCGGCACGCCGGCTGCCTGCATCAGCTCCTTGGCCCCGGCCTTGCTGCCCATCTTGCGCATCGATGCGCCTGGCGGGCCGATGAAAGCGATGCCTGCTGCGGCCACCGCATCGGCGAAGTCCGCATTTTCGCTGAGGAAGCCGTAGCCCGGATGGATGGCCTGCGCTCCGGTCCGCTTCGCGACCTCGATGATCGCATCGCCGCGCAGGTAGCTGTCCTGCGGGCGCGGCCCGCCTATCGGATGCGCTTCATCCGCCTGGCGCACGTGCTGCGCATCGGCATCGGCCTCCGAATAGACGGCCACCGTGTGGATGCCCAGGCGGCGCGCAGTGCGGATCACGCGGCAGGCGATCTCGCCGCGGTTGGCGATCAGGATCTTGTCGAACACGTATCCGGCCTTCGGCTTTGGACGATCGACTTGAGGCGCTTACACCGGCGCATGGCAGACCGCCTCGATGTTGTGGCCATCGGGATCCAGCACGAATGCGCCGTAATAATTCGGGTGATAGTGCGCGCGCAGTCCCGGTGCGCCGTTGTCGCGGGCGCCGGCGGCGATGGCGGCCTTGTGAAAGGCGTCCACGGTGGCGCGATCGGGTACGGCGAACGCAACGTGACTATGGCCGACCGTGGCCTCGGCGCCGATCCAGAAGAACGGCTTGCGGTCGGTGCCGAAGCCGCAGGCGCCCGCGCCGGAGTCGGCCTGCTCGGGCACCGGCTCCATGATCAGGGCGATGCCGAGCGGCGCCAGTGCAGCGGTATAAAAGCGCTTGCTGCGTGCATAGTCGCTGACGGAGATACCGAGGTGGTCGAGCATGGGGTCTCCTAATCGGTCCAGGATGGTTTGCGCTTGTCGAGGAACGCCCCGATACCTTCCTGGCCTTCGGGCGAGACCCGCAGACGCGCGATCAGCGCGGCGTTGTCGGCATCGTGCCGCTTGCCGTCGGCGTGCGCCGCCACTTCGCGCACCAGCTGCTTGGCTTTGGCGCTGGCGATCGGCCCGGCTCGCAGCAGCAGATCGATCTGGCGCTGCACGGCGGCGTCGAGCTGGTCGGCCGCGACCACCTGGTGCAGCAGGCCGATACGCAGCGCTTCGGCGGCATCGAAGATCTCGCCGGTGGCGAAGTAACGGCGGGCGTTGCGGGCGCCGATCGCGCCGATGACGTAAGGAGAAATCACCGCCGGCAACAGGCCGAGTCTGGATTCGGTCAGGCCAAACTGCACCTCGGGCACACCGATGGCGATGTCGCAGCAGGCCACCAGCCCCAGCCCCCCGCCGAAGGCGGCTCCATGCACGCGGGCGATGGTGGGTCTGGGCAATTCGTCCAGCGTGCGCATCAGCCGGGCGAGGGCGAGCGCGTCCGCGCGATTCTCGGCCTCGCTGGCGGCGGCCATGCCGCGCATCCAGTTCAGGTCGGCGCCGGCCGAGAACGAGGCGCCGGAGCCCTCCAGGACGACGGCGCGCACCTCGCAATCGGTCCCGATGGCTTCCAGCGCGGCGGTGAGCTCGCCGATCAGCGCCGCGTCGAAGGCGTTGTGCAGTGCGGGTCGGTGCAGACGGATGCGGGCGACCCCGGACGCGCGTTCCTGTTGCAGGGTCTGGCTCATCGGCGGGCGGGTCCGTCGCGGGGAATGCGCATCATAGCGGGCGGCAAACGCGGGTTCGGCGGGCCGCGCAGCGGTTTCGGGTCTATAATGAGAACTGTTCCCATTTGAGAACAGTTCGTGACATTGGACGAACTGCCGCGCCGCATGATCGCCATCGTCGACCGGGTTGAAGACGTCGCTCCTAACGACGCGATTGCGCGCCGTTTGCGCGAGCTCGGCTTCGTTGCGGGCGAGCCGGTCGAAGTGATGGCGACCGGACCGTTCGGTGCCGACCCGCTGCTGGTCCAGATCGGCTTCACGCGCTTTGCCCTGCGTCGCAGCGAAGCCGCGCGCATACATCTCAGGGACGGCGGAGCAGCCGCATGAGCGACGTGGCCGCGCTGCGCCTGGCTCTCATCGGCAACCCGAACAGCGGCAAGACCGCGCTGTTCAACCTGCTCACCGGCAGCCGCCAGAAAGTCGCCAACTACACCGGCGTGACGGTGGAGCGCAAGGAAGGGCGCCTGCACGCGCCATCCGGGCGCGAGTACGCGGTGCTCGACCTGCCCGGCGCCTACAGCCTGCATCCGGCGAGTCTGGACGAGGCGATCGCGCGAGATGTCTGCCGAGGCTTCTATCCGGGCGAACCCACGCCGGACCTGCTGGTGTGCGTGGTCGATGCGACCAACCTGCGTCTGCATCTGCGCTTCGTGCTGGAGTTGCGCGAGCTGGGCAAGCCCATGATCGTGGCGCTCAACCAGGTCGATGCGGCACAGCGTCGCGGCATCCGCATCGACGTCGATGCGCTGCAGCGCGAACTCGGCTTGCCGGTGGTGGAGACCGTGGCCATCCGCCATGGCGGCGCGCGTGCGCTGGTCGAGCGGATCGACGCCATGGGCATGCGCCTGGACTCCCCCAAGCCGCGGCTCGCGCCCGGCCAGGATGCGCATGCCGAGGTCCGGCGGCTGCTGGCCCAGGCCGTGGCGATGCCGGCCCGCACCTCGCGCATCGACGATGCGCTCGATCGCTGGCTGCTGCATCCGGTTGCAGGCCTGCTGGCGCTGGCGGTCGTGATGTTCCTGATCTTCCAGGCGGTCTACGCCTGGGCCACGCCGATGATGGACGGAATCGAAGCCGCCACCGCGTGGCTGGGCGGTACCGTCGGCGACGCCATGCCAGACGGGCCGCTGCGCAGCCTGGTGGTCGACGGCATCATCGCCGGCCTGGGCGGCGTGATCGTGTTCCTGCCCCAGATCCTGGTGCTGTTCGCCTTCATCCTGGCGCTCGAGGAATCCGGTTACCTGCCGCGCGCCGCCTTCCTGCTGGATCGCATGATGTCGGTGGCGGGGCTGTCGGGACGTTCGTTCATTCCGCTGCTGTCGAGCTTCGCCTGCGCGATCCCCGGAATCATGGCCACGCGCTCGATCCAGGATCCGCGCGATCGCCTGGCGACGATCCTGGTGGCGCCGCTGATGACGTGTTCGGCGCGTCTGCCGGTGTACGCGCTGCTGATCGGCGCGTTCATCCCGCCGCAAAAAGTCGGTTTCCTCAACCTGCAGGGACTGGTGCTGTTCGCGCTGTACATGGCCGGCATCCTCAGCGCGCTGCTGGTGTCGTGGGTGATGAAGAAATGGCGCCGCGACAAGGGCGAGCACCTGCTGCTGCTCGAATTGCCCTCGTACAAGCTGCCGCATCCGCGCGATCTGCTGATCGGCCTGTACGAGCGCGCGATGATCTTTCTCAAGCGGGTGGGCGGGATCATCCTGGCGCTGACCATCCTGCTGTGGTTCCTGCTGTCGTTCCCCGCGCCACCGGACGGTGCGGTCGGCCCGGCGATCGACTACAGCTTCGCTGGACGCATCGGTCATGCGATGACCGCAGTATTCGCGCCGCTGGGCTTCAACTGGCAGATCTGCATCGCCCTGATCCCGGGTATGGCTGCGCGCGAAGTCGCGGTCTCGTCGCTGGCTTCGGTCTACGCCCTGTCCGCAGCCAATGACGATGCCGCCGCACAGGCGCTTTCGCCGATCATTAGCGACGGCTGGTCGCTGGCCACCGCGCTGTCGCTGCTGGTCTGGTTCATCTATGCGCCGCAGTGCATCTCGACGCTGGCGACGATTCGCCGCGAGACCAATTCCTGGAAACAGGTCGGGATCGCGACGGGCTACCTGTTCGCGCTGGCCTATCTCGCGTCGCTGCTCACCTATCAGGTGGCCGTCGCGATGGGGGCAGGGTGATGTCCTCGCTTGCCTTGCAGTATGTCGTCATCGCTCTGGCCGTGATCGGCAGCGCGGTGGTGGTGGTGCGAAAGCAGTTTCCGGGTACGGTCCGGCGCCTGCGCACGGCCTCGGCGCTGTGGCTGCTGCGCGAGCAGCGGGCGCCGGCGCTGCGCCGCCTCGGGCGCAGGCTTGCGCCCGCGGCTTCCGCCACTGCTGCGGGGTGTGGTGGTTGCAGCGGCTGCGACGATTAGGGCGCTCTGAACAACGTCGTCCTTCCCGTGTAGAGCCTGCGCTTGCGAAGGCGGGGGGATCTATGGATGTTGCCGCTGGTTGCGTAGTGGCGGGGGCGTCTTTAGGAGCAGAGCTTTCGCCTTTCGGCGAGTTACTTTTCTTTGCTGGTGCAAAGAAAAGTAACCAAAAGAAAGCACCTACTCGTGAGGTCAAAACCGCTCATGGGATGTGCGGTGTTGCCGCCATTTTCGGACTCGCCATCCATGGCTCGGTCCGAAAACGGCCGGCATCCATGCCGGCCGCCCTCCGGGTGTTCGGATGCAGGTCGCATGCGCAGCGTCGAGTAGATCAAAGGCCAAAGATCCAGGCAGTCCGGTGCGGGCGCGGGGTGGCGCCGATGGCCCATGCCTTTGACTTTCCTGGTCCCGCAGTAGCTGTCAGCACCTGGAAACCCCGAAGGGGGGCGGCGGCCATGGATGGCCGCCGTTTTCGGACCGAGGCAGGAGGCCGAGTCCGAAAATTGCTTCGCCACCCAGACGCCTTGAGCGATCTGTCGAGGAAGGTGCTTTCTTTGCCTACTTTCTTTGCACCGGCAAAGAAAGTAGGTCGCCGCAAGGCGAAAGCTCTATTAGCCCTAATGCTGTGAAAGCTCTAAGGATTCCCAGATCGGGCGCTGTATCGAGCACGACGAATCGTCAGTGCTTCTTCGCCCGCATCCCGACAGGTTCGCTGGTTTCCACCGTCAGGCTGAAGGTCCGCTCCTCGCCCGGCCGCAGCGCGCCCACGCCAACGAGCTGGCGGGCGACTTCCTCTCCGCGCTCGTTGCGGATCGTGAGCAGCATCGAATACTCGGTGGTGGCTCCGTCGCTCGGCTGACGGATCGCACCTTCGACTTTCAGTGATGTGCTGGTCGGTCGCACCCCGAGGCTTTGCGCGGCCGAGTCGAAGCGCAGGTGCCCGCGGCAGGCCGGGCACACCGCGGAACTTTCCAGGATGGTGGCCTTGCAGTGCGGACAGGCGCGCGTGGCGCCTGCCGTACCCGGGCGCGCGCCGATCACGCCGCCTCGCTATCCGTGCGGCTGCTCGACTTGACCGAGGTCTTGGAGGAGTCGCTCCAGGTGCCGCATTCGACGCGGCCGCGGATGCGCGAGCCGGCGGCCACGGTCAGGGTTTCGGCCTTGATGTCGCCGTTGATCGCGCCGGACTCGACCAGCTCCACGCGCGAGGCGGATTCGATGTTGCCCTCGAGCTCGCCGGCCACGTTGACCCGGTTGGCGCGCACGCCACCGTTGAGCTTGGCGCCCTGCTCGATGGTCAGGTCGCCCTGCACGTTGACGTCGCCCTTGAAGCGGCCGGCGATGCGGACGTGTCCGGAACCTTCGATCTTGCCTTCGATGGTCAGGTCGGCGGCGATCAGCGACTCCTTGGCGGCCGAGGTGGACGCGCGCGGCGCGACCATGGGCTGGGCGGGCGCGAAGTCGGTGTTGGCCTGGACTTCCTTGACCGGCGCGGCGGGGGTGGGTTCGGGAGCGAACGAAGGGGCAGGCTTGGTGGCGGTCTGCTGGTTGTTGAAGATGGCCATGCGGAACGTTCCTCGGGAGACAGGGCGACAGGGGAGGCCGAGCCTATCACGCGGCGTACACATCTTGACCGTGACCGGCCTCACCGATCGCATACAAAGGTCGCTGCAAGTCCTTGTCGCTGCTGGGAAGGCGTGCGGCGGCGCGGCATTACATCCTGAATACGCCGAATCGCGCAGGCTCGATCGGCGCGTTGAGAGCGGCCGAGAGCGCCAACCCCAGCACCCGCCGCGTGTCGGCCGGGTCGATGATGCCGTCGTCCCAGAGCCGGGCGGTGGCGTAGTAAGGATTTCCCTGGGTTTCGTACTGGGCCTGGATCGGCGCCTTGAACGCTTCCTCTTCCGCGGCCGTCCAGCTGCCGCCCTTGGCCTCGATCCCGTCGCGCCGGACGGTCGCCAGTACCGCCGCAGCCTGCTCGCCGCCCATTACGCTGATGCGCGCATTCGGCCACATCCACAGGAAGCGTGCGCCATAGGCGCGACCGCACATGGCGTAATTGCCCGCGCCGAAACTGCCGCCGATCACCACGGTGAACTTGGGTACCGACGAACACGCCACCGCGGTCACCATCTTCGCCCCGTCCTTGGCGATGCCCGCGTTCTCGTATTTCTTCCCGACCATGAAGCCGGTGATGTTCTGCAGGAAGACCAGCGGGATGCCGCGCTGGTTGCACAGCTCGATGAAGTGCGCGCCCTTGAGCGCGCACTCGGAAAACAGGATGCCGTTGTTGGCCACGATGCCGACCGGGTAGCCATGCAGATGGGCGAATCCGGTCACCAGGGTCTTGCCGTAGCGGGCCTTGAACTCATCGAACTCGCTGCCGTCGACGATCCGGGCGATCACCTCGCGGATATCGAACGGGCGGCGCGTGTCTTTCGGCACGATGCCGTACAACTCCTGCGCCGGGTACAGCGGCTCGCGCGAGGCGCGCGTGGCGACGGGCAGCTGCTTGCGGCGGTTCAGATGTCCGACGATGTCACGCGCGATCTGCAGCGCGTGACGATCGTCCTCGGCGAAATGATCGGCCACGCCCGACACGCTGGTGTGCACATCGGCACCGCCCAGCGATTCGGCATCGACCACCTCGCCCGTTGCGGCTTTCACCAGCGGCGGGCCACCGAGGAAGATCGTGCCCTGTTCCCTGACGATGATCGATTCATCGCACATGGCCGGCACGTACGCACCGCCCGCGGTACAGCTGCCCATCACCACCGCGATCTGGGGGATGTTGTCCGCCGACAGCCGCGCCTGGTTGTAGAAGATCCGGCCGAAATGCTCCTTGTCGGGGAAGACCTCGTCCTGCAGCGGCAGGAAGGCGCCGCCCGAATCCACCAGGTAGACGCAGGGCAGGCGGTTTTCGCGCGCGACTTCCTGCGCACGCAGGTGCTTCTTGACCGTCATCGGGAAATAGGTGCCGCCCTTGACGGTGGCATCGTTGGCCACGACCACCACTTCCTGGCCCATTACCCGGCCGATGCCGGTGACGATGCCGGCCGCCGGCGCGGCGCCGTCGTACATGTCCTCGGCCGCCAGTGCGCTCAGCTCCAGGAAGGGAGAGCCCGGATCGAGCAGGGCGGCGATCCGGTCGCGCGCGAGCAGTTTGCCGCGTTCGGTATGCCGGTCCCGGGCCGCCGTCCCGCCACCATCGGCCGCCTTCGCCAGACGGGCATCGAGCTCGTCGACCAACGCCCGATGGAACGCGGCGTTGTCCTGGAACTCGGGCGAGCGCGGGTCGAGCTGGGTGACGAGTGCGGGCATGGGCGGGCCCAGTCGGAAAGTGGCGGAAGCATAACCCGGCGCGTTTTCCCCGCCTGTCGGTCTCCGCAACGCGCGTTGCGCAAAAAAAAGGGCCCGCCGAAGCGGGCCCTTCAACTGACTGCGCAGGGCGCGGATCAGTCCTGCTTCTCTTCCTCTGCAGTCGTCTCGGCTTCGGCCTGCTCTTGCTTCATGCTGTCGGCCACGTCCTGGGCGGCATCGCCCACGGCGCCGGCGGCATCGGCCTTGCCTTCTTCGTACGCTTCCTGCACCGGATCGGCAGCGGCGTCGACGGTGGCGGCGGCAGCGCCTGCGGCAGCCGCGGTGGCGGCACCGGCGGCTTCGGCGCCGGCGGCAGCGGCATCACCCGCTGCGGTGGCTGCTTCGGCGGCCTGGTCGCCGGCGGCTTCGGCCGAAGCGGCGGCCTCGTCGGCCTTCTGGTCGGCGGTGGGGGAATTGCACGCGGCGAGCGCGAACAGACTGGCGGCGGCGAGTGCGGTGAGCTTGAATTTCATGGTGGTCTCCTGTCGGCAGTTGAGGCTGGTAACGCCGGATCGCTGCCGGCGTGCGGAATATTCCCATGGGCGCGTAAGACGCCGTGAAGACGCGGCGAGGTCAGACAGCATCCGCCGAATTCCTTCGCGCTTTCCATAAAAAAACCGCCGGCGATGCCGGCGGTTTTTCCTGTTGCTTGCACAACTCGGGCAGATTAGTTGCCGTCGTTGTTGGTCGGAGCGTCGGAAGAAGCAGCGGCTTCCTCGGCGGCGTCCTGAGCCTGCTCGGCCGAGTCGGCAGCCTGTTCGGCAGCGTCGGCGGCGTCGTCGGCATCGCCCATGGTGCCGGCAGCGGAAGCGGCGTCAGCCGAGGTGGCAGCAGCGTCGGCAGCCGTGGCAGCAGCGTCGGCCGAAGCCTGGGCGGCATCGGTCGCCATCGCGTCGCCAGTGGTGGCGGCGTTGTCAGCGGCCTGCTGGGCTTCGCCAGCGGCTTCGGCAGCTTCAGCGGCCGAATCCTCGGCCTGCTGCTGGTTGGTGCACGCGGCCAGGGCGAAGCCCAGAGCCAGGGCGAGCAGAGCCTTGTTGATGGTCATGATCAGTCTTCCTCGTCAATTTGAAGTTTGGCAACGCGCAGGAGCGCGCCGTTAACATGATGACAAGCCGATGGCAGGTGTCAAGCGGCTGGCCGGTAAATTTTCGTTATCCCGTTCTTAACTTTCGGCCCGGTTCAAAGGACCTTCACGCCAGCTCCACAGCCACTGCGGTCGCTTCGCCACCACCGATGCACAGCGAGGCCACGCCGCGTTTGCCGCCGCGTGCCTTGAGCGCATGCAGCAATGTCACCAGCAGCCGTGCACCGCTGGCTCCGATCGGGTGCCCCAGAGCCAGTGCGCCGCCGTGGACATTGAGCTTGTCGTGGGGGATGCCGAGGTCCTTCATGGGTGCCATCGCGACCACCGCAAACGCCTCGTTGACCTCGAACAGATCGACGTCCTCGACCTTCCAGCCCGCTTTCGCGAGCACGTTTGAAATCGCTTTCACCGGCGCAGTGGTGAACCATTCGGGCGCTTGCGCGTGCCCGGCATGGGCGACGATGCGCGCCAGCGGCGTGAGCCCGCGTCGCTGCGCTTCGTCCGCGGACATGAGCACGGTGGCGGCCGCGCCGTCGGAGATCTTGGACGAGGACGCGGCGGTCAGGCGCCCTTCCTTGCCGAAGGCCGCGCGCAGGGTGGGGATCTTGTCCAGCTGGATCTTGCCCGGTTCTTCGTCGACCTCGACGACCACCTCGCCCTTGCGGCCCTTCACCGTGACCGCGACGATTTCGTCCTTGAAGCTGCCATCGGCGATGGCTGCCTGGGCGCGCTTCGCGCTTTCGGACGAATAGGCATCCAGGGCTTCCCGGCTCAGATCGTACTTCTCGCTTGCGGCATCGCCGAACACGCCCATGGCCTTGCCGTCGTAGGGATTGGTCAGGCCGTCCCAGGCCATGTGGTCGAGGAATTCAGCGGTGCCGTAACGGATGCCGGTGCGCGAGCCGTTGAGCAGATGCGGCGCATTAGTCATCGACTCCATGCCGCCGGCGACGACCACGCTGGCCGAGCCGGCCTTGATCAGGTCGTGGCCGAACATGATGGCCTTCATCCCCGAGCCGCAAACCTTGTTGATGGTGGTGCAGCCGGCAGCATCGGGAATGCCGGCGGCGCGCGAAGCCTGGCGTGCGGGCGCCTGGCCCAGGCCCGCCGGGAGCACGCAGCCCATGATCACCTCGTCGACCTGGTCCGGCGCCAGGCCGGCGTGCTCCAGCGCGCCGCCGATGGCAGCAGCGCCGAGGGTCGGCGTGGGCACGCCGGTGAACTGGCCAAGCATGGAACCGATGGCGGTGCGCTTGGCACCGACGATGACGACGTCGGACATGAAACGACTCCTGTGGGGGACGCGGCCGGACCGCAGGCCGGGGATTATCCCGCGAAACACCCTTGGGGTGGCGTGATCCGGCGTTAGTCGTCCCCTCGGCGCATCCCGCATGCATGCAGTTGTGCAGAAGCGGCGCTACAGCAGACGCCGCGTGATCGCCTTGAGCACCGCATGCGTACGGTCGCGACAGTCGAGCTTGACCAGCAGGTCGGAGATGTAGTTCTTCACCGTGCCCTCGGACAGATGCAGGCTGCGCCCGATTTCCTTGTTGGAATAGCCCCCGGCGACCAGGCGCAGGATGCTGACTTCGCGCGCGCTCAGCCGCGCCCCTTCGGGCACCGGTTCACGCTCGCCCCAGCCGGCGCGCACGGGTCCCATGCTGACCGGCTGCAGCAGGGTGTGGCCGTCGGCGACGCGCAGGATCGCTTCGCGCAGATCCTCGGGCGATGCATCCTTGAGCAGGAAGCCCTGCGCACCGGCTTCCACCGCCGCCAGCATCAAGGCACTGTCGTCGAAGGTGGTCAGCAGGATCACTGGAGTCGCGTCGCCACGTTCGCGCAGCGCCCGCACCAGGGCGATGCCGTCGGTGCCGGGCATGCGGATATCGCTCAGGATCACGTCCACTGGGCGTTTGTCGAGCGCCGCGAGCAGCGCGGCGCCGTCGCCCGCTTCGAGCACGATCTCGATGCCGAGATCGCCGAGCAGCGCCGACAGGCCCTTCAGGACCAGGGCCTGGTCGTCGGCGATCGCGACCCGTACCGGCGCCATCCGTTCCGGCGCGGGCATGTCAGGCGCCCGCCGGAAGGCTGGCGATCAGTTCCACGCCACGCCTCGGGGCAGGCAGTACCTGCAGTGTTCCGCCAAGCGCGGCCAGCCGCTCGCGCATGCCGGTCAGGCCATTGCCGAAGGCGAGCCTGGGCGCGGCGGCGCCATCGTCGCGCACGCGCAATTCGAGTGTTTCGTCGCGACGGCCACACCACACCACGATCTCGCCGGGATGGCCATGGCGCAGCGCATTGGTGATGCCTTCCTGCGCGCAACGCAGCAGCGTTTCGGCGGCCTGTACCGTGTGTGTACGGGCATCGTCTGTGACCTCGATGCGGAAGCGCGGGCCATGCACCTGTCTGGCCAGGGATTCGATGGCGGCGCGCAGGTCGACACCGTCATGTTTGCGCAGTTCGCCGACCACGGCCCGGATGTCATCGAGCAGGTCATGCGCAAGCGCAGTCGACGTGCCGAGCTCCTCGCGGCCGGCGAGCGCCGGGTCGCGTGCCAGCCGCGCGAGGTTGAGCTTGAGCGCGGTCAGCTTGTGGCCGGCGACGTCGTGCAGCTCGCGCGACAGCTTCAGGCGCTCTTCGCCGCGCGCGCTTTCCTCCAGCAGCGACTGGGTCGCCAGCAGTTCAGCGTTGACCCGCGCCAACTCGTCGCGGGTGTCGCCGACCGCAGTGGCGTAGTATGCCGTCAGCGCAGCGAAGGCCTGGAAGCCGATGATCGGAAACAGCTCCACCAGCAAACGGTCCCAGTCCATCCCGAACGCCTGCCGCCAGATCAACGCGAGCCCGAGGTTGAAGGCCGCCTGCCACCAGATCGCCACGCGCCAGTTGAGGATCGCGAACAGCTGCACCGCCACCAGGATCAGCAGCACCGCACCGCTGCCGCCGCCCAGCAGCCAGATCGCCAGCAACGCGAGCACCGCCTGCGGCAGCACCACAGCCATCCACCAGCGCTCGTGCCGGGAGTGGTCGCGCCCCAGGAAGACGCGGGCCACGAACAGGGCGAGGAAACCCAGCAGGCAGGCGGCGCCCAGCCACTCGACCGGATCGGCCGCGGACAGGCGCGCGAAATCGAGCATGCCGAAACTCACCGGCAGCCAGGTCACGTAGGCCGCGACGTTCAGCGGCGAAAGCGGCCCGCCGTCCCACAACAGCCGCGAGCCGGTCGCGGCCGGCGAATCGTCGCGATCCGTATGCGCGTCGGTCCCCATGGGCCGAGTATAGGTCGCGTCGTCGATCGTCATGCGGCTGATCAACCGCTGCCTGCGAACCAGCCGTGGAAACCGAGCGGCACCGTATATGGAAGCCAGGCCTGGGCCAATGGGCCGTCCGCGACGCGCTCGGCATCGAGCACGGCGATGCCGCTGCGGCCACGACCGTGATCGAGCAGGGTGCCGACCAGCCAGCCCTGTCCGGGCTTGTGGCTGCCGGGTTTCGGCACGAACACGTGTTCTTCGGCCATGACGTCGCTGCCGTAACGATGCATGTCGCGGCGTCCAGTGTCGGGGTCGATCGCCGCGATCGCGTTGAAGTACGGCGCACTGGCCGCGCCGGCGTTGGTCGGCGCGTACAGCCGCGTCGGTCGTCCGTCCGGTGCGCGCGGATCGAAGACGGGAAACTCGAGTTCGCGCATGCCGCTCGACTCCCAGCGCGCACGGCCGCTCGCCAGATCGATCCGCAGCGCGACCAGCTCGGTATCGGCCAGTCCCGCATCCGGCTCGCCGCGCATTGCGCCGGCCATCGGCGAGCGCATTTCCTCGATATCGTTGTGCCGCACCGCCTGCACGATCAGCTCGCGCCCGCGCTCGTGCGCCTGGCCGAAGTGGTACACCGCGCCGAAGGGAATGTCGAACCAGCGCGGCGCGTCGAGTGCGTCCTTCGCCACCACTGCGACCCGGCAAGGCTGTTCCGGCGTGTAGCGCAGGCGTTCGAAGTACGCGCCACCCCCGCCGGGCACGCGATAGGGGATGAGCATGAACACCAGGTAGCGGTCGCTCATCGCGAAGCCGTGGATATAGCCAGGCGCATCGCTCGGCAACATCGCGGTGCGGATCAGCTTGCCATCGGCGCCGATGTGCCAGACCAGTACGCCGGAGCCACCGAGCTGGGCGATGTTGCCGAAGTTCCACAGCGAGCCATCGCGATCGACCAGCGGGTGCGCGGAAAATGGCGCCGCCACCAGATCCTCGCGCCAGGTCACCGGTCCGAGCGTGCGCAGGCTCTCCGGTTCAAGCTCAGTGGCCGAGCCGCCTTCCCACAGCGCGTACAGGCGGCCGTCGAAGCGGATCACCGCGGTGTTCGCGGTGTTCACGTCGTCGTTGTTGCGCACCGGCACCGGGTTGGGAACGGTGGTCCCGGCGGCCGGCACCAGGAACCGGGCTTCATGCTGCTCGCGCACGAACTTGGGCGTCGCGACCATGCGCGCGCGATGTTCGATGGAGCCGCCGCCGATGCGCCATGCGTGGATCATTCCGTCGCCGTCGAACCAGTGTTTGTAGCGAAAGCCATCGCGATCGAACCAGGCCGGCCCGTTGCGGTACAGCGCGCCGGCGAGTTCTTTCGGCAGGCGTCCTTCCACGGCGGCGACGGTGGGTCCGAGCGACTCCGTGCCCACGGTCTTCCAGCCTGCGAGCCAGGGGCGTTGCGCCAACCCATCGGCAAAACGGGCGGCGTCTGAGGCGTAGGCGACTTCGGCGCGCAGCAGGCCGGGCGCGAATGCCAGCGCGGCGGTGCTGCCGAGGAAACTGCGGAGAAAGCGGCGGCGGTCCATGGTGTTACCTCGAAGCATGCGGACGGTGGGAGCTGCCCTGGAATGCGGGCGGTGGGGCTTGAGCGCAGATGCCTCAGCGCAGCCGCACCGTGATCGCGCTGCCTGCGGTCTCGAGTTCGAAGCGCGCTTCCTCGAAGGTCGGCTTGCGCATCACGGCCGGGTTGTTGCTGAACCCGTAGCCCTCGATCGGCATACCCATGAAGTTGCTGTCGAGCTTGCCGTTGTCGTTCTGGTCGTGCATCACCATCACCGCGTAGCGGCCTGGTGGCAGGTTGGGGAAATGGAACGTCTCCTCCGCGCCTTGGGCCTTGCGGACGGTGCCGGCCACGGGTTTTCCGCCATCGCTCCAGCCGGCCGCGGAGTCGATGACGGCGATCCTGAGCGAGCCCTGCTGCGCGCGCACGTCGGTGACCTTGATGTCGAGATCGGCCGCGCGTGCGGGTAGGGCGGCCAAACCACTGCTGATGAGGCAGGCGATGGCGAAGGAATAGGGCGTCGAAACGGTCATGGCGGCACTCCTGCGATGGGTGCGGCCAGTGTGTGCAGGCGGCACGATTGCGGTGAGATGCCGACTGTCATGACTTCGAGGTGCCGAAAGTCACCTGGTGTGGCGCGGCAAGCCTTGGACGGCTTCGTCGCCGGGATTCCGCAAGGACGGTTCCGGAAACAAAAAAGGGCCCGGATCGCTCCGGGCCCTCAAGGACTCACGTTGTTGCTGTTGGATTTACTGGTACGTACCGGTCAGCGTTGCGCCCGTATAGGCGGTGAAGCCTGCGATCCGCACGTAGTAGGTGCCTGGCTTGGCCACCAGCACGCAGGTCTCGTTGTTGGAGCTGGACTCCGAGCCGCAGTCGATCGACGCGGTCGGCGCCTCACCCCACTTAACGTACAGGTCCGCGTCGCCGGTACCGCCGGCCATGACGAAGCTGACCTGGGTCGCGCCGGCCGGAACCACCAGGCTGTAGTACGTCTGGCTGCCCACGGCACCGGCCACGGCCACCGGCACGCCATTGGCGAGCGGGATGGTCGACGCCGGCGGCGGCGGCGGAACCCGCAGCGCGACCGGCATGTGCAGCGCCGGCAGGCTGGCGTTGCCGTTCGACGACGTTCCGCTGGGCGTGATCTCGATCGAACCGAAGCGGAAGCTGCCGTCGGCAGGCGCGCCGGTGTTGTCGATCGTGATCAGCACCTGGCGCGACTCGCCCGGCTTCAGGGTCAGGCTCGCCGGCAGGATCGTGCCCGCGAAGCCGCGCAGGCTCAGGCGCCACTGGTGCTTGGACGACAAGGTGCTGCGGAACGTGCGCACGAAGGTGCACACGCCGGTGCAGTTGGCCTTCTGGATCGCGGCCAGGTTCAGGGTCGAAGCCTCACCGCCCAGGGCCGGATTGGCAGCGTCGAAGCGGGCCTTGGTTTCGTTGAGCACCAGTCCGGCGCGTGCAGCACGGTCGGCCTGCAGACGTCCGGCGCCGGTGGCATGCGCATCGGCCGGGGTGACCTGGTCTTCCAGCCGCACGGTGCGCACCGCAGTCATGGTCAGGGCCGACTTGATTTCCGGCACCGTCCAGGACGGATGCAGCTGGCGCATCAGCGCTGCCGCGCCCGCGGTATGCGGCGAAGCCATCGAGGTCCCGCTGATCATCACCACCAGGTTCTCGAAGCCGGTGAGCGTGGTGCCGGCATACGCCGCCAGCACGTCGACACCAGGCGCGGCGAGGTCCGGCTTGAGCACATCGTAACCGCCCGGACCGCGCGAACTGAACGAAGCCAGAGAGTCGATGACGTTCGGCGAGACATTGATACCCGCGGTGGCCGAACCGCCGTTGGCGGCGGCGAAGTCGCGAATCGCATTGCCGATGGCCTGGGTCGTACCGAACGCCGGAATGGTGGTCCCGGGAACGCTGGGCGTAATACCGCCTGCCGCGTTGTTCGCGATGATCACGACCAGCGCGCCCGCGGCGGCCGCGTTGTTGGTCTTGATCGAGAACGAACAGGTGCCGCGGCGGATCAGGGCGATCGCCCCCTGGAACTGGTTCGGGGCAAACGCCACGCAGCCGTCGTCAGCGCTGTTGATGCCTGGGCTGACCACCAGCGGGGTGGTTCCCGGCAGCGGGGCATTCAGGCCAACGCCGCCCGAGCCGGCGCTCAGCAGAACGCGCTGGAGGTCGGCAGGCGCAGTGCCCGGTCCAGTGACGGTCAGCACCGAGGTGAACCCGCCAAGGCGATGGCGCGATGCGGCGGAGGACGTGGTCCACGGCTCCACGTGCCCAAGCGTCGCGGGGCCAGGCCCGGAGTTGCCGGCCGAGGCCGCAACGAACACGCCGGCGTCGGTGGCATTGAGGAACGCCAGCGAGACCGCGTCGTTCCACGGCGAAGCGCCGCCGCCGATGGAGAAGTTGATCACGTCGACGCCGTTGGCGACGGCCTGGTTGACCGCTGCGACCGAGGAAACGCTCGGGCACGAGCCCTGTCCGGTGGAAATGTTGGTATAGCAGATGTCGTACGCGATCAGGTTGGCACGCGGCGCAACGCCCGAGAAGGTCGTCGGAGTGCCGCCCACCACTTCTGTGCGCCCATTGCCGGCGGCGGTGGACGCGGTGTGGCTGCCGTGGCCGTTGGTGTCGCCGAAGCCAGGTTCCTCGCGGTACAGGGCCGGGAACGCGCAAGCATCGGCCGGCGCGGTCGGCCCGCAGATGAAGTCGTAGCCGCCGATCAGCTTGTCGTTGCAGCGTCCTTCGTCGACGCCGCCCGGGGCGCAGGTGCCCAGGTACGTGCCGCTGCCATTGGGGTTGGTGTGCACGTAGCCGTCGAGCGCATCCACGGCGGCGAATGACGGACTGCCGAAGTTGATGCCGGTGTCCAGGATGCCGACCAGGATGCCCTCGCCGCGTGCGCGGTCGGGTCCGTCGCCGAGCGGCATGGACAGACCGTTCCAGATGGTGTGCGCGCCGATCAGGGCAGGTCCCAGGTCGGTGTCCAGCGCGTACTCGCGGTACGCCTCGACCATCCGCACTTCCGGCAGTCGCGTGATCGCCTCGGCTTCCAGCGGCGACAGCACGGTGACCACGCCATTGAGCGCGTGCTGCATGCGCAGGCTCACCTTCAGGCTGCGGCCCAGCGCGCTGCTCATGCGCGCCTCGTATCCGCGCTGGCGGTCGCCGAGATACTTCACATAGGCCTTGGCTTCCTTGCTGGCGACATCCAGCCGCCCGCGTCCGTTGCCCTTGCGCGCCGGCTTGGCGATACCGGCGACGCCACCTTTGTACGTGGCCAGCGGCGCGTCCTTGAACACGACGATGTAGGTGCGGGGCCTGTCGTCGGACTGGTTCAGTGCGGTGTCGGTCTTGCCGCCGCCTGCAGCGACGACTGCGTTGGTGCTGGCCGCGGCTTGGGTGCTGCTAGCGCTGGAAGAGAACAGGCCGCTGGAAATCGCGGCCCAGGCGGCCATGCTGGCCAGCCCTGCCACGAGCACGGCGGCGGCTCCGCGCCTCATGGATTGATGCGGTGTAGTGGACATCGGGGGTTTCCTCGACAGGATGGATGCCATCCGGCTCGCGGGGGAAAGCCGGGGATCGGTCGACACGGTGTGCGCAACGAACCCCTGGACGAACCGCCAGCCTCGTTGCGCCGCCGCACGATGCCACGAATTCGCGGCCGCAACCAGCTGCGTCGCAGCAGGTCGCGGCACAACGCTGAACGGGTCATGGACCGGCCACGTTGCGGCATGGCAGCAACATGGCGCGGCTATTCAGACGGCGCGGCGCCTCTGATTTGCGGGCAAAAACTCAAGCTGCGGCCTAGGCCTTGCCGTCGAACAATTCCCGGCCGATCAGCATGCGCCGGATCTCGTTGGTGCCGGCGCCGATTGCATACAGCTTGGCGTCGCGCAGCAACCGCCCGGTCGGATACTCGTTGATGTAACCGTTCCCGCCCAGGGCCTGGATCGCCTCGAGCGCCACCTGCACCGCGGCGTCGGAAGCATGCAGCAGGCAGCTGGCCGCATCGATGCGCGAGCGGTGCCCGGCGTCGTAGTCGCGCGCCACCTGGTAGGCGAAGGCGCGCGCCGACTGCAGCGAGGTGTACATGTCGGCGATCTTGGCCTGCATGATGCCGAAGGTACCGATCGGTGCGTCGAACTGGCGGCGTTCGCGCACGTAGGGCAGGGCGGCGTCGAGCGCGGCCTGCATCAGGCCGATCGGTCCACCGCTGATGACCAGGCGCTCGGTGTTGAGGCCGTTCATCAGCACCTTCACTCCCAGGTGCACCTCGCCCAGCACGTTCTCCGCCGGGATCTCGCAGTTCTCGAACACCAGCTCGCAGGTGTTGCTGCCGCGCATGCCGAGCTTGTCCAGCTTCTGCGCGGTGGAATAGCCCTTCATCCCGCGTTCGACGATGAAGGCGGTCATGCATTTGCTGCCCGCGTCCTTGGCCGCGGTGCGCATGTAGACCACCAGCACGTCCGCCTCGGGGCCGTTGGTGATCCACATCTTGCTGCCGTTGGCGATCCAGACATCGCCCTGCAGCTCGGCGCGGCAGCTCATCGAGCCGACCACGTCCGAACCTGCACCCGGTTCGCTCATCGCCAGCGCGCCCTTCCATTCGCCGGTGCACAGCTTCGGCAGGTACTTGTGCCGCTGCGCCTCGCTCCCGTTGGCGTACAGGTTGGACACGCACAGGTTGGAATGCGCCACGTACGACAGACCCACCGAACCCGAGGCGCGCGAGATTTCCTCCATCGCCACCAGGTGGGCGAGATAGCCCATGTCGCTGCCGCCGTACTCGCCCGGCACGGTGATGCCCAGCAGGCCCAGCTCGCCCAGCTTGGGCCACAGCTCCTGCGGGAAGGCGTTGTCGTCGTCGATCTTCGCCGCGCGCGGCGCGATCTCGGCCTCGGCGAAGCGGCGCACGGCCTCGCGCAGGGCGTCGATGTCTTCACCAAGAGGAAACGCGCGCATCAGTTCGATCCTTTTGCAGACTTGTGCTTTCGGAGAACCATAGCCCCCCTTGAGTCAAAGGGGGCGCCGCGACAGCGGCGGGGGTTGTGGCAGCGTTGGCAGGGGCCCGAAGTTTGCTTTGCAAACTTTGGGGATCTTCCAGACGCAGGCTGGAAGATCAGTGCCCCGTCCGGATCCTGCCCCTGAAGTGCGGCGCGGTGCGGCCCATCGGCAGCTTGAGCTTGCCGATGGCGCCGATGCGCTCTTCGGCCAGGCGGTCGGCAGCTTTGTAGGTGGGGATGCGATCGCGCTCGGAAATCTCGTAGATGCGCGCCAGGTTGTGGTAGATCGTGCGCATCATGCGCATCGCACGCTCGCGGTTGTAGCCGTCCAGTTCCAGGGCCACGTTCATCACGCCGCCGGCGTTCACCGCGTAGTCCGGTGCGTAGACGATGCCGCGCCGGTCCACTTCGTCGCCGATCGCATTGTTGGCCAGCTGGTTGTTGGCCGCGCCGCAGATCACCTTGGCCTTCAGCCGCGGCAGGGTCTGCTCGTTGATCGTGCCGCCCAGTGCGCAGGGCGAATACACGTCGGCCGGCACGTCGTAGATATCGTCCAGGCCCACAGCCTCCGCGCCGTACTCGTCCACCGCCTTGTCCACCAGTTCCTGGTTGATGTCGGTGACGAAGATCTTCGCGCCGCGCTCCTTGAGCAGCTTCACGAACTCCATGCCCACGTGGCCCAGGCCCTGCACGGCATAGGAGTACTTGCCCACTTCCTCGTCGCCGTGCGCGCGGTTGAGCGTGGCCATCAGGCCCTGCAGCGTGCCGTAGGCGGTGAACGGCGACGGGTCGCCGGATCCACCGTGCACCTGGTGCACGCCGGTCACGTATTCGGTCTCGCGGAATACGTATTCCATGTCGTTGACGTCGATGCCCACGTCCTCGGCGGTGATGTAGCGCCCGCCCAGCGAATCGACGAACTTGCCGAACGCGCGGAACAGCGCTTCGGACTTGTCGGTGGCGGGGTTGCCGATGATCACCGCCTTGCCGCCGCCGATGTCCAGGCCGGCGACCGCGTTCTTGTAGGTCATGCCGCGCGACAGGCGCAGCACGTCGTTGAGCGCCTCGGCCTCGCTCCGGTACGGCCACATGCGGGTCCCGCCCAGTGCCGGACCCAGGGTGGTGTCGTGGATCGCGATGATCGCCTTCAGGCCCGCGTCCTTGTTGTGGCAGAAGACGACCTGCTCGTGGCCGGTGGTGTCGAGGGTTTCAAAGATCATTCGAAGACTCCGCGCCGGTTGCGCACGGGGCGCGATGGCGATTGCTGTGTGGCCGGGCCTGGGCCGGACCGTGGACGAAAAGCGACTGCGCCGGCGGGTGCCGGCGCAACAGGGGCGGCATTTTACGCCCATGCCGGAATCGGGCTTTCGACTGCCCGTCACGCGGCATGAGGGCCCGCGCTGGAAAACGATTTCAACCCGTGGGAGCGCGATTGCGCGCGAATGCCTTTGGAAGCGGGGCCGGCATGCATTCGCGGCCAAGGCCGCTCCCACAGGGGGTGTTCCTACCTGCACGGGGCTTTCGGCGGCCCCTCAGGCGCCATGAAGGGCGGGGCTGGAAAGCGATTTCAACCCGCTCGCCGTGGGAGCGCGCTTGCGCGCGAATGCCTTTCGACGAGTGGCCAAAACGCATTCGCGGTCAAGGCCGCTCCCACAGCGGGAGGGGTTCTTCGGGCACCTCCTACAGCTGCGATTCCACCGGCAGCCATCGGAACAGCGCGGCCTGGGCGCGACGCATGCCCGTGGCTTCGGGCTCGCGATCCAGCAGGCTCGGCGGCCGGGTGCTGCGGTCCAGCCAGCGCAGCGCGCCGGCATCGTTGCGATGCAGCCAGTAGCTCATCGCCGGGCCGGCCAGGTGCAGGTATTCGTCGCGCAGGGCGGCGGCGATGCCCGGATCGTCGAAGAACACGCCCATTTCCGTGTTCAGGTTGGCCGAACGCGGATCCATGTTGAACGAGCCGATGAAGCCGCGCGCGTCGTCGATCACATACGCCTTGGTATGCAGGCTGGCGCCGCTGCTGCTGCCCGGCCGGTGCGCCGGGTCGCCGTGGTGCGCCCGGATCTCGTACAGGTGCACGCCGCCGGCGAGCAGGCGCGGACGGTACTTGCTGTAGCCGCCGTGCACCGCGGCCACGTCGTTGGCGGCCAGCGAATTGGTCACCACACCGGTCTGCACGCCGCGCCTGGCCAGCGCCACCAGCCCGGCGGTCGCGTCGTCGCCGGGCACGAAGTATGGCGAGATCAGGAAGGCCTTGCGCCGCGCGCTGCGCAGGTCGCGCTCGATCCTGTCCACCAGCAGCTGCGTGCGGGCCAGGCCGTGCTTGACCGGCGGATCGGACACGATCGCGATGCGGTCGCTCCAGAACGGGCTTAGCGACTGCGCCAGGTAGGCGCGCACGTTCGGCGAGGCCTCCACGCGCTGCAGGTAGGCGCGCGCGGCGGGACTGTCGGCCTCGGCGCGCGCGCGGGCGATCAGTGCCTGCGCCGGGTCGTCCTGGGTCGAATCGTTCTGCGGTGGATTGGGCCGCGCATCGCCCACGCTGGCCACCGGCACCGCCGCGGCGCTGTTCCAGTAGCGGTCGAAGATGTCGCTGGCCTGTTGCACCGCCGGGCCGAACAGCACCAGGTCCAGGTCGTGGAAATTGCTCTCATTCGACGCGCTGAAATATTCGATCCCGATGTTGCGCCCGCCCAGCACCGCCATGCGCCCGTCCGCGATCCAGGCCTTGTTGTGCATCCGGTGGTTGAGGCGGAAGAAGCGCTGCAGCATCTCCAGCGCGCGGCCGATGCCGTTGCGGTTGCGCAGCGGGTTGTACAGGCGCACCTCGATCCGCGGATGCGCGTCCAGCGTCAGCAGCGCCAGGTCCTTGCCGCCAGCGTTGATGTCGTCCAGCAGCATGCGCACGCGCACGCCGCGTTCGGCCGCCAGCCAGGCCTCGCGGCCCAGCAGCCGCCCGGTCAGGTCGTCGTGCCAGATGTAGTACTGCAGGTCCAGGCTGCGTTCGGCCTGGCGCGCGGACAGCGCCCGCGCGGCAAAGGCGTCCAGTCCGTCCGGTACCAGGATCGCGCCGGTCTTGCCGCCGTGGCGCGCCACCAGCGGCGCGACCTCGCGGTCCAGCGCCGTGGCGGCCGGCTGCACGGGCAGGGCCCGGCCCGGCGCGCCGGTCGCCGCCGGGGTCAGGTAGCCGCCCAGCAGCAGGCCGCTGGCCACCAGCACCGCCAGCGCGACCAGGCACCACGCGAGCATGCGTTTGAATCGTGTCATTGCAGGGCGTCCGCCGGCGGTGGAATCGGTGCGAAGTCCGGCGCGCATTCCCCGTGCGCCATCCGGATATGTGCAGCGCGCGCTGCGCGTGCAGTATTGGCGGCATCCCGCGCCGGCCACAAGCCTTGCGCCCGCGTGCCCGGGCCGTCCGGACCCCCGCGCTACAATCGGGTTCTCTCGTTTTCGGCACCAAGACGCGCCCATGAGCACGCCTGCACAGAACCTGCCTGCGAGCCAGGCCCCCACTTTTGATGAGAGCCGCACGCCGCTGCGCTTCGTCACCGCCGCCAGCCTGTTCGACGGCCACGACGCGGCGATCAACATCATGCGCCGGCTGATCCAGGCGCAGGGCGCGGAAGTGATCCACCTGGGCCACAACCGCTCGGTCGAGGACGTGGTCCGCGCCGCGCTGCAGGAGGACGCCGACGGCATCGCCCTGTCCAGCTACCAGGGCGGGCACGTCGAGTACTTCAAGTACATGGTCGACATGCTGGCCGAACGCGGCGCCGCCCACATCCGCGTGTTCGGCGGCGGCGGCGGCACGATAACGCCGGAGGAAATCCGCGAACTCGAAGGCTACGGCGTCGAGCGCATCTACCACCCCAACGACGGCATGAAGATGGGCCTGGTGGAGATGATCGAGGATGTGGTGGCGCGTGCCGCCAAGTCGCGCGAAGCCGTAGGGCGGGCTCAAGCCCGCCTTCCGAGCGCATCGAATGCAACGCAAGGCGGGCCTGGGCCCGCCCTACAAGACGAAATCGCCATCGGCAAGGTGATGTCCGCCCTCGAAGATGGCGAATACACGGAAGCCGAGCTGTCCAAGCTGCGCAAGCAGTGGCAGCTCGCCGGCGGCAAGACCCCGGTCATCGGCATCACCGGCACCGGCGGCGCCGGCAAGTCCTCGGTCACCGATGAACTGCTCAACCGCTTCCTGGCCAGCTTCCCGCAGATGCGCATCGCGGTGATCAGCGTCGACCCCACCCGTCGCCGCACCGGCGGCGCGCTGCTGGGCGACCGCATCCGCATGAACTCGCTGCGCAGCCATCGCGTGTACATGCGCTCCATGGCCACGCGCCGTCAGCACGTGGCCACCAACGCCGTGCTCAAGGACTGCATCGGCTTCCTCAAGGGCCTGGGCTACGACCTGGTGATCGTGGAAACCGCCGGTATCGGTCAGAGCGATTCGGAGATCGTCGACCTGGTCGACTTCCCGATGTACGTGATGACCAGCGACTACGGCGCGGCCAGCCAGCTCGAGAAGATCGACATGATCGACTACGCCGAGCTGGTCGTGCTCAACAAGTACGACAAGCGCGGCGCCGAGGACGCGCTGCGCGACATCCGCAAGCAGTGGAAGCGCAACCGCACCGCGTTCAAGACCGCCGACGAGGACGTGCCGGTCTATCCCACCATCGCCAGCCAGTTCAACGACCCCGGCATCAGCTGGATGTTCGCCAACCTGTGCCGGCTGCTTCGCACCAAACTGTCGCTGCCGGATGCCCGGTGGACCCCGCGCCTGGATACCAGCCTCAAGGAACCGCGCGCCACCGTGCTGATCCCGGGCGCCCGCGTGCGCTACCTGGCCGAGATCGCCGAACAGGGCAGGGCCATCAACGCCAGCATCGAGAAACAGGCCGAAGCCGCCGACCGCGCGCAGGGCTATTGGCAGTCGCTGCATGACCTGGGCGACGAAGCTCTGCCCAAGGCCCTCGACCTCTACGTTGCCGACGCTTTGCTTCCCTCTCCCGAGGGGAGAGGGGCTCAGAGCGTCGACCGCACGCTGCTGACCCTGCGCCAACGCTACAACGACGCCGTCCAGTCCCTCACCAACGATTCCCTCAAGCTACTGCGCGAATGGCCGCAGCGCCTGAAGTCGATCACCGACGAGGTCACCGAATACGAAGTCCGCGGCAAGAAGATCCGGGTCGAGAACTACCGCGATTCGCTCAGCCACCAGAAGGTGCCCAAGATCGCCGCGCCCAGCTACAAGAGCTGGGGCGAGCTGCTGGTGTTCCTGGGCAAGGAAAACCTGCCCGGGTCGTATCCCTACACCGGCGGCGTGTACCCCTACCGCCGCACCGGCGAAGACCCGATCCGCATGTTCGCCGGCGAGGGCACGCCCGAGCGCACCAACCGCCGCTTCCATTACCTCAGCGTTGGCCAGCCGGCCGCGCGCCTGTCCACCGCCTTCGACAGCGTCACCCTATACGGCGAAGACCCGGCGCCGCGCCCGGACATCTACGGCAAGATCGGCAACTCCGGCGTCAACATCCCCACGCTGGACGACATGAAGAAGCTCTACTCCGGCTTCGACCTGTGCGCGCCCAGCACCAGCGTGTCGATGACCATCAACGGCCCGGCGCCGATCATCCTGGCGATGTTCATGAACACCGCCATCGATCAGCAGGTGGAGAAATACCTCAAGGCCGATGACGCCCGCTGGGCCGACGCCGAGCAGAAGATCGCGAAGTTCTTCGAAGGCCGGCAACGCCCGAAGTACCACGGCGACCTGCCGCCCACCAACGACGGCCTCGGCCTGGGCCTGCTCGGCATCACCGGCGACCAGCTGGTCGATGCCGACACCTACGCCCGGATCAAGGCCGAAACGCTCGCCACCGTGCGCGGCACCGTGCAGGCCGACATCCTCAAGGAGGACCAGGCCCAGAACACCTGCATCTTCAGCACCGAGTTCGCGCTGCGGATGATGGGCGACATCCAGCAGCATTTCGTCGACCACAAGGTGCGCAACTTCTATTCGGTCTCGATCAGCGGCTACCACATCGCCGAGGCCGGCGCGAACCCGATATCGCAGCTCGCCTTCACCCTGAGCAACGGCTTCACCATCGTCGAGTATTACCTGGCGCGCGGGATGAAGATCGACGACTTCGCGCCCAACCTGAGCTTCTTCTTCAGCAACGGCATGGACCCGGAGTACACCGTCATTGGCCGCGTCGCGCGGCGCATCTGGGCGCGCGCCATGCGCGAGCGCTACGGCGCCAACGAACGCAGCCAGATGATGAAGTACCACATCCAGACCAGCGGCCGCAGCCTGCACGCGCAGGAGATCCAGTTCAACGACATCCGCACCACGCTGCAGGCGCTGTACGCCCTGTTCGACAACTGCAACAGCCTGCACACCAACGCCTACGACGAGGCCATCACCACGCCCACGGAAGAGAGCGTGCGCCGCGCCGTGGCCATCCAGATGATCATCAACAAGGAGCTGGGGCTGAACTTCTGCGAAAACCCCTGGCAGGGCAGCTTCATCGTCGACCAGCTCACCGACATCGTGGAAGAGGCCGTCTACAAGGAGTTCGAAGCCATCAGCGACCGCGGCGGCGTGCTCGGCGCCATGGACACCATGTACCAGCGCGGCAAGATCCAGGAAGAGTCGCTCTACTACGAGCACAAGAAGCACGACGGCTCGCTGCCGCTGGTGGGCGTGAACACCTTCCTGCCCAAGCAGCACGCCGGCGAGATCGCCACCGAGATCGAACTGATCCGCTCCACCGAGGAAGAAAAGGGCCAGCAGATCGCCAACGTGCTGGCCTGGCAGCAGTCACGTAACGTGCTGGCGCCCGAAGGCGAAACCGAACACGCCCATGTGGTGGAAGACGATGCTGCCGCAGCCACCGAACCGCATGACGGCCACGGCCTGGGCTACCTGCAGAAGGCCGCCCGCGACCGCAAGAACGTGTTCGCGGCGCTGATGGAAGCGGTCAAGACCCACTCGCTTGGGCAGATCAGCCATGCGTTGTATGACGTGGGTGGGGAGTACCGCCGCAACATGTAAGCATTCCGGCGCCTCGCCCGGGGGCGATGGTTTCCTACCGTCCCTGTGATGAGTCCCGAGGGTGCGGGCGGAGCAGAATCGCGGCGAGGTCCGGTAACAACGGAGGCCACCAGGCATGACCATGCAACTGCGATGCCGCTGCGGCGCGGTGCGGGGCGAAATGGATACCGCCCGCGCCTATGTGCGGGCGAGCTGCTACTGCAAGGACTGCCGCGCCTTTGCGCGCTTCCTCGGCCAGCCGGACATGCTGGATGCCAGCGGCGGCAGCGACATCGTGGCCACGGCGCCGGCTACGGTGCGGTTCACCGCCGGCGTCGAGCACGTGGCCTGCATGTCGCTCAGTCCCAAGGGCCTGTATCGCTGGTATGCAGCCTGCTGCCGCACGCCGCTGGGCAACACGCCGCGCGCTCCCAGGCTGCCTTATGTGGGCATGGTCACGGCCTGCTTCGATGCCGCGCCGCAGGCGGTGGACGCCGCCTTGGGGCCGCGCGGCCGCACCGTGATCAACACCGGCTCGGCCACCGCGCCGGTGCGGGCCAGGCCGCTGCTCTTCGTGACCGGCGGCCTGCGCATCCTTGCCGGCATCCTGGGCGCCCGCCTGCGCCGCGAGCGCACCTCGCCCTTCTTCGATTCCAGCGACCACCCGCTGCGCCGGCCGGAAGTGATCAGCCGCGAGCAGCGCGCCGCGCTGGAGCGCGAGGCTGGCTGACAGCCGCTTGAGGGAGCCGCGTCGCCGGCAAGCCCGGCGAGCCCGGCAAGCCCGGCAAGCCCGGCAAGCCCGGCAAGCCGCGCCCGCCGCGCTGACTCGCGGTCGCTGGAAACGAACCGCCCCGGTCGACGCCGGGGTTTCTCTCTTTCGTTATTACTAATTACATAGTTGACAAGGAAACGAGCACGCGCCTAAGGTGCGATCTGACAACTAATTAGCTAGTAGCAACCATGGCTCGTCCCCCTTCGCCCACCCTTACCGACTCCGAACGCGCCATCCTCGAGGTGCTCTGGAAGAAGAAGGAGGCCTCGGTACGCGAGGTCGCCGACGAGCTGTCGAAGAAGAAGCCCGTCGCCTACACGACGGTCCTGACGATGTTCAAGATCCTCGGCAGGAAGGGCCTCGTCAGTCATCGCACTGAAGGCCGCGCCTTCATCTACAGCCCCGCGATCAGCCGCAACGAGGCGCGCACGCATGCGCTGGAGAACCTGTTGAAGCAGTTCTTCAACGGCTCGCCCAACGTGCTTGCGCAGCACCTGCTCAGCGAGCACGACATGGACCTGGCAGAGCTCAAGGCGCTGCAGGAAAAAATCGACGCGACACCCGCCAGGAAAAACAAGCCATGAGTGCCCCCCTGGACGTGGTCCTGGTCATTGCCGCACAGCACCTGTGGCAAAGCGCGGTCCTGCTGCTGCTTGCCTGGGCCGCCTTCAAGCTGCGGCCCATCAGCGCGGATGCCCGCTCCTGGATATGGTTGTGCGTGCTGGTGCTGGCCGTTGTCTCGCCGCTGGCCGCGTTCCTTCCCGGCGCCGATCCGGTCGCCGAAGCCGCGCCAGCCGCACGCGCGGCCGTGCTCCTGCCGGGGGAGATCGTGCCCGCTTCCTCAACGACGACCGACAATGCGTTCCTCGTGCAATTGCTGTCTGCCCTCAAGCCGATCGCAATCGCGGCCTGGCTGCTCGGATTCGCATGGCAGCTTTGGCGCCTGCTGGGTGGATGGGTCGAAGCCCGACGCCTGCAGCGAACGGCGCGCGCGGCGCCGCAACTCGACCATCTGCTGGCGCAGGAGTTGCCGCGCAACACTGCGGTGAAAATGTCGAACCGGATCGCCAGCCCGATGGTGGTCGGCCTGTCGCGCCAATGCATCCTGGTGCCGGAAGCGCTGGCCGCCGAACTGCCGCAACCGGTCCTGCTCGACATCCTGCAACACGAGATCGCGCACGTGCGCCGCCGCGACATGTGGATATCGCTCGCCCAACGCCTGTTCCTCGCGGTCTATTGGTGGAGCCCGCTGCTCAGGCTGATCGGAACCCGCCTGGACCTCGCGCGGGAAATGGCCTGCGACGAACGCGCGGCACTGCGCTCGGGCGAGAGCAAGGCCTACGCCGCTTCGCTGCTGACCAGCGTCGACAAGGTGCTGTCGCTCGGCCATCAACGCCACCTGCTGGCCAGCGGCATCTTCGATACCCGCAAGGGCCTGACCCATCGCATAGAAGGACTGTTGAACATGGACCCGAAGACGCAGCGATCCGGATACAGGCCGGCCCTGGCCCTGGGCGCGGTGGTTCTCATGGCCAGCGTCGCGCTGACGCTCGCGGTGACGCCGCGGGTTGGTTACGCGGCCTTGGTCGCAAAAACCGACGATGCACAATCGCAAAACGGAAAGGTGGAATTGCTGATCGAGGCCGCAGAGGCGGGACGACTGGAAGAGGTCCGCCGGCTGGTCCGCAGCGGTGTGCGCGTCGATGCCCGCGTCGATGGCACCGGCACCGCGCTCATCGTGGCCGCGCGGGCCGGGAACCTGCAGATGGTCGACGCCCTGCTTCGCTTGGGCGCACCGGTCGACCAGTACTCCCTGCGCGACGGCAATCCCCTGATCGTCGCCGCGATGAAGGGTCACCACGACGTCGTCGACCGGCTGATCGAAGCCGGGGCGAACGTCAATGCGGTGGTGACCTATGACGAGACGCCGCTGATCAACGCCGCACGCGAGGGACACCTGTCGATCGTGACGTGCCTGGTGGACAAGGGCGCCGACGTGAATCTCGCGGTCCGCGCCGACTTCGGTGTGAGGTCGCCACTGAACCAGGCCCATGGCGAAGATGTGCGCAGATACCTGATCAGCAAGGGTGCGCGACCCGACGGGTCGTAGCAGGCACCACGCGTCGGCTAGGCAGCGGCTGACAGTCGCGTGTCGCCGCCGGCAATCGCAACGCATCACGCAACGAACGACGCCCGCTGGCGCGTCGGTGGTTTCCTGCGGCCAGCGTTCCTGGCTCTGGCCCGCGTAGTGCTCACAAACCTCCAGTAAATCAAACGAGGGACACACAGTGAAAATCAAGGGCATGGGTGACGGCACCGGATGCGGACAACGGACCACTCCCAGGGACGCGCCGCGCGCCTCCCTTGCGTGCGCGATGCTGGTTGCGGGCCTGCTGGCCGTCGGCACAGCCAGCGCACAGCGCGTCGATGGCGCGGCCACTCACAAACAACTGACGGCCCTGGAGCACGGATTGCGGCCGGCCGTCCTCAATGCCGGCGAGCCGCTGCCCCGCTGGTCGTTGCACGAGCGCATGGCCCATTACCACGTGCCAGGTGTCGCGATCGCGATCCTGAAAGGTGGCGAAGTCGTGCACGCCACCGGCTACGGGGTTCGCGAAGCAGGCACCGACGATGCCGTCGACGCGGACACCCTGTTCTCGGTCGGTTCCATCAGCAAGGTGGCCACCGCTGCGATCTCCTTGCGGCTGCTGTCCCAGGGCAGGATCGACCTGGACTGCGACGTCAACACGTACCTGAAGTCGTGGCGCATTCCGTCGGCTCCCAACATCGGCAATCCCGCGGTGACGATGCGCATGCTGATGTCGCACACCGCCGGCTTGAACGTCCACGGCTTCCGCGACTATCTGCCCGGCGAAGCCTTACCGACCCTGATCGAGACGCTCAATGGCAAACCGCCGGCAAAGAACGATCCGGTGCGGTTGCTACGCGAGCCGGGCCTGCTCAGCGACTACTCCGGCGGCGGCGTAATGGTGGAACAGCAGCTGATCGAGGACGTCACCGGCCTGCCGCTGGAAACGGTCGCGCGAACACTGCTCTTCGATCCGGTCGGCATGCGTCGCAGTACCTTCGACAACCCGCTGCCGGCGACCCGCGGCAACATCGCCAAGGCGCACGACGAGGAAGGCAGGCCGACTGCGCTACCTCGGGGGTGGGAAGCCTTCCCCGAACAGGCGGCCTCCGGTTTGTGGACCAGCGCGAACGAGCTGGGCGCGTTCGTCGGCGCCCTGATCAAGAGTTACCAGGGCAACGGAAACTTCCTGCCGCGGGCGATCGCAACCGAGATGATGACGGAGGTGTCGCCGAGCCCGCATGGCCTTGGCCCGCGGGTGGAAGGCGCAGGCACGACGCGGATCTTCCACCATGGCGGCGCCAACAACAGCTACCACGCCTGGATCGAAGGCTACCTGGAAACCGGCGACGGCTTCGTCATCCTGACCAACGGTGCGCGCGGCTACGAGCTCCATAAGGAAATCCGCAATGCGCTTTCGGATGCCTTGGGCCATGGCGTCAATCCGCCACTCCGCAGCGTGGCCCTGGGCACGACTGCATCCGCCGACTACGCCGGCAGCTACCGGATCGATCCGGAGGTGCCGATGGATGTTCGCGGTGCGCTCGCCGACTCTTTCGACTACGACTCGTTCGAGGTCGAGGTGGTGGACGGCGCGGTCAAGGTCAGTCTTCCCGGGCAATCCGAACCGTTGTCGCTGCTGCCGGTAGGCCCCACGCAGTTCGTCAATCCTTCCGGCTCGCGCCAGTTCGAGGTCCACCGGGACGCCCACGGTGTCGTCCGCGCCTGGAGCGTGACGCAGGGGACCTCCCGCGCCTATTACCACCGCCAACAGCCGGGACCGGCAACAGCAGGGAAATAACCGTCGAAGGGAAAGGTGTCAGGGACATTTCCTTCCCTCGCCGGCATCGAACGATCCGCTCCGCAATCCGCAACCCGCCGCCCCTGTAGGAGCGCCCCTTGGGCGCGATGCGAGCCACCCCCAATTCCCGGTCGCGCCCAAGGGGCGCTCCTGCAACCCGCCCCGTAGGTCGGGGCTACGCCCCCGACGCCCGCATCGTTCGAACCACCACAACGTCGGCCACGTAGGGCCGACCTACACGCCGACGCCAACCCGCTGGCGCCCACCCCCCGCAACATGCAAGCATTCCCGCGTCCCGATCCCCCGCGGGGCGCCGTTGAAGCATTCGAAGGCAAACCGCCGGGCCAAGCGCCCAGCCGAGACAGGGGGAAGTCCAGTGCTCACCACCCGCCAGCACCCGACGCGGACCGCACAGACCGCCCCGGCTCCGTCCGTGCGGCGCAACTAGCCAGCCCCATGGCAGGACGCCTCCGCATCGCGATCGTCGGCTACGGCACCGGGGGGCAGGCCTGCGCGCTGCTGCTGTCGGGCGATGGCCACGAGGTCACGGTGTTCGAGCGCGCCGCCGCGCTGGGGCCGGTGGGCGCGGGCTTCCTGCTGCAGCCGGTGGGGCTGTCGGTGCTGTGGGAGATGGGGCTGCTGGCGCCGGTGCTGGCGCACGGCGCGGTCATCACGCGCCTGTATGGCGAAACCGGCGCGGGGCGGCCGGTCATGGACATGCGCTATGCCGACCTGGACCCGCGCTACTTCGGCCTGGGCCTGCAGCGCGGCGCGCTGTTCGGCCTGCTCGATGCCGCCTGGCAATCCGGCCGCCAGATCCATTGCGGCAGCGCCATCGTTAATGTCGATGCGCAAGCCGGCACCCTCACCGACGAACACGGCATACGCCACGCCGGCTACGACCTGGTGATCGTGGCCGACGGCGCGGCCTCGCGCCTGCGCGGCCAGGTGGTGCCCGCGCGCCTGGACCGGCCCTACGCCTGGGGCGCGCAGTGGTGCCTGGTGGAGCAGGGCGCCTGGCCCTGGCCTGCGGAACTGCAGCAGCGCTACGTCGGCGCGCGGCGCATGGCCGGCATGCTGCCGGTCGGCACCCGCCCGGGCGACCCGGTGCCCAGGCTCAGCTTCTTCTGGAGCCTGCCGGTGTCCGCGCTGGATGGCGATGCATCCGCCCGCCAATGGCGCGGCGAACTCGAAACCCTATGGCCCGACGCCGCCGCCCGCCTGCACACCACCAACATCCCGAACGGCCTGGCCATGGCCCGCTACCGCGACGCCGTGCACGCGCGCTGGTCGCGCGGCCGCGCCGTGCTGCTGGGCGACGCCGCCCACGCCATGAGCCCGCAGCTGGGGCAGGGCGTCAACATGGCCCTGCTCGACGCACGCGCCCTGCGCGACGCGCTGCGCACGCACCAGGCCGTGCCCGCCGCGCTCGCCGCGTACGAGCGCGAGCGGCGCGCGCATGTGGGCATCTACCACTTCTGGAGCCGCTGGCTCACCCCGCTGTTCCAGTCTGAGCACGACCGCATCGCCGCCTTGCGCGACCGCGTATTCCATCCGCTTTCGCGCGTGCCGGGCGGGCGTGGGCAGATGTTGCGGGTGTTGAGTGGGACGCGCCGGGGTTGGATGGGATCGTTCGCGCTCCCCACCGGTTTCCTGGAGGCATTGGCAAACGTGGCAATCGAAGATGCGGGCCGTGCCGAAGCGGGCCGCCTAGCGCCGATGCCATGAGCCGGGGCGTATTCTGGTCAACAGGGGAGGGAACTCGCATGTCACATATTGGAAAGTGGGCCGCACTCATCGCGGCAGCAGTGCTCGCGGTTGCATCCGATGCGCATGCGCAGGCCGTGACCGATCTCGACGCCGCCGCCAGCCTGCTGGGCAAGGCCAGCGGGCAGCCGGTCCGGCCGTACTCCACCCGCGACTTCGGCCGCGACACGTTCAAGGCCGCGCGCTCCGTGCTGGTGGATGCGGGCAAGGCCGAGGCGCTGGTCGAGTCGCTGCGTCCGCGCCTGGGCCCCGGGCTTATCGCGTTCGTCGGTACCGACACCAGCCTGGCCGATCCGCCTGCGGTCGGCACCGAAGTGGTGGTGGCCAAGGGTGCGGATCAGTTCGACATCCTGCGTGTGGCCGCCAGCGACGCGGTCAACTACGACATGCTGACCGAGGACCTGATCCGCAAACTGAAGGAATGGGATGCTGCGTACGGCATCGATATCTACATGGCCTCTTCGGACACCATCACGTTCCGTCTGAAGACGCTGCCGCCGGATCTGCATGCCTTCGCCGAGGAGGTCTATGAGTTTTGTCCGGATACCGTCGACCAGGGCGTCGGGTCCGTCGAAGCGCTGGCCAAGGCTATCGGGCGGGATCGCGTGGTGGGACTGTGGTGGGATTGAGCACGTGGAAACGTACTGGCAATTGGTACTCTGACCCTATTTCGATTCATAAACAGCATCTTCGACAACGCATTACGACTCAGGAAAGAGCTGCGCGTAATATATTTTAATCCGCTCGCGATCGATGAGCATCCTGACGGATCGGTGGCGCCTCGGTTGGATAGCCAGTACGCCGGCTTCTCTCATGTAAAGAAGGGCGTAAGTCTAGGGAGTGACCCATTAGGGCTTGCGGAGCTCTTTTCCGATCAAATAAGCACAAGCGAAAAGGACTAAACAGGGGCCCAATTTACGTGCGTAAAAAATGGGGCAGATTCATTTATCCGTTAAATGAACCCAACCCCTTTATTGCCGACATCGGTTAGCTGCCAGCGTGCCCAGTCCTACCTGCTCCGGATAGCGACGTTCGCGTGTATGATTTGCGCGGGGCCTCATAGAGCATGTTGTTAGCCGATGAATTCGTCGGCGATGAGCGGACTTGTGGAAGCAAGAGCGTCGCCCTTGCGTATCCAATGGTCAACTTAGTACACAGTATGTTCAGCACAATGTTCGATGAAGCGGTAGGTTGATGTTCTATGAGGCCCCATTCGCTTTCGATACTTGCGCAGCAGTTCTTGGCGCTTTCGTCTCGCCAGGATCTGGCGAAATGGCTTGGACTTACAGACCGTGAACTGCGCTATGTTCTATATGCGCTGAGCTCGGACAAAAAGTACACGACGTTCACAATCAAGAAAAGAACTGGCGCCGATCGCGTAATTGAAGCGCCGCACCCGGCGTTGAAGAACCTTCAGCGCAAGTTGTTGACGGCAATTTCTGAGATTGCTCCAGCGTCCGGACTTGCCAAAGGTTATGTACTGGGTCGAAGCACCATTGATCACGCTTGGCTCCACCGGCGCAAACGGTTTGTGATTCTTGCCGACCTGAAGGAATTCTTTCCGACGATCACATTCAGACGAGTTCGCGGCGCCCTGCTTGCGAAGCCATTTCAGCTTCCATCAGCGGTGGCAACGTGCGTTGCCCAGCTATGTTGCAAGGATGGCGTGCTCCCTCAAGGGGCACCCACTTCTCCTGTTCTTTCCAACCTGATTTGCAGGTCTCTCGATCACAAACTGTTGCAATTAGCGAAGAAGCACAGGCTCGCTGTTAGCCGCTATGTGGATGATATTTGCTTTTCGACATCAAGGCCGACAATTCCGGGCAATATCGCCGTCCCTCATGGGGCGGAATGGGAGGCGGGGCCAGAACTGACTGAGGCTATCCGGGTAAGCGGATTCGAGCTAAATCACTCGAAGTTTAAAGTTCGTAGCCGAGAAACAACGCAGTTGGTAACCGGATTGGTTGTTAATCACGGCGTCTCCTTGCCCAGAAGGTGGCGTCGTCAATTGCGTGTCTTGTTACACCTAGTAAAGAAGCATGGTGAAAAGAAGGCTGGCGAGATTGCAGCATCATGGGTTCGCCCGACTGCATCTAGACGTGGTTTTGCGTCGATAGAGCAGGTGATCCGAGGTAAGAGTCACTTTGCGCAGTACGTTGACCGTCGCTGTAATCGTGCTTATTCAGACGCGCTGTTCCGTTCGTATCCGGGCCAACGCCGTCTGCTTCCAAGGCCTTTGCGAGGGGTGCAGCTACGGCTAATGGCCGAAGGCAAAACAGATCTTCTACATTTAGAAGCGGCGCACCGCGCTTTCAATACCGCTGGTGAGTACGCCCACATCCGGCCAAGATTTGTAAACTTTCCAAGCGACACCGGTGATGTGGAGCTGCTAAAAACGCTAAACCGGATCGCGAAGTCCGATATTCCGGAACTAACTATTGGTGTTTTTGATTGCGACAATCCGAAATTCATGAAAGATGCTGGTTTGCAGCCTGCAGGCTATGTACAACTGGGAAGCAATGTTTTCTGCATGTGCTTGGCTCCTCCACCAAGCCTGGCTGGCGTACCGTTTTGCATAGAATTGCTGTATGAGCGTGACGAACTTTGCGCGATGACGACAGACGCGAGGCGGGTTTTCCTTCCAGATGAGTTCGATCAGGCGACAGGATTGTCTCACGATGGCTTATACCGTCGAACTAATCCAAAGAAGAGCGCGCTCGTGGTAAGTGATCAGGTTGTTCGCGTTTCAGACGGCTACTCATCATTGCTTGGCAAGGCGGACCTGGCGACGCTTGTGAGTCAACAGGTTCCTCCATTTGAAGAAATGAATTTCGGAGGATTTCAGCCGACATTCGACTTGATCGGATCGATTATTGACATGGTTCACGGGCGTTGACGAATAACTTGCGTACATGAAAACAGAGTTGGGAGCATTCACTCTGTAAACCGAGGTATGCCATGGAACGGACTGCGCTAAGCGGGTGCGGAGGTGAATTCAAGCGGGTCTGGAAAAGTAGGTGTTAGGGGTAATTTTCGATGAGATGGAAGAACAGAAGCCTTCGTGAGCTTGCCAATATCGTTATTGGCGACGCCGAGTATTTTCGTTATCGATCCAGTAGCTACATAAGTGAGTTTTTCCAGGATTGCGATCTTGACTATGTTCACGATGGCTCCACGCGGTGGTTATGGACAGCATGTAGGCTAGCGGAAGTGCTGGACCAGCCGCATCCGAGTGCGAGCGTCCCGCCGGACGCCTTCGTTCGAATCATCCGTGCCGTGCTCGACAAAGGCGAAGCGCAAGATGGCGACCCGGACAGGAGCAAAGCACTCGCCCTATTGAACGTCGTGATGGCGCGCGAGGGCTGGGAAGCCTTCTATGACGAGCATGGCATCGGGCAGCTTCGCCACATCGCCACGAATACCGTTGCGCTGATGGCAAACCCACATCGTCCGATGACACCAGCGGAGTTGGAGCGCAGAGATCAACTCACCGCTTACTTTGACAAATGTTCTGAGGATGAATTGATCGAGGATGTTTTGAGAGAAAGGGGTCAGGTTCATTTATTGAGAACATATAAATGAACCTGACCCCTCTATTGTCTTTATTGGGCCCCTTTTCTGCTTTTGCGAAACCGTGAAAGAAGGAGTGGTGCATGACAGATGGTCACTTGACTCCCGTCAAGCACGACAAGACATCCTGCGTGTTCTGCAAGTCCATCCGTGGCTTCGAGATGCCAGATGCCCTGGTTGAGCAGCTGAAGCTCTGCAATGTGGTGATATTCGCCGGGGCTGGTGTCAGCACGGAGTCAGTCACCGTCTTCCCGGCGACGTTCTATGACGAGGTTCTCGGACAGGTTGGGGTAGCCGATGATTCTTGTCCAAAATTCTCGACGCTGATGAGCATGTTCTGTCGGCGTCCCAACGGTCGAGCAGAGCTCATTAGGAAGATCATCAACCGATTGAAGTACGTTGAGTCGTTCCCAGAGCTGGGCTTCGCAGCTACAACCTTCCACCGCGAGCTGGCGACTCTGTTCTACGTGAACACGATCATTACCACAAATTGGGACGACTATTTTGAGCGGTTCTGTGGCGCTATCCCGCTAACATCGTCGCAGGACTTCAGCCTTTGGGCCTTGCCCGGTCGCAAAGTGTTCAAGATCCACGGCTCCGCGAGTAGCGTGGGCAGCATTGTGGCTACAGACGAAGACTATGCGAGAGCGCATGAATCTCTTGAGCGTGGGCCGCTTGGGAGTGCGCTCAAGCTGGCGCTTTCCACGAAGACGATCGTGTACGTCGGGTATTCGCTAAGAGACGACGACTTTCTGGCGATCCATAATTACCTTCGCAGGGAACTTGGAGAGATGGCGCCCCAGTCATATGTGGTGTCGTTGGATGATGCCTCTGAGGGCAGGTTTCGAGAGATGGGGTTGCACCCAATATTTACAGATGCGCGCTATTTCGTTGCGATGTTGAAGAAACATTTGGCCGAGGACGAACACTTCCTGCCGGATGATCGATTTGATGGGATTAGGGGCGCGTACGATAGAGTTGACGAAGAGCACGGCAAGCTTCATCGCGCCTTTAACCTGCACAAGACGCCTGAGATCGCATTCTCAGCATGCTACCAGGATGGCTTGATGCACGCGTTCGAGCGAATAATGGTGCTCAAAAGGACCGGAGAATATTCGCATCGCTGCGATGTTTTGCGAAAGGCGCAGGCCTACGAAGGCATTCGGCGCCACAATATAAAGATGAGACGGTACTTGGACGTGGCGTACGCAGAGGGTTATCAGAACGGCCTCTTTTATTTATTGTGGGACGACAAGGTGCGGAAGCATTTGCCCTATTACTACCTCTATGGAGCGAAATATCAGCCTTCTTCGCTCAGCGAATTACGGCGCCTACTCAAGGGGCCGATTCACAAGGCCGCTGCTGCGCACGCGAGCCGTGCTGTGTCGAGGCTCGGGCCGCACGATCATCTTCATCATCCGCCATTCATTGGAGGTGGTCGCAGCCATGCAGCGGATTGACCTAGAGAATAGGGGTCAGAGTACCTTTCTGTGGCCTGCACACCGAACTCTCATAGTGCAGTTCGTTCGACGCGCCGGCCTCCTACGCGGCCTCGCGATGCTCGTAATACGGATGCCGCTTGTCGTCAAAGATCGCCTGCAGTTCCGATTCCGATCGGCTCTCCGGTGACAGCCACGCATCCACGTACTCAGGCTTGATGTTGATGGGCGTGCGGTCGTGGCCGGTAGCGGCGACTTCCGGTTCCGGGTCATCGGTGATTGCACCAAAGGAGTAAAGCCTGTCCTGCGGGTCATAGGACCACAGGCATGGCACCAGCATAAGCTCCCGGGTGCTGGGTGCGAACTCCATTTCCACCTTGCGCCCGTCACGGTCGACGCGTTCGTAGAACTTCTCGGCGACGATAAGTCCGTGGTTCTTGCGGAACAGGCGCTTCCAGGAACTGCCCAGCTTGTCGCGCCGCGCGTTGTAAGTGCCCTCGAACTGCTTTTCGATCTCGGCCGTCCAGCCGGGCAGCCGGCACTGATAGCGCATGGGCCGGATCAGCCGCCGCCCATCAGCGACGACAACGGCGGAGTATTCGCCGGGCCAGATGCGGGAGTCCTCAGCCTCGGGCTCGCTGCGCTCCAGGTCGTCCAGTTTTTTCCCGTACTGCGCGATCTTGTTCGTGGCAATGCGCCGATCGTTCAAGGCTGCCTTTGTTTCCTTCACGGCGAGCTTTGCCAGGGCTTTTTCCAGCCGCTCGCGTTGTTCGGCGCGCAGTCGCTCCAGGTCGGCAGCCTGGCGTCCGCGCCAGTCGCGCACGAGTTCGCCCAGCCGGCCACCCTCGGCCAGGACGGCATCATCCATGGCTTTGGGAATCTTGATTCCCGGCTTATTGAGCCGGTCGAAGAACAATCCCTCGTAAGCGGCCTCGTCGAACTCGGCGCCCAACTGGCGCGCCAGCTTCTTCTGGCTCTGGATCACGAGCGCGGAATAGCACATGGCATTACTCCATCACCTGGTCCATGACCTCGTCCGGGCCGCCGTAGGCCTGGTGGGCGTGGTCGAGAACCTTGAAATAGCGATTCTGCAGGTCTTCGTTTGCGTCCTCGGCGAAGGCCAGGCCTTGCAGGTCGCCGGCGCGCCGGTGGAAGTCGTCCCAGAAGAGGCGCCGCGTTTTCCCGGAACGCTTGTAGTCCATGACGAATCGCTCCAGGGCGTCCAGTTGTTCACTCTGTTCGGGAGTCATGGTTTGCTCCAAAGGGCTGCCAGGCAGGCGTGCACGTCGTCCTTGGTATGCCCGTCCCACGGCTTGTCGTAGGGCGGAAGATCGCGGAACAGATGTGCGTGCCGCGTGTGGTAGTGATAGCTGACCTGGCCCGTGGGCAGGTCGATGTAGACGCACGGACACGGGCCAATCCTAGCGTCCCAGCCCGTGCGACGCCGGGGGCTACCATGCGGGCATGCTCCCCGATGGCTTCGCGTGGCAATGCATCACTGGCACGGCAGGACACGGGCGGCTCGACGCCCTTGCATTGCGCCAGTACGAGGTGGCGCGGGTCACGGACCGTATCGACGGCGGCTGGCTGGCATTGCTGCACTACCCCGACGGCCGCAGGGTCGTGCGCCATTGCACGAGTTACGAAGCCGGTCGGGCAGGGTGCGAGGCATGGGCGGCCAGGCACGAAGCGGCGCTGCGGGCGCACATCGAACGCAAGCAGCTGGAATGGCTGGCCTGCCAGACATGGCGCGGTGAGGATTCAGTGCAGGCGCGGCGCCAGCTTGAAGCACGTCCGGACTAATTCGTAACGCGGTTCAAACCCGCGCTACGACCTACGCCACTCGGATTTTTCCTAGGCCACGTTCCACATTTGCCCGAGGGACAAGGCCTGCGGACAGCGGCAGCATTCCTTCCGTCCCGCCGGGTGGCGGGGCGCCCGCGCCCGGGGATTCGGGCGACACATGGAATGCAAAGGAGTTTGCTGTGAGCCAGAACCTGCTGTCCCTGACCCTGACCGACGATCAGATCTCGGCCATCAACAACGCGCTGACCGCGCTGGAAGCCGCCACCACCGGGCTGATCGCGATGGACAACGCCACCCGCCGCCAGCTCACCAAGATGGGCGACAAGTCCGAGGCCTTCGTGCGCCAGACCCTGCTGGTGCTGGAGCAGAACCCCGACATCGTGCCGGCCGCCCTGGGCTTTGCCGAGGCGCAGGCCGACCTGCGTGCCCTCGACCAGATTCGGCCGGTGCTGGCCCGCCTGCAGCGCCTGACCGAACGCGCCAGCGACTCGGAAATGGCCCTGGGCAGCGACCTGATGAACGTGGCCCTGGAAGGCTATGGCCTGCTCAAGGTCTCCGGCCGCAACAAGGGCCTGGAAGGCGCCAGCGAAGCCCTGTCCGCACGATTCGCCCGCCGCCGGTCCGCGGCGGCCGCCCCGCCCGCCGCCTGAGTCCGGCCCTCGTTGCAAAACAAAGCCCCGTTCGCGGGGCTTTTTTGTTGGCCCGCCGCCCGAAAAGCCCCGCGCGCCGCCCGAATAAGCCGGAGCGCCGCCTTCGGAAGCCGGTACGCCGCCCAAATAAGCCGACGCTCCGCCCTAATAAGCCGGGCCGCCGGGCAAATAAGCCCGCGCGCCGTCCAAATAGGCCGGACCGCCGGCCAAATAAGCCGGAGCGCCGCCCGAAAAGGCCGGACCGCCGGCTTATTTTCCCGGCCGTTGGACAAATTTTGTCCAAATTCCCGGAGCAGCGCCGGCATGGCTTAACCTGCCGCGGGGACACGGGGGCAGGGCATGGACGAGACAGGGGAAGCGGTGGTGCCACCGCGCGCGATCGCGGGGTTCTGGCGGCGGCTGGTCGCCTTTGCCATCGACTGCATCTTGGTGGGTGTCGCCGGCGTGCTGCTGGGCTGGTTCTTCTTCGACACCTTCGCTCGCATGGGTGAGGCCGCGCGCCTGGTGGGCCTGGCCATCGCCTGGCCGTACTTCGGCCTGCTCAACAGCCGGCTCGCCGGCGGTCAAACCGCCGGCAAATGGCTGCTCGGCATCCATGTGGTCGACCGCAACGGCGCCCCGCTGGATGTCTCCGAATCCATGCTGCGCGCGCTTGTGCTGCTGACGCCGTGGCTGCTCAATGGCATCGAGCTATCGCCATCGCGGCTGGGCTTCGTGTTCGGCTCGGTGCTCGCGGTCATCGTCTTCGGCGGGCTGGGTGCGCTGGTGTACCTCTACCTCTTCAACCGCCGCACGCGCCAATTGCTGCATGACCTTGTGGTCGGTTCCTACGTGGTCCGCGACGAGGTGGACATCACCGCACTGCCGACGGTCTGGAAGCCGCATCTGTGGATCGTGGCTGGCCTGTGCGTGGCGGCAGCCTGCCTGCCACTGGGCATCCTGCCGCTGCTGCAGCGGCAGCCCTTCGCCGGGTTGATGCCTGCCTACCAGGCGGTGGCCGCGTTGCCCGGCGTGCAATCGGCCGGCGTGCAGCGTGGCTTCCACAAGGTAATGGGCGGCGACCGCACCGACTGGGTGACGGTGACCGTGCGCCGCAAGGTGCCGCGAGTCGACGACCAGGACTTCGCGCAGCAGGTGGCGCAACTGGTCATGGACAAGTACCCGGCGAGTCGAGAACAGGACCAACTGTTCGTCGTGCTGACGTATGGCTACAACATCGGCATCGCATCGAGCTGGCGCACACACCAGTTCAACTTTCCGATGCGGTGAGGACGCTGAAGGCGGACTTTCAAAACCCGGTGGCCGTGCCATGCGTTCCAACCCGGAACACGGGGAGGCGGGCTAGAGCCCGCCCAACGAGAACCGGGTGCGCTGGCTTACCTATACGTATTCAACCCCCGCACGCGGCATCGTTGCACGATCTGGCGGTCGGTTCCTATGTGGCCCGCGACGAGGCGGACATCACCGCGCTGTCGACGCTACGGATGCCGAAGGCTAATGCGGCCAGGTTCATTTTCTCTGGGCAACCAGAGCAGATCGCAGGAGCGATATACTGCGCGGAAGTCAAGGGGGCGGGGCTGTAATGATCATGGTGATGCGCTGGTCAGCGTTGTCCATTGTCTTGTCGTGCACAGCAGGATGCGCGATCCAGTCGGACCCCGTGCCGATGGAGCCTGACGAGTCTTCGCGATCAAGTCGCTTCCGCAGTTCCATCGCTTCATCAAGCAACAAGGAATTGCTTGAGATCGCGCAGCGCCGGGAACTGCAACCTCAGGCGTCGCCAATCTCGCAACTGGCGGCGGCCGAAGGGTTTCGGTTCGAACGCGCCATCATCGATCCTGTGGAGAGCGACTGGGCACCCGAGGAGGTGGTTGTCGGCGACGTGACGGGAGATCGGCGCCCCGATGTGATCATGACCATGAGCTATTACGGGTCCTGGCCGGAGCCAGACGTCTACTCGCGGCTTCGGATCTATGCGCAGAAGCCCGATGGATCATTGGCGACGCCGATAGAAATCAAACGCAGCTGGATCGCCGGCCTGGAGCTGGTGGACCTGGATCAGCGGGGCGTGCCCGAAATCGTGTTTGGTGAGCGGGCGGGACTGACCGTCGTTTCCAAATACGGGACGAGCTTCGTCCCTACCTGGTATGCGGGATTTGAACGCGTCGGTGCCACCAACGGAAGCGTTGCAGTGATAGATGCGAATGGTGACGGACATGCGGACCTGTTCGCGCAAGGCACCGAATATGGAGCAGAGTTCTTCCTTGGAGACGGGTTTGGCGGGATCAGCGGCGTGACGCGCCTGGAAACCCCTTACATGTTGTTTCCCCATGCGGTGGAAGCCAGCGATTTCACCGCGGATGGCTTGCCGGATATCGTCGTGCAAACCAGCAACGCCAACGGCAATGTTGTGCGCATCTATCCGTCCCGTTGGAAATCATCAATGGGACAGTTGGTGGAGCTGGACTTGAGTGCCGTGCAACCGGGCCCGTTCTGGGGCATGACGGTGGCCGACATCGATAGGGACGGACGTCCGGACCTGGTCGTCTCGGACCAGGGGGACAACGGTATTCCCCTGCCGAGAGGCATCAGGGTGCTGTATCGCGGCGGCGGGAACACCTTCAGCCGTTCCGTGTTCCTGGAAATCCAGGGGTACTACAACTACCCGGGTACCGTCAGGGTTGCCGACCTCGATGGCAATGGGTATCCGGACATCGTGGTGATGTTCGATAGCAACGACATGATGGGCTACTCACTGCAGGGCCCATCGGGTTTTGCACCTATGGTGTACCAGAATACCGACGACAATCTCTGGACGAACAACTTTTATCGCGACGGCTCGTATGTTGTCGCGGATATCAATTCAGACGGATGCATGGACATCGTGCTGGCAGAACTCAGTTCTTCGCTCAGGATCTTTTACGGGCGGAACTGCCAGAAAAAGCCGGCCCCGGGCGTTGCAGGGCCATTGCCGCCTGTCCGTCGTGCCGGGTAAGGCCAGCCCGAGGCCGGATGTCGCATAAGAGAACAAGAAGCGTCGGGGACATTTTCCGACTAATCTCCATTTCAGAGGAACTCCGGCGCGCTGGCTCAAAGCGAGTGAGCTGCTGCGCGCAGCAATCCGCCGATAAGCGCAAGATTGGTCTTCCATGTGCCAATGGCGGCCGCGCGGTCCTGCAGCTTTGCGGGATGTCGAACTACCGTCGCGCATGTGGGGAAATAGGGGTCAGAGACCCATTTTGCGTTGATGAATTTGTACTCTGACCCCTGTTCTTCAAATTTGTACTCTGACCCCTGTTCTTCACTCGAAGCCACCACGCCCGAGTTGAAGCGCAAGCCGGTTGCCGGGGCGCAGAGCCATTGACCTCGTTCGCTAAACTCGATGACAACAGGCAATTGGGGAAACCGCTTGACGCTTGACATCTTCCTGATCGCCTTCGAGAACGTGCAGCCATCTGGCTTGGGGCGGCTCCGGCCGGGCGAGTGCCAGATCAAGCTGTTTCTCGGCGATCAAGGCGGCGGAAGCAAGAGGGGTCGAAGTGTCTGAGGCCACTGCAACAACGTGCGACGTAAACGTGGTGCCCGGATGGCCTCGCTGGCTCTCGCGGCTGGTTGGAGCCGGTCAGGGATTCGTGATGGGAGTGGCGGTGGCCATCATGTTCGCCGGATCGGCGGCAGTGGTCGATGAGTGGACGGACGTGCCGTTTCTGCCGGCGATCCCCGGCGTAGTGGTCGCGTGGATCGTGTCAGTCGCGATCCACGAGGCAGGCCATTTCATCGTTGCGCGCCGGTCGGGCATGACCCCGTATTGCGTCGCCGTAATCGGCCTATACGCATGGGCCAGTTCCGACGGCTGGCGCGTGCGGTTCACCCGCCTTCCAGCGAGTGTCGGCGGCTTCGTTATCAGCCACTTCGATGCCGATCGGTCTTTCAGGCAGCAGATGCTGCCCATGCTGGTCGCAGGTTCGGGCGCGAATCTATTGATGGGGTTGTTGCTAGGCGCGATTGGCGCGTGGTTCTGGCCGAGCTCCGGCGGAGCCTATTTGTGTGCGCTTGCCTTTTTCAGCGCGTGTGTCGGCGTCGCCAACCTGATTCCGGTCCGCAACAAGTTCCTGGATAACGATGGGCTCTTGCTGCTGCATTGGTTACGGGGTGATTGCGAACACGCGCCGGCGATGCTGATGCACAGGTTGAATGCGCTGTCGATCAAGGGGATAACCGCGGAGAACTATCCCACTGAATGGATCGAGGGGTTGCGCGATACGCCTGTTCTAGGTCCGGCGGTCCGGCACTGGTTCCGCCTATGCGCGCGTCAGAACACGGGCGCATGGTCCGATATCGCCGAGATTGGGCAGGAATTCGAGGCCGACGTGCAAGCGCTGCCACCCGCGGCGGCGAAGGCACTTTCGGTATTTATCCAGCAAATGCGCACCGAGGTCGTCTTCTCCGAGGCGATGGCTTCCGAGCACGATGACGGCGGGATTTGCCGCCACATCGACGCGCTCCTGGACTGGTACTTCCCGGCCTTGCGTCCTCGTTGCCAAGCGCTGGAGGCGGCTCTTCGTGGCGACAGGGTTGCAATGCGCGGCTTCTTGGGCGAGTCGGAGAAAAAGATGCGAAAGACGCATGATCTCGGTTACAAGAAAAGCGAGGAGATCATCCGGGGTTCGATTATGGCCGCGGCCAAGTGACCGTGAGAGCAGAGTCAGGCCTGCTCACTAAGGGAAAGGCAATCGACCGCATCTCGCGTTCAATGCAGAAGCGGGGTCAGGTTCACTTAATCTGAAGGAGGGGAAATAGGGTCAGAGATCCATTTTGCGTTGATGAATTTGTACTCTGACCCCTGTTCTTCGAATTTGTACTCTGACCCCTGTTCTTCGCCCTGTTATCTGACTTTCTTGCAGAGCACTCAGAAACCCTCCCTTCTCCTTTACGCCTGCGCAGAACGTCGGGGTTGCAGGCAACCCCGACGAATGCGCCACTTAGTTGGGCGGCGTGCCATTGAGACAATTCTTGGTGACCGGAGAATAGCCTGGCCGAGAGATCGTTACTTTCAAACCGCAACCATCTGGGTGGTTTAAGGGGCAGCCGTACACCATCGCAGGCTGAGTTGGGCTGGGTTGGAATGGAAAGTAGGCATTGCCTGTCGTTTGCCATCCGTAGGTCTCTGTACCGCTCTGGGGCCATGCCTCGCAGTACCCGTCGTATGGATTACCGTAGTGCTCACATGAGCATCGGGGCGCTGTCTGGGCATGGGCGGCCCCGATCGCGAATGCCGGAACGACAGCAACTGCAAGCGTGAAAAGCACTGATGCTTTCATGTCGTACTCCTCCTTGGCTGTGATTGCGAATGCATGCGCTGAGCGACGATTCTGCCAATGGCATGCTCGCGAAATGTATCAAGCCAGACGAATGTGGCTGTGACCTTGATTCCACTTGGCACTGGTGGGAACGACGAGGTAGTTGAGTCGCCAAATCTTCTTCGCCTCCCGAATTGAAGGCAGTAACCCGCGTAAGGCGGGCTTGAGCCCGCCCTACGCCGCCGGGGGAATAGGGGTCAGAACACGAAAACAGGGTCAGAGAACTATTTCATGGGGAAAGTGGTTGGGTTCTCGTTCTCGATCTGGCTCATGACGATCACCTCGAAAAAGACAAGGGGCCGGATTGCGGCCCCTTCTCCAACACAGTTGAAGCCTAACGGCTAGATCGTTTCCCACTGCCCTTCGATCAACCGCGCCATCTCTTCCAACGTCCGGAGCGTCTCTGCCCGCGGCTCGCGCCCCGTGTAGAGAATTCCGGTGAAGAGGTCGATGACCTCCAGCTGATGCGGCTGAACTTCTACCTTGCCGAAAAAGGTGCCGAAAAAGGGGTCAGAGAACATATCTGTTTGAAACCGATAGATTCTCTGACCCCTTTGACCTGACCCCGTTCCCGAAACGTCTTGCCGTCGGTCGATGCCGTCAGGCAAGGTGGCGGAAGTGAACCTGACCCAGTTTCCGGGGAGGCATGGCCATGAACGAGCGCCACATACGCAGGATCGTCATCGTCGGCGGCGGGACCGCCGGCTGGATGGCGGCGGCGCCCCTGTCGCAGCGACTGCCCCGCCAAGGGCCGATGGGTTGCGAGATCGTGTTGGTGGAGGCGCCCGATATCGCCACGGTCGGCGTCGGCGAAGCCACCATTCCGCCGATCCGCGTCTTCAACGACTTGCTGGGCCTGGACAACACCGAGTTCACCAAGCGCACCCAGGGGACCTACAAGCTGGGGATAGAGTTCCGTAACTGGGGACGCATCGGTCACCGTTTTTTCCACGGCTTCGGCGATTTCGGCCCGCCGATCCAGAACCGCGCGCCCTACCAGCACTGGCTGCGACTGAGCGCGAAGCACCCCGACTTCCCGTCGTATGAAGATTGGTCCACGTCCAGCGTGATGGCGCGGCACATGAAGTTCACGCCGCCGCTGGCCGGGCCGCGATCGGCCCACAATGCGTATTCGTACGCCTACCAGTTCGATGCCTCGCTGTACGCGGGTTACCTGCGCGAGTACGCGATGGCGCGTGGCGTGCAGCGCGAGCTTGGCACCGTCGTCGACGTCGAGCTGCGGCCCGAGGACGGATTCGTGGCGGCCGTTCGCATGGCCGACGGTCGGCGCATCGAGGGCGACCTGTTCATCGATTGCTCGGGGTTCCGAGGCCTGCTGATCGAAGGCGCCATGAAGGCCGGTTACGAGGACTGGCGAAAGTGGCTGCCCTGCGACCGCGCGCTTGCGGTTTCCAGCGAACGCACGGAGCCGCTGCGGCCCTACACCACCTCGACCGCGCACGCGCCCGGCTGGCAATGGACGATCCCGCTGCAGCATCGCACCGGCAGTGGCCTGGTCTACAACAGCGACTGCATCTCCGACGACGAGGCCAGCGCATTGCTGGTCGCCAACCTCGAAGGCAAGCCACAGGGCGTGCCCAACCCCTTGCGCTTCGTGACCGGCCGGCGCAAGCGTGCCTGGGTCAAGAACGTGGTCGCCCTCGGGCTGGCGGCGGGCTTCGTGGAGCCGCTGGAGTCCACCAGTATCCACATCATCATGAGCGGCGTGGGTTGGCTGGTGGAGTACTTCCCGGATCGCGACTTCCATCCCTCGCTGGCCGCCGAATTCAACCGCCAGCACGCCGAGCAGTTCGAGTCGACCCGCGATTTCATCGCGATGCACTACCACCTGACGCAGCGCGATGATTCCGAACTGTGGCGCTACTGCGCGAACATGAAGCTGCCCGAGACACTGGCGCACCAGATCGACATGTTCCGCGGCACCGGGCGAGTGGTCCTGCACCACCAGGCAGGATTCCTGGAGCCCTCGTGGGTGTCCATGTACCTCGGCCTGGGCCTGCGGCCCGATCGGCTTGCTCCATTCGTCCAGCACGTGGACGAGCAGGCGCTGCTGGCCCATTTCATGCGTGTACGCCAGGCGATTGCCGGCACGGTGGCCGAGATGCCAGGCCATGCGGCCTATATCGAGCGCCACGTGAAGGCCGATCCGCCCTGAAAACGGGGGTAGGTTTACTTTATCGACACAAGAGCCGGGGGAAATAGGGGTCAGAGATCCATTTTGTATTGATGAATTTGTACTCTGACCCCTGTTCTTCCCGAGTTGCCTCGTCCCCATGTCGGCCCAGCGGATCTCACATGGGTCCGCCTCCGCCACGGCACGTGGGGGGACTGGTCGGCGAGACTTGCACGGGGCAGCTCTTCAGGCAGTTCGAGCCGCGCGTTGAATTTTCCTCGATGCACGCCACGCGTTCCGGCCCTTCGGGATGCGCGTTGATGCATGCCTGGTAGCCGTCCGCAGTCTGCTTGGAGCAGCGACTGGAACAGTCGGACCAGCTTGAGTCGTACGTGCATTCCCAGAACTCCGGGCTGGCAAAGAAGTCCTCCAGCGGCGAGCGTCCGAAAGTATGTGCGGCTCGCAGCTTCGCCCTCAGGTCGCGGTTTTGCTCCTGCATGGCTGCGGCTCCCTTCTCCAGGTCGGCTATACGCTTCTCCATGCCGTCGCTGCCGGGAGGCGGCCTGCTTCCGCAGCCCGCAAGCGTCAGTGCGAAGAGAGAAGCCCATAGGAACGTGATTCCGATGCGCATGTGCCTGCTCCATTGCTAGTGACCCCTGCAAGCAGGAAAACGATGCCGCAAGTTGGAATCGGACAGGGTTCGATTGCCAAGAACGGGGTCAGGTTCACTTGTCGGATGAGCTGCACCTGGGCGGCCGGTGCGCGGGCCGGGCTCCGGCGAAGCGACGTAAGAGCGGCCAGTTCACTTAATGAGAGGGGATGAGGCAGCCTGGAAAGAAGGGGGGTGTGCGTATCCGATTGAAACCTGATGTTTGGTCCACGTATAAATGAACCTGACCCATTGATTGCTTTATTGTCTGGACTGAAGCGGAACGGGCATGTGGTGCAGCGCCGCATAAAAAAACCGATATAGCTCGCGCTGAACAATTCATTGGATATGACGCGAAGCGCCTGCCTATCCTTCGCTCGAAGTTGATCCATGACAGGTCGTGACACAACAGCTCGAGGCACGGCTGGGGCCGCGGCCTGGATTCAAGGCGCTCGGTATCGCCGCCTCAACAATACAAGGGACCGACGTGCAAACCTCAATTCTGACCACCTTGGACTGGTTCGTCATCGGGTTGTATTTCATCGTGATAGGGGTGGTGGCGTGGTGGTACGGCCGGCACCAGAAGGATAGCGTCGATTACTTTCTGGCCGGCCGCAACGCCGGCTTCATTACCATCGGCGCCTCGATTTTCACGTCCAACATCGGCTCGGAACACATCGTTGGCCTCGCGGGCCAGGGCGCCGCGACCGGCATGGCAATGGCGCACTGGGAGCTGCACGCGTGGGTGCTGATCCTGCTCTCCGGCTTCTTCGTGCCGTTTTACTACAAGTCCGGCGTGCAAACGATTCCCGAGTTTCTGGAGCGCCGCTTCAACGCGCGGGCGCGCACCATCCTCTCGGTAGTCTCGCTGGTTGCGTATGTGTTCACCAAGGTCAGCGTGACCGTGTTCGCCGGCGCGATAGTGTTTCAGGCGCTGCTGCCGGACACCTTCGGCTCGCGCGACAACGCGTTCTGGGTGGGCGCATTCACCACCGTGATTCTCACGGGCATTTACACGGTGTTCGGTGGCATGCGTGCGATCATGGCGACCGCCACACCACAGGCCGTGATCATCTTGTTCGGTTCGTTGGTGATCACGTTGACGGGCTTGAGCCAGCTCGGCGCCGGTGCCGGTGTGGGCGCAGGTTGGGGCGAGTTGGTCAGCACCGCGAGCGCCAACGCCGCGCAGTTTGCCCTGTGGCGGCCGCTGAGCGATCCCGATTTCCCCTGGCTCGGCGTCCTGATCGCCTCGCCCATCATCGGCATCTGGTACTGGTGTACCGATCAATACATCGTGCAGCGTGCGCTGTCGGCCAAAGATCTGCAGTCGGCGCGTCGTGGCGCGCTGTTCGGCGGCCTGCTCAAGGTGTGGCCGGTGCTGATCTTCCTGGTGCCCGGCATGATCGGATGGGCCTTGCATCAGAAGGGCTTGCTGGCGCTGCCCATGAAGATGGTCGATGGCGTCTCTGTGATCGACGGCGACACGGTGTTCCCGACGCTCGTGACCACGTTGCTGCCCTCGGGCATCCGCGGTTTGATCGTCGCGTGCCTGCTGGCGGCCCTGATGAGCTCGCTCGCGTCGCTGTTCAACTCGAGCGCCTCGCTGTTCACCGTCGATATCTACGAAAAGCTTCGGCCGGGTCAGTCGGAGCGGCACTTGTTGGCCGTGGGCCGCATCGCGACGACGGTGGTCGTCGTCGCGGGCCTGCTGTGGATTCCGGTAATGAAAGTGATCTCCGGCGGCGGCTTGTATCAGTATCTGCAAAGCGTGCAGGGTTATCTTGCGCCGCCGATCACCGCGGTGTTCCTGCTCGGATTGTTCTGGAAACGTTTGAACGGTCAGGGCGCGGTGTGGGCCTTGGCCGGTGGCTTCGTGCTCGGCATGTTCAAGCTGACCTGCCAGGCGTTCTTTGGCGCAGGCAAGATTGAAGAGCCCGCGTTCCTGGCCGCGATCGGCGATTTCAACTTCCTGTACGCGACCGGCATTTTGTTCGTCGCCAGTGCCATTCTGATGATCGTGGGCTCGCTGACCAGCGAGCCGCCGTCGGACGAGCAGATCAAAGGCCTGACTTACGCCTCGATCCGCGAGCTGCACGGCGAAGAGATCAGCCGCAGCTGGGACACCGGCAACAAAGTGTTGTCCGGGCTCATCGTCGCGCTGGTCCTCGGCATGTATCTGTATTTCAGTTTCTGGCTGAACTGATCGCGGCCGCGGCGGACTTTCCCTTGGACTTGCGAGCGTTGGCTATGTCCAACTGCGCAAGGTCCACGAGATTCAACATGGCGGCGTGAGAAGCGGGGGCGCCGCTCAGATTCGGCCATTTGCACGCTCTGATTTCCTGATGGTTCCTACCAGATGCGCACTCGATTTGCAGGCGCGAGATAGAGCTTGTCGCCGGGCTTCACGTCGAACGCGACATACCACGCGTCCATATTGCGTACGACGCCATTGACGCGGAATTCCGCGGGGCTGTGGGGGTCGGCGGTGAGGTTGGCGCCCAGTTGCGCTTCGCGAATGTTCTCGCGATAGGTTTGGGCCCAGGAAAGGAAGAAACGCTGGAGCCCCGAAAAGCCGTCCATGACGGGCGGTTCGTTGTTCCGCAATGAAATCTGATAGGCCTCCAGCGCGACGCTGAGACCGCCGTTGTCGCCGATATTCTCGGCGAGGGTCAGCTTGCCGTTGAGGTGCGTGCCGGGCAGGGGTTCGAATTGCGAATACTGTGTCGCGAGGCTCGCGACCAACGTCTTGAAGTGGGCGACGTCTTCGGCTTTCCACCAGGTGCGCTGGATGCCGTTTTCATCCGACTTCGATCCTTGATCGTCGAACGCGTGCCCCATCTCATGGCCGATCACGCCGCCGATGCCGCCGTAGTTGACCGCGGGGTCGGCCTCGGCATCGAAGTAGGGGGGCTGTAGGATCGCTGCGGGAAACACGATTTCGTTGAAATACGCGTTGTAGTAGGCGTTCACGGTTTGCGGTGTCATGCCCCACTCGTCGCGGTCCGTCGGCTGGTCGAGGCGTGCGATGCGGCGGCGCCATTCCCACGCTCTCGCGCGCTTGCGGTTGCCGACGGGATCGCCGGAGCGAATATCCAGCGTCGAGTAGTCGCGCCACGTGTCCGGGTAGCCGATCTTGACGCGAAACGTATCGAGTTTTCGAAATGCCGCTTGCTTCGTTTCCTCGGACATCCACGTCACACGCGCGATCCGCGTGCGGTAGGCGGCACGCAAGTTCTCGACCAGCGATGCCACTTGCGCTTTTGCTTCCGGCTTGAAGTGCTTGCGCACATAGAACGCGCCGACGGCTTCGCCTAGCGCGGCATTCAACGCTACGGTCGCGCGTTTCCAGCGCTCACGCTTCTGCGGTTGTCCTGAGAGCGTCTTGCCGTTGAAGTCGAATGCAAGGTCGTCGAGGTTTCTCGGCAATACATCCGCCATGGCGTTGAGGTACTGGAACGCCATGTACGCGCGCCATGTCTTTACGGGTGTCGCGCGGAATAGTTTCGTAAGCTCACCGATGGCATCGAGTTCCTTCAGGACGAAGAAGTCCTGATGCGGGATCTCCGCCGCGGACAACGTCGCCAGCCACGGGAAATCCGGCGCGAACGCCACCAGCTCGGCCCGCGATTTGGGGTGATAGGTCAGATCGCGATCGGCGCGCTTCTCCGCGGACCAGTGCAGTGTCGCGATCTTCGTTTCGAGCGCGGCAACGGCGTTGGCGGAACGCGCCGCCTGTGGATAGCCGCCCATCGACAGCAGTGCCTCGATGTAGGCGTGATGCTTGCGGCGTATCGCGGCGAATTTTGCGTCGTCCTTCAGATAGTAGTCGCGGTTCGGAAGGCTCAGGCCGGACTGCACAATGTTCACCGCGTAGCGATTGGGGTTTTTTGCGTCAGGCCAGGGCGTGATCGAGACGGGGCCGCCCACGTCGATGTCGCGGCGTCCCATGAGGTGCGCGACATCCTCATGCGAGCGCGCTGCAACGATCGCGGCCAGGTCGTCGCGGATCGGTGCGAATCCCGCCTTCTCAATGGCTTCCGTGTCGAGGTACGAGTTGTAGTAATCGGCGACCTTCTGTTCGATCGATCCAGCCGGATTCGGCCGGCTTGCCACCGCTTCGACGATGGCTTTGACAGCCGTCTCGGCATTCGCGCGCAGAATTGAGAACGTACTCCATGACGCGCGATCCGGCGGGATGGGGGTATTGGTCATCCATGCCCCGCCGCTATAGCGGAAGAAATCGTCTCCCGGCTTGATCGTTCGATCCATGCCGGCCAGATCAAATCCCCACGGGCCACGGTGTGGCTTGCCCGCTTCGCCATGGGCGACGTTGAGCGATAGCAACAGCAGGGTCGCCGCGACTAGCGCGCGAACGCCGTTCGATGTCATGGCGAGTCCGTTCACGGCGCGAGGCGATCGAAGGTGGTCTGCATTGACATATTCCGTAGATACTTGCGGATTGAGATGGCTGTGAACGAGAAAGGGTTTAGAGGCGTTGCATTAGCCCCTTTCCCTGCGGGTGTCGGATATACGACCCGGTGCGGGGGCGGTCGCCGGGCCTGGCGGCCGTATGCGGACGCGCAGCGCGTTGGCCCTGGCAAGCCCAGCGGAGTCGACCGCCATGCACCGGGACAAGCGCGATTTTCCGACCCATCGCCAGGGCGGCGTGGATCCCCTCGAACCCGTCGAAGATATCGACCCGCAGCGTACCGGCGCCGTGCCGATGATCCTCGGGACGATCCGCTGGGAGGGCTGGATCGGCAGGCCCGAAGGCCCGTTGGATCAGGCGTTCGCGATCCAGGTCGAGCGCCTCGAGGTCACCCGGGCCGAAGACCCTTACCCTGCGCAACCGCAACCGTGCGATTGCGTGGTCCGGTTCCACGACGCTTCCGACGACACCGGACCCGCCGTCGCCTACGTGGTGCGAGGCTTGTCCCTGCTGGGCTTCGACGCCTATCCGCGCGACGGCCACGGCCACAACATGAATGGCGGATACATCCTGACCCCCGCTGTCAGGGCTGCGTGGGACGACGGCCCGCGTGGCCGCCCCTTCCTGGGGCCGCTGACATTCACTCCCGACAAGCAAGGCACGCCGCTCACCGAAGCCAATCCAATCGTACGGATCGACTTCACCCTGGCTCCCGGGTGATGGCGTACGACGGGGTCTGGGTGGGAAGGATCACGGGCAAATCGTGCACCCATGGACGGATACGAAAGTTCTTCCTTCGAGGAGGATTTATGAAGGGCTCGTTGCTGGCAATCGCTGCAGCACTCCTGAGTTTTGTGTTCAACGTGTCAGCCGCACCGCCACGCCCTGCACCCGTGATGATGGAGCGAATGACGACTGCTGAAATCCGCGACGCCATCAAAGGCGGCAAAACGACGGTGCTGATCTTCAATGCCAGCACTGAAGCGACCGGCCCGGCGATCGCGCTTGGAAAGCATATTGTTCGGGCGCAGTACCTCGGTGAGCACATCGCTCGAGAACTAGGCAATGCGCTCGTTTCGCCCGTCATGCCTTTTGCACCCACTTCTGACGAGAGCCGCTTCCCGGGGACGGTAAACCTGTCCGCGGAGACATTTTCGCGCGTCAACGAAGATGTCGCGGAAAGCATGGTGAAAGCCGGATTCAAGTACATCTTCTTGATGGGCGATCACGACGGCAACCAGCCCCCGCTTCGTGCGCTTGCCGCCAAGCTGGACGAGAAGCATCGCGCCCATGGCGTGCGCGTGTTTTTTTCCAGCGACGCTTACGCGAAAGCGAACAAAGAGATTGACGATTACCTCAAGTCAAATGGCTACCCCCAGAGCCGGCACGGCGGCGTTTCCGACACGTCGCTCACTTGGGCTGTCGATCCCGATTATGTTCGCCCAGGCCAGATCGTCGTAGGCGCTCCGGTGCCGCCAACGGGCAGCCCTTTGTCATTGGGAACGGTCGGTGTTGAAGGTGACCCTCGTCGATCGTCTCCCGACCTGGGCAAGATGTTCCTGGAGTGGAAGATAAGAGACGGAGCAGCTGAGATCCGCAAGCTGGTCGGCGACTCGAAGAAGTAGCTCCACCTCAACCGCGAGGGAATCGCTCGCTTACAAGGAATAGAACTATGGAAGGCGGGCTTGAGCCCGCCCTACGGTTCTGTGGATTAGCCCCTGGCACTTTGGTCGGATGCCCCGCGTCATTTGACCCGCGGTGCCGAATCCGTCACGTCGCCTTCGACGAAATCCAGGCGCACGACCTTGCCGCCTTCCTTGACGAACCGCAGGTCCCACGGCCGGATGCGGATGAAGAACTCCGTCGGCGACATGGCGTACATCTCGGTGTGGCCACCATCGGCCGGGACGTTGATGAAGAGGCGGCCGCCTTCGTTGGTGACATGGATGTCGCGGTGGGGGAGGCGGTACGTGCCGGCATATTCGGCGGCGAGGGCCGCGTCGTAGGGGATTGGCTTGCGCTTCGCGGCTTCCTCGCGACGCAGGTCCCGCCAGTTGGCATAGGCGATGCGGGACGTCAGTTCGCACCCGGGGTCTTCCGCCGACTTGGCGAAGGCGTTGCGCGCCTGCTTGTCCGCGAGCAGCGCCTCGAGGTTGGCCGGTGGCGCCGCGCCGCGGGCGGCATTCGAGATGCCCCGTACGAAGCTCGCCAGGAAGCTGCACGCGAACAGACTGTTGGTGACGTCGCCGTCGCCGAGCTTGTACGGGTGGTCGGCGAGGTGCTCGCTGTTGGCCAGCGCGACGAGGGTGAGGCGGCGCGCGGGGACCTTGAGATAAAGCGACGAGAAGCCCGTGCCCCAGTGGCCGTAGTGCCAGACCAGCCGCTCACTGCGGTAGTCCGTGACGAACCAGCCCAGCCCGAACGGCAACGGCTTGCCCGCGTTGGACAGGACCGGCGTCCATGCGTGCGCCAGCGTCTCGGCCTTCAGCAGCGTGTGGTCGTCTATCGCCTTGTCGTACCGGGCCATGTCCAGCACCGTCGACAGCAGGCCGGCGGACACCCAGAGCTCGCGTGGCGGATAGCCCGCGTACTCGGACGTGCCGTTGCCTTCGGCCCAGTACGTGTACGGCTTGGCGAAGTGCGCGAGGTTGCGGCGATAACGCGCGAGGTTGTCCAGGCCCAGCGCGGCGTGGGTGGTGTCATCGTCGGCGACGTCATGGCTGGGCACGCTGTCGCGCATCGCCAGCGGCTCGAGGAACGCCTCGACGTAGATCTGCCGCAGCGGCTTGCCGTATTTCTTCTCGAGGATGTCCTTCAGACCCTCGAAGCGGTCGGGGCTGTAGTTGAAGGCGTCGCCCGGCGTGTTCTCGGACGTGTGGCTGAGCACGTGCCGCACCTGCGCCCCGTTGTCCTTGAACTCAGGCGAATAACGCGCCACCGGTTCGTCGAGACCGAGCTTGCCCTGCTCGACGAGCCGGTGCACCAGCACCGCGGTGAAGGTCTTGGTCACCGACGCGAGGTGGTAGAGCGTGTCGGCGGTGGCAGGGACGCGGCGCTCCAGGTCGGCGTAACCGAACCCGCGCGCGGACAGCACCTCGCCGTCCCGGACCACCACGGTCGACATGCCGGGAATGCCGAGCGCCCGGCGGTGCGCCTCGACCTGCTGCTCGAAGCCTTCGATTAGGTGCAGGTCGCGCCCGTCGTCCGCGGGTTGGGCGCGCCCTTCGGTCGCGCCCAGCGCCAACAGGAGAGCCGCAATGGTGACGCGCGATGCGTGGCTCATGATGGCTATCTCCGCTCGATCCCCCCGATGGGGTGCGTTTCTGGGCCCAGATGGTTTAGACGAAGCCGGACGCAGTGCAATTCCGGTCCCCTTTGCCGCTCCGTGGACTTCGAGTTCGCGGTCGGCGGTCGCATAGCTGATGAAGATCGGGGGGCTGTCCCCGGTCTTCATTGCCGATTGCAGACCCTGGTTCGTTCAATGCGCTTCCACCACTGGTAACGGCGAAGTCCATGGTGCCTGGGGGCAAGGGACCCGAACGGGCGACGGCCCGTGCAAACCGATCCCATCGGCTACGGCGATGGTATAGACCTGTGGAGCGACGTTGGCAATGATCCGCGTCGCCATCGCGCTGTCGCCGAGACGTCACAGGATGCCGAAAAAGGTGCCAAGGACAGGTTCTGACAACAACTGTTGCTGGCGCCTGCGAAAAAGGACATAGCTCGCGCTGAACAATTCATTGGAGATGAGACGACGCGCCTGCCTATGCTTCCCCTCGAAGTTGATCCAAGGCAGTTCGTGACACAACGGTAGCAGCCGGCAACCAGACCGCGGAGGGCGGACCGCGCGTAGCGGTTCCGACTGCGTGAACTGGTCAGCCTGAAAGGTGAAGCGTCATGCGGCATCGACCGAAATCGCCCGCAGTTGTCATATCCGGGCTGCTGTTATGCGCGGCCTTGACGCTGATTGCATGCGCGTCGCCGGCATCTGCGATGAACCGGGAGGGTCCGGTGGCGAGCGCGCCCAAGGGCATGTCGACCGCGACCTGGACGCCCGACAACGGCAACGGCACCTTCACCAATCCTCTCTTTTATGACGAATTCTCGGATCCGGACCTGATCCGCGTCGGCGACTGGTTCTACCTGACCGGCACCACCATGCACGCCATGCCGGGCGTGCCGATCCTGCGCTCGAAGGATCTGGTCAACTGGGAGTTCGTCGCCTATGCCATGGACAAGCTTGACCTTGGCCCGGCCTACCGGCTGGAGGGCGGCCGCAACATCTACGGCCAGGGTATCTGGGCGCCGTCCTTCCGCTATCACGAAGGCAAGTTCTACATCTTCTCGAACGTCAACGACCAGATGACCCAGATGTTCACGGCCACCGATCCGAAGGGGCCGTGGACGCGCACGCCGATGAAGCGCAGCCTCCACGACTTGTCCGTCCTGTTCGACGACGACGGCAAGGCCTATGTCGTCTGGGGCCACAAGTCGATGCGCCTGGCCCAGCTGACGGACGACCTGACCGACATCGTTCCGGGCACCGAGCGCGCCCTGTTCGCCGACGACGCCGGGATGGGCGAGGGCGCGCATTTCTACAAGATCGACGGCAAGTACTACATCATCAGCGCCAATTGGCAAGGCGGCTTTCGCATGCCGGCGGCGCGGGCGGATCATGTGCTGGGGCCCTACGAGGTCCATCAATCGATCAGTTCGCATGAGGACTTCGGCATGGCGTCGAGCAGGCGCCTGGGTACGCCCAAGCCGCCGTTCGAGTTCTGGGGGCCTGACCCCGCCGCCAAACATAGCCTGGCGATGCACCAGGGAGGCATCATCCAGACGCCCGGGGGCGAGTGGTGGGGCTTTTCAATGATGGATTTCAATTCCGTCGGTCGCCTGCTCAGCCTGTCTCCGATCACCTGGAAGGATGGCTGGCCCTATTTCGGACTGCCGGGCAATCTGACGCGCACGCCGCGGACCTGGGTGAAGCCCAAAATCGCCACACCGCAGCCGGTGCGTGTGCCCTATCAGCGCAGCGATGATTTTTCGGCGCCGCGGCTGCAGCCGATATGGCAGTGGAACCATGTCCCGGTCGACGACAAGTGGTCGTTGTCGGAACGCCCGGGCTTCCTGCGGCTTCACGCCCTGCCGGCGACTTCGTTCTACGACGCGCGCAATACGCTGACGCAGCGGGCGATCGGCCCGATGTCGACGCCGAGCGTCCTGCTCGATGCGTCGCACCTGAAGCCGGGCGACACGGCGGGTCTGGGCCTGCTCAATCTGCCTTATGCGACTTTGGGCGTCGAAAAACTCACCGACGAACTCAATGTCGTCTTCTACGACCAGCGCCTGGACCAGCGGGTGCGGGTGAAGATGACCGGGACGCGCGTCTGGCTTCGCGCGGACTGCGACTTCCTCACCGAACGGGCGCGCTTCAGCTATTCGTTGGACGGCATCATCTTTACCCCTATCGGCAACGAGGTCGAGCTGTTCTACCAGACCTTCACTTTCCAGGGCGTCCGCTACGGATTGTTCAACTACAACGCGAGCGGCGCCGAGGGCGGTTTTGCCGACTTCGACAGCATCGATGTCCATCAGCTGCATACCCATGGCCTGATGCGGCCCATTCCCTATGGTCGATCGATCCGGCTGACGTCGTTTCGCGCGACCACCGGACTAGCCGCAAGCGAAGGGCGCCTGGCGTCGGATGCTCCGACGCGGTTCGAGATCGTCGACCGCGAACTGGGCCGCGTCGCGCTGCGATCGGGCACACGCTATGTCACGGTCGATAAGGACGGAGCGGTGACGCTTGCCGCCGGCCAGCCCGGCACGGCGCAAATCTTTCAATGGATCGAAACACCGACGGGCGAGTTGGTGCTGATGTCATTGGCCACCAACCGCTTCCTGCGCATCGATCCGCGGACCCGGGATATCCGGGCCGACAGTCCCGGCCCCATGCCGGACGACAGCGACGGCGCGCGCTTTATCTGGTCGCAGTGAAGGGCGGCACCGGCGAAGCGCGGGCACGCCCTCACCCCGGCCAGCCAAGCGCAGCGCGCCTGGCGTTCGTTCGTATGTCCCGCGGAGCAAGAGACGGTGTCAGAGACAGTTTCTCCAGACCCGCTCCAAGGGCCGCCAGCCCGAGCCCGGAAGCGCCTGCTGCTCGCCATGGACCTGCGGCGTGGTGCCACCCGGGCCAATCCTTCGGTGTCAGGGACAATTTCCGGAGCCCGCGTCGGGCCGGCCGGCCGCCGGTCAGGACCAGTTGCCCTGACATACTTCCCCTTTGCCGTCGTCCTCTTTGCCGTCCCTGCTCAGAATGAGTTATGGCGCGACGGCTGTGGCGTCGTACACGACCACGCGTTCCCACAGGTGCTCGCAGTCGGCGACGAACTGCTTGTGGATGGGATGCACCTGATAGGCGTTCTGCCCGGCCACATCGTCGAAGAACAGGAGTTCCGAGGCGCTGTAGCTTCCGTCGACGACGCCACGCTGCTCGGTATCGGCCGGCACGCCGATGTGGATGCCGCGCACGGCGTCGATGCCCGCCAAGGTTCGCAGTCCGGCGAGCAGTCTGGCGAGGTCCTCCTTGGAATCCGGATTCTTCAGCCAGAAGAACACGTGATGCACGACCGGCGGGAACGATGCCTTGCTGGCGGGGGCGGAAGCGGCCGCGCGGGGAGCGGTGGCGGCCACGCCGGCAGCCAGGGCGGTGGCGGCGACGAGGACATCGCGGCGCGAGCGATCGGTCATGATCCGGGTCCTTCAGTGCATAGCCTGCGGGCCTGCGAGTATAGGGCGGCACTGTCGGACGATAGGGGACGGGGAATTGATTTGCCCCAGGTCGGCGCTGAGACGGAAGGGCCGCAAGGCGTGATGCCGTCTCGTAGCGCGGCGGTCCGGCGATCCGCGAAAGGCGCGGACCTTTGGGCCCCAGGGGTCGCCCGGCGCCATCGCCGCCGGTTCGCGGTATCTTTCCGGGCGTTCGCAAACAGGGACAGGGAAATGAAGGCCACCGTCGCCAATCTCGTGACGCCACATCTGCTCAGCGTCGTCGATCTCGCCAAGCAGGCCGAGATCGGCGGCAACATCGAGTGGCACCTGCGGGAAACCGTGTCAAGGACGATCGAGGCGCTCGGTCACCAGTACAACGCCCGCGACCTGCTCACCACATATATCGAGGGGCTGGAAGCCGCCGCCCGCGCGAAGGGACGGATCTACAGCGCCTATGCCCGCGCGTTGCAGGCAGCCGCGGCCCAGGCCGCGCAACATCTCGAGAAGGTCTAGCGCCGAAGGGCGCGAAAGCGGGCCCGAAAGCGGGTCAGGTTCACCGATCGGTAGACCGGGTCCTGGGCGGCCGGAGGCGGGCCCGGTGCCGGCAAAGCCCCGTGTCCTGGCTTTCAGCCAGGAAAGGGGCAATCAGTGGGGACGAAGATGGTGCCAAGGACACTCTCCCAAGCGACAACGCCCGCCTTCCGGAGGCGCGACGATGCCTGAGGCTCGCCATGCCAACAACTCGCGCACCGTCGCGGATTACGAGCGCACGGTGCGCGACTACGTGGAGACCGTGGACGGAAGGGCGTCGGCCAGCGAAGAGGCGCTGCGCCGGCTGGCGGCGGCGGTGAAGCAGGGCGCGCGCGTGCTCGAAATCGGCTCCGGCCCGGGCTGGGACGCCGATCGCCTGGAAGCGCTGGGCGTGGAGGTTTACCGCACCGATGCGGCCTCCGCGTTCTGCGAGTTCCAGGCCGAACGCGGCAAGCACTGCGATCGGCTCGACCTGCTGTCGGACCCCATCGACGGGCGCTACGGCGGCGTCATGATGCTGTGCGTGCTGCAGCACTTCGAGCGCACCCAGCTCGACGGCGCGCTGACCAAGCTGGCCAGGGCGCTGGAAGCGGGCGGGCTGATGCTCCTGATGTATCCCGAAGGCGAGGCCGACCAGTGGGAGCACGGCACCGCGGGCGATTACCGCGTGGTGCGATGGCTGCCCGCTGCGTTCGATGCGCGTCTCGCGCAGGCGGGGTTGGCCGGCATATGGGAGACCACCATGCAGGGCCGCGGCGGCGCGTGGCGCACCCTGCTGGCGCGGAAGGAAAGCTGACGCGCGGCCTGTGGCGCACCCGCCGGAGTGCGGGGAACGAACGCCTCAATTCCAGCCGGGATGCTTTGCCGCCTGTGCGATCCACGCGCGGATTTCGGGCGCGCGCGCTTCGTCCAGGGTGCGGATCTTCACGTACCGCGAGCCTTCGCCCTGGGGCGGCGGCGGGTCGAACTTCGCGCCGGCGAAGAACACCAGGTTCACCGACACGTCGTACGCCACCATCTCGATGATCCAGCCGTGCTTCGGCAAGCCGTAATACGCCTTCTTCCATTTCACGGCGTACTGCAGGCCCGGGATGGTCTTGCGGATCAGTCCGTCCAGGTCGGCGACGATGGGCTGCAGGTCCGGCATCACGTGCGTCAGCCAGTCCGCGACCTCGGCGTGGCTGCCCGATGGCTCGGGCGGCTTTCGGTTGGATGCGCCTGCGGTTGGCTTGGGCATGGGCGTGCTCCTGGTCCGATTGCGAAGGGCGAGGATAAAACCAAATCCAGCGTAGCCCGGTAAGCGCAGCGCGCCCGGGACGCATTGCGTGGAGACCCGGGCGCGGTGGCCGCTGGCCGCCTGAGCGCGCGTTCCCCTGGCTGGGCCATTCCGAGCCCACCATCCAATGGAGACCACGCCATGTCCATGCGCAATCGATTGGCCGCCGCGCTGTTGCTGTGCGGGTTCGTGACCGCCACCGGCGCCGCGATGGCGGCGGATCCGCCCCCCGCCGGCGACTGCTTCGTGGCGGCCTTCAAGGCCAACGATGCCGACGCCGTGGCGGCCTGTTATGCGGAAGACGCGATCATCTGGTTCCCGGGCGGGCCGATGGCGCAGGGCCGGACCGCGATCCGCGACGGGTTCGCGCACCATTTCGGGGAGTTCGAGATCAAAGACGCCAGCCTGACCCAGATGGGCGAGGCGGCCTCGGCCGATACCCGCACCACGTGGGGCACTTACACGATCACCAGCGCGCACAAGACGACGCAGAAGGAATCGGTCGAGCACGGCCGCTATGTGGACGTGCAAAAGCTGATCGACGGCAAGTGGCTGTACATAGTGGATCATCCGTCCAACGATCCGGCCCCAGCCGTGGAGTCGGCAAAGCCGTAAGGCGGAAAGCCGCACAGCGGGAGCTGCCGTGAAGTAAATCTGGATCCGCGACCAGGCCAGGTATCCGGTACACACGCCCAGCGCAGCGCTGGGCGTATCGCCCAGCAGCTGCTGCGCCTGGCGCGGTCGGCGTTCCGGTCGGCGTGCGCTCGACAATGCCTGTCTCCTGCGGCGGATCGAGCAGATGCGCGGTTGCTTGGCCAACGCGATCGCACGTTGACGGTGGTGTCTGCGCAGTGGTACACGGCGCGTCATGGAAATTTCCGCCGTTAGTGCGCATGCCCTTCGCGACGAGAAGCGACCGTTTCCGATGGCGTCGCTTGTCTGGTTTGTGGTGGGTGCGGTGGTCCTGCGGATGCTTGCGATCCCTGCGTGGATGTTCTTTCCGGAACGTGGCGTCTTCGCGCACTCGGCGCGTGTGGTCATTCCGCTGTTGGTCGTGATCGGACTGATCGCCCTCAATCGAACGTTTCTGATGCGCGATGGGTTCCCGCGCGACACGCTGGGGTTGGGCCTCCGCCGAATCGGTTGGTTCTTCGCTGGCGCCATGCTGATCGTGCCCGTGATTCTCGCGATGGCCGGAGCGCTCTGGCTGTTGGTGCCGTTCCATTGGGAGCGCGGCGCGATGGCGTGGTCGCAGCTCGGTTGGAAAACCGCGGAGTACTTCGCCGGCAATTTCGGCGAGGAGCTGGCGTTTCGAGGTTACATGCTGGTCGTGCTCACGCGTTACCTCGGGCTCACGCGGGCACTGTTGATCGGCGCGGTGTTATTTGGCCTGTTTCATCTTCCCGGCCTGACTGGCATGCAGGCGGTCAAGATGGTCTGCACCACGGGCGCGATGTCTTTTGCTTTTGCCTATGGCTATGTACTCAGCGGCTCGTTGTGGACAGCAGTGGGACTGCACGTATTTGGAAATGTGCTTCTGCACGAAGTGCTCGGGATGAGCGGCAAATCCGGGATTGCCACCATGGTGTTCCACGAACCGTGGCCCAGTGCGTACGATCCCGCGTTTCTGGTCTGGCTTGGCGTCAGCATTCCCGTGGCGGTGACCGGTGCACTGCTTGTCAAACGCTTCGGAATGACGATTCTGGGCAACGCAAACGGGGGCAATTGAAACCCGCAGAAGGCGGGCCAGGGCCCGCCCTACGGGCTACGCCACTCGCGCCGACCCGCAGCGGAAGGCGCTCGGCACCGACCGGTTCGGGGGCATGGGTCGGACTCAGGAAAGAATGGGGGGCAGGTTCATTTGCTCATGCCGCAAGCGGGTGAATGAACCTGAACCCTTTGATTGGCAATCTCCAGAAATCGAAACAAGAACGGTGTCAGAGAGGTCTGAGACCGGTTGCCGGCATCGTTGAAACCATGGCCCGGGAATAGCGGATAGCAAGACAAAGCTGAAGACGTGGCCCGCACTCATGTCTACGCCAAAGGTCCTTTGCTACCGTGGGCCGATCTGGGGATGGTCATGGACAAAATGCGCCAGGTCTTCAAGGTCAGCGTCCAGGGTATCGAACTGGGCATGTTTGTAAGCCGCCTGGATCGCCCCTGGCTGGAGACCTCATTTCCGTTGGAAGGCTTCGAGATCAAGACAGAGGAAGAGCTGCAGAAACTGCAGCGCATCTGCAGTCACGTCTATGTCGACATCGCGTCGGGGCGCTCGCCCGATCCGCGCTTCGTCGAGCTCGAGGAGACCGCGCTGGTCGAGGGTGCGCGCGGCCATGACGAGCTCGCCGAGCTGCGCAAGACCGACTGGAGCATCCAGAACGATTTCAACAGTGAGCTGGTGCACGCCGATGCGGCCCATGACACGCTGGAGCGTGGCATCGAGGAGGTCATGCAGGACCTGAAGGGCGGCCGTGAACTGGACCTGCAGAAACTGCACGACGGCGTCGAGGCCATGATCGGTTCGATCACGCGCAACCCGTCGGCGTTCGTCTGGCTCAAGGAGATCAAGCGCAAGGACAACTACACGTACCAGCATGCGCTGGGTTGTTCGATCTGGGCGGCCACCTTTGGCCGGCACCTTGGCCTGGAAATCGAGGAGCTGCGCGAACTGGCGCTCGGCGGACTGCTGTTCGACGTCGGCAAGACCCGCTTGCCAGCCGAAATTCTGGCCAAGAAAGCATCGCTCGATGCGCGCGAAACCCGGCAGATGCGGGGCCACGTCGAACAAAGCCTGGAGATCCTCGAGAACACACCCGGGGTGTCGCGCAAGATCATCGATATGGTGGCCACGCACCACGAGCGCTATAACGGTACCGGCTATCCGCGCGGCCTCAGCGGCAGCGACATCCCCATCGAAGGGCGGATCCTCGGCCTGATCGACAGCTACGATGCACTGACCAACAACCGTCTCTACGCCGATGCCCTGTCGCCGCACCAGGCGGTCACCGAGTTGTACAAATGCCGGGGCACGCTGTTCCAGTCCGAGCTGGTCGAGCAATTCATTCTGACCTGCGGTATCTACCCGACCGGGTCGCTGGTCGAGCTTTCCAATGGCCAGGTCGGGGTCGTCACCGCCGTGCACAGCCTGAAGCGGCTGCGGCCCAGCGTCATGTTGCTGCTGGATGAAGACAAGCTGCCGTTGCCGCAGTTCCGTACCATTGATCTTGGCGAGATGAAGGAGGACGCTCATGGGCGTCCGCTCAGCATCAAGTGTGGGCTGCCGCTAGGCGCTTACGGCATCGATCCGGTCGAACTCTTCCTCGACTAGCACGATCATGAGCACACCCGAGGACGAGCTGACCGGTCTGCACAATCGCCGCAGCTTCTTGTCGCTGCTGCGTCGGCATATCGCTTATGCCAACGACCGGCAAAACAATCTTGCCCTGATCGTCGTCGACGTGGACGGCTTCGCGCGGATCAATGGTGCGCACGGCTATGGATTCGGCGACGCGCTGCTGCAGCACCTGGCGGAGCAACTTGGCGCCGCGGTCCGCAAGTACGACTACGCAGCCCGGATCGGCAGCGATCGTTTCGCCTTGATCCTGCCGCGGGTCATGAACGCGGGCCATGCCGAGCTGGCGGTGCAGAAGCTGTACCGACTGCTCGACGTTCCGTTCCGTTCCGGCGAGCACCAGCTCAGGATTCCCGTCACGGTCGGCGTGGCGCTATGCCCCGCGCATGCCACCCATCCCGAGTACCTGTTGCGCCTGGCCGAGAAAGCGGTGGACACGGCGCGCGTCACCGGGCAGCGCTGCGCGTTTGCGCCGGATGGGCCGCAAGTCGAAGGCCTGTCCGAGTTCTGGGATATCGAGATCGAGCTGGACGGCGCGCTCGAACGCGGCGAGATCGTCATGCATTACCAGCCCCAGGTGCGCATGTCCGACATGCGACCGGTCGGCGCCGAGGCCCTGATGCGCTGGAACAGTCGCTCGCGCGGTCCGGTGTCGCCCGATGTGTTCATCCCGATCGCCGAACGCACCGGCCAGATCAAGCAGCTGACGGTGTGGGCATTGAATACCGTGTTGCGCCAGTCCAGCAACTGGAAGCACGACTGGGGCGAGCTTTCTGTCGCCGTCAACATTCCAGCCGGACTCGTCGCCCAGGACGACTTGCCGGACCTGGTCGAAAATGCGATGAAACTATGGGGCAGGAAGGATATCCGGCTGATGTTGGAGATCACCGAACGATCGCTGATGGACTCGAAGCACAGTTTCGAGATCCTCTCGCGCATCCGCGACCTCGGCGCCAAAGTGTCGATCGACGACTTCGGCACCGGATATTCGTGCCTGGCCTATTTCAAGAACACGCCGGCAGACGAACTCAAGGTGGATCGGTCCTTCGTCATCGGGCTGCTCACGGACCAGGCCAAAGGTCATATCTCCAACCTGATCATCGATCTGGCCCATCGTTTCGGAATGTCGGTGGTAGCCGAGGGTGTCGAGGACGAGGCGACGTTCCAAGCCCTGCGCGCCAGCGGTTGCGATATCGCGCAAGGCTACCTGTTTGGTAAAGCGCTCCCCTCCGATGCGATGGAGCGCTGGTTGAACGAAGGCGCTCGTCGCATAGCGATCCCCCGCTAGGCTCCTACGCTCGTTGCCTAGGAAATGTGTGGAAGCGGTGTCAGAGGCATTTCCTGCCGCACGAATGGCTCCGGGTCGTTCTGGATGATTTGTCGAAAGTGGCTCCTTGCCGCGCGACCGCCTGCCCTATCGTGTGGAAGTGGCACATCCCGCCCCGCGCCGCGGGTCGTCACCATCCCTGGATACGAGGTCGCATACCGATGTCGCTCAACCGTCTCTTCGGCGCATTCTTCACGGGTGCCGTGATCGCATTGGCGCTAGGCCTGTCCGCCGGCCGCGCGCACGCGCGTCCTCCCTACGAGAGCATCGAAATCGCGCCCGGGCTCTACAGTTTCGGCGCCGGGATGGCGTTCAACGCGTTCATGATCACCGACGATGGCGTGATCGTAATGGACAGTTTCGACGAGGACTTCGCCAAGGCATCGCTCGCGGCGATCCGCAAGCTGACCGACAAGCCGATCCGATATCTCGTCTATTCGCACAACCACTACGACCACATCAGCGGCGGCGCCGTGTTCAAGGCCGAAGGCGCGAAGATTCTGAGTCACGAAACGGCCGCCGCCTGGTTGAGGGCGCATCCGAGCCCGGACGTGGTCATGCCCGACGAGACGTGGTCCGGGCCCAGGTCCGTACTGAAGCTTGGGCACAGCCAGATCGATCTCCTCTACTTTGGCGCGAGCCACGGCGAAGGCATGACCGTGTTTTTGTTTCCGCGCGAGAAGACGATCTACACCGTCGACCTCGTCGTGCCGAAGCGCGTGGGCTTCACCTACATGCCCGATTTCTCGCCGAAGGAGTGGGAACGCACGCTCGCCGAGATTGGCGCACTCGATTTCGACCGCGTGATGTACGCGCACAACGCGGCCGTGGGGCCGCGGTCGAGCGTCGCGGATCAACTCAGGTATCTGCAGGATCTGCGGGTCGCAGTGCTCGCTGAACTCAAGCAAGGCACGCCGTTCATGCAGGTGCCCACGACGGTGAAGCTGCCGCAGTACGAAACATGGGACGGATACGACGAATGGTTGCCGATGAATGCCTGGCGCATCCTTCTTGAAATCGCGATGGGCGTGTAACGACGGTTCGAAGGCGAACCCCCGTAAGGTCAAAAGGTGTCAGGGCCATTTTCCGACCCGCAGCACAGGCGCTCGGCACCGATCGGTTCAGGGCATGGGTCGAAACCAGAACGGGGCGCTTCGCGGGCGTGCGCCGCGTGGGGCAGCCGGCGTCGGGCGGGAGTTGTCCCTGACACACTTTAGATACGTAAGGCGGAGCCCGAGTTATTGGCTCCGCCCTACGGCTCACTGCCCCTTAGGCGTGGGGGAAAGTCACAGGCCCGCGCAGGACCATGTGTTGTTCGATAGGCATCGGCAAAGCGTCCTTTCTCCCGGAACCGGCTGCGTCCACCAGCAATAGGCTTTCGCACCCGGTGTTGAGCAGTACTGTCCGTGCATGGTCGAGCAGTCTGGCAAGGTTTGCGCGAACTGCTTTCCTTGCTGCCAAAGCGGTGAAAAGTGCGTGCGTTTGGTTAGATCGATGGCGCTCGCTGCCTTGGTTTCGGCTTCAGGTGTATGCATCGATGCTGCATTCACACCAAATCCATTCATCGCAATTCCTACCACAAGAGTCGCAAGTAACAGCTTCATGAATCCCTCCAATTGACTGTATGAAGCAACGGCCGAAACAGGCCGTGCACGGGTCTACTGCGTATTACCGTTGAGCGATCACGATCTGTGTGTCACTCGCGAGCGAGTATGCGCTGGGCTCCTTTGCGGTCTGTGCCTTAGATCACAGAAGGCAGTCGCAGTTGCTTCAGCCTACCCACGGCCCGAAGATCGGCCGAGGCGGGAATTGTCCCTGAGACACTTTTAGTCGAGCGGCGCGACTCGGTGCAGGCTAATGGGGTCATGCTCATTTTCTCGGGGCAACCCGAGCAGGTCACAGCGGCGATATACTGCCCGGGAGTCAAGGGGGGCAGGGACTTGAATGATCATGGTGATGCGCTGGTCAGCGTTGTCTATTGTCTTGTCGTGCACAGCAGGATGCGCGATCCAGTCGGACCCAGGGTTGATGGACCTTGACGAGTCTTCGCGATCAAGTCGATCCCGCGGTTCCATCGGTTTCTCAAGCGACAAGGAATCACTCGAGATCGAGCAGTACCGTGAATTGCGACCTCAGGCGTCGCCAACTTCGCAGCTGGCGGTGGCCGAAGGGTTTCGGTTCGAGCGCGTCATCATCGATCCTGTGGAGAGTGATTGGGCACCCGAGGAAGTGGTTGTCGGCGACGTGACGGGAGATCGGCGCCCCGATGTGGTCATGACCATGAGCTATTACGGGTCCTGGCCCGAGCCAGACGTCTACTCGCGGCTTCGGATCTATGCGCAGGAGCCCGATGGATCATTGGCGACCCCGATAGAAATCAAACGCAGCTGGATCGGCGGCCTGGAGCTGGTGGATCTGGATCAGCGGGGCGTGCCCGAAATCGTATTCGGTGAGCAGGCGGGACTGACCGTCGTCGCCAAATACGGGACAAGCTTCGTCCCTACCTGGTATGCGGGGCTTGAACGCGTCGGCGCCAACAATGGAAGCGTTGCAGCGATAGATGCGAATGGCGACGGACATGCGGATCTGTTCGTGCAAAGCACTGAATATGGAGCAGAGTTCTTCCTTGGTGACGGGTTTGGTGGGATCAGCGGCGTGAAGCGCCTGGAAACCTCATATATGTTGTTTCCCCATGCGGTCGAAGCCAGCGATTTTACCGCGGATGGTTTGCCGGATATCGTCGTGCAAACGGGCAACATCGTGCGCATCTATCCGTCCCGTTGGATGTCCTCAATGGGGCAGTTGGTGGAATTGGATTTGAGTGCCGTCCAGTCGGGGCAATTCTGGGGCATGACCGTGGCCGACATTGATAGAAACGGACGCCCGGACTTGGTCGTCTCGGACCAGGGGGATAACAGCATTTCCCTGCCGAAAGGCATCAGGGTCCTGTATCGCGGCGCGGGGAACACCTTCAGCCGCTCCGTATTCCTGGAAACCCCGGGGTACTACAACTACCCGGGTACCGTCAGGGTTGCTGACATCGATGGCAATGGGTATCCGGACATCGTGGTGATGTTCGATAGCTACGACATGATGGGCTACTTCCTGCAGGGGCCATCGGGCTTTGCGCCGGTGGTGTACCAGAATACAGACGACAATCTCTGGACGAACAACTTCTATCGCGACGGATCATATGCTGTTGCGGATGTAAACTCGGATGGATGCCTGGACATCGTGTTGGCAGAACTCAGCTCTTCGCTCAGGATCTTTTATGGGCGGAACTGCCAGAAAAAGCCGGCCCCGGGGATTGCAAGGCCATTGCCGCCTGTCCGTCGTGCGGGGTAAAGCCGGCGTAAGTCCGTTAGTCGCATTTCGTCGCGCTGACCTATGGTTACAGCATCGGCATCGCAGAGAGCTGGCGCACCCACCAGTTCAACTTTCCCATGAAAGAGCAGGGGAAGGATGCCGGCTCAGACTGAGCACCGGGCGATCTGCGGAAGGCTGCCTTGAGCCCGCCCTACGGAGGGAAAAGGGGTCAGAGTGGGGTTGTCCGAGTTTTTCGGACACCACGAAGCGGGGACAATCCTCGCACGGAGGTCGTGGACGCCGACCTTCGATCAAAGGTCCTCACGCGGTCAAGCCACAGCAATGACTTCGATCTCAACCAGCCAATCGGTCATCAGGGTTTGTGCAACGATCGCCGTCGTCGGAATGCGGCGATCGCCTAGCGCACGCGCGCGTGCGACACCGTTAGCCTCGGCATATGACGGGTCACGTAGATAGCTGGTCAACCGCACGATATTCTCGATGGTCATGTCAGCGCTGGCGAGAATCGTCCTGATATTCGACCAGATCAATTCGAGTTGCTCGTCGAGCGTCGTGCCAGCGACGCCATGTTCGTCCAGGCCCATTGTGCCGGCGACAAATAGGATCCGCTTGGGCTCCTGAACCTCGAGGGCATGCACGTAGTCTGGTGTGGCCGGATAAATCCCAGCGGTTGGGTTATGCGAGACAAGCTTCATGCGGATTTTCCTTTCTTTCAGTAAAGATTCCCGGAGCGCACCAAGATGTCCAGCCGCGAAGCGGCTTCGGCTTGAACGGATTGTTAGGCCTCGCCGGAAGCCAGGCCTGCGAGGCCTGAGCCACTGGTCCTGAAGATCAGGAGTTCATCCATTGGGCGAGCGCCAACATGTTCGAAGAACTTGATGGCGCTGGTGTTCGTCTTGAGCGCCCACCACTCAAATCTGACGCAGCCCTTCTCTTGTGCGATTCGAGCGAGGTGGCGCAGCAGCAAGCGACCGTAGCCAAGGCCTTGGAACTCTGGCCGAACAAACAAATCATCCAAATGAAGGCCGCGTCTACCAGTGGTTGTTGCGAAGGTCTGGTAAAAAACTGCAAATCCGGCCAATCTTTTCCCGGCGAAAGCAAGGACAGCCTCGGCGACAGGCTCTTGGCCAAATAGGCTCTCGGCAAGGTCATCTGCCGTGACCGTTACTGGAAATGGGAATTCCTCTGCAACGGCCAGTTCATTGATTAGATCAAGCAGATCTTGCAGGTCGGCCGGCGTAGCGGGGCGAATACCAAAATCTGTCATAAGCACTCCACGAACCTGGTTGTGGGACTGCCTGAATTAAGACGACCCGGCGAGGCGGACTCCATTGGAATGAATTGTCAGCCGTCAATCGTCAATTGACGCAGCATGATCACCATGCTCATTTCACGAAGATCGGTTCTAAACGGTATCTCGCCCTGTTTCACGAACCCCTTGCCCGCGTAAAAGCGCTGTGCGCCTAGGTTCGACTTGAGCACGTCGAGCCATATCAGATCCTGGCCACGCTCTGTTGCTGCGTGCGCAATGAAGTCAACAAGCTGCTCGCCATATCCCTTGCCGGTCGCAGAGGCGAGGAAGTAGATCTTCTGAAGCTCTGCGCCTATGGCGCCTGAGATCGGCGCCGGCCTATTCCAGTTAATCTTGGCGTAGCCAACGACGGCGTCCCTGGCGTCTTGGGCGAGCAGCCACATATGATCAGGCGACGAAAGGGAGCGCTGCAGTGCAGGCTCAGAAAAGTCCTGCTGTAAGAATTCCTGCAAGCCCCTCTCGGACCAGATGGACGGAAAATGATCGAGATATGTTTCTCTTCCGATGATTTGAATAGCGACTAGATCGCTGACCGATGCCGTACGAATCTTGAGCAGTTCGCTTCTTGTCATGATGGTTGCCGCATGTAATCCGAGCTCTGCGATCGGCTTCGGCTTGAATGGGCTATTAGGCATCGTTTTTGGCGTACTGGTCAACGCCCACAAGATGGAGTGGCCCATACGGATCCTGACAAATAACTCACTATCGTGTGATGTCCAGTGTTTGACAGAAAAAGACCGCTGCAGTTCGGCCGGAATGCTGTCATGTTCATCTGTTTGGGACTCGAACTTGCCGTCATCTGTTTTGGGGCGCGCCCCCTGAACTACGGAACCAGAAGCAGTAGCTGCGCAAAACAATACAGCGATGACGAATCTCTTGGTCAAAAAAGCCCCCGGCCAGACGAGGTAATAGCCGGGGGTTCGGCAATACTCGGTCACACGTGCTTTCGCATGCGGGAAGTGAGGGGAGAAGGGGAGACCGCATGCTCCGAGTAGTTTGCTTAAGGGCGGAGATCCTTCGAATCCCCAGTTGATGGCTCGATACCGGGTTGTCGCAGGTGCAGACACACTGAAAAGCTCCGTACGCTTTGCCCCGGCCCCGAGGCTTCTTGGGGCGCGGAAAGGAGGCGCAGGCGCTAACCTGTGCGTCCCATGTTCCAAGTCAGTACGTTGTCGTGACCGACGGCGCACACTCCGTGGTATCGGTGTTGCACACCGTGTACGACGCCTGCCCGCCAGCTGTGGCCCGGAACGAGTCGGTTGCGGTGCCGTCGTTCCTGACGGTGCGTACATAGGCGCCATTGCGATAGACATCGACCTGCTTCTTGCCGGAGTCCCAGCTCAGGGTCACGCGGACACCTTGCTTGCCACGGAGACTCTTGGCCTGCAGATTCCGTGGCCAGAGGTTGTCGACGAACGAGACGTACAGCGAAACTCCGGTGAATCCATTGGCCGTGCCCGAGTGGAGTGGAACGAGCCGCACGAAATAAGGCCCCGGGGTCGGCGCGACGACCGCGCAGAATGTCGTGGTTGCTCCGTCGCCCGATTCGCAGTCGTTGTCGCCCAGTGTGGGCAGCTTGCCCCGCCGCACGAACATGCCAACCCTGCCCGCGCCACCCCAGGTCTTGACCTGCAAATGTTTGGCGCCTGGCGGTATGTCGATGGCGTACCAAAGACTGTCGTCGGGATTGAAGGTCGCTTCGGTAGGTGGCACGGTGTTGCTTGAGCTAAGTCCCGTCAACTCCAAGCCGCTGCGAAGCACGTCGATGGATCTGGTCGGCCCGGGATAGGCCGGCGGTGCCGGTGGGAGGGGCGTGTGCCCGGCGGCAACGGAGACCGCGCGGGTCGCGTTCACCACGCCTGTCCCGCACTGGAAATCAAACGAGCAACCCTTGGGAAATCCAAGGCCCGTGTCGTAAGCCGTATAGGCGAGGATCTTTCGGATCTCGGCAGGGGTTTTGGGTGTGGCCGCTGCCGACTGCATGAGGGCGGCGACCCCGGCAACGTGGGGCGTCGCCATCGACGTGCCGGCGTACCAGGCGTAGATCGGGTTTCCGACTCCGGTCACGCCATCATTCAGTGTCGACAGGATGTTGGACTCCATGGGCCAGAGGCCCGAGCCACCAGGAGCAGCCACCGTGACGCGCTCACCGAAATTCGAGTAGAAGGCCCGCTCGGTCTCTGGACCGGTAGCGGCCACTGCAATCGCGCCATCACAACTCGCAGGCGTCGCGTAACGAACGCCCGTGTTGTTGTTGCCGGCGGCCGCCACCACGATCGCGCCATTGGAGATGGCTCTCGTCACCGCCGCCTGAGCCGCCGGATCGCAAGGCTGCGATGCACCCAGGCTCAGATTGATGACATCCGCAGGTGTGGTGTTATCAGGCACGCCAGGCACCGTGCCGCCCGAAGCCCAGACGATCGCGTCGAGAACGTCGGATTGGTGTCCACCTTGCTTGCCCAGCGCCCGAACCGGCTGAATCTTGGCGTGGTGCGCGATGCCGGCCATGCCGATACCATTGTTGGTAACGGCAGCGATCGTGCCGGCGACATGGGTGCCGTGCCAGCTTGACGGGCGACCCTGAAACGAGTCGCCAACGTCATGCGCATCGGGATCTCGACCGTCGCCATCGCCCGCCACGATCGGGTCCGAAATCATGTCATAGCCGGCGATGACATTGGCATTGAGGTCAGGGTGGTCAGTGATGCCGGTATCAATCACCGCCACGATCGTTCCCAGGCCGGTGGCGATATCCCAGGCGCCCTCGACGGCGATGCCGCCTCCGCTGCTGTGGTAATCCCATTGCTGCGAATAGAGCGGATCGTTCGGAGTACCCAAAGGAGTCCAGATCGCATCGACGGATACGTGCTTGACGTTCGGATCTCGCGCCAGTTCCTTCTTCAGGCGTTTGATGTCCGCGCTATTGAGTTCACGTTCGACCTCGATTACATCAGCGCCGATGGCAAGCCGCCGCAAGCGACCAATGCGCAGCCCCAGCGCTTTTCCCGCGCCTCCGATCAATCTCTGGACCCTGGCGGCGTTGTAGTTCTTTTCCGTTCCGGGCCGGTACATCACGATGAAACGTTTGGCCGATTGATCGGACCCCTTGACCGTTGCTGTGCCTTTGGCTGCCGTCGGGCCGAAGGTGACGCGCTTTGCGCCGGATCGAGAGGTCTTCGATGCCGGCTGGTCGGGTGGACCACCCGCAAGAGCCTGCTGGGTGAAGACGAGCATTACGCCAAGCGCCAAGGCAGATGCGCGAGGCCACTTAAGGGAATGATTCATGGACAACCTCATTGAATGAAGGTGGTTTGCGGCTCAGCGGCGTCAGTACTTGGCGGTCACCGTCGGTGCGCACTCGGTGGTGTCGCTGTTGCAAACCGTGTAGATCGATCGGCCGCTACCGGAAGGTCGGAACGAGTCGGTAGCTGAGCCCGTGTTGTTCAGGGTGCGCAGCAAGGCGCCGTTGCGGTACAGGTCGACGCGCCGCTTACCCGCTTTCCACGTGAGCGTGACGCGTACACCCTCTTTGCCGTATTGCCCGGCGCTGGCTTGCAGGTTTCTCGGCCAGTTGCCGTCCTCGAATGCCGCGTAGAGGGATGCCCCGGAAAACGATGCATTGGTGCCAAAAGGCATCAGCCTGATGTAATAGGTGCCGGGAATCGGCGCGGTAAAGCCGCATGCATGCTCTGAAACATTTCCTGAGTTGCAGTCGGATTCGCCCAAATGCGGCAGCTTGCCTTGCCGGACCAACATCCGAAGATCCCCACTGGCACCCCAGCTCTGGATCAGCAGATGCTTGGCACCGGGTGGCACCTCAACGGTGTACCAGAGGCTGTCGTTCGGCTTGGGAACGTACTGCGCATCGTCCGGATCGTTGGTGGAGTCGCTCGCAGCCAAGCCGCTCAATTCGGATCCATTGGCCATGGGGACCATTGGCCTGGTCGGTCCCGGGTAGGCGGGCGGCGCGGGCGGGAGCGGTAGACGCCCCGCGGCGACGGCGACCGCGCGACTCGCGTTCAATACGCCCGAGCCACACTGGAAGTCCAAGGAGCAACCCGTGGGGAAGCCGAGGCTGCCGTCGTAGGCTGTGTTGATCAGGATCTTTTCGACTTCAGCCGGGGTCTTGCGCGTCGCCGAGGCCGCCTGGATCAGGGCCGCCACGCCCGCGACGTGCGGTGCCGCCATCGAGGTGCCGGCATACCACCGGTAGGTGGGGTTTCCAGGAGCGATCATGCCATCGTTCAGCGTGGACAGGATGTTGGCTTCGGCTGGCGCATAGCCGAGCCCTCCCGGCGCCGAGATGGCCAATTTCTCACCCAGGTTGCTGAAGAACGAACGCGCGCGATTCGGATCGGTTGCCCCGACGGTGATCGTGCCGATGCAGTTCGCGGGGGAGAAGTAGCGTGCCGGCGCCCCATTGTTTCCGGCGGCTGCGACCACCGTCGCTCCGTTGCCGACGGCAAGCGTGATCGCCGCCTGCGTCGCGGGATCGCACGTGAAGTTGGGCCCGCCACCAAAGCCGCCCAGGCTGACATTGATCACGTCGGCGGGGGTTGGGTTGTCCGGTGCGCCCACGACGGCGCCGCCAGATGCCCACACAATGCCGTCGATGATGTCGGACATGAAGCCGCCATACGCACCCAACACCCGCACGGGTTGGACCTTGGCCTGATGCGCGATGCCGGCGACGCCGAGGCCATTGTTGGTGACCGCAGCGATAGTTCCAGCGACATGGGTACCGTGCCAGCTCGAGGAACGGAATGGTGAGCCGTCTCCCGGATCGTGCGCATCCGGGTCGCGACCATCGCCGTCAGCTGCGTTAAAGACATCGGAGACGAAATCGTAGCCGGGGATCACGTTGCCATTCAGATCGGGATGGTCGGTGATGCCGGTGTCGACCACCGCGACCACGGCGCCGGCACCGGCGGTGACATCCCACGCGCCTTCCACGTCGATGCCGCCCAAGCCGTTGCGGTAGTGCCACTGCTGCGGATACATCGGGTCATTCGGAACCGCCATCGGCTTCCATAGCGCATCGACCGATACGTAGGCGACGTTCGGGTCTTTCGCCAGTTCCTTCCTGAGGCGCCCGATGCCGGCACTGTCGAGGGCACGGTCGGCCACGATCACGTCGGAACCCACGGCCAGGCGGCGCAACCGGTGGATGCGGACGCCGAGCGCCCTCCCGGCCACGCCGACCAGGTTCTGCACCTTGGCGTCGTTGTATTGTCGTGAAGCTCCCTTTCGATACGTCACGATGAAACGTTTGGCCGATTGCGGCGCCTTCGGCGATGCGATCGGCTGCTTTGCGTTCGCGCGGGTCTTGACCTTGCCCGGTGGCGCACCCGCCACGGCAGCACCTACGAAGGCGAGCACCACCCCCAGCGACAACGTGCGAATGATTCGAGTACTGAACAAGCCAGTCATCTGGATGACCTCGTGTGGACAGTTGATTGACGTGGGGCGGCCGGCCTCAAGGCGCTGGCTTGGGACGGGCCCCCGTGCATGCAGTCACGTGCGCACGCCATGAAGGAAGAGAACCAAGAGCGGAAACAAGCGGGCGCGCCGTCGGCAGCGCAAGCGCAAGAGTGAGTAAGGTGTCGCGACCTCCGTTAGTACGAAGGTCCCGATGCTAGGTAGCCATGGCGCCTTTGAAATGAAGAACCGATTAAGTCCTTTGGCGTGAGCTTGGGCTCGCTCGGAGCGCAAGTCAGGCGTCTTAAGGCGCTCTTAATGTCCTGTGCCACGAATCGGCTCTAAATGACGAAACGCGTGAGCCGGGTGGCGTTCCCGCCAGGCGAAAACCTCGCCGAAGATCGGCTGCGTGCAGCGAAGTTGGAGCGGCCGGAGACCCGCAGTACGATCACGGAGAGGAGAGGACTGGACATGTCCCGTGTACTGCTAGTCGAAGACGATCTGCAACTGGGCGATGCCTTGCGGCAGGCGCTGAGCCATGCTGGATTCGATGCGGTATGGGTCAGGTTGGCTGCGCAAGCCAGGGAAGCCCTTGAGCGCGGCGGTTTCGCCGCGATGATCCTGGACATCCAGCTGCCGGACGGCAACGGATTCGATGTTCTTGGAGATGCCCGCCGCCGGGGAGACACCACGCCGGCGCTGTTCCTGACGGTGCGCTATGACATTGCCGACCGTGTCCGTGGTCTGGATGCGGGCGCCGACGATTATCTGATCAAGCCCTTTGCGGTGGTCGAACTGCTGGCACGCATTCGTGCGCTGATCAGACGGGGCGCCGGGCAAGCCAGTTCGGAATGGCAGGTCGGGAATTTGCGCATCGCGCCAGACCGGCGCGAAGTGTGGGTCGGCGATCATCTTCTGCCGCTTTCTCCGAAGGAGTTCACCCTGCTTCTCGAGCTGGCCCGCCAGGCTGGAAAGGTCGTTACGAGAGCGCAGCTGGAAACCGTGATGCTCCCCGCGGCCGATGTCGCCGGGAGCAACCTGCTCGATGTTCACGTTCATAACCTGAGGCGAAAGCTGGGCGAACTCTCGGGTGCCATTCGCACCGTCCCCGGCGTTGGCTACATGCTGAACATATGAAGTTTCGACGAAACAGACACTCGCTCTCGGCGCGGCTCGTGCTTGCACAGACCTCGATCGTTGCCTTGGCGGCGGCGGTCGTGACGGTGGCCTTCTACATTGCCGGCTCCCAGCGCATCGATGGGCAACTTCAACTGTTCGCCACCGGCATTGCCGCGAGTCTGATGCCAATCGCCGAAGCCTCTCCTCCCGCAGCAGCCGCCTTTGCGGATGAAATCGTCGGATATCATGCGCAAAGCATGCGCAGCGCCTTCGACGTGAAGGAGCAGCCGCAACTGCTGTATCAGTTGTTTGATGCCGGGCACGAGCTGCTTATCCGGTCCGCGGACGCGCCCGCGCTACCAATGTTCCCGGACAGGACAGCGAAGGACGCAAGGCCCAGCCCGACCGGTGCAGTGGCGCCGAGCGGGGCTGGCGAGCAGGCGCATTGGTCCGCGGAAATTGACGTCGATGGCCACGTGCGGACAGCCAACCAAACTGCCCACGAACTCACTGCGCGTGAACTGGAAGAAAAAGGCCTGGCGCCGCCCCCGGGTGCGCGAGGCCGGCCGGTATTCGAACTTGACGTGGGTTCGCCATCGGCGAAGTTCAGCACCGGGGTGATGCAGTATCCGTCACCTCCAGCGGGCCCGGGCATAGGGAGATCGCAGCCTGGCCAGGCGACCGGTGGCGCGCGAAACATGCGCGCCCCGCTGGCATTGCGGACGCAGCAATCGGCCAGCGCCGCTTCCGCCCTTGGGCCCGTGCCCATTGAATCGACCTGGGGCGAACCGCGCTTCGAAAACGTGGAGATCGCGGGCAAGCGTTGGCGCCTCGTCCGGCTGCGGGACGCACGGGGTAACGAAGTCCAAGCCGGCATCCCAGGCGATTGGGCACGCAAGGTCGTTCTGGTTTCGCTCGGACCTCTGTTGATTCAGGGCGCCTGGATCCTGCCCCTGGCAGTTCTGATGACATGGTTGATCGGTCGCTACACCATGTCCCCGCTGCATCGGTTGGCTCGCCTGATCGGCGCCAGAAGCTCGACGGATCTCTCGCCGTTGCGGCCGGATGTCGACTACAGCGAGATCGCGCCGCTGGTCTCGGAGACCAACCGGCTGCTGGGTCAACTTCAGAAGCTTCTGTTGGTGGAACGCGATGCATTCTCCAATGCCGCTCATGAACTGCTGACACCCATCGCCGTCATCCAGGCGCAGGCGCACGTTCTTCGCGTGGCTGATGATGATCATTCGCGCGAACAAGCGGCCACGCACCTGGAAGAGGGATTGCAGCGCGTCTCCACGCTGATACGCCAATTGCTTATGTTGGCAAAAGCGGGGGCGACCGCCCCGGCGGCATTCCTCCAGGAGGGAGATCTTGTCCCACCGCTGCAAGAGCGTGTCGCAGCGGCAGCCAGCCGTGCCATCGCCAAGAACATCGAGCTGGACTTGCATTGTCCACGAACGTGCAGGTATCGATTTGACCAGGACACGCTGATGGCGGCAGTAGACAACCTCGTCGACAATGCGATTCGCTACTCGCCATCCGGGTCGCACGTGTCGATCGACCTGGTTGAGGAAGAGGGCGTAGTCATGCTGGTCGTAACCGACGACGGCCCCGGCATTCCTGCCGAGCACCTTGAGCATGCCAAGCAGCGTTTCTTCCGAATACCCGGCACGTTGGAGCCGGGTAGCGGTTTGGGCTTGGCGATCGCCGATTGCACCGCCCAGCTGCACGGCGGAACACTCACGCTCGAATCCGGTCCCAACGGACGCGGTCTACGGGCCTGCCTAAGGCTGCCGCGCCGAGTCACGGAACCCTAATCCAGTGCCACGTTGCTCGAAGAATTGCCCTGACACTGCCCGGCCTTCGCATCGATGGTTCGTGGCAAGTCCTGGCCCGCCTTCGATAACTGCACGCCATGTACGGCGCGGCATTCCCTGATACCGACCAGCATCGGAGCCTGATGTTCGGTCGCCAGGCGGGGCAGGCAGGCCGGCAACAATGCCTTGGACAGCGATGGGACGCTAGGGGCGCCCCTAGTACCGTGCCTGCAATCCCACCGGTAGGCTTCCACCGACTCCGGGAGACTGACCATGCTCATCGATGGGATCGGACAAACGCCATACGTTCCAACGACCACCACCCAGCCTGCGGCGGTGGAGCCGGGGACGCCCGATTACTACCGGCAGCGGTACGATGACTTCGTCAGCCGCAATCCCGGCGTGGATCCGCCTGACTACTATCTGGAGTATGGCCAGAAGTACGCCGACCGCTTCAGCTCGCTGGACGACCGGGATCTTTCGGACGAAGGCCTGGCATGGCGCGACAAGACCCTGGTGGCGCTGCAGCAGGCGATCGAGGACAAGCGGATCAGCGATCCCGAGGGATTCGCCGAACTCGAACGTGATCCGGACGCGTTTCGCAGGTTCGCCTTCGAAACCCATCCAGACGCCTACGTCGATTCGGGGCTGTACGACTTGCCGGCACAGGATCTCCTGGTCATCGCGGGTACGCCGGACATCAACGACGTGTTGAGCCAGGAAGGCATCGACCAGTCGCTGATCACGGGCGGAGAGCTGGAACTTGATGACGTACCCGACATCCTGCTCTCCACCGGCCAGCAATATGTGGACGACAACGGGATTCTTGCGTTCACGCCATTCGGGCCCGGCCTGGAGGTCGGGACACAGACGCAGCGCTTGTGGGAGCGGGCCACGGAGCAGTCCTGGATGCCGCCGGGCGTGGAATGGGTGGTGGCGCCGTTGCCGACCCTCGACAACGCCTTGCCGGACATCGACCTGCCGGGGCCGCTTCCCGACGATGTTCCGCTGGTTCCCTTCCTGTGAGTTGAGGGGACACTGGCCCGGGTGCTCACCGGGTGGGAAAAAAGCGTCCCCCTCATTTGTTTCGTTTTTCGGGGTACCGACGACCACGCCGGGGACGCAATCGTGATCTGCGCAAGGCGGGCTTGAGCCCGCCCTACGACGCTGCTTTGCTGCTGCTCGCCTTCGCCAGAAGCTTGCGCCGGATGAATTCGGCATGCGGCACGCCGAGCAGGTCGGCCACGCGACGCACCATCAGTTCCTCGTGCTTGTCCAGGCGCGCGTCGGCGAAGGCCACCCGCCACAGCCATTCGACGAGTTCGGCGCGCTGCCCGGGATCCAGGCCGGGTCGCAGCCCGCGGGTGAATTCATGCAGCGAGATCGATTGCCGCCGTGCCTGGTGGGCCTGATCGATCAGCGATGCGAGTTCGGCCGGGGCCATGCCGAAGACCGTGGCCATCGCCTCGTGGACCACGTCCAGTTCGACCTCATCGCCACCGTCGGCGGTGACTGCCATCTCCAGCAGCAGCGCGGCGGCGGCCCTGGGCAGCGCATGCGGATCGGCAACGGGTTCGTGGTGATTAACGATGCTGGTGAGGGCCTTGAACCAGTCGGTCACGGCAGTGCATCCGATGTCGTACGGCGGGATTCCAGAGCTGGGGGCCGTGCCATGCGTCCTCAACCCGGAAGAGCGGGTAGGGCAGGCTTGAGTCCACCCTGCGCCCGCTATCATCGCGCCATGTCCAAGCTGCTGCTCAATCTGCGTCACGTTCCCGATGACGAAGCCGACGACGTGCGCGCGATGCTCGACGCGCACCGCATCGCCTTCTACGAAACCCCGCCGAGCCTGTGGGGCATCTCGGCGGGCGGCATCTTCGTCACCGAGGACGACGACATCGCGCAGGCCAAGCGGTTGATGGCCGACTACCAGCAAGAGCGGCAGGCCCGCGTCCGCGCCGAACACGCCGCCGCGGTGCGTGCCGGCACCGCGCAGACCTTCTGGACGGTGCTGCGTACCGAGCCCGTGCGCGTGGTGCTGACCGTGCTCGCGATCTTGTTCCTGCTGGGGCTGGTGGCGCTGCCGGTGCTGCTGTTGCGCGGGTAACTGGTCCAGGGCGTGAAATGCGCGCAAGGCGGGCTTGAGCCCGCCCTACGCCGTGCATGATTCTGATCAGGCGATGGGAATGATCCGCCGCCGGGCCGAAGAAGCTCACATCGCCGTTCGGCTAATGCCAAGCTCTGAACCCATCGACGTGCTGGCCGTGCGCGTTGGCGCAATGCGTTGGCGCGCCGGTCAGCGACCACTGCTGGCCAAAGAGAGTTGTCCCGCAATCGAGAAGCTTCCTTCTTCTTTTTTAGAGCAATCGATCACAGTTTTCGCATCGAAGTTGTTCCGCTGACCGCCTTCGATCCGGGCCGGCGTTCCCGTAAATGCAGCCGCGGCACCAGTGATGTTTTCGCGTCCGGCTGCCGCCCGCCCGGGTCTCCCGATCCGGCTCATTCGTCCACATCGCGGCACCCGAGGTGAATTCGACAGGGGGCTCTTCAGGCGCAGCCTTTCAGGAGGCCCTGTCATGGCCAAGGCATCGAGCGACACCCGCTCACTTCGCATCAACACGACGTTCGTCGAGAGTCCGGCGGACGGAAAACTTCCAGCAAGCGCCGCATATGCCTATTCGGCCGGCGGGCGCCTGCTCGCTTCTGCCGAAGTGGACGCGAAAAGCGGCCACGCGAATCTGCAACTCCCCACCTCGTCCGAACCGACCGGCGTACGCGTGCTGGTCGGGCCGGCGCTGCCGCGCGGGGAAGAACCCGACCTCGAGGAACTGCTGCGTCGCGGCGCGGTGGAGCGCCATCTGCGCGTGGAGCCCAGGGGTGAGCTGTCGGCGCTGGAGTTCGAGATTTTCCCGGACATCTGGCACTGCTGGCTGCTCGGCCTGTGCGTGGTCAAGGGCACCGTGCTCAAGCGCATCGTGCGCGACGGGATCCCGGTCGACTTCCCGGTCTGCCATGCGACGGTGGACATCTACGAAGTCGATCCGTTTTACCTGATCCTGCCGAAGCTGCCGCCGCTGGTGATCGATCGTCTGCGCGAGGTGATCACCGGAAGGATCCCGCCCATTCCAGAACCGTTACCGGATCCGTTCCCGGAGCCGGTTCCGCCGATTCCGCCGATCCCGGAACCCGATCCGCCGCCGTTCCGCACGTTCGCTGCCAAGACCAGTGCGCAACGTTCGGCGAGCACGCATCGCGTCGACGCCGAGGCGATCGAGGCCCTGCATGCCGCCAGCGGCACCGGCGCGCTGCGCTTCGCGGCGATCAGCGGCAGCGATCTGGCCTTCCGCCAGGCGCTGATCGAGCACGCGGTGCTGATCCGCCCGATCCTGTGCTGGCTGTTCCCGCGCTTCGTGACGATGCAGCGCATCCGCACCGTCACCACCGACGACTGCGGCCACTTCCGTGCGCTGATCTTCAAGGGCTGCCACAACCACGACCAGCCCGACCTGTACTTCAAGGTGCGCCAGCGCATCTTCGGCTTCTTCGATGTCGTGATCTACGCGCCGACGCCGATCGCCTGCCACACCTGGTGGAATTACACCTGCGGCAGCGAAGTGACGCTGCACGTGACCCATCCGCTCGCGATCACCTGCCGGCCGTGCCCGCCGATCATTGCCGGCGACAACTGGGTGCTGTTCATGGCGATCGGCAACCATCCGCTGAGCCTGATCCACGGCACCGGGCAGAGCCTGATCCCGGCCACCACCGCGACCAATCGCGGGCTCACCAGCGGGCTCGCGCCCTGGGGCGGTACGCTGCGGCCGCGGCTTGAGTTCGACAACGCGCTGCGCGAGAGCCTGGGCGTCAAGTACTACCGGCTGTCGTGGAAACGCAATGCCGAGGCCGACAGCGATTACAAGCCGCTGGTCGGCGACATCGCCCGCCACTACGCGCACATGGTGGGCACTGACCTGGTGCTCGATGCCTATCCGCTTGGCCCGAACACCGTGGGCGGCAACGGTGGCTTGTTCGAGATCCCGCCGGCGGTGCCGCCGCTCGGACAGTGGAGTCTCCCCGACGTCGTCGCCGACACCGCCAGCGGCATCTTCAACAGCCCGGCGGGAGATGGCACGCCGCTGCTGGACGGCAAGATCCAGATCCGCGTCGAGCTGTTCGACAACGCGGGCGCGGCGGTGAACATCGCCGCGAAGGGGATCCGCTACTTCGTGCCGACCTCCACCGATCTCAGCGGCACCGTCCACACCGTCGATGCGTCGGTGCCCGGACTGAACCTGGTGGTAGGCAACACGATGGTGATCACCCTGCACATCAACAACGAGGCCTGCAACGCCGGCATCGCCGCGCCCAGTATCGGTGGTGCTACCGCCGATCCGTGCTGCGGCGTGCTCGAATACGGCCCGGGCGACACCGTCACCATGCCGTGGACGGCCAGCCACCCGCATGGCTACGCCACCTATGGCTTCGGCGTGGTGCGCGGCACCCAGGGCGTCTTCAGCAGCAGCGGTGCGGTCGCCGGCGGCAGCTTCAGCGCAACGCGCACGGTCTACCAGCTGATGAACGACAACCTGCCGCCGGGTTGCGCCGAGGGCGGCTGCACCGTGGCCGGCTTCAGCGAGAACCTGCACGTCTATGCGATGGCCACCGACGGCTGGAGCCGGCAGTCGCAGTACGACGACGGCGACGTGCGTGCCTTCGTGCTGGCACCGACGGCGTAGCGGTTCGCGCATCCGGCGTCCGGCGCGAAGGACAGCGCCGGACGCAGGTGCCGAAGACGGCGTAGCCCGGGCACGCGTAGCGCACCCGGGCTCGTTGCGAAAGCAGCCCGGGTGCGGTCGCCGGCCGTACCCGGTACGTCGCTGCGGAAGTTCGCACTTCACTTCCGCCCCACATTCCGCTCATGCTGCCCACCCGGGTGTGCGCCAGGATGGGACTACAGGTTTCCAAAGGAGACGCACACATGACCGGGTCGGGCGAACGCGTTGCCACGCGGCGTCGGAATTACTGGCGGATCGCACGCTGGAGTGCGGCACTGGCCTTGCTGCTCACGCCGCTGGTGATGATGCAGATCAGCGACGAATGGCACTGGACCCCGCGCGGCTTCATCTTTGCCGGCATCATGATCGGCGGAGCCGGATTGCTCTACGAGATCGCCGAACGGGCGAGCGGCAGTCGTCCCTTCCGCGCAGGCGCTGCCGTCGCGGTGGTCACGTCGTTCCTGACCGTGTGGACCACGATCGTTCGCGACGATGGCACCGGCATCGGCTTCTTCCTGCTGATCCTGGCGGCAGCCACTGGTGGGTTCGCTGCCTGGTTTCAGCCCGCGGGCATGGCGCGGGCCATGCTTGGCGTGGCGACCATGCAGGTATTGTTGGGCGTAGCCATTGCAACCGCGCCGTCAACCGCGAGCACGCCGGATGGCGGATTCAGAGCCCTGCTGTTCAGCGGCGCATTTACGGTGCTGTGGCTGGTGTCGGCGGCCTGCTTTCGCGCCGCCGCAAAAGCGGAGGATAAAGCCGCAAGGCGCGTTGATTCGTGAGGCGGAACTCACGCAGTGAATTCCGCCTTCCAGCGCTGTGGGCGCAGCTTCCCGCCCTTCAGCCCAGGCGCAATTCCTGCCTGCGGCCTGTGGCACAGGCGGCGTAGATGGCATCGATGATCTTCAGGTCCTTCAGGCCTTCTGTGCCGTCGACAGGGACCACGGGTATGTTGCCGTCGAGCAGGATGCCGGCCATCTCGTCCATCTGCAGGGTCTGGTGCATGACGTGCGGCTGCGTGAGCTTGCCCTTGTGGGTACGGCCCTCAATGGGGCCGTAGCCCGTGGCGGGCAGCAGCTCGGCGTATCCGGCCTCGCCGGTCATGAAAAAACGGTCCAGATGGTTCATCTGGTAGGTGGACAGGCACGAGGCCACGGCGCCGCTGGGGAAGCCCAGCTGGAACTGGATGGTTTCGTCCACGCCTTGCTTGAACTTGACCGGATCGGTCTTGGTTTCCTGCGCGGTCACCCACACCGGCTCTTCGCCCACCATGTAGCGGGCGCCATTGATGGCGTAGATGCCGATATCCATCATTGCCCCGCCGCCTGCCAGCGCCTTGTCGAGCCGCCACTGGCCGGGGTCGCCGATACGGAAGCCGCACAGGCCCTGGAAGAACCGGATGCTCCCGAAATCGCCCGCCTTGCGCATGCGGATCACTTCCAGCGTCTTGGGCTCGAAATGCATGCGGTAGCCCACCAGCAGCTTCACCCGGGCCTCGCTGCAGGCGTCGACCATGTCCTGGCCTTCCCTGGCGTTGACCGCCATCGGCTTTTCGCAGATCACGTGCTTGCCCGCCCTGGCGACGCGGATCGCCTGGTCGCGATGCAGTGCATTGGGGGTGATGATGTAAACCGCATCGATGTCCGGATCGTCCTTGATGCGGTCGAAATTCTCGTAGTTGTAGCGGTGCTTTTCCGCCACGCCGAACTTCGTGCCCCATTCCTGGAGCTTGGAAGGCGTTCCACTGATGAGCCCGGTGAGCCTGGCGCGCTTGCTCGACTGCATGGCTTCCGCCACCCGTTCGGCATAGCCGCCCAGTCCCATGAGCGCCACGCGCAAGGTCGCCCCCTGGCGGCCATCGGTGCCGGGCCGATCCGATTGGGCGAACGCGTTGGTTGACGACAGCATCGGCACGACTGCGGCCGAAGCCACCAGCTTCTGCAGGAAGTTGCGACGAAGATGATCGATGGTCATGGCGGGTGATGAGGTTGCTGGTCACACGGTTGAACTGTACAGGCGGATTGGGTGCAAGTTGCGGATGGAATCATTCGCAACCAATGAAACGGTGGTCAGGAGAGCCCATCTCGTGCGGCGGGACGGGACAATTTGTTCCTGATACCTTTTCGCCCGAATGGCGACCTCGAGTGCAGGGATTCGCGGATATGACGACCTTCGTGTTGATCCACGGTGGCGGAGACGTCGGCTGGTACTGGCACCTGCTGGAGGCGGAGTTGCGTTCGCGCGGGCACGATGTAGTTGCCCCCGACCTGCCGTGCGACGACGACTCCGCGGGCCTGGGTGAGTACGCGGACGCCGTGGTCGAGGCAGTCGGTGGGCGGAGAGACCTGGTTGTGGTCGGCCAATCGTATGGCGGCTTCACCGCACCGCTGGTGGCCGATCGGCTCCCGGTGAACGTGCTGGTTCTGCTGGCCGCGATGATCCCGTCCCCGGGGGAGACCCCGGAAGACTGGTGGTCCAACACCGGCTACAGCCTGGCCGCGAAGGAACAGGCCGCGCGCGATGGCGGCAAGACCGGCAGCGATGACCCCTTCGTCAGCTATTACAACGGTGTGCCACGCGCCCTGGCCGAGGAGGCGTTGAGCAGGGCACGCGAAGAGTCGTCGACGGCCTGGGTTATGCCTTGGCCGCTCGACGCATGGCCAGACGTGCCGACGAAATTTGTGCTGTGCACGGACGACCACCTTTTCCCGCCCGACTTCCTGCGCAGGCTTGCGGCAGAGCGCCTGGGCATCGTCCCCAACGAGATTCCCGGCTGTCACTGCGTTGCGCTCAGCCACCCGAAAGAGTTGGCCGACCTCCTGGTGGGTTACGCCGCCGGCTGATGCCCCGCGAAAGGGCGAATTGCATCGACCGAACCTTCAGCACCTTCGCTTGTGGAAATACACCCGCTCCGCCGCCCAGCGCAGCGGCGCGGTATGCAACAGCAGATCGAAGGGCCAGTCGTACTGCAGGCGGTCGTAGGCCCAGCGCAGGACGCGCTTGCTGCGAAAACGCGGCGCGGCATCGACGGCGGCCTGCTCCGGCGTGATCGTGCAGCCATCGCGCAGGTGCGTAGCGATGGCAGCGCCGACGGCCCAGCCGTGTTGCCACGCGGAGTGGATGCCGCCCGCGGTGATGGGTGAAACGATGCCGGCGGCGTCACCGGTGAGGATGGCACGGTCACGGGCCAGGCCGGACACGGGACCGCTGCAGGGAATCAGGCCGGCGCGGATGGGGCCAGGCTTGAGCACGCGCGGCAGACCACCCGCCACGCCCACGCGCAGCAGGAAGCCATCGATGTCGGGCACGCGTGCGTTGGCCGGGTCGTGACGCAACGCCAGTCCGGCCTGCACGCCGGTGGGATTCTGCGCCAGCCAGCCGATGTAGCCTGGTGCATAGCGCTTGCTGAGAAAGCAGTGCAGGGCACCGGTGCCGCCGGCGTGTCGGTGGTGAGGAAGTAATAACCTGGTGCGGCCAGCGTCACCTGCTTCAGGCTGGGCGCGTACAGGCGCACTTCCTCGATGCGGCGCGTCAGGGAGGCAGGGAGCTGGTTGAGCAGGGTCTGCTCGGCCGCCTCCTTGACGATGATGCCGGTTGTGCGCAGCTTGTCGCCGGGGTCGCGCTTGCGTTCCAGCACGCACACCCGCAGCCCGCGCTGCGCGGCGGCGATGGCGCAGGCGGCGCCGGCGAAGCTGGCGCCCACGACCACGACATCGAAGGCGAACGAGGTTGCGGTGGCGGGCATGCCGCATGCGGCGGAAGGCATGCCTGCACCATGCCCGCGCGCTGCGAGGATGGAATGTGGGATGTGTGAAGCGAAGTTGAAGTTTCCCACCGGAGCGGCGAAAAACCCGTGTAACTCATGTAACGCGGGCTTGAGCCCGTCCTACAACCCTGAGCCGGGGCGTGGGGCAAAGCGCCGCGGTGGCGCCGAAAGGGTCTTGTTCTTCCTGTAATCTGGCAGGGCGCGCGTGCCGATCGCCGTTCGCACAAGACAAGGGGGATTGACCATGACGCGAAGGATTCTGCTGTTCACGCTGCTGGTGCTGTGCGCCTTCACCGCTTTGGCAGCCCGGTACGACAAGATGAGCAAGCAGGTCGAGGCCAGCATGCTGGTCACTGGCGAGCTCGTGGTCGCGCCCGATGGAGCGGTGAAGTCGTACACGCTGGACCGTGCCGAAGCGCTGCCGCCGGACACCAGGGAACTGCTCGCGAAACTCGTTCCGCACTGGGAGCTCGATGTCAAGAAAGCCGACGGCAGCCCGCTTCAGGCACCGGCTGCGGTCAAGATGAGCGTGCAGTTGCTGGCGCGACCCATCGCCGGCGTCGACGACCAGCTCCGGGTCACGATCGGGGACACGGCGTTTTGGGACCCGAAGGCCCCGGTCGATGTCGAAGCCAAAGGGGAGCTCACGCCGCCGGAATATCCACCGTTCGCAGTTCGCTCGGGGATGAGCGGAATCGTGTATGTCGTGCTGCGGCTCAATCGCGACGGCTCTATCGCCGAAACGCATGTCGAACGGGTCGACATGACGGTGCTCTCCAATGAAAAGACGCTACGCAAATTCAGCAAGGTGCTCGCCGAGGCCGCGGTGGGCGCGGCGAAGCAGTGGACCTTCAACATTGCAACGGAACGGCTTGCCAGGCCGGAACCGATCGGTGTGCGCGTGCCGGTCGAGTTCAAGTTCGCCGACAGGGATCAAACTCCGAAAGAGAAATATGGTCGATGGCAGGCTTACGTGCCCGGACCCTATGTGCCGATTCCGTGGGAGAACCGCACTGCCGACGGCGGCGACGTCGACGGCAGCATCGGCGCCATGGTGCCCGGCCAGATCTATTCGACGGATGCGCCGATCAAGCTGCGCGGCTCGCCGGCAGGCACCTGAGCGCGTCGTTCGATCACGCCGTCGCGTTGGTGTCGCAAGGAGCCCCGCAGTCGCGGGGCTTTTTGTTGCGTCGAACAAACGGGGACTGGCTCAATCGAGCGTTACAGGGAAAGCAAGGGGGACGAGGCAATTTAAACCTGCTCAGGCGGGCTTGAGCCCGTCCTGCGACGGCCCTGCATTCGCGTCGTACATACCGCGCCGCGCAGTGTTGCAGGCGGACCCAGGCCCGCCGTCGGTGATGCGTGGCCCGCGCGACGCGGCATGGCTGAGGGCTTTGGTGTGCTGCAGCATTTTCCGGAAGCGGGCCTGCAACGCCGCGGCGGACTGCCTGTTCGAATCCGGTCCAGCAACGTACCCTGACTCAAGCGACTTGAAACACTGTCCGTACCGGACCATCGTCCGCGGGAAAAAACCCTCCACTGAGGTAGACAGATGAACCGGCTGCTCTCGAAATTGCTCGTCCTCGTGCTGCTCGGCCTCGCATGCCCCGCGCTTCTGGCGGTAGGCAAGGGCACACCATCGTTTTACGACCGCCACGTCATTTTCGACAACAGCGAGTCCGTGGGCGGGCATGGGTCGAGCAATGGCTGGTTCGTCGCGCCCAGTGCGCTCGAGCTGGTTGACGACACCGTTCCGGTGGAGACAGGGCGCTTCGTGAGCCCGCCGAACGCGCTCAGGCTGGCATGGACTTCCGCACCGGGCGGCGCGTGGGAGGCCACCATCGGAATCGGCCAGCGCTATGCGCGCCCGTACCGCTTCGAGGGCAAGGCGCTCACGTTCTGGTGCTACTCGGATTCCGAGATCACCGCGGCCAACTCGCCGCGCGTCTACCTGAAGGATGCCAACGACAACGGCACGCCTGCCGTCGCACTGGTTAACGAGGGCGAGCGCATCCCGGCCGGGCGATGGACGCAGGTCAAACTACCGTTCGCCGAAGCGCTCGCAGCTTCCAGGGGCACCGACGACCCCCGCTTCGATGTGCGCGAGACCGTGGGCGTGACCTTCGTGCAGGGCCTGGACGACAATCGCAAACACACGCTCTACCTCGACGACTTCCAGATCCGCGACATCGACTCCGACGACACCACCGCGCCGCCGGTGCCGGGGGCGATTACGGTGCGTGGGTATGAGCGGCACTTCGACGTGAGCTGGACACCGGCTGCCGCGGACGATCTGCTGGCGTATCGCATCTATCGTTCTTCGGACGGGAAGACCTTCGAACCGGTTGGCACGCAGCAAGGCTCGCGCGCACGTTTCACCGATTTCGTCGGCGCGCCGCCGCGCACCGCGTTCTATCGCGTCACCGCGCTGGATCTGGCGGGCAATGAGTCGGCGCCGTCGCCGGTCTCCACCGCCGTGAGCACGCGCGCGTTCACCGACGACGAGCTCATGACGATGGTGCAGGAAGCGTCGTTCCGTTATTACTGGGAAGCCGGGCACCCGGTCGCCGGGCTGGCGCCCGAGGTGCTCCCCGGCGATGCGAACCTGCTGGCGTTGGGCGGCAGCGGCTTCGGGGTGATGGCCATGCTGGTCGGCGCCGAACGCGGGTTCGCGACGCGCGATGCGGTGGCCGAGCGCATCCTGAAGATCGTGCGGTTCCTCGAGCGCGCGGACAGATTCCGCGGGGTGTGGCCGCATTTCCTGGACGGCGACACGGGCAAGGCGGTGCCGTTTTTCGGCAAGTACGACAACGGCGGCGATCTGGTCGAGACGGCCTTCATGATCCAGGGCCTGCTGGCGGCTCGCCGTTATTTCGACGGCGACACACCGGTGGAGCGCGAAATCCGCGACACCGTCACGCGGCTATGGCGCGAGGTCGATTGGGCCTGGTACCGGCAGACGCCCGACAGCGATGTCCTGTACTGGCACTGGTCGCCGGACTACGGCTTCCACATCAATCACCCTCTCATTGGCTGGAACGAGACGATGATCGTCTACCTGCTGGCCATCGCATCGCCGACCCATCCGGTGCCGGCGGAGCTCTACCACACCGGCTGGGCCGGAACCTCCGAGCGCCATATCCAGTATCGCCAGAACTGGAGCCGCACCACGGTCGGCAACCGCTACACGAACGGTGGCAGCTGGTACGGCCACAAGCTGGATGTCGGAGTCGGCAATGGTTCGGATCTGTTCTTCACCCACTTCTCCTTCTTCGGTTTCGATCCGCGCGGCATCCGCGACCGCTACACGAACTATTTCCGGAACAACCGTGCGATCGCGCTGATCAGCCACGCCTATGCCATCGAGAATCCGCGCGGCTTCAAGGGCTACGGTCCGGACACCTGGGGCCTGTCGGCCGGCATCAATACCGGCGGCGGCCGGCCGCAGCCGCGCGACGACAACGGCACGATCAACGTGATGGCATCGCTCGCGTCGATGCCGTACACGCCGCAGGAATCGCTGGCCTCGCTGAAGCATTACTACCGCGATCTCGGCGCCAAGGTCTGGGGCATCTACGGCTTCCACGACGGCTTCAACGAAACCCAGAATTGGTACGACGAGGTGTACATGGCGCTGAACCAGGCGCCGATCACAGTGATGATCGAGAACCACCGCACGGGGATGCTCTGGAATCTGTTCATGGCCAACCCCGAGATCAAACCCGCGCTGGATGCCATCGGGTTCGTGAAGGATGAGGCTGCGGATGCAGGGGAAACGGGTCGGGAATGACGAGGGCGTCGCCACGTAGGGCCGACTTACGGCGCGCCGCTTTCCTCGTCAGAAGCGAATGCGCCTGATGGGTTTCGCCATCCCTGTAGGAGCGCCTCTCAGGCGCGACTCGCACGCCCGGTTTTCCGGTCGCGCGTGAGAAGCGCTCCTACACAGGACGCGCGCTTTTCTGTGTAGGTCGGGACCACGTCCCCGACGCCGCGCGGCCTGCGACATCGGCCACGTAGGGTCGACCTACGGCATGCCACCTTGTCGCCGCCATCGCATCGCCCCTGATGGTTTCTACGGACCCGCGGAAGGCGGCTTGAGCACGCCCCACGCCAGCTACGCCCGCCTTACGGTTCTATCCCATCATTTCGATGGATTCGCCCGTCAAGCTGACATAGCGCCCCATGGCGTCTGCGGTCAGGCACGAATGCACCGGCAGGAACAGCAGTGTGTCGCCGGGGCGAAGACGGGCGATGACATCGGCAGGCGCGGCGACGATGCCGTGCTCCTGCGATAACCCGACCAGACGGATCTCGGGACGGAGCGCGCCCCAGCCATCGGGCGTGGCGTCCACCGCCAGGCCGAAGACGCGCTGCCCGTCGAGTTGCATGGCGTCCTTGGAGAAATGCACCGCGCCGCCATGCACCACCAGCTGGCCGCGCGCCGGGTGGCGCGCCGCCACGGGGCAGGCCATGGCCACGGCGATATCGTCCACGCCGCAGGCGCCGATTTGCCACTGCGAGAGATCGTAGAAGACATAGTTGCCCGGACGGATCTCGTCCACTCCCGGAAAAGCATCGGCTGTGGAGCAAGTGGGCGTATCTCCCACCGAAAGTTCCAGCGGGCCGGAGATGGAGGCGAGTTTCTCGCGCAGGCGGCCGAGCAGCGCCAAGGTGTCGTCGCGCACGACGGTGATCGCTTCGGCGCCGCGCGCATCGTAGCTATGGCCGGCATGGGCGAGCAGGCCGCGCAGACGGATGTCATCGCGTCCGACCAGCGTCGCGGCCAGGGCGCGCAGGCCGTCGGGATCCTCGGGCGCGAAGCCGGTGCGATGGCTGCCGACATCGATCTTCAGCCACACGTCCACACGCGCGGAGAAGCGCACGCCGTCCAGCGCCAGCGGATCAGCCAGCACGATCCCGAAGGTGACGCGCCGGGCCAGCGCCTCGACCCGATCGCGCATGCCGGGATGGAAGGGGAAGGCCAGGGTGATGTCGCGCCAGCCATCGGCCGCGAAATATTCCGCCATGGCCAGCGAGGAGACGGTGATCGCCTCGACCCCGAGCGCGCGGCACCAACGCCCGACCGCATGGCTCTGGTGCGTCTTGAAATGCGGACGCAGGCGAACCCCCGCAGCAGCGGCACGCTCGGCCATGCGCCGCAGGTTGCGACGGACGCGGGCCTCGTCGAGCAGCAGCACGGGCTCGGACAACGACGACGGCAGCGGCATGGACACGCTCGGGTGACGGGGAGACGCAGAGTCTTGCACAGGGCGGCGACGTAGGGCGGGCCCTAGCCCGCCTTCGATGATGGCGTGGGTGGTGTGACGCAGCATTGCCTGATACCTGGAACCAAAGGGGCCGAGGCAATGGAAGCTTCGAGGCGACGAGCAGCCCATGTCAGGCGGGCTTGAGCCCGCCCTACGGTCCGCCCTAAAGCGCTGGAATCGGGGGCAAGGTCGCGTGACGGCAGCGTCGCACGCGCTGCGCGACAATCCCGCGGCGTCGGTTTGGCCAGCCGGAGGAACAACGCATGCGCCACGAATACGACCACCTCATCATCGGCGCGGGCATGTGCGGTGAAGCCGCCGCGCAGGCGATCCACGACACCGATCCGGCCGCCGCCATCGGCATGATCGGCGCGGAACACCATCCGCCCTATGACCGTCCGCCGCTCACCAAGGCCCTGTGGAAGGACGCCGCCGAGGACAGCATCTGGCGCCCGGTCGGCAAGAGCGGCGCCAGCCTGCATCTTGGCCGTCGCGCGGTGGGCATCGACGCCGGGGCACATACGGTTACCGACGACCACGGCGATACCTACCGCTACCGCAAGCTGCTGCTTGCCACCGGAGGCGCGCCGCGGCGCCTGCCTTTTGAGGGCGACCGAGTGCTCGCCTATCGCGGCATCGACGACTACCGACGCCTGCGCGAACTGGCGCAGCCGGGCGCGCAGGTCGCGGTCGTGGGCGGGGGCTTCATCGGTTGCGAGATCGCCGCCGCGCTCGCCGCGAACGGTTGCCGGGTGACGATGGTCTTTCCCGAGGACGCGCTGGGCGCGCGCATGTATCCGGCCGGCCTCAGCCGCTTCCTCGAGGGCTACTACCGCGAGCACGGCATCGACGTACGATCCGGTCGCCGCGCCGCCGGTGGCGAACAGCGCGGTGCGCGCGTCGCGCTGACGCTGGACGACGGCAGCATGCTCGAAGCCGACGCCGTGGTCGCCGGCCTGGGGATCGTGCCGGATACCAGGTTGGCCGAAGCCGTCGGCGCCGTCGTGGACAACGGCATCCACGTCGACGAATACCTGCGCACCGGCGTGCCGGACATCTTCGCCGCCGGCGACGTCGCCAGCTTCCCCAGCCAGGCGCTGGGCCGTCTGCGCGTGGAGCACGAGAACGCGGCCATTGCCACTGGCCATCATGCCGGCCTGGCGATGGCAGGCAAGCCGCAACCCTATGCCGAGCTGCCGTTCTTCTACTCCGACCTGTTCGACCTTGGCTACGAAGCTGTCGGCAGGCTGGACTCGCGCCTGGACATCGCCGAAGACTGGGTCGTCCCCAACCGGCAGGGCGTCGTCTACTACCTGGATGACGGCCGCTTGCGCGGTGTGCTGCTGTGGAACACCTGGGGCCAGGTCGATGTTGCGCGTGCGCTGATCGCCGATCCCGGTCCGCACGACGCCGACAGCCTGCGCGGGCGTATCCGGGGTTGAGGAATTCAATCTGATGTCGGGGATGGGTCTGCGCACTGTGCGCGGCGGGCTTGAGCCCGCCCTACAGTGCGCCCGACAACTCACCCGACAGTTCTGGCTGTGCTGTCGGGCTCATGGGAACACGCTCGGCGCCAGCCGCGTCTCCGCTGTCCACCCATTGGTCAACCCATTCCCGTTGACGGTCCTGACGCGGAAATAGCGCTGCGAGATGTCGCCGGGTTCGATGGCCCGGAACGTCAGGTCCCGCCAGGGCACCGTCGCATCGGCCTTGCGCAGCTCGAAGGTCATCGCGCCCGGCTGTGCGAGTGGGCCGGTGATCGCCTGGCGCTCGCGAAATACCCGGGTGTAGACCGTATTGGAATTCATCTGCAGGAAGAACGACTTGTTCCGCATGCGGATGCCGACCTGGTAGAACACTTCGCATCCGGCCGTTGCATTGGGCGCGCGCGTCACGACCAGCAGGTACGACTGCCCATCGGGGCTCAGGCCGGCCTTGGTCACGCTCGCCGGCCCCGGGCGCGGGGCATCGACGCAGGCCCTGCTCACGGGGATGTCCAGCGCCTTCGCGGCCTTGTCCACGTCCGCGGCGGATGGCGCGGGCGGCAGCGGGGCGGCATCCGGGCAACCCTTCGCGTCCGTGCGTTCGAGGCTCGGTGTATCCGGGCACGCGTCGTCGGCATCCGGCACCAGGTCGCCGTCGGCATCGCCCGCGGCGTAGGCGTCGCAGATCGCCGGCGTCGTGCGGCTCTCGCGCAGCTTGCGCGTTCGGTCCTTTATCCGGCCAAGGTACTCGGCCGGCTGCATCGACCCGCTCAGCACGGCGCGGCCCAGCCACGCGAGATCCACGTTGGCGGCGCCGACGAACCCGGCGCACGCATCGGTCATGCCGCTGCACTTCGCGAGTTCGGCCTGGTACAGCACCTCGATCTTCGCCTGTTCGATTCCTTCTGCCTTCCACGCGGCGACCCGTTCCTCTGCGCGCTGATGGCATTCGGCGCCGGTCGTGGGCGGTGGTGGTGGTGCAGGCGACTCGTGTCGGCACTTCGACACGAGCCAGGCGCTGAGCAGCGCGAGCAGGACCAGCAGGGCGGCGATGGCCAAGCGCTTCATTCGAAATGCTCCCCGGCGGCGACCAGGACCGCGATGGTCATGCCCATGCCGTCTTCATAGAGCGGGCGCACCTTCTCGGCGGCGCCATCGGTATCGGCGTAGGCCTGGATGGAGTCGTTCTCGGCCACCAGGTAGGTGGTGGAGGCCGCCGGCGAGAACGGCCAGTCGCCGAGCGTGGCGGCATGCTGCTGCATGGAGTAGGCGTGCGTGCGTGCGGCGAGTTCGCGGATCAGCTGGCGGATCGGAATGTCCTTGGTATTGCCGTGCGAGGCGCGCCAGCCCTCGATCACTTTCCACCACTCGAACGCGCGCCGCATGGTGCGCTCTATCGCCGGCAGCTGGGTTTGCACGTCGGTCTTCCGGAAGTTCCAGATGCCTGGCCAGATCCGCTCCTGGGAATCCTCGAACGGCCGGTGCCCCCAGGCCGACGTGCCGACCACGTGCATCGGTGCGATGGAGTCCCCGATCGCGTGCAGCGGCCACGCCAGCATGCTGACCGGATGCGCGCTGTCGGAATGGAACCGCGACCAGCCATGCCACGCCAGGTTGTTGACGGGCTCGAACGGGGTGTGCGCGATCGAGGTGAATTGCCACTTCGCCTGGTCGCGGCGGATGGTGTCCTGCACGCCGTCGTTCGCGTTGTCGACGGTGTACTTGCCGATGCCCTGGCTGTCGCTGAAGTTGACCGACAGCCCCGCGGCGTCGAAGCCGGCCATCAGAACCAGCTCCAGCGCGTCCATCGGCGCGCCCGGAACGCCAGCTTCGTCCCAGAGTTTTCCCTGGCGCTCGTCGTACTCGTTCGACGCGCCGTCGTTCATGTCGATGAAATGCCAGACACCGACCCACGATTCCCCGTGCACGTCGCCGATGCCCGGGATCCAGCCGTCGATCTCCTCGGTGACATCGACCGTGTCGGCGATCTTCTTCGAATCCTTGACGCAATCCTCGCCGTCGCCGAACAACCAGTCGATCAGGCACACAATGGGGACGAGCGCGACGGTGAGCGCGTCTTCGGTGGCTTCGTTCGCCACCTCGCGTACGGCGCCCAGGCCGAGCGCGTTGGACGGGCGGAACCACAGATGCGTGTCGTCATAGGCGCCGTCGGGCGATCCGGCCCAGAACCCGAGCGCGGCGCCGATGAAATCGTCCGGGGCGACGCCGGCCAGGCTCGCTTCCCAGTCCGCGTTATGCGAGCCGCATTGCTTCCACTTGTAGAAGTCCCACTTCGGCGCTGCCCGCAGGCCGCCCAGGCTGGTGTTCCAGTTCTGCAGCGGTGGCGCGCAACCGCTGCTGTCCGCCGCAACCAGCTCGTGCAGTTGCGAAGGGCGGGTGAGGTACTTGTGGGGCGTCGTCTTGACCCGCTCCAGGAATGCGATGAATTCGGGGTCGGTTTCGCTGATCCGCGCGGTGCCCGTCTGTTCGACGAATCGCATCATCTGCCAGGAGAGATCCGTCATCGCCTGGTGGATGGATTCGTTGTGCGCTGCGGCGGGAGCAGCGGCGATGATCCAACCCGTCATGCAAGCGAGGAAACCGTGGGCGTAGAGCTTCATGGCGGCCTCCTTCGATCTGGGTCCAGGCGTTGCGTTCGTTGGCAAAAAACGCGGGTCGCAATAAACGTGTCGGCGTCGACTTTTATTCACGGCGTTTCCTAGCTTCCTCGGCCATCCGGCTTCTGGGGAAAATGGGGCGTGGTCTGGCCGCGAGGCGCAAGGCTGGGGGTGCGAAGAACTCGTAGAAGGCGGGCGTGAGCCCGCCCTACGCCGCCCTGCGCGCGCGCTCGCCGGGGCCGGATTGCGCCGCCTCGACACTGCGAGCCATCGCCATTCCTGCTACGCCCCGACGCAGGAAGTCCGACTCTGCTGCCGCTTCCTGCATTCCCCGTGACCAATGCCAGATTCCCGGCGCGGCTGCAGTGACGAAAATGCGCGCTTTCCGCCCTGGGATATCGATATGCAGCGTTGTGTGCTCGCCGCGCTCCTTGCCGTGCTCGCATCCACGGCCAGCGCCGCGGATGCCTGCCTCGACCGGGCGTTGCAGGCGCATGCCTTTAGCGACGGGGCCGGACAGATCTCGATCGCCACGCTAGCGCCCGACGGCAGCCGCGATACGCGCGTTCTGGACAGCATGGCGGCGGGCGCGGGTCTGCGCGGAGACGAAGGCTTCCGCCTGGCCAGCATCACCAAGACCTATGTCGCCGCGACCGCCCTGAGGCTGCACGAAGATGGACGCCTCGATCTGCAGGCGCCGATCGGCCGCCATCTGCCTGACGACTGGATAAAGCTGCTGCAGAGCGACGGCTACAAGACCGAGGCCATCACGGTGCGCCATCTTCTCAGCCACACCGGCGGCCTGGCCGATCACGCGCAGGCGCCGCAGTTCGTCGCCACGCTCAAGGCCGATCCACAGACCCGCTGGACGCGCGAGGGCGACCTGCATCACCTGGTCGAGTGGACCGATCCGGTGGCCGCACCTGGCGAGAAGTTCGCCTATTCTGACACCGGCTACATCCTGCTGGGAGCCATCATCGAGCGCATCACTGCGCAGACGTTGGCGCAGGCGGTACGCGAGCAGCTGCGGCTCGACGCGCTCGGCGCGCCGGGAACCTACTGGGAACGCTACGAATCTCCCGTGGGCGGCGCGCGTGCGCACCAGCGGTTCGAAGGACTGGACACCTACGGCTGGGATCCATCGATGGACTTGTACGGTGGTGGCGGCCTGGTCGCGCCGCCGGTCGACGTCGCGGTGTTCTTCGATGCGCTCCTCGGCGGGCGCGTCTTCAAGCGCGCGCAAACGCTGGCGCTGATGCAGTCGGCCGATGGGCTGCCCAGCGGGAGCCCGTACCGGCTCGGCGTGTTCGAGTACGACCTCGACGGCACTGCGGCGTTCGGCCACTCGGGCTTCTGGGGCACGCTCGTGGCCCGCGAACCGGAATCGGGTCGCACGATCTCCGGCGCGGTCACCGACCGCAACGACTTTCCCAAGCTCAGCAAGCTGGTGAACGACTACGTCGCGCGCGCACGCGCGGCCGCCACCGGAGGGCAGGGGTGCGAGGGGCCGCAGCAACCAGGCAACAAGGCACCCATCAAAGCGGACGGGGGCAAGCGCTTCCCATAGAGCGAGGCCATGCCCCGACGCGCGAGGCGCCCGGGCCCACGGCGCGAATTCGATAGGGCGGAAGAAATCAATCTGGCGATCGGCCTTGCTCAGGCAGCCGATGCTTCCTCATCCTCTTCCGGCCCTCGCCACCACACATGCCCGTCCTCGCGCGGCGGTGCCTCGATTTCGCGGTTTTCGATGCCTTCGATGTGGCGATCCTGTCCGGAGTCTGCCCAATCCCTGAGCAGTTTCTCCACCGACTTGCGGCTCTGGGCGGCGATGCCCAGGTTGCGGTCGACTTGCCAGCCGTCCGCGTCGTCGTGGTCGTGCCGATGCGGGGTGCCATAGCTGCAGCGCATGCAGTAGTAGCGCACGGAGTCCGTCCAGTCTTCCGCGTAGCCCAGGCCAGGCGCAGTGGCGCGCAATAGCGGTTGCAGGTCCTCGCGGCTGTCGCAGCTGACGAACACCACGAAGGTCTGAAACTGCGACGGGACCAGGCGGACCAGTTCGTTGAACACCGGCACCTGGTGTTCACCATCGAAACGTAGGCCGGTGGCCGCGCCGTCATGCAACACGATGTCGCCGAAACGATGCCCGCTCTCCGGCATCGGGACGTTAAGCAGCCGCGCGCGCACCGGATCGATGCGACGCATGAACACGGTTTCGCCGGCGTGCCAGGGATTCAGGCGCACCACGGCGACACCGTAGTCGTCGTCGATGGGGCCATCGCCTTCGGGAACGCGGATGCCGCAGGCGGTCCATAGCCGTCGCGCCTGCGCCCACTCGCCAAGCGCCGTGGCGGCGATGGCCGCGTTCCAATGCTGGGCCTCGCTCTCCTCGTCGGCCAGCTCGATCGCGCGCAGGTTGTGCTGCAGCGAGACCGGCCAGTCCAGCATGTACTTGTGCGCCAGCCCACGCATGTAATGGTAGGCGTCGTCGCCGGGCTCACGCTGGAGCAGGGCGTCGAAGTCGCGCGATGCCTCGGCCAGCGCGCCGCGATCCATCGCCGCATAGGCGCGCTCGTGCAGCGCCCTGAGTTCGTCCTCGTCGGTCATGCGTCTGGCCGCTGGCGGGGTCGGCTTCATGATGGCATGGGCGTCCGGGCATCGATCGGGAAGGAGGCAATTCGCCCGCCCGATGGCGATGCCGACACCGATCCATGGGCACAGGTCAAGGCCGGGTACCCGGCTGACAGCGTTCGTCGTTTTCTGACGCGGGTGGAGCGGGGCGCGCATCCCTGCGACTGGATGGACGGCGGACCTCGCACCGACGCGCCTGGCGCGAGGCGGGCTTGATCAGCCGCTCGCCGGCCCGCGGTCCGGCAAAGCGCAGTGCCGTTGCGTTGTCAGGTGCAGCCCGGCGTTGCGCTGCGGGCAGCCATCAAGGGGCCATCCTGCCGCATCGTAACCGCGCCCTAACCGGCGGACCACTGACAGCGTAACGGCGGCTGTTGAACCATGCACCGAACGGCTTTGCACGGCGCACACATTTTCTGGAACTTCGCGGATCGACCAGGCTGTTTGGCGGCAGGCCGCTGGCCCTCGCTGTCGCGTTCGAAGTCGGAACTGGCGAACTGGCCCGCCCTGCGTTCCTGGTGCGTGTCGCCATTCAAGGCATTGGCATTTTTCTTGCGTCCCTTTTTGGGAGGTCCGCGCGCCGGAGCTGGGCGTCAGACGGCCCGCGACGCGAGATCGCCGGCATCCCGTGCTTCGGGGTGGCCGCGACAGGGTAGGAATCGTCCCGAGGGAAACAGGTTGGAAGCTAGGCAGCAGAACAACTCCGGCAACATCGGCTCGGCCTTCGGCGAAGAGGCGCCGGACGCCCGCGTCGCGATCGACGCCGGTAACCGCTCGCCATCGTCCGGCCGCACCGCAATCGACCGCACCGCGCCCGGCCGTATTCGCAAGGCGTTGCTGCTGCGCAATGTCGGTCTGCTCTGGGTCGCGCTCGGTACCGTGATGACCGCCCTCAGCGTCACCAGCGGCCAGGGGCTCAAGCTGTCCGTCTGGCTCTGGCTCGGTGCGGCCTGCTACGCGGCGTACCGTTTCCACAACGTCCGCGCCGCCGCCGTAGCGCCGGACCAGGGCCATACGCGCCTGATCCCCGATGCGGAGTGGCAGCGGGTCCTCGGCGAGATCGAAACACGTCGCGCCATGCCGCGCAATGTGCACGACCTCGTCCCGCGCACCAGCACCCTGCAACAATACCGCGACCGATTCGCGTGGCAACACCAGCGGGGCAGGCTGTCGGACGCCGAGCTTCAGCATCGGCTGGCCACATTGGATGCGCTGGCGGAAGCGCTCGATCCCGCGAGGAAGTGACCACAGGGAATCGGATGGAGGCAGTCAGGTCTTGCCTGGCGTCGCCCGGTTAGCGGAGCGCATCTCAGGCTCGTCGTCAAATGACTCGCGGCTGAGGCCTTCGACCTGGCACGGCTTACGTTGCTGCATTGCAGCCATCCATGTCACGAGAGGGCGGTCGCTCTTCCTGACCCAGATCAATGTCGTGGGGAGTCGCAGCGGGCAGCATCCGTAGCGCCGGCATGGCCATCTGGTTGCCAGCCGGCGGAGGAGTCATGTCTGGTCCACGCCTGTTGCTGTTGTCCCTGGTCGCTGCGATGGCCCTCGGCGCGGGTGAGGCGCGCGCTCATTGCGATGCGCTCGACGGCCCCGTGGTCCGAGACGCGCGATTGGCGCTGGAGCGCGGCGATCCGACCCCCGTGCTGAAGTGGGTGGAACCGGCGGGGGAAGCCGAGATCCGCGAAGCCTTCCGCGCCGCGCTTGCGGTGCGCGCCAAGGGAGACGAGGCGCGGCAGCTGGCCGATCGCTATTTCTTCGAAACCCTGGTGCGGGTGCATCGCGCCGGCGAGGGTGAAGGATTCACCGGGCTGAAGCCCGCAGGCGCGGTGGACCCGGGTATCGCGGCCGCGGATCGCGCGCTTGAATCCGGCGCTGTCGTCCACTTGTCGCAGGAACTCTCCGCGCGGCTCGCCGACGGCATCGCGACACGCTTCGAGCACGCTCTGCAGCTCAGGCAACGGGCCGGCGACAACGTCGAGGCGGGACGCGCCTATGTCGCGGCGTACGTGGACTACATCCATTTCGTCGAGTCCGCCGATCGCCTGACCCGGCGCGGCGCAGCGCATGTCCACCACGAAGAGCCGGTCATCGAAGGAGACGAAAGGAATTGATGCCTGGCGTTTGCCTTTGGGCGGCCGACGCGGGTTGGCGTCGCGATTTGTCTGTACTCCTTATTCCAGATGCCAGGGTGGGCTCATGGATCGTTGTCGCGCCGCACGTTTTTGAAGCGATCATTCGTTGCATTCGAAGCTTGTCTGTGAGGGTTTGTGCATTCTCACCATGGAGTCGGCGGCGAGGCATTCGCAGGCGCAAAAGGAAAGGCATTGCACCGCACGATTCCGACGCCCGGGCAGAGCGGCTCATATGTCACGTACTGGAAATTGGTACGCGCACGTCGCGGCGACGGTAATCGCGGTTGCATTTGGTGCGCGAGTGCAGTGGGGGATGCGCCGTCGAAGTCGTGGTGCGCGACCTCAATCGTGACGTCGAGGGGCCCTTGAAGACCCGCTTTCGCCTGGTCGAAGTCGATTCGGGCGCTGCCTCCAGAGATTGAATGCCCTGTGCTGCAAGGGGCCTGGTCGTCTGCGCTAGACTGCATTTCATTCCAGCGGCAAACGCCCATGATTACCTGCGTCGTCCACTACACCATCGACCCTGCGAAGATCGAGGCGTTCGAACGCTTTTCCAGGGAATGGATGCGACTGGTGAACCTGCATGGCGGGCGACATCACGGTTACTTCCTGCCGGGCGAAGGCGCCAGCGACAAGGCCTTGGCGCTTTTCAGCTTCGACAGCCTGGCGAGCTACGAGCGCTACCGCGCACGCTTCGGCCATGATCCCGAGTTCCTCGCCGCCGACAGGATCCGCGACGAATCTGGCTGCGTACTGCGCTATGAGCGGACATTCATGCGTCCGCTGTTCGCCGAAGACTGAGCCAGCATCGGCCTGTAGGGCGGACCTTCGCCCAGCCGCGCATGGCTTGGCAGCGCGAATTGGGCGCAGGTTTTGGGGTCGGATTCGCCTATCGGATGACGTGAGCGGGGGTGGAGATGCGCGGACCGGATACCGGCGGAACGTGGGGGCTCGGCCACGTCGCGGAATCGTCGGGGCCCCGGAGGATTGTTGCTGCGGGTACGGATGGAACATGCCATGGGCATTACCTCTTCGTCATGCGGCTTTAAACACCGCTATGGCAGCCTGCGGCGCCGGAAAGCCGCGGGCGCGTACGCGCTCGGCTGATGCCCGGCCTGCCTGACAACGCGAAGGAGGATTCGTCTTGAAGATCGTGACCAGTCTCAGCTTCCGCGGCCAGTGTCGCGAGGCGTTCGAGTTCTACGCGAAAGTCCTGGGTGGCAAGATCATCGCCGCCCATCCCTACAGCGAGGCGCCGCCGGACATGCCGGTGACCGATCCGAAGTACAAGGATTGGCTGATGCATTGCTGGCTCGAGGTCGGCGACCAGGCGCTGATGGGGGCGGACATGGACAAGGAGTGGGCTCCCAATATCGACAAGCCCAAGAACGGCTTCGACGTGACCCTGCACACCGAAGACGCCGACCAGGCGCGCCGCTGGTTCGATGCGCTCAAGGAAGGCGGCACGGTGGTGATGGATTTCGCCGAAACCTTCTGGTCGCCGGGCTACGGCAGCCTGGTCGACCGGTTTGGCGTGCCGTGGATGGTGAACACGACCGCAGCGGACTCGAAATCCATGTAAGGCGGGCTTGAGCCCGCCCTACGCTAACGCTCCCACCTGTTGCTGTCCCGACGTAAGCTGGCGGCCAAACCCATCCGGTACCGCGCCATGACCATGCCTCGCTCTGCAGGAATGCTTTCGCTGTTGTTGCTGGCGGCATGCGCCGGCGGAATGGGGCCGGATCCGGGGTCTCCAGCCGCTGGTCCCAACCCGCTCACGCAGGTCGGGCGATGGGCCCTGCAGGGCGCGCGCGATGCCGGCGGTCAGCCGATCGCTGCGGTGCTGCCCGGGGGCCGCGCCGTGCATGCGCTGGTCTTCGAAGGCGATCGCGTCGCCGTGGAAGGCGGCTGCAACCACATCGGCGGGCGTTATCGTATCGAGCGCGACGGGCGGCTGCGCGTGCTGGAAATGCAGAGCACGCTCATGGCCTGCCAGGATCAGGCGCTGATGGCAGCCGATACCGCCGTCTCAGATCTGCTGGAAGGCGTGGCGCAGTGGCGCATCGCCGAAAGCTACCCGGAGCAACTCACACTCGACCACGCCAATGGACGCAGCAGTCACTGGGTGGCCGTACGTCCGCCGCAGTGACTGCCGTATTGGTAAGCCATCGTTGAATGGACGGCGCAGGCAATCATCGCGGCGGATCAGCTGCTGTGCGTATCCGAGCTACCCATTTTCGACCTGCTCTGTTGGCCGTCCGGCCCGGAACGCCGGGACAGCGGCATCGCTGCCTAGCCTGACATCGTCCTCGAACACCGAGCGATTGCGTCCGGAACGCTTGGCGCGATACATGGCGGCATCGGTGCGGGACAGCCAGTCGCTGACGGATTCGCCGGGACGGAAACGTGAAGCGCCAATCGAGATGGTGACGTTTCGGCCGTGGCACTGGACTTCGCTCTCCACCGATTCGCGCAGGCTTTCGGCGATGCCCCATAGCGTCGCGGCGTCCGCGCCGGGGAGCAGCAACCCGAATTCTTCGCCACCGAGGCGGAAAAATCGATCGTCCGTGCGGGTGGAGCCGCGCACCACATCGGCGACCTGAACCAGTACCTGGTCGCCTGCTTCATGGCCGAAATCGTCGTTGATCTGCTTGAAGCGATCGAGATCGAAGATGAGCAGGCTGAGCGGCTTCCCGGTGCGTACGCTGGAGGCCATCGCGGCCTCCAGCATGGCTTCCATGCCACGGCGGTTGCTCGCGCCGGTCAGCGGATCGCGCGAGGCGAGCGCTTCAAGCTGGGAATGCTGCAGCTCCGAGCGGGAGGCGAAGACAAAGGAGAACAGGCTCACCACCAACGACGTGACGACGAACATGAGCATCTGCGCGTCGGTCGTCAGCGCCGCGTCGCCAAAGGCCACGGCGACGATCACGATCGCGGAAATCCCTACTGCCGGCCAGCGGCTCACGAGCAGGAAGTTGGCCACCAGGACCGGGTACACCCAGAGCAGGCCAGACAATCCGGCCAGATGCGCGACCGCGATGCAGCCGATCGAATAGGTGATTGCAACGAAGATCGCCGAGCCCTTGCTGCGGCCCGTGCGCCAGGCATAGATGGAGCCCGCGCTGATGCATGCCACGATCATGAGGTCGATTGCCGCGATTAGCGGTTGGCCGTTGACGAACCGGTAGATCGCGAAGGGCGTAATGCCCAACACGGTGATTGCGCCGAACAGCACGACGATCGCGAGGTGGAAATTCCCCCTCAGCCTGTTCGCCCACGCAGCATGTACACCGAACCTCGAATAGGGGCCCGACGCGCGCGGGCGCGTTCCCTGGCCAGTACCGTCCTCGATCGAAGTGGGCTGGTGATCGATCATATTCAACGCCTGCGGCTTGCTCCCGCATAGCGCACCCGCACCATCGGTCTTGCGTACGCTGCATGCCCCCCGTCTCGCGTCTCGCCGCGGGCCGCAGCCACAACAAGCCGGTAACTACGCCGCTTGGTGCCCAGTCCGTCCATGTCGGGTTCGGCCAACAGATATGGCATGTCGCGTTCCGGTTTTCGCACGCGTGGCGAATTTCGCTTGCATCCATGATCACTGGGGTGAGCTCCTCACCGCGTGAACGCGGCGCAGGTGGCTGCAGGTCGAAGCGCCTCTGTTCAGTTTCTAGCGCGACGATGGTCATCGTCGCAGCTGATCACTGCTGTGCGCTGCGGCTCCTGTCCCAGAATGGCTTTTCGGCCTTGTCGCTCCGCGCAAGTCTGAAGAGGGCAATAAGTCGAACGCAGTGCAGCGCTTGGCTTGAGTGCCTCCGTTCCCGTGTGGTTCGCGCCCCGGCGTCTACGGCTCGAAGCGCCCTGTCGCGTCGCGATTGCGCTCGTAGCGTTTCGAAAGCGGAAACGGCGGCAGCCAGGTCTCGCGGCGCACGGTCCAGAGTTCGTAAGTGGGTGTCAGCTGGTCGGGCGCATCCAGGGATCCCAGATTGATCTCGACCTCGTCCGCGCTGCGCCCGAACACCGATGATCCGCAGCGGGGACAGAAGAATCGCCCGGCGTAGTCGCGGGTTTCGCCATCGATCGTCACTGCATCCTGGGGAAACACGGCAGACGCGTGAAACAGCGCGCCGTGATGCTTGCGGCAATCGAGGCAGTGACACAGGCCGACCCGGTACGGACGCCCCGACGCCACGATCCGGACGTTGCCGCACAGGCAGCTGCCCGTGAAACGTTCCATACCGAGTCTCCTTCTCTAACCAGGTGGGGCAATGTTTATGAATGCGGGCGCCGCGCGTGCGCGTGTTTGTTCCGCAGAGACTGTTCGCGGCGCGAAGCTACGGTCAACGGTTCGCACGGCAGACATCAGTACCCGCTCGCCGGCTCCGGCTTCGTCGGATCCACGTCCCCGGCCAGCGTCCAGACGACATCACGTCCCCGCGGGTCGCGGCTGAGATGGAAATAGGCCGGCGTGTCGGGGGCGAGTGTCCTCGGGCTCTGGCGCAAGGCGGCGCCCGGCGGATCGAACGGAACGATGTACAGGCCGGTGGCGTCGATGGTGCGGCGTGCGCGTACGTCGGCCAGGTCGCCGATGTCGGCGATGGTGCCGCCGCGCTCGAGCAGCGGGTGTGCGAAGTCGATGAGCAGGTCCACCCTGGCCTGCGGCTGCCCGGGCAGCGCCAGCGCACCGCCCGCGACCAGCAGGTCCGGCCAGACCTCGCCGTTCTCGGGCAATTCGTCGTAGCGGGCGCGCGGCAGGCCCGCGTGCGCGCCGCTGGCGATCGCGTCGAGCGCGCCGACCAGGGCGAGGAAGTTGAGCTTGCGCAGGCGCTGCTTGTGCGGATCGCCCTGGATGCCGCCCGATTCGATCAGCACCGTGGACACGCCGGCCCTGGCGGTGAGGTCGCCGAAGGCGCGCGGGTTGAAGGTGTCGTCCCACCGGGCGATATGACCGCCGATGTAGGGCTCGAGCACGGCGCGGATCGCCACGGCGATTTCGATGGCGCGAGCGCGGCTGGCATCCACGTCGCGGGCTTCGTTGAAGGCCGGCGCCAGCAGCGCGATGGCGGTGCCGTTGCCGGAGTCGCCTGCACGGTACCCTACCTGCTGGTCGTGCAAGTTGAATCCGAATGCCGGCTTCAGGCGCTCGCGCAGCGCATGCAGCGCGCGCGCCTCCGGCGAGGCCAGCGCCCGCGCATCGCGGTTGACGTCGATGCCCTGCGCGTTGCGGCGCTGGAAGCGCACCGCGCCGTCCGGGTTCATCACCGGCAGGAAGTGCAGGGCGGTGCTCTTGCGCAGGCGCCGCACGATCGGGTGGCCGGGGTGCTCGCCGAGAAAGCGGAACAGGTCGGCCAGCGCCATCGACGCCGTGCTTTCGTCGCCGTGCATCTGCGACCACAGCAGCACCCGCTTGCCGCCTCGTCCCCACCACACGTGGCGCAAAGGCCTGCCTTCCGCACTGCGGCCGAGTTCTTCGGTCCGGAAGCCGCGCGCTGCGGTCGCCAGCGGCCCGGCGACGGCCCACCAGTGTTCCGGCGAAAATGTCCGGTCCTCCAGGTCCGCCACCCGCACACGCGCGTCGTAGAGCGCATCCAGCGCGCCCAGCCAGTCCGGGGGTGGCGGCATCGCTTCCGCGGTTGCGGATACCGGCGCCGTTTCGGCTTCGCGGGCCGTAGATGCCGTCGACCACGCCAGCGAGAAGATCAGCAGGGAGAACGCGAGGAAGCGAGACATGATGGCGATGCTCCATGACCGGCCCGCATGCTCGGAGGCGCCACGTGTGTTGTCAAACGGCATTGCGTGCTCGAGCCGGATCGCCACGCGTACCTGATCCTTGCGTTAACCTGCTCCGCATTCCGGTCGGCAGGCAAAGGCATGGACAGGCGGAACTTCATCGGAAGCGCGGCGCTGGCAACCCTGTTGCCGCTCATGGGCGGTGCGGCCGCGATCGCGGCGCCGCGCCGGCGATTGCTGCCCGCGGCTCTCGCGCCGGGCGATACCGTTGCGCTGGTGAGCCCGTCTTCTGCCACGGACGAACGCCTCAGCCTGCAGCTGACCCAGGAGGCGATGCAGGCGCTGGGCTTCAAGGTGAAGACCGGCGAGCATTACGCGTCGCGCTATGGGCATCTGGCGGGTACGGATGCCGGGCGCGCCGGCGATCTCAATGCGATGTTCGCCGACGGGCAGGTCAAGGCCATTGTCTGCGTCCGAGGCGGGTCCGGCGCTGCGCGGCTGCTGCCGATGCTCGATTACGACGCCATCCGGGCGAATCCCAAGGTGCTGCTGGGCTACTCGGACGTCACCGCGCTGCACTGCGCCATCCACGCGCGGACCGGCCTGGTAACCTTTCATGGACCCATCGGCGCCGGCAGCTGGAATCGCTTCAATGTGGATCAGTTCCGGCGCGTGTTCTTCGATCGCGAGCTGATGCAGTACCAGAACATCGTCGACGCCGGCGACGAGCTGGTACCCCGCAAGAACCGCACCCTCACCATCACCGGCGGTAAGGCGCGTGGCGAGTTGATCGGGGGCAACCTTGCGGTGCTGACGGCTCTGGCCGGGTCGCCTTATCTGCCCGACTTCAAGGGCAAGATCCTGTTCCTGGAAGATGTGTCGGAGGCGCCGTACCGCATCGACCGCATGCTCACCACGCTGAAGCTCATGGGCGCGCTGGACGCGATCGCCGGCTTCGTCTTCGGCGAGTGCACCGATTGCGATCCGGGCGACGGCTACGGCTCGCTGACGCTGGACCAGATCTTCGACGACCACATCAAGCCGCTGGGCATCCCCGCCTATCGCGGCGCGATGATCGGGCACATCCGCGAGCAGTTCATCGTCCCCGTCGGCGGCCGGGTGGAACTGGATGCCGATGCCGGCCGCTTCCGCCTGCTGGAACCGGTGTTCGGCCAGGCCTGAGCGGGCGCAGCGGACGACAACCATGAGCGAGCGCATCGCCCACGCGGGCCTGGCGGCCAGGCGGATGGACGCGGAGTCAGCGGCGGCACTGATCGGGCCGGGGATGACCGTGGGCATGAGCGGCTTCACCGGCGCGGGTTATCCGAAGGCGGTACCGCTGGCGCTGGCGGCGCGGATCGGCGCGGCGCATGAGCTCGGCGTGCCGTTCCGCCTGCGCGTGCTGACCGGTGCATCCACCGCCCCGGAGCTGGACGGAGCGCTGGCGCGCGCTGGCGGCATCGATTTCCGACTGCCGTACCAGTCCGACCCGGAGCTGCGCGCGCGCATCAACCGCGGCGAGATCGAGTACATGGACATCCACCTGGGCCACGTGGCGCAGTACGCGGCGTTTGGATTCCTGGGCACGATCGACGTGGCGGTGATCGAGGCCACCGCGATCCTGTCCGACGGCCGCCTGCTGCCGTCCACGTCGGTGGGCAACAACAAGACCTGGCTGGATCTCGCCGACCGCGTCATCGTGGAGGTCAACCATCGCCAGCCGCTGGGCCTGGATGGCATGCACGACATCTACTACGGCACCGCGCTGCCGCCGCATCGCAAGCCGATCCCGCTGCTGCATCCGGGCGATCGCATCGGCGAGCCCTACCTGCGCGTGGATCCGGCCAAGGTGGTGGCGGTGGTGGAAACCGACGCGCCCGACCGCATCGGCCACTTCGATCCGCCCAACGACGTGTCGCGCCGCATCGCCGGACACCTGGTGGAATTCTTCCGCCATGAGATCAGGGCCGGCCGCCTTTCCGAAAAGCTCCTGCCGCTGCAGTCTGGCGTGGGCAACATCGCCAACGCCGTGCTCGCGGGCTTGCGCGAGGGGGGCTTCCGCGGACTCACTGCGTTCACCGAGGTGATCCAGGACGGAATGCTCGCGCTGATCGACGAGGGCGTCGTCGAGGTCGCGTCGGCCACATCGTTCTCGCTCAGCCCGGAGAGCGTGGACGAGTTCGTGCGCAACATCGACCGCTACCGCAGCCGCATCGTGCTGCGCCCGCAGGGGATCGCCAACCATGGCGAACTGATCCGCCGCCTGGGCTGCATCGCGATGAACGGCATGGTCGAGGCCGACCTGTACGGCAACGTCAATTCCACCCACGTCGCCGGCACCAGCATCATCAGCGGCATCGGTGGCTCCGGCGACTTCGCCCGCAACGGCTTCCTGTCGTGCTTCCTGTCGCCCAGCACGGCCAAGGGCGGTGCGGTCTCGGCGATCGTGCCGATGGTCAGCCACGTCGACCACACCGAGCACGACGTGGGCGTGGTGGTGACCGAGCAGGGCCTGGCCGACCTGCGCGGGCTCTCGCCCAAGCAGCGCGCCCGCGTGGTCATCGCCAACTGCGTGCACCCCGAGTACCGGCCGATGCTGGCCGACTACTTCGAACGCGCCTGCCGCGATAGCCGCGGCAAGCACACCCCGCACCTGCTGCCCGAAGCCCTGTCCTGGCACCAGCGTTACCTGGATACCGGCAGCATGCGCGCCTGATTCTTCTTCGGACGCTCTGACCGTAGGGAACGCGCGAAAGGCAGGCGCCAGACCACGACGCTGTGTACTCCGAATGGATCGGGCATGTCCGCACTACGCGGGTGCGCGCCGGGAACCGCAGGAACTAATCTCCCTCGGATGGCACGGGGTCTTCATTTGCCTCGGCACGCAACAGGCGCAGGCCGAACAGGGCGCCGGTTCGCCGCCCGCCGGTGGCCACCAGTTTGACGGTGATTCCCCGGGTGGCAGCCGCCCGACCAAGCTCCAGAGGCAAGGAAATCCTGCGCTCGACGAACGTGTCCTTCGCGTCGCCCTGCAGGCTGATCGTCGTCAGCCGGCGTCCATCGGCCAGCAGCTCAAAGCCTTCGTTGTGGTCTCCGCCATAGAAGGTGAGCAGCAGCTCGAGGGCGGTGGCCGAATCGGTACCGTCCGGCGCTTGCAGCCGGTAGGACATCCACTTTCCCGTGTCGCGCCAGTGGCGCCCGACACGCACACCGGTGCGGCTGTCCGGGCCCTGGTACTGGTGGTCGACCTCGGGCTGCTGTTCGCCCGGAATCACCTGGTCCAGGGTGCGGTCCTCCAGCGCCTGTCGCTGGCGTTCGGCGGCCTCGATCTGGCGGACCACGGCGGGGTAGGCCGATGCAGTGGCGGTACGCCAGTACACGATGTAGCGCGAGTCGTGCACGCGGAACAGCGGCTCCAGCCGTAGCCCGCCGAAGGCGGCGGGCCGGATCAGTCCGCCGGCCTCGAAGGTGAGCGGGCGTCCCGGTACCCGCCTGACCTGCGCCGCCAGCGCATCGCGATTGCCGACCAGCATCGGCGCGCGGTCCAACGGCAGCAACGGCCCCGGGGCGACGTGGCTGCCGCGGCCATCGTCGGCGATCAGGCCGTCCAGGCCTTCGGTACCGGTGCGGGCGGCGAGCACGATCGGGCCATGCATCAGCGCCACGTAGTCCGAACCGTCCGGCAATCCTTCGGCGCGGGTGTGCATGGGAAGATCGATTTCGACGAGATCCCCATTGGCCCACAGGCGTTCGATGCTGGCATAGGACGAGGGCGTGGACCGCAGCGGCCATGGCTTGCCGTTGACGCGTACGTTGAGCGGTCCCTCCAACCAGTGCGGGTGACGCAGGCGCAGGCCGAAGCGTTGCGGCTTGCGCAGCTGCAGGGACAGCCGGCTCGTTTCCTCGTCCGGGAAGCGGGTGTCCTGGCGCAGTACCAGTTCTCGCTCGCGCCACTGCAGTTGCGATGCCATGTACAGGTTGACGGTCAGCGAGTGCGCGTCATGGGCATAGGCGAAGACGCCATGGCGACCGTGGCTCTCGATGCCGGTGCCCACGCAACACCAGAAGCATTCCTGCGGCTGCGAATAGACGCGGTAGTGGCGCGGACGGATCGGGGTGAAGTAGACCAGGCCGCCGTGCTGCGGATGCTGGCTGGAGAGGATGTGGTTGAACAGCGTGCGCTCGTAGAAGTCCGCGTAGCGCGGCTGCGGGTCCACCCGGTACAGCTGCCTACTCAGCCGCAGCATGTTGTAGCTGTTGCAGGTTTCCGGCCCTTCCGGCGATCCCACCATCGCGCTGAAGTCGCCGACAGGATTGAAATGCTCGCGCACGCTGTTGCCGCCGAAGGCGATGCTGCGGCGCCGGGTGACCGTTTCCCAGAAGTAGGCGGCCGCATCGATCCAGGCCTGGTCGTTGTCCAGTTCGCCGATGCGGGCGAAGCCGACGACTTTCGGGATCTGGGTATTGGCGTGCAGGCCGTCCAGCGCGTCCTCGCGGCGTAGCAGCGGGTCGAGCAGGGCGCGGTGGGAAAACCGTCGTGCCAGGGCCAGATAGCGGCGCTCGCCGGTGATGGCGTAGACGTCGGCCAGCACCTCGTTCATGCCCCCATGTTCGGTGGCGAGCAGCGCCTGCATCTTCTGCTCGTCGAGTCCGGCCACCAGGCGGTCGGCCCAGTCGACGAATGCGATCAGGACCTCGCGGGCCTGGGGGTTGCCGGCATGCCACCAGGCATCGCGCAGGCCGGCGAACATCTTGTGCAGGTTGTAGAACGGCACCCAGGCGTCGCCCAGCGAGAACGAACTGGCATCGACCGTTCCTGCCGCGACGCTGTTCCACAGCACGCGGCCATTGGGCACGGCGCCCACGTAGCCATCGCCATTGGCCTGCTGGCACGCGGCCAGTTCCGCCACCATGTAGTCGAGGCGCTGGCGCATCTCCTCATCGCCCTGCGCCGCTTCCTGCGCCAGGGCCGACAGGTAGTGGCCGGCCGTATGTCCCTCTAGACCCATCGACTCCCAGTTGGGATACTTGGGCGCGCGCGGCGCCAACGCCGCTTCGATCCGGTACGGCGCGACGAGGCGGTCGACCGCCAACGCGGCCAGGTAGCGACGGTTGATCGCGTGGGAGTGGGCGAACACGCCCTCGCCGAGGCTGACATCGGCAAGCGCGAACAAGCGGGTGACATCGGTACCGGCATCGACGGTACGACCGGCCAATGCAAAGTTCGGCACGGCTGCGGCCAAGGCCAGGGATTTGACGAAAGTACGTCGACTGAGTCCGTTGGCGTAGTCGATGATCATGAAGGATCAACGTGCGGTGGAGCCTGACGATGCGACGTCGTCACGGTTTTGACGACGGCGAGTCGGCGCTAGGGGTGAGACGGAACAGTCGCGCGCCATGCGGTGCGACCTGCGGCTTGAACGTGCCGCTCACCGGCTCCAGCGGCGTGTGGCTCCACAGGTCCCGCACCTGCACCTGCCCCTGCAGTCCCAGCGCGGCCAGTTCCACCGGGACCGGGCGACTGCCGGTGGCTGCGGCGCTGGCGTCGCGGGTATCGAACACCGCCAGGTACTTGGCTCTGCCGTCTTCCGCATCGGCGACCCAGGCGATCAGCCCGTCGTCCGTGCGGAACAGCTGGCGGTTGTGCGCGCTGTGCTGGTTGACGGCGAGCACCTCATCGTTGGTGAGCAAGGACAGCGTGAACGGATCGGTACGGGTCATGTCGCCGCCGTGGATCAGCGGCGAGCGCGCGATGCTCCACAAGGTCATCAGCGTGATCTGCTCGTCGCGGGTGAAACGGGTAGGACGATCGAACTCGACGATGCCCAGCGGCAACATGTCCGCATCCGGCCAGGCGCCGGCGATCCGGTACGGGGTCCAGTCATGCAGACGCTTGAACTGAGCCAGCAGCAGTTCCCAGCGATCCCAGAAATCGTCGCTGATCCGCCACATGTTGGCATGCCGGTTGACGTGAGCGCCGGCGGACAAGGCGGTCTCGCCCGGCGATGTGCTGAACACGATGGGCCGGCCGGTCTTGTCGATCGCCTTGCGGATGGCCTCGACTTCGGCCCGGTTCTGATCGTACGGACGGCTGAGATCGTCGACCTTGACGAAGTCCACGCCCCAATCGGCCAACTGCTGCATCAGCGAGTCGTAGTAGGCCTGTGCACCCGGTTTGGACATGTCCACGCCGTACATGTCCGGGTTCCAGGTGCAGATGCTGTTGATATCGGCGATGTTCGCGGCGCGCAGATGCGTGCCCAGCAGCGGCGTGTTCTGCTTCACCGCCTGGCGCGGAATGCCACGCATCATGTGGATGCCGAATTTCAGCCCATTCCCGTGCACGTAGTCGGCCAGCGGCTTGAAGCCCTGGCCGCCAGCGGCCGAGGGAAACTTCTCCGGCGCCGGCACCAGGCGACTGAAACCGTCCATGGCCAGCTTGGCGCCTTCCTCGTAACTGTGACCCTTGGACGTGGGCTGGTACCACTGGATATCCACCGTGATGTACTGCCAGCCGTGCGCCTTGAGCTTGGCGGCCATGAAGTCGGCCTGCTGCTTGATCTGCGCTTCGGTGACCGTGGTGCCGAAGGCATCCCAGCTGTTCCAGCCCAACGGGGGCGTGGCGGCCCATTGATGGAAATCGTTCGATGGCGGCGTGGCGATTGCCGCGACAGAAACCACAGACAGGCTGCCGGTGAGCAGCAGGACACCTAGAAGTCGCAGAAAGTTCGATTGACGCATGGACCCTCCTGTACCCCTGACGGTTCGACAGCGGCAGCAGAAAACGCGCAAGGCCGCGTCATGGGGGCAGGTTAGGGCGGACAGTGACCGGTGGTCCAATGAAAAGATTCGCAGCAGCCATGCCAAGTTGACATGGCCCCGCGCGGCCAGCCAAGTGGCAAGGCCAATGTCGTGGCGCGGGCGGGATCACAGAGCACGGAATCAAAGGGAACGGAGGCGATTAAGCGAGCGAGCTCGAAGCGCTACTTAATCCCCTCCGTCCCTTTGATGTCCCGCGTCTGCAGAAGACCTACTCAGCCTCGGCCCGCCCGATTCCGTGCCACACCGCCTGCGCAACGGCCGCGCTTCCGTGCGTTAGCGCGGCGTATGGGATTGGAAGCTGAGCAGCCGGCGCATGGGTGGCGCTTCTAGCCCAGAGCTAGGGGTGAGGTTCATTTTGTCTTTTCCTGCCAATCAGTCGCATCCGCCGGGTGCGATGCGGAAGATGTTGGCTGCGCCGTCGGCAAAGGGGACGCCGGTCAGCTGGCCCAGGTAGATCGCGCCATCGGGGCCACGCGCGAATCCGGTCGGCACGGCGTCGGTGGCTGCGAACGGCCGCGAGAGGAACGTAGCCACGGTGGTGATCGAACCATCGGCCGCCACGCGCAGCAGGGAGTTACCCGCAGCATCGGTGACCAGACGCGCGCCCGGTTCGGCGAGTACCGCGAAAGGATTGGTTTCGATGGGGCCGCCGGCGGGGTTGGTCGCCTGCTCGTGCGCAGAGACGTCGGCGACAACTTGCCACGTGCCACCCGGATTGAGTCGTAGCAGGTGGCCGAAGACCTTACCGGCTGCACCGAATTCGGAGCGCATGGCCGGCGCCACGCCGGCGAAGCCGATGGTGACGTAGCCGACGTTGCCCTGGAACGAGATGTCGTTGGGTCCGCCGGTTTCGGTGCCGGCAGCGTCGGCGATCGAGGGCAGTCCTTCGACCACGCGTTCCTGCCGGCCGCGATGCAGGCGGCTCACCGCGCCGGTCGGTCCATAGCAGGCGGCGATGCCGCGCATGCTGATGCAGGGGCTGGCGCCGCCGCGCCCTGCTTCGGTGACGTACAGCGCACCGTCGGGCGCGAAAGCGAGTCCGCGCGGGTTGTCGAGCCCGGACATCACAACATCGACCGATGCGGCGAAGGCCGGGGTTGGGAGGAACAGAGAAGCTGCGAGGATGAGGGCAGGGCGCATGGGAGCCTCCGGCGCTGGGGGACGCGGCACTGCGAGCCCGCGACGCTGTACCCCCGTCAACGCCTGTCCGCTGCGCAGTCGGACACCGCCCGTCGGCCGAACCGGGCGGGTCCGAGCCCGGCGCTTATTGCACGCTGATGGTGCCGCGCATCAACGCGGCGTGCCCCGGGAAGCTGCAGAAGAACGTGTACGGGCCGCCGTCCTTGATCTTGCTCACCGGGAAGCTCACCGAGGTGGTCTTGCCGCCGCCGATCAGCTCGGTCTTCGCGACCACGCGCGCGTCGTCGGCCTTGAGGTAGCCGCCGGCCACGCCCGCGGAAACGCCGTCGCCCGCCACGCCCTGCACGTCGGCTTCCTTGCTGATGACCACGTTGTGACCCATCACCTCCACCGCCAGCTGGCCGGTGTGCTTGAGGGTGATCTTGAACTCGGTGCACGACGCCGGGACCGTGATGGAGCCGACGTTGTACTGCATGGCGTCGTTGCCTTCGATCTCGGTGGCGCAGTCGGTGACCACCGCAGCGGGCTTGTCGCCGCTCGCTGGTGCGGGCGTTGCGGCAGGAGGCGGCGTAGTGGCGGTGGCGTCCGCGGCCGGTGCGGGCTCCGCCGGCGCCGGTGCTGGCTCGGCGGTGTCGGGCGGAGCGGGAGTGGCGGTGTCCGCCGCGGTATCGGCGCTGCGGTCGCCGCAGGCAGCCAGGGCGAGGGCGCAGGACGCGGTGAGCAGGGCGAGCTTGAGGTTCATCGGGGTCTCCTGGGTCAAAAACGATGGCAATGATCGCCTGATGCGAGTCGCAATGCGTGAAAATCGTGGAAATCGCCACCGTTCAATGTGGACCGGTTGCCGCATCGCGGGCGACCAACCTGGCCAAGCTGACGAACGATGGCTCGGGCGCGGCTTCCGGCTCGGAAGGCCAGAGACGACTGCGAGGGAAAGGTCCACTTCGTCCGCGCCCTTTGTTACGGTTTCGGATCGCGCCCACGGTGGCGGCACGCATCGAGCGCTTTTCAGCAATCCAGTGCGAGGTCGGCGATTTCGCGGGCCGGCCCCCAAAAGGAAGGATCCGAATCGTGAAAACTCTGGTGGTTCGCCTCTCTCTCGCATTCGCGTCTGCGGTGCTGGCGCTGTTGCCGTGCTACTCCTGGTCGCAGGTCGCCCTGCCGGCGCAGGACGATGCTGTCCATACGAGCGCTCTGGTGACGCGCTGGGGGCGTGCGGTGACGCCGGAGAATGCGTGGCAAAGCTATCCCCGACCTGGGATGAGGCGCGAGCGCTGGCGCAACCTCAACGGCGAATGGGATTACGCGATCCGTCCCAAGGCAGAGCCCCGGCCCACGCGCATGGACGGCAGGATCCTGGTGCCGTTCGCGGTCGAGTCGAAGCTGTCCGGCGTGGCGCGGAAGGTCGGGCCCGAAGACCGCATCTGGTATCGCCGCAGTTTCGCCGTCCCTGGGGACTGGTTGGGCGAGCGGATCATGCTGCACTTTGGCGCCGTCGATTTCGAGGCGCACGTCCTGGTGAACGGTGGCCTGGTCGGCTCGCATCGCGGCGGTTCGGATACCTTCGCCTTCGACATCACCGATTACCTCAAGCCCGGCAACAACGAACTCGTTGTCCAGGTGACAGACCCGACTTCGGCCGGCGCCCAACCGCGGGGCAAGCAACAGCTCACTCCGAAGAGCATCTGGTACACGCCGGTCAGCGGCATCTGGCAGACGGTATGGCTGGAGCCCGTGCCGAGCCTGCACATCGAGGACGTGAACGTCACGCCGGATATCGACGCGGGCGCGCTGGATGTGGATGTGGTACTCAACCGCAGCACCGGCAACGGGCACGCCGTGCGTATTACCGCGAAGGTCGGCGGCAAGACCGTGTCCTCCACGATCGTCCGTGCCAACCGGAGGGCACGCCTACCGGTGTCCAATGCGCGGCTGTGGTCGCCCGATGATCCGTATCTTTACGATCTCGATGTCGAGCTCGTTGCGGTGACGGATCCGCTGCAGCATCTGGAGAACGGCCCGCGCGAGGAGGCGCTGATCACCAAGGCCGAAGCCGAGGCGTATCGCACGGCCCAGGTGACTGGTGCCCCGCTCGACGCGGTGCGCAGCTATTTCGCGATGCGCAAGAGTTCGCTAGGCCCAGGCAAGGTGGCTGGGCAGCCGATGCTGCTGCTGAACAACCGGCCTGTATTCCAGAACGGCACCCTGGACCAGGGCTGGTGGCCGGATGGCCTGCTGACGCCGCCGTCGGAGGAGGCGATCGCGTACGAAATCGACTTCCTGAAGAAGGCCGGTTTCAACATGCTGCGCAAGCACATCAAGATTGAGCCGGCGCATTACTACTACCTCGCCGATACGATGGGCATCCTGATCTGGCAGGACATGCCCTCGGGCGAGGAAGAGGACAGCCTCGACCAGTTCGTGCGGCCGAAGGCGTCCGATGAAGCGCTGATGCCGGCGCGGGTCACCGACGAGTTCGAGTACGAACTGCTGCGCATGATCAGCGACCTGCGCGACCACCCTTCGATCGTCACCTGGGTGGTGAACAACGAGGGCTGGGGCCAGTACGCCTCCACGCGGCTCGGTCACATGGTCAAGGCGCTGGATCCGAGCCGCACGGTGAACAAGACCAGCGGCTGGCTCGACACCGGCGATGCCGGATCGGACATCTTCGACATCCATACCTACGAGGAAGTGCCCAACGCGCCTTCGCACAACCGTCGTCGCGCCATCGTCCTCGGCGAGTTCGGTGGCATCGGCCTGCCGGTCGAGGGGCATCTGTGGTTTCCCGACCAGCGCAACTGGGGTTACCAGACCGCCACGGATCGAGACGACTACCTGCAGCGCTATCAGCGCAAATATGCGGAAGTCATCCGCCAGGCGCGCGAACTCGGCCTGAGCGCGGCGGTGTATACGCAGACGAGCGATGTCGAGGGGGAGGTGAATGGGCTGCTCACCTACGATCGCGAGGTGAGCAAACTTCCCGCCGAAAGCTTCGCCAGAATCCACGCGCCGCTGTTCGAACGCGGCGCGGAGTGAAAGCGGAGAGAGGCTAGAAAGGAGATTGCCGATCCGACGCCCGCATCACGGCGTAGCCCGCGACATCGAAGGCGGCGCGTCGTCCGGAGCGCTGCCCCAATCCCTGTTCGGTTCCGGACCCATCGTCAGCACCAGCCTGGCGCCGTTGACGATGTCGGAATGGCTGAACCATGGCTTGTTCCATGGTTTGCCGTTGAGCGTCGCGGACTGGATGTAGAGGTTCCGCGCCGAGTTGTCGCGCGCGACGATCTCCAGGGTCTTGCCGTTGCCCATGCGCAGCCTCACCTGGTCGAAGATCGGGCTACCGAGGACGTAGTGCGGGCTTGAGGGATCGACGGGATAGAAGCCCATCGCGCTCAGCACGTACCAGGACGACGTCGCGCCTTGGTCGTCCATGCCGGCGTAGCCGTAGCCGCTCGCATCGCTGCCATACATGTCGGCGAGGATCCGGCGCACCAGCGCCTGCGTCTTCCACGGCTGGCCGCTCCAGGCGTAGAGATACGGCGCCTGCTGGTCGGGCTGGTTGCCGTGAACGTACTGCCCCACCATGCCGGTGCAGTCGCGACAGATGCCCTTCGGGTTGTAGGGCGTGCCGAAAAAGGCATCGAGCTTGGCGTTGAACGCCTCGCGTCCGCCCAGCAGGTCGATCAGTCCCTGCACGTCATGCGGCACCAGCCACAGCGTCGACCAGCCCGAGGCTTCCTTCATCATGAAGTTGTAATAGGGCTCGGCCGGATCGAACGGCGCGATCCATTTGCCGTCCTTGGTCCTGCCGCGGACGAAGCCGACCGAGGGATCGAACACATTGCGATAGTTCGCGGCGCGGCCGAGGAACAGATCCGCGTCGTCCTGCTCGCCGAGCCGTCGCGCATAGTCGGCCAGCGCATGGTCGTCCCATGCGTATTCGAGCGTCTTGGCCGCGCCCGCCTTGCCGCCGGCATAGGGCGGGCTTGGATTTTCGTTCGGAACGATGTCGGAGATCCAGCCCTTGTTCTGGTACTCGTCCAGGTAATCGCGAGGGCCCTTGGGGTCGGTCGCGTTCTTGCGCAGGTAGGCATAGGCCGCGCGGTAATCGAACGGAATGCCGCGGTGCCAGGCGCCGCCGTACAGGAATACGGCATTGTCGGCGTGGAACGAGGTGTTCATGTAGCCGCGCTCGCGCGCCATCTCGAGCTCGGAGCGCATGATGTCCTGCACGATCCGCGGTTCGAGCAGCATCAGCAGCACGATCTGGTTGCGGCCGGTATCCCAGAAGGGCACCGGCCCGTAGCGATCGTGCTCCGCGACGCGAGGGTGGCCATTGGTGTCGACGAACCGTTCGCCCTTGCGCGCCACGAGCCGGGGACTGGCGAAGGACTGGAACAGGGTCGAATGGAACATCTCGCGTTGCTTCGACGTACCTCCGTTGACTTCGACGCGATCGAACAGCTGCGCCCAGGCCGCGCGCGCCTTGCCGCGTACCGCGTCGAAGTCCCAGCCCGGATTCTCTTCGCGCAGGCGCCGCTCGGCGTCGGCATAGCTCGTGCCATGCGCGATCTTGACGAGCACCGTCCCCCCGTTGCGGGTGGCGAAGTCGAGATAGCCGCCGGCGAAGCTACCTTCCACCTTGCGGGTACCGGGCGCCACGTCCTTGTCACCGATGCCATAGCCGCGGGCTTCGCCGGGCGCCTTGCGGAACGTGCCATGGCCGGTGAACGGCCGGGAGAATTCCGCGACGAAATAGCGGCCGTCCACAGCCTCGCGATCGCGCTGTGCGGCAGCCACGCCGCGGATCATCCGGTCGCCGACGATCTCCACAGCGCCGCCGCGGCCCGAAAGATTCACGATCACATGCGCACGATCGGTGGCGGGGAAGGTGAACCGCATCAGGCTGGTCCACTGCGTCGCGGTCAGCTCCACCCGCGTTTTGAACGTGTCCAGGAACACCGAGTAGTAGCCGGGTGAGGCGATTTCGCCGGCCTTGTCGTACCAGGCCTGGGTATAGACCGGCGGCACCGTCCAGTCGCCGACCACCGGCATGACGATGGGCTGGGCCCGGGCGCCATAGGATGGGCCGCCTCCCCCGGTGAAGCCGATCATCGTCGGATTGGGATAGTGATAAGGCGTCGCCACGCCCGTCGGATAGGTGAGCTCGACGTTGACATTGACCGGCGCGGCCTCGACCGAGCTATGGGGCAGGCGCGCGCCGGGCGAGGTGATGCCCGAATACAGCGGCTCGCCGGGCGGTGGCGCGTTGCCGATCAGCTCCCGCCGATCGAGCGGCGCCGTGCCGACCAGGGGATTGGCTTCGTCGACCGCATGCTTCGCGCGTCGCGTCGCATCGCTCTCCTGGGCATGCAGAGTAGCCGCGCCAGTCAGCGCGGAGATCACGAGCGCGGCCGCTACGACGATGAACCGGTGCCGGTGCGACGTGGTGCGATATCGGTGACGTGCGGCAGGTTTCTCCATCGTTCTTCCAATGCGGGTACGGCACTCCCCTGCGCCGTAGGTGGTGACGAGGCCAGGAGCGGATCCCGGCGAGCGATTCATTGACCCGGCGAGCCGGGCTGCACGGAGACGACGCGAAGCGGGGTTACGGTGCGGGTTTCGAGCCTTTCGCGTAGACGCAGCTTTCCGGGACGGACTTGACGTAATAGCGCTTGTAGTTGCTCGCGTTGTGGTCCATGCAGCCGGCCAGGTTGAGCAGCTCCACCTTGCGGAAGTCGACCGGATGCGACTCGCTCTGCAGCGAGATGTAGCCGCCTTCGATCAGTTTTCCGTCGGGCTTGGCCGCCGGATCGAAATTCGACACGGTGCCGCCGCCAAATTGCGGCAACGCATACTCGAGCACCTTTTCGCCGTTGACGAAATGCGTGATCTGGCCGCTGCCGAGCACGAGCATCTCGGCGCGCACCCATTGGTCGCCGTCGTAGGTCTTGGAAGCCGACTCCAGGCAATGCTCGGGATAGATCGAACCCTGGTACACGACATCGGTCCCCGGCGTGCACAGGTTCAATGTCGAGCGCGCCTTGCCGCCACCCAACCCGCCGAGAAACTGCACCTCGATGGAAATGGGGAAGTCCTGGTCGCGCTCCATCGTGCGCGGGGGTTGGGAATGCAGCATCGCACCGCTGTTGCGCAAGGCCCAATCCCCGGGGCCGCCCGGCGCCTGCTCACCGACGAAGCGATATTCCACCACCAGACGATAGTAGGAATATGGCTCCTGGTAGAAAAGGTGCCCGAACTTGCCGTCAAAAGACTTGTACTGGTCGTAACGCACCTTGAGCAGCCCATCTTCGACCCGGAACGTGTTTCCGAAGTTGTCCCCCAACGCGTGATGCGAGATCTTCGGGGTCCATCCGCTGAGATCGCGGCCGTTGAAGAGCGTGATCCATTCTTCCTTCTCAGCCGGTGTGTCTGCCGCGGCGCCGGCAGTGAACAGTGCGGCGCAAAGGAGAATGCAGCGGCCCGATCGGGCGATGAGGCTGGAACGTGGATGCATGCGTCAGTCCTGTATTTGGGGAAGCGGAGCGTCTGGACCGGGCTTCCGGAGCCAGGTGGCATCACAACCCATTACGCGGTCGATGCGCAACCGGAACATCGGTGCCCGTATCTCCAGCACGGACGGGCGATGGCGCCCACCGTATGACGGGGTGCTGCGTGTTCGAGTCTGTGAAGTGTGCACGGTTTATGCTGCTCTCGCTGTTGCCATGCGCTTCGGGAGTGGTGGCAGCCACTACACCGGCACCCACTGCGCTGAATGCGCTCCCCGGAGTCGCGCCTGCATTGAGCGCGCCGATCCAGGACGCGGTGGATGCCGTGCTGCGCGTCCCGGGCAGTGCGCCGGCGATGGCGGCCGTCATCGTGCAAGGCGATGCGACGCCATGGATCCACGTGGGTGGCAGCGCGCGCGCGAATGCCGCAGTGGCGGCGGATGCGGATACGCGCTTCTACATCGCGTCGCAGACCAAATCCTTCATGGGGCTGCTGGGCGCGATGCTGGATGCGCGCGGCGAATTGCCCCTGTCGACGATGCTGGCCGACGTCTGGCCGGATTTGCGCCTGCCAACGCCCGCGGACCCGCACCGGATCACGATGGACGACCTGTTGTCGCACCAGGAAGGCCTTTCCACGAGCACGCTGAATGTCGTCACCGCCTATGTCCGCGATGTGCCCGCGGCCGAGTATCCGGCGTTGCTGGCGAGCGAGGTCACGCCGCGCGAGGCGGGCTTCCGTTACGCCAACATCGGCGACCTGATCTATGGCGCGGCGCTGGAAGCCCGCACCGGCCGCAACTGGCGCGACTGGCTCGACAGCGCGCTGCTGCGCCCGCTGGCGCTGGAGGGCATTTCGCCGCGCACCTCCACCGTGCCCGCCGCGCACCTGGCCTGGAATCACCAGTGGGATGGCGCGCAATGGCACGTGCTGCCGCCTAAACCCGATGCCCTGATGCATGCCGCGGGTGGTCTGGTGGCATCGCCCAGGGCGATGGCCCGCTGGATGCAGCTGAACCTGGGCACCGCCGATTCGAATGGCGTGTTTACCACCGCCGCGCTGCAACGTTCGCAGCGACCGATCGCCGAGTCGAACCTTGCCGATGGGGAAATCGATTGCAACGGCTACAGCCTGGGCTGGTATAGCTGCACCTACCGTGGCCAGCAGGCGCTCCTGCATCCGGGTTCGTACAACGGCGCGGTGTCCGTGACCGTGCTGGTGCCTACGGCGCGGGCGGGGTTGTCGCTGATGGCCAACAGCGACAGCGCGATGGAAGGCCTGATGCTGGAGATGCTGAAGTCCTTCATCGGTCTGGCGACAGGACAACCCGACGAGGACCGACGTCTGCGCAAGGCGCTGGAAGCCTATCCGGCGAAGGTCCAGGCCAAGGCAGCAGGGCGTCGTAGCGACGCCGAAGAAGCCCGCGCCGATCCGCAATGGGGCGGATGGACCTGGCGGCCGGATGCCGCAGCGCTCGAGCGTTGCACGGGCCAGTTCGGCAACCCGCTGTACGGAACGATGCGGGTGTACCAGGATGCACCCGGCTTGAATGCTCAGGTCGGCGCGTTGCAGCTGGAGCTCGAGCCTGCACAGCCAGGCGTGTTTGCCGCATCGACCGACATCCTGGAGGCGCCAGAGCCGCTGCGCTGCGATGCCGACGCCGGCCAGATCTTCTGGCGCGGGCAGGTGTTTCTCAGGGTCGAATGAAGTGGCGGAGCAAGTCATCGTCTCGCCGACGAGCTCGGGCCGCAATTTGCTGGCGCCTGGTACGCACTCGCATGGGCTGAGCGAGCGGGCGTACATGAAATTGTGTCGCGATCCCGTCGCGGGTACCCTGTCGGCCATGTCTTTGGTGGCCCCGCTTGCTTCCGTACTCCGACTCCTCGTGCTGGCCATGTTGATGGCCGGCGTGCTGGTGAAGCCGGTGCTCGCGGCCGAATGCGGGATTAGCGATGCTGCGCACGTCCTGGTAGAGACCTCGCAGGCCGGGGTCGCCACAGCGCCGGATCTGCCCACCGGTGAGGACTGCTGCTCGTTTGCCGATTGCAATGACTGCTGTGCCCACGCCGCAGCGATGATGCGATCACTCGATGCGATGCCAGCGGTTCCGATGACCGCGTCCTTGATGCCATCGCTGTCGGTCGATTTCAAGCCGATCGCGTGCCCTGTGCCGTTCCGACCTCCGATCGCGGCCTGACGCAGTCGCCGGCGTAGCCGGCCGATCTCGTTGTCCTGTCGGAGAAATCCCCATGTGGTTGCGTTTGGCGGCCATGGCTGCCCTGTCGGTTGTGCTGTGCGAGTCCGCACTGGCACAGACGCGAAATGTCCTGACCCTCGACGATGCGTTTGCGCGCGTCGCCGACTCCCATCCTGACCTGCGCCTGATCGGCAGTCGTCGCGATGTGCTGTCGGCCGAACGCGACCGCGCCGCGCAAGGGCCTGCGCTGGTGGCCGGCGCCAGCGTCGAGAACGCCTTCGGTACGGGTGAGGCCCGCGGCCTAGAGCAGGCGGAACTTTCGCTGACACTCGCCTCGGTGCTCGAGCGCGGTGGCAAACTCGATGCCCGGCGAACCCTGGCGCAGAGCCGCATCGATGCGCTGGCGGTCGAACGCGAGGCGCGTCGTCTCGATCTGCTGGCCGAGGTCGCGCGCCGCTACCTGGCCATCGTGGCGGCGCAGCGACAGCGCGAGATTGCCCAGTTCGATATCGGTCAGCGGCAGCGCACCGTGGGCGGCGCGCGCCAGCGATTGCACGCCGGTGCATCGCCCGAATCGGTGGTGCTGACCGCCCAGGCCGCGCTGGCCCGGGCGGAACTGGATCTTGCTCGCGCCGACCAGCGCTGGGCCGCAGCGCGTCAGCATCTGGCCGCGTTGTGGGGCGAGCGCAACCCGGACTTCGAAGCGGCGGCTGCCGACCCGCTCGCGTTGCCGGAGGTGGCCGAATTCGCAGTCCTGGCGGAGCTGCTGCAGCGCACACCGGAGCTCACCCAGTTCGTTGGCGAACAGCGCATCCGCGAAGCGCGCCTGCAGCTGGCCCGGACCGAAGCGGCCGCCGATGTGGATTGGCAGATCGGCGTGCGTCGTTTGCGGGAAACCGATGACTTCGCCCTGATCGGAAGCGTCTCGATCCCCTTGGGCGCCCGCGGCCGCGCCGAACCCGGAATCCGCGCGGCCGAGGCGGAGCTGGCAGCAGTGGAGATCGAGCGCGAGTCGAAAGGGATTTCGCTGTATTCGACGCTGGCCGTAGCCCATGGGCAGTACCGCACGGCGCAGGTCGAGGTGACGCGCCTGCAAGGCGACGTGCTGCCCAAGCTCGCCAAGGCCGAAGCCGCCGCCGAACGCGCCTATCGTGCCGGCGCCATCAGCTATCTGGAATGGGCGCAGCTGCAGTCCGAATGCACCACCGCCCGCAAGCAACAACTCGACGCTGCGCTGGATGCCCAGCGCGCCCTGATCGAAATCCAGCGGCTCACGGGCGAGGCGTTCGTCGCGAACCCAGCCGTACCCGCCATACAAGGAACCGCCCCGTGAAACCCCATCGACTGATCAGCGCCTGGGCGCTGGCGCTGTGGCTGACCGCCTGCGGCGGCGCATCCGAACAAGCCGGACATGACGATCACGGTGAGCATGCCGCAGACGAAATCGTAAAGGGCGCTCATGGTGGCCGCTTGCTCGAGCAAGAGGGTCATGCCGTCGAGCTGGCCATCGCCGAGGAAGGCACCCCGCCGAAGTACCAGGCCTGGCTGTACCGGGACGACAAGCCGCTGCCCGCCAGTGCCGGCACCGTCCAGGTGCGGCTCAGGCGCCTGGGCAACGTGGCCGAGTACCACATCCTCAAGCCGCAGGCCGACGGCAGCCTGATGGCCGGCACCATCGTCGGTGAGCCGCATTCGTTCGACGTGGAAGTGCTGGCCAATATCGGCGGCAAGGCGTTGCGCTGGGCATATCCGAGTTACGAAGGTCGCACCGAAATCGCGGCCGACGTGGCGCACGCCTCCGGCATTCGCGTTCAGCCCGCCGGTCCCGGGGTGATCGCCGACGAACACGAGGTGCAGGGGCTGCTGACTCCGGTCGAAGGGCGCGTTGCGAAAGTCATGGCGCGCTTCCCCGGACCGATCCGCAGTCTGCGCGCCAACGTCGGCGATCCGGTGCGTGCGGGCCAGGCGCTGGCGAGCGTGGAGAGCAATCTGAGCCTCACCACGTATACGGTCAGCGCACCGATCTCCGGTGTCGTGCTGGCGCGCAGCGCGTCGGTCGGCGCGGTCGCGGGCGAGGGCGCGCCCTTGTTCGAAATCGCCGACCTGTCCTCGCTTTGGGTGGATCTGCATATCTTCGGTGCCGATGCCCAGCACATCCGTCCGGGCGTGCCGGTCACGATCACGCGGATGAGCGATGGCGTCAGCGTCGAGACCACGCTGGAGCGCGTTCTGCCGGGTACGGCGACCGCGAGCCAGAGCACGGTGGCCCGTGCAACGATCGCCAACGCCGACGGCCTGTGGCGGCCCGGATCGGCGGTCAAGGCGAAGGTCACCGTGGACCGCCAACCCGCCGGCGTGGTGGTGCCGCTGAGCGCGCTGCAGACCTTCCGCGATTGGGATGTCGTGTTCACCCGCAACGGCAACACCTACGAGGTGCGCCCGGTCGAACTGGGCAAACGCGACGGCGAACGGGCCGAGGTTCTTTCCGGAATCAAGCCGGGCGACCCGATCGTGGTCGAGCAGAGCTACCTGGTGAAGGCCGACATCGAAAAGTCCGGTGCCTCGCATGACCACTGAACCGATGTCCGCCGCCGGCCGTGAGCACGCACGCCCGGGCCTCGAGCGGATCATCCGCTTCGCCATCGCGCACCGCTGGCTGATGCTGGCACTGACGCTGGCATTGGTTGCGATGGGCGTGTGGAGCTTCCAGCGGCTGCCGATTGACGCCACCCCGGACATCACCAACGTCCAGGTGCAGATCAACACCGAAGCGCCGGGCTTTTCGCCCCTGGAAGCAGAGCAACGCGTCACCTATCCGATCGAGACCGCGCTCGCCGGTCTGCCCCGGATCGACTACACCCGATCGCTGTCGCGCTATGGGCTCTCGCAGGTGACCGTGGCGTTCGAGGACGGCACCGATCTGTACTTTGCCCGCCAGCAGGTCGCCGAACGGCTGCAGCAGGTGAAATCGCAGCTGCCGGCCGATCTCGAGCCGCAACTGGGTCCGATCGCCACCGGTCTGGGCGAGATCTTCATGTACACGGTCGAAGCCGACCCTGCGGCCCGCAGGAAAGACGGCAAGCCGTGGACGGCCACCGACCTGCGGACCCTGCAGGACTGGGTGGTGCGGCCGCAGCTGCGCAATACGCCGGGCGTCACCGAGGTCAACACCATCGGCGGCTACGCGCGCCAGATCCATATCACTCCGGATCCGGCCCGCCTGGTCGCACTCGGCTTCAGCCTGCACGACGTGGTGGCCGCGGTTGCGGCCAACAACCAGAACATCGGTGCCGGCTACATCGAGCGCAACGGACAGCAGTTCCTGGTGCGGGTCCCTGGCCAGGTGACCGATCTCGATGCCATTCGCGACATCGTGCTCGACCGGCGCGAGGGCGTGCCGATCCGCGTGCGCGACGTTGCGCAGGTGGGCGAAGGGCGCGAACTACGCACGGGCGCGGCGACCGAAGACGGTCGCGAGGTCGTGCTCGGCACGGCGTTCATGCTGGTCGGCGCCAACAGCCGTGAGGTATCGCAGGCGGCCGCAGCCAAGGTCGAGGCGGCCAACGCCAGCCTGCCTGCCGGCGTGCGCGCCAAACCGGTGTACGACCGCACCGCACTGGTCGACCGCACCATCGGCACGGTCAGCAAGAACCTGATCGAAGGCGCCTTGCTGGTGATCGCGGTGCTGTTCCTGCTGCTGGGCAATTTCCGGGCCGCATTGATCACCGCCGCGGTGATCCCCCTGTCGATGCTGTTCACCATTATCGGCATGGTGCGTGGCGGGGTGTCGGGCAACCTGATGAGTCTGGGCGCGCTGGACTTCGGCCTGATCGTCGACGGCGCGGTGATCATCATCGAGAACTGCGTGCGCCGGTTCGGCGAGGCGCAGCACGCGCTGGGGCGCGAGTTGAACGATGGGGAACGCTTCGACCTGACCGCCGTGGCCACGACCGAAGTGATCCGCCCCAGCCTGTTCGGCGTCGGCATCATCACGGCGGTGTATCTGCCGATCTTCGCGCTCAGCGGGATCGAGGGAAAGATGTTCTACCCGATGGCGATCACCGTGGTGCTGGCGCTGGCCGGCGCGATGGTGCTGTCGCTGACCTTCGTGCCTGCCGCCGTCGCCACCTTCCTTGGCGGCCGCGTCGCCGAGAGGGAAAACAGGCTGATCCTGTGGACCAGGCGACGCTATGCGCCGATGCTGGCCTGGGCCCTGCGGCGGCGAATGACGGTGCTCGCCGGCGCGGCGGCATTCGTGGTGATTTGCGCCTTGTTCGCAACGCGGTTGGGTACCGAGTTCATCCCGAGCCTGGACGAAGGCGACGTCACCGTGCATGCGTTGCGGATTCCGGGCACCAGCCTGAGCCAGGCGGTGTCCATGCAGGCCGCACTCGAGCAGGGCTTCGCCAGGCTGCCCGAGGTCGAACGGGTCTTCAGCAAGATCGGCACCGCCGAGATCGCCAATGATCCGATGCCGCCCTCGGTCACCGACACCTTCGTCATGCTCAAGCCGCGCGAGGATTGGCCCGACCCGCGCAAGACCAAAGCCGAGTTCCTCGAAGAACTGGAAGCCGTGGCGCGCCGGCTGCCCGGTAACAACTACGAGTTCACCCAGCCGATCCAGATGCGCATGAACGAGTTGATCTCGGGCGTGCGAGCCGATGTCGCGGTGAAGGTCCATGGCGACGATCTTGAGCAGCTGGTCGCCTTGGCCGAGCAGGTCGAACGCGTCACACGGACCATCCCGGGCGCGGCTGATGTGGAAACCGAACCGGCCACCGGGCTGCCGCTGCTGAGCGTGGTTCCCGATCGACAGGCACTGGCGCGTTACGGTTTGAACCCGGGCGATGTGCAGGACACCGTGGCCACCGCAATCGGCGGTGAAGTGGCCGGTCAGCTGTTCGAAGGCGATCGCCGCTTCGATATCGTGGTGCGTCTGCCCGAGGCGCTGCGCCAGGATCCGGCCGCTCTGGGTGACCTGCCCATTCCGCTGCGCGGCGACGACAACCGCGATGAGTCCAGCCAGGACGCGCAATGGACCAGCGGCACGCCGCGCACCGTGCCTTTGCGCGAAGTGGCCAGGATCGAGATCCGGACCGGTCCGAACCAGATCAACCGCGAGAACGGCAAGCGCCGCGTGGTGGTTACGGCCAATGTGCGCGGGCGGGACCTGGGCGGCTTTGTCGGCGAACTCCGGCAGCGCATCGCCGCGGAGGTCGAGATGCCCACCGGCTACTGGCTCGGCTACGGCGGCACGTTCGAGCAGCTGATCTCGGCCAGCCAGCGTCTGTCGGTCGTGGTCCCGGTCACCCTGGCCATCATCTTCGCGCTGCTGTTCTGGGTGTTCGGTTCGGCCAGGGATGCGGTCATCGTATTCAGCGGCGTGCCGCTGGCCCTGACCGGCGGCGTGATCGCCCTGGCGCTGCGCGACCTCCCGCTGTCGATCTCCGCGGGGGTGGGCTTCATCGCCTTGTCCGGTGTCGCGGTGCTGAACGGCCTGGTCATGATCGCCTTTGTCCGCAAGCTGCGCGAACAGGGCGTCCCGTTCGAAACCGCTATCGTCGATGGCGCTCTGGGGCGCCTGCGACCCGTGCTGATGACCGCGCTGGTCGCCTCGCTCGGCTTCCTGCCGATGGCGCTGAACGTGGGTGCGGGTTCGGAAGTGCAACGCCCGCTGGCGACCGTGGTGATCGGCGGCATCATCTCCTCGACCCTGCTGACGCTGCTGGTGCTGCCGGCGCTGTATCGCTGGCTGCACGGTGCAATGGAGTTCCGGTCGAGGAGTTAGCTTCGACGAGATCGCACCGGCGAGGGCATCCGCATTCACGCGGCAGGGGAGCACGGGCGGGGTGTCGCACTAACATGGCCACGCAACGGGCAGTGCGGCATTCCAGATGAGCGCACTTCGCCAGTCACGTTTTCCCGCGGCCGCGCGTCCTGGCCATGCCCCGACGGAGAAGCCCATGGATCCCGAGACCACCCTGTTCGAACAACACCGCTCGCGCCTGTTCGGCCTGGCCTACCGCATGCTCGGCACGCCCGCCGACGCCGAGGACGTGCTGCACGACGCCTGGTTGCGCCTGCATGCGCAGGACGTCACTACGCTGGACGATCCGGAAGCCTGGCTGGTCACCGTGACCACGCGCCTGGCGCTGGACCGCCTGCGCCGCGTCAAGGCCGAGCGCGCGCATTACACCGGTCCGTGGCTGCCCGAGCCGCTGGTGCCGGAAGCCGAGCATCCGGATGTCACGCTCGAACGCGGCGAATCGCTGACGCTGTCGTTCCTGCTGCTGCTCGAACGACTGAGCCCGGAAGAGCGCGCGGCCTTCCTGCTCCGCGAGGTGTTCGACTACAGCCATGCCGAGGCGGCGGCGATCCTGGAGATCGCGGAGGACGCCTGCCGCCAGCGCGTGCACCGGGCGAAGCTGCGCCTGCGCGAAGGGCGTCCGCGATTCAACGTGGACCAGAGCGCCCAGCGCCGGATGCTGCAGCGCTTCGTCGCCGCGATGGCGGAACCGAGCCGGCACCGGGGGCGCGCGGTGTCCGCCGCGTCCCCCGACCACACCGGGGTGGGGGGGGGGGGGGCGCGCGCCACTCTGCGGCCGTTGCATGGTGCCGAGCGGTTGGCCCGGCTCTACCTGCAGCTGGCGCACAACTTCCATGGCCCGGGCGTGCACTACGAACTTGCCAGCCTGAACGGCGCGCCGGCGCTGTTCCTGCACGCGGGTGGCACGCTGTCCGCGGCGATGTGGATCGAATGCGACGGCGAGCGCATCACCGCGATCCACGCACTGCGGCACCCGGGCAAGCTGGCCCGCTTGTTGGCGGTCACGAAACCGGCTGGGTCTGCGTCCTTGCATTGAAACGGCCAAATCCGAGGCAACCCGCCCCGGCCGCCTTCATCGCAAAGGAGCTTTCCCATGACCCGTTTTTCCGTGCAACGCCATTACGCCGCCATGCAGCCGCTGATCGACCTGGGCCAGAAGGTCCACGCGGCCGGACGCCTGGAACCGGCCCTGATCGAGCTGGTGCTGATGCGCGTCTCGCAAATCAACGGCTGCGCCTTCTGCCTGGACATGCACAGCAAGGATGCGCGCGCTGCGGGCGAGACCGAACAGCGCCTCTACCTGCTGCCAGCGTGGCGCGAAACCAGGCTGTACAGCGAGCGCGAGCGCATCGCCCTGGCCTGGGCCGAGGAACTGACCGAGCTGGCAGGGCCCGAGCCGGTGTCCGATGCGCTGTACGAACGGGCGAGGCAGCTGTTCGAGGAAGCCGAACTGGTCGATCTGACCCTGCTGGTCGTCGCGATCAACAGCTGGAACCGGGTCAATGTCGCAGCGCGCACGATCGGCGGCCACTACAAGCCGGCGTCGCGCTGACTGTCGCCCGGATCGCGGCACGAGGAGAAGTACGGCCAGACTCGCCTGCTTGGGATGAACGCCGGAAGGCACGGGGCTCGCTGACGCTCACCGGGCGGAAACACGGCTTCTGCAAGGCTCCCCGCATCAGCGCGAGGAGCCTGCCATGTCGGAAACCTCTCCGATCACCGGCGAGTTGTCCAACAGCAAGGTCGCCGCCGTGTTTGCGAACGAATCCGCCGCGCGTTCCGCCGCACAGGCGGTGGCGGCGGCCCTGTCGCTGGGCTCGGCGCAGGTGCAGCTGATCACGCCGGCCGAGCCGCATCCTGGCCGCAAGCTGGAGCCGGAGAGTCGCGGCGTCTGGCGCACGATCGTCGTCGCGCACGTCAGGCTCGGCATCGTGGGTGCCGTCGTCGGCCTGCTGGCTTTCGCGGCGCTTTACGCGGCCGGGTTGCCGTTCATTGTCAATTCGCCGGTCGCGGCGGCGCTGGTGCTGCTGTTCTTCGGCACCGTCGCCGGACTGATGCTGGGCGGCCTGGTGGCGCTGCGTCCCGATCACGACCGCTACGTGGAGGCTGCGCGCGAGGCGATGGAATCCGGCAACACGACGGTGGTGGTGCACGCGTTCTCCGGCGATCAGGCCGGCCAGGCCTCCGACTTCCTGCGCGCGCAGGGCGGGGAGGTGACCTCGACGCTGTAGCGAGTCGACGCTTCGTTCGCGCGGCCTCGTGCACGCATGAACCGCTACCGCTGAGGTGTCGCGCGCGCGTTCTCGGCTCCGAAACGCGGAAGTACAGCGTGGCAGCCGGAAGCGCAGCGGCCTATGTCGATGTCCTGATCCCGTCGCCACCGACGTTTGCGTTAAAAGTCCCGTGTGTTTCCGGAACCTGTCGATGAGTGGCGATGGTGGTATTCGGAATTTCTGTGCCTGGCTGGCCACAATCGCTTTGCTGGCCGGTTTCGCCGGCGCGGCCGATGCGCAAGAGCAACACCCGCACGCGGACCACTTGCGGTACGTGGTCTACTTTCCCGTCTCTTGTTCCGAAGCCGCGCAGTCGCAGTTTAATCGCGCGGCCACGCTGCTGCATCACATGACCTATCCGCAGGCGCGCACCGCGTTCGAGCAGGTCGCCAGCACCGATCCGGACTGCGCGATGGCGCACTGGGGCGTGGCCATGACCCTGTTCCAGCCCCTGTGGCCGACCCGTCCCGGTCCCGCAGAGCTGCAGCGTGGATGGGATGAAGTCCAGAAGGCCAAGGCCCTGAACCCGCCGACACAACGCGAAAGACTCTTCGTCGCCGCGGCCGAGGCGTTTTTCCTCGAGCCGGCTGGGACCGATTACTGGCTGCGTATCCGGCGTTGGGAGCAGGCGCAGGAAGCCCTGCATGCCGCCATTCCGGACGATCCGGAGGCGGCCATGTTCTATGCCCTGGCGCACCTGGCCACGGCGCCCGCCAATGCCGTTTCGCGCGCGCACGCAGATCGCGCCGCCGGCATCCTGATGCGCGAGTACGCACGCAACCCGGACCACCCGGGCGCGATGCACTACCTGGTCCACGCCAATGACATGCCCGGCCGCGAGCGTGAATCGCTGGACGTGACCCGCAAGTACGATTCGATCGCCCCGCGCAACCCGCACGCGCTGCATATGCCGACCCATATCTACACCCGGCTCGGCGACTGGGACGGCGTCGTGCGGGGCAACCTGCTGGCCGCGGAAGCCGCGCTGGAGTATCCCGCCGGCGAGCATGGCGAATTCGTCTGGGATGAATTCCCGCATGCCATCGAATACCTGGTGTATGCCTATCTGCAGAAGGGCGCGGACGAAGAGGCCGCGGCGCAGTTGCAGCGGCTGCGAGGAACCGAACGGCTGCAGCCCTCGTTCAAGACCGCCTTCCACCTGGCCTCGACCCAGGCCCGATACGCACTGGAGCGGCGCGCCTGGAGCGAGGCTGCGCAGATCGTGCCGCGCCAGCCGACGGTCGTCGACTGGGATCGCTTTCCATGGCCGGAAGCGATCGCGCAGTTCGCGCACGGGCTGGGCGCGGCGCATCTTGGCGAAATGGCCAAGGCCAAAGCCGCCGGCACACGGCTCGAAGCGCTCGAAGCCGCGACGCGCAAGTCGGGGGAAGACCTGTTTGCGCGCAACATCCGGGTGCTGCACCTCGAACTGGCGGCCTGGATCGCGCACGCGGAAGGGCAGCGCGAATCCAGCGTCGCGCTGATGCGCCAGGCCGCCGAGCTGGAAACTTCGACGCCCAAGCATGCAGTCACTCCGGGGCCGACCGTGCCGGCGTACGAATCGATGGGCGACCTGCTGATGGAGCAGAAACAGCCAGCGGATGCGCTGACGTCCTATCGGCGAGCGCTGGAACTGTATCCGCAGCGATTCAACGCATTGCTGGGCGCAGCCAGGGCCGCATCAGCGCTTGAGGACTCATCCCAGGCGCGTACCTATTACGCCGCATTGCTTGAAGTGGCGCAGGGCGGCACGCGCCAGCCTGCACTGGAGGAGGCGCGCAGCTATCTCGCGCAGGCGCGGTGAGCTGACGCGGCGCACGCAGATTCGCCGGTACCCAGGCTCAACCGACCCGGCGCGATGCGCTGCGACGCCTGGCGGCGTGCTTGGGTGCAATTAGCTTGCCGTCCGCGGTGGCGTCGGCGGTGAACTCGACCAGCAGCTCGCGGATCCAGCGCTGCCCTGCGTGCCCATGCGTGCGCTCGTGCCAGATCAGGCTCACATCGAATTGTTCGGCAAGCCAGGGAAGATCGATCGACGTGAGCCGGTCGCGCTGGCCGTGCAACAGCCGTCGCGGCACCAGCGCAACCAGGTCGCTGTCGGCCACGATTTCCGGGACGAACAGGAACGAAGCCGCCGACAGGACGACCTGACGTCGATGACCGAGCGCCGTCAGCGCGTCGTCGATCGGTGTTGTGAAACTGCCACCCGATGGCGACACGACCACGTGTTCCAGTTGAACGAACTCCTCCAGGGTCAGGCCGGTCCTTAGGCGGGGATGGTCGCGGCGCCCGATGAGCACATAGCTTTCCTCGAACAGGAGGCGGGTCCTGAGGTGCGACTGAGCCGGGTCGGGCGTGGCCACTGCCAGATCAACATCGCCACTCGCCAATTGCTGTTCCGTCTGCGCAGGATTGAAGCGGCGAACCGCGATCCGCACACCAGGGGCCCGTTGCCGTAAGGCCCGTACCAACGGCAGGACCACCACGGCCTCTACGTAATCCGTGCAGGCGATGGTCATGGCGAGCCTGGATCGGGCCGGCGAGAAATCCCTGTGGGCGTGAAGCGTGTTGCGCAGGTCGTCCAGGGCGAGGCGCAGCGGTCCCAGCAACTCCAGGGCCTTCGCGGTGGGCGTCATCCCGCGGTGGGCGGGAACAAGCAGGGGATCCCCGAACATGTCCCGGAGACGGCTCAGCTGGGCGCTGACTGCAGGCTGGCTGAGGTGAAGCCGCGCCGCTGTCCTGGTGACGCTTCGCTCCGCGAGCAATGCCTCGAGCGTCACCAGAAGGTTGAGGTCCAGGCGCGACGTATTCATTTGGTGGATCACACATCAAAGGATTATCGATTTCAAATATGAATCCGTCGGATTCATCCTGCAACTCCCTGGGTTGCATGGAGAAAGTTACGGTGAAGAAGAGAGTCCTGGTCGTTTATGCCCATCCCGAACCGGCCTCGCTGACGCGCCAGCTGGTGGAGGTCGCGGTCGAGACCCTCGAGGGTCAGGGTCATGAAGTTGTGCGGTCTGATCTCTACGGGATGCGCTGGAAAGCCGTCTACGACCAGGACGACTTTCCCAGCCGCGTCGACCCCGATCGGCTTTCCTTCATTGCGGAATCGGCGCATGCCTATTCGACCGGCCGGCAGACGGACGATGTCGCCGCAGAACAGGCCAAGCTATCCAGCGCCGATGCCGTGATCCTGCTGTTCCCGCTTTGGTGGTTCGGCGTGCCGGCCATCCTGAAAGGCTGGATCGAACGCGTATTCGCGTATGGATTCGGCTATGGCTACAAGAACGGGACCAATCAGTACCGTTATGGCGACGGTGTCCTGAAGGGGAAGCGGGCGCTGGTGTCGGTCCTCGCCGGAGGACCCGAGGTGGACTATGGGCCGCGGGGAATCAATGGACCCATGGGTGAGATCCTGTTTCCGCTCACGCATGGGGCCTTGTTCTTCGCGGGCATGGACGTGCTGCGCGCCCACTCCGTATACGGAACGGATCGGATGAGCTGCGAGGACGTCGCGACCGCCAAGGAAGCATGGCGTGGCCGCGTGAAACGTCTTTTCGAAGAGGATCCCGTCGCATTCCGCTCGCAGAATGGCGGCGACTATCCGGATCGGCATACGCTGCGGGACGACATCGCGCCTGGGCGCACCGGGGTGTGGGCGCACGTCGCCGACGGCACTGAAGCGTAGCGCAAATGCCTCGCGCCTTAGGCGTGCCTCAACCGACTGGCTTGGTGACGACCTGCACGGCACGCGCGAGTCCGTGGCAAGGAGCGGGACGCGGACGTCGGCGCTGCGCGACGGACCGGTTGCTGAACCTAGCCGTCGGTTTTCCGGGAGACCACATCGAACCCACCGCCGGGCCATTGCCATCGGCCGGTGATAACCCTGCCGTCCTCGCTCAGCTGGCCCTTGAAGAAATTGTCCGAGCCCTTGTCGCCGAACCAGGTCCAGTGCGTGCCGTCGTCGTCGACCTGGTGGGTATAGGTGAAATTGCTGCCGTCGTCGGCCATGAGGTGGGAGCGCAGGGTCTGCGTGTCTTCGTCCCACGTGACGTACTCGATGCCGGTCAGCGTCCGGCCGCGGGGCGTGGTGGTCTCGAATTCCTGGATCAGGTAGTGGCCGCCCAGACCCATCCGGTAGACGGAGGTGCCCGGAACGGCGCCTTCGTTCTTCCATGTTCCGACAAGATGCCGGAGTCGGGTCATCGCCGGGTGCGGTGTCAGGGGAAGTTCGGCCACCCGATGGTTGTTGCTGTCTGCCATACGTTTTTCCTCCCAACGTTGCTTCTCGATCGATCACGCGTGGACGTTGAATGCGCGTTCATTAGGACGACGTGCGGGGACGATGCGGATCGACACCTGCCCAGCGGCCGGCGCACGGATCCGCAAGGCCCGCCCTAGAACCACAGGTCGCGGACGCAGCGGCCGTCGCCTGGCAGGTCGTCGAAAGAGCCCAGGCCGTCGAAATGGTCGATAAGCAGATGGGCAGTGCGGGCAGAAGTGGATTTCGAGCGACGGGGTTTGCTTGCCGCGATGGGCATAGGGGCGGACGGAGCGGGCGTTTCACGCGCGCGGTGTACCGGCAGGCAGGACTTCTGGGACGGGTCTGGCAAGACTTCGCGGCTATAGTTGGTCGTACATCCAGCCAGGGGGCGTTGCCGTGGTCAGGTCCAGCCTTCCACTCGTTGCTTTGCTCGCAGCCGCCACCGCATCCGCCGGCGCGTTGCACGGGATCAATCCCGACGACATCAACCGCAACGGCGATGCCTGCACCGATTTCTTCGACTACGCCAACGGCGCGTGGCGAAAGCAGAATCCGATTCCCGACTACATGGACCGCTGGAGCCGCCGCTGGCAATCTGGCGAGGTCAACAAGGAACACGTGCGCGATATCCTCACCGAGCTGTCGGCGAAAACCGACTGGCCCAAGGGCAGCGCCGGCCAGCTCGCCGGCGACTTCTACGCCGCGTGCATGGACGAATCACGGGTCGATGCACTCGGCAGCAAGCCGGTCGAGCCCTGGCTGGCCGAGGTCGACGCCATCGAGGACAAGGCAGAACTGCAGCGCATGATCGGCACGCTGCACGACGTGGGTGTGGCCGTGCCGTTCCAGGTCTTCGCCGGCGAGGACCTGCACGAACCGTCCAGAACCATCGCCCACATCTACGCCGGCGGCCTGGGCATGCCCGACCGCGACTACTATCTCAAGCCAGAACCCCGCTTCGTCGAAGCGCGCGCAAGGTATCTCGAACACGTGGCCAAGATGTTCGAACTCGCCGGCACCCAACCGGCAGAGGCGAAACAGAACGCCCAGACCGTGTTCGCCTTCGAGAAGCGCTTGGCCGAGGCCTCGCTCGACAACGTGCAGCTGCGCGACCCGAAGTTGCAGGACCACACGACCGCGTTCGCCGACCTGCCCAAGCTCACCCCGGGCTTCGACTGGGTTAGGTACTTCGACGCCGCCAGCATGCCGCGCGAGGCGGTGAACGTGACCCAGCCGAAATTCCTGCAGCAGGTCGAGAAGGAACTCGCGACAACCCCGCTGACGCAATGGAAAACCTATCTGCGGTGGCACGTGCTCCATACCGCTGCGGACTCGCTGTCCGGGCCCTTCGTCGAGGAGAACTTCGCCTTCAACGGCAGGTTCCTGGCCGGCACCACCGAGATCAAGCCGCGCTGGAAGCGCTGTGCCGAAGCCACCGACCAGCAGCTCGGCGAAGCGCTAGGCCAGAAATACGTCGAGAAGTACTTTCCGCCGGAAGCCAAGGCCAAGATGCAGGAGATGGTGAAGAACATCCTCCTGGCGATGGATGACACCATCCGCGAACTGGACTGGATGGACGCGGCGACCAAGCAGAAGGCGCTGGAGAAGCGCGCGACGTTCTTCCCCAAGCTCGGCTATCCGGACAAGTTCAAGGACTACCAGGGCGTGGTCGTGACGCGTGATTCGGCGTGGGACAACATCGTCGCCGCCTCACGCTGGAACGTCGCCGACAACCGCAGCCAGGTCGGCAAGCCGACCGATCGCAGCCGCTGGGGCATGACCCCGCCGACCTCGAACGCCTACTACAACCCGCTGCAGAACGAGATCGTGTTCCCGGCCGGCATCCTGCAGCCGCCCGCGTTCGACGTGAACGCCATCGACGCCGTCAACTACGGCGCGATCGGCGTGGTCATCGGCCACGAGATCAGCCATGGCTTCGACGACCAGGGCGCGCAGTTCGATGCCCAGGGCCGCCTGGCCAACTGGTGGACGCCAGCCGACAACAAGAAGTTCGAGGCCAAAGGCCAGTGCGTGGTCAAGCAGTTCGAGGGTTACTTCATCGAGCCCGGCGTGCACCACAACGGCAAGCTGGTGCTGGGTGAATCCATCGGCGACCTGGCTGGGGCGAAAATTGCCTACCGGGCCTACCTGAAGTCGCGCGAGGGCAAGGGCCCGGAACCGACCCTCGACGGCTTCACCCCCGAGCAGCAGTTCTTCATCGCCTGGGGTCAGTTCCGCGGCGACGAAACGCGCATGGAAACCCAGCGCACCATGATCCAGGGCGATCCGCATCCCGTCGCCAAGTACCGCGTCAACGGACCGCTGTCGAATCTGCCTGCGTTTCGTGAGGTCTTCCAGTGCAAGGCCGATGCACCGATGGTGCGGCCGGAGGCGGATCGCTGCGAAGTCTGGTGATTGGATGCATGCCCGACGCGGTACGGCATAGAGCGGGCTTGAGCTCGCCCTACGTTTTCGCCGAGCGGCGGACAACGCGGCGCAGTCGCAGGCTTACGTGACTTCAACACGCGGACGTGGGGCTTGCCTCGATCACGCGCCGCGGCCACGCAAAATACGTCCGCCACGCATATCCCCACGGCACCACCGCCGCCAGCAGCGGCAGCGCAAGGAAGGAGCTGGCGACTTCGCCGGTGGGCGTCCCCCACAGCGCGCCGGCCTGCCATAGCGGATAGGCGACGAACGCGAGCCAGATCGCCTTGTAGCCGATGGTGAAGAACATCAGCGGCAGCCAGCGCAGTGGCCGGATTACGCCGAACAGTGCGAGTGCGGGATAGGTGGCCCACACGGCGAATGCGACCGCGCGCACGGGATCCCACGCCCCTTCGTGCGTCAGAAGCGCACGCCATGCGGTCGGCGTGACGAACACCAGCATCAGCAAGAAGAACAGGCGCAGGCCCCAGATCTGGACGGGGCGGACACCCTCACGGCGCGGATCGGGCGCAAAGAACTGGACGAATGGGCGGGCGATCATGGTGTCACTCCTCCGGAGATTGGGTGGAACGAGCGTGGGCCAATGCCGGCCGGATCAGCCGTCGGGTTTCATGCCTGACCTGCTGGCGGGACTGTGTGGCATTCGTCGAGTCCGGGTTGGGCACCGCGTCCCCCGGCGGATATCCGGAAAATCTGACCCTCACCAGCCAGAAGAGCAGAAGTGCCAGCGGCGCGAACGCCGCGACGAACAGAATCGGAGATCCGCGAACAGCCATCGGCAACACGTCCTGCTGGCCGAGGAAGAACGAACCGGTGGCGATGAAGAATGCGAAGCACATCCGCCACAGATGGCGCGACAGGCGTTGGGTGGCGGACTGCGTGCGGCGCCTGACGTAGCGCAGATCCCCGAGCCCGGCGAGGAGGCAGATGCCGCCCAGCAGGATGAGCGCGCCCGGCGCGGGCGGCCCGGTGAATTGCCCGGGCGGCGCGAGTGCCCGCTGCACGCCATCGGCGATGATCAGCGCGCCAAGGACCAACACGATCGCACACGCGATCTTCTCGAACGTGCCTGTGCGGTCGCTGCGACGGCGCGCGGCCAGCCAGCCGGTCGCGACGAAGTAACAGGCCATGACCCCGCCGACTGACGACTGGGGCGGCGACGCGAATGGCGCGATGATCGACGCGGTGACGCCGAGCACGAGCATCGATGCGGCGAACGCACCGCCGGCCGCCACGTGTACGCGGCCACCCTTGCGCGCGGCAGCAGCGACCGTGCCGGCCGCCAGCGCGACCATGCCGCCGGCAATGTGGATCCAGATGAAGCCATTCATGCGGAAGCCCCTCCGTCTTGATCGGGGTCGTCCGTCGGCGCATCCGCGTCGAACGCGAGCAGGTCGCCGGGCTGGCACTCGAGCACGGCGCAGATCGCCTCGAGCGTGGAGAAGCGGATCGCCTTCGCCTTGCCGGTCTTCAGGATCGACAGGTTGGCAATGGTGATGTCGATGCGCGCGGCGAGCTCGGTGAGCGTCATGCGACGCGCGTGCAGCAGCTCGTCGAGGCGGACGAGGATTGCCATCACACGGTTCCTTCGAGGTCGGCGCGCATGCGGGCGCCCTGGGCGAACACGCCCGACAGCACGAACAGCAGCAGCACCGCAAACCATGAGGCGATCGAGAAGCCGTCCACGCGATCGGGTTCCCACACCGCCGCGGCGATGGCCGCGACGATCAATCGCAGCACCTCGAGCGCCAGCACGCTCCACGCGATCATGTCCAGACGCCGGGCGTTCTCGAGGATGAACGGGTCGCCGCCGCGCACCGTGTCGACGATCGCCAGCAGCCGCCGCAGGATCGTGTGCACGATCGCAGCGCCGGCGATGCCGATGACGACGATGGCGCGGAGCCCAAGAGGCACCATTGGATACTTCGACGCGATGTCGAAGCCGAGCGCCCGTTCCGGCCAGCCCGGCATGAGAAAGCTCCAGCCCAGCAGCACGGCGAGGCAGACGGCATAGAGGATGTTGAGGACAGTCAGACCCTGGATGACCGGACGGGCCACGGAGAGGGCGCGGGCGGAGGTGCTGTTCATGCGAATGCCTCACTGATTTGCCGTAAAACGATACTAATATTATCGTTTTACGATAAAAATAGGCCAGAAGGCACCCTATCCTGGCCGTCGGAGGTCCCGCGCCGAAGGTCGCGGCGCTGCGAGCGGGGGAGGCGCGGAAGCTGCGGATGGCGCGGAAGCCGGGCTTCAACCTGACCTGCGCGGTACCCGGTGATCAGCCGGGAGGGCGTCGGATCGGTTCTGGAAAAGAGCTCAGCCAGAGTGCGCTTCCGACTGGAGGGGAGTGAGCCCAAGCGTTTTGCTGCACTGCAGCTTTCCCCTTCGACCAATGCCGCGTCGTCGATCGTCGTGGCCCACTTGGGCCATCCAGGTCCTGGGAGCCAACGATGTCGACAAGCGCACGCCGTTCCTGGCACCGCACGATCCAGTCGATGCGCGTGCTGTTCCTGCTGATGGCGATGGCGTTGCAGGCGCCCGCATTGGCGCAGTCCGAAGTCACCGGATTCGGCAGCAACCCCGGCGCGCTCAGGATGTTCAAGTACGTACCGGCAGGGCTGCCGGCGAACTCGCCGCTGGTCGTGGCCCTGCACGGCTGCGCGCAGAGCGCGTCCAGCTACGACGCGGAGACCGGCTGGCAGATGCTGGCCGATCGCTGGCAGTTCGCGCTGGTCCTGCCGCAGCAGCAAAGCGCCAACAATTCCAGCGGTTGTTTCAACTGGTTCGAATCGGGCGACACGGCGCGCGGGCAGGGCGAGACCCTGTCGATCAAGCAGATGGTCGACCGCATGATCGCCGACCACGCCATCGCGCCGTCGCGGGTTTACGTGACGGGCCTATCGGCGGGCGGCGCGATGACGGCGGCGATGCTGGCGGCCTACCCGGACGTGTTCGCCGGAGGAGCGATCCTGTCTGGCCTGCCGTATCGCTGCGCGACGACGCAGAGCGCAGCCTTCAGCTGCATGAATCCGGGGACGAACCTCGCGCCCGCCCAGTGGGGCGACAGGGTGCGCGCCGCATATCCGTCATGGACCGGGCCATGGCCGCTGGTGTCGATCTGGCACGGCGACGCCGACTACACCGTCCGCCCCATGAATCTGACCGAGAGCATGGAGCAGTGGACCGATGTCCATGGCATCGACCAGGTCGCAGACGTGTCCGATACCGTCGCAGGCTATCCGCACAGGCTCTACAAGAACGCTGCAGGACAACCGTTGGTGGAGACCTACACGATCAGCGGCATGGGCCACGGAACGCCGGTGGACCCGGGCACCGGTGAAACCCAGTGCGGCGTGGCCGGCGCTTATATCCTCGACGCGAACATCTGCTCGAGCTATTACATCGGGCGGTTCTGGGGCCTGGACAACCTCGATGGCGTTGCGCCGAGCGTGTCGCTGACGGCTCCCTCCGAGGGCGCCACGGTCAGCGGCGATGTCGCGGTCAGCGCGACGGCGAGCGACGACATTGGTATGGACCATGTCGAGTTTCTGCTAGACGGCAACCTGCTCGGCAGCGACGCCGCTGCGCCGTATGCCATGACCTGGAATTCATCCAATGCCAGCGACGGGCCGCACGTGCTGCAGGCGAAGGCGCTCGACCTGGCCGGTAATGTCGGCACGTCGGCGCAGGTGAACGTCGTCGTGAGCGGTGGATCGGGCGGCGCAACGCCGGTCACGGTCGTCTTCGACAACGAGGATGGCAACGACGGCTATGTGAAGGCGGGCAGCGGAGGCAGCGCGCCGGCCGTCGGCACCCTGGAATCGGTCTATGGCCTGGCGATCGGCCGTGGCGCCGACGGGAAGTTCAACCGCGCGCTGCTCTCGTTCGACACTTCGGCGATCCCCGACGGCGCCACCGTCACGTCCGCCAGGCTGGATGTGGCCTATGGCAGTGCATACGGCGATCCGTGGTCGAATCCGGCTGGCAACACGCTTGTGGTCGACGTGCATAGGGGCTGCATGGGTGGATGCGCCGCCGAAGCCGCCGACTGGGCCTATGCCGCGGTCGCCACAGGAGTCGCGCAATTGCTGCCGTTCTCCGGCGGCAGCCAGACGAGCAACGTGTTCTCGGCTCCTGGACTTGCCGCGGTCAACAAGGGCGGACGTACCCAGCTGCGCCTGCGCTTCACCGCCGACCAGAACGCGACCAGCCATCTGTGGATCGGACATGGCACGAGTGCCAAGCTGACGGTGACCTACACGCCCTGATCTGCAGTTGCGAACACCTTGGCACGTGTTGGACGGAGAAAACCGATCCCTCGTGGAATGGGATCTTCGAAGCTCGAAAGGAGACGAGTAGCTTGGTATCTTGAGCGCCTACGACCGGAGAAGCGTCATGGACCGGCACCCGACATCGGCATTGCCCGCCCTTGGCCTGGCTTGCGACCCCGCCGGCGCGGCCACGGAAACCGGCGCCGCGGGCGACGCGCTCCTGGAATGCCGGGATATCGACATCCACGCGCCGCAGCGCGACCACGGGCCGGTCGCGTTCCGCAATCTTGTCTCCACGCCAGCGAAATGACCACGACGGCCGGCGACACGACGTTCGACGCCATCGTCATCGGCTCCGGCATTTCCGGCGGTTGGGCGGCGAAGGAGCTGTGCGAGAAGGGCCTGAAGACGCTGGTGCTGGAGCGCGGCCGCAATGTCGAACACATCAAGGACTATCCCACCGCGACCCTGGCCCCCTGGGAACTGCCGCACCGCGGCGCACTGACGCGCAAGCTGGTGGACGAGAACCCGGTGTTGGCCAAGATCGCAGCAGAGGACGTAGTGCACTTCTTCGTCAAGGACGGCGAACACCCCTACGTGCAGGAGAAGCCGTTCGACTGGATCCGCGGCTACCAGGTCGGCGGCAAGTCGATCATGTGGGGGCGTGCCTGCCAGCGCTGGAGCCCGTACGAATTCACCGCGCCCGAACGCCAGGGCTACGGCATCGCCTGGCCGATCGGCTACGAGGACGTGGCGCCCTGGTATTCGCACGTGGAGAAGTTCATCGGCGTGTGCGGCACCCGCGACGGGATCGATTCGATGCCCGACGGCGAATTCCTGCCGCCGTTCGAGTTCAACTGCGTCGAGGAGGACTACGGCCGCAAGATCCGCGCCCACTACGGCAACCGCTATGTCGTGCACGGCCGCTGGGCGCACCTCACCAAACCGGAGCCGATCCACCTGGAGCAGGGACGCAGCGCCTGCCTGTCGCGCAACCTGTGCTGGCGCGGTTGCCCGTTCGGCGCCTACTTCAGCTCCAATTCGTCCACGCTGCCGTGGGCGGCGAAGACCGGAAATCTCACGCTCCGCCCGGATGCGGTGGTGCATTCGATCCTGTACGACGACGCCAGGGGCAGGGCGACCGGCGTGCGGGTAATCGACGCGCATACCCATGCGGTCACCGAGTACCGCGCGCGCATCGTGTTCGTGAATGCATCCGCGTTGAATTCAGTGCTGATCCTGCTGAACTCGGTCTCGTCGCGATTCCCGCACGGGCTGGGCAACGACAACGGACTGCTCGGCAAGTACGTCGCCTTCCACAATTATCGCGCCGGGGGTGGCGGCACGGTGGAGGGTTACGAGGACAGTTACTACTTCGGCCGCCGGCCCTCGGAATGCATCATTCCCAACTTCCGCAACCTGGGGCAGCAGGACGCCGGTTTCGTCGGCGGCTATACCACCTTCACCGGCGCCTACCGCGACCGTGGTGCGGACTCGCCCGACCGCGTGGGTGGAACGTACAAGGACGCGCAGGCGCGCCCGGGGCCGTGGAAGATCTACGCCTATCTGCAGGGCGAGACGATCCCGAAGGAAACCAATCACGTGCGGTTGCACGAAACGCGCAAGGACCCATGGGGCATCCCGCAGCTGGTGACCTCGGTCGAGTACGACGAGAACGACGAGCGGATGATCAGCGACTGGCGCGCCCAGGCCACCGAAATGCTGGACGTCGCCGGCTGTCGCGACATTCAGACCAGCGACAACCGCGAGTGGTTTCCCGGCCGCGACATCCACGAGATGGGCGGTTGCCGCATGGGGCGCGACCCGGAGACCTCGCTGCTCAATCGCTGGAACCAGTTGCATGCGTGTCCCAACGTGTTCGTGACCGACGGCGCATGCATGACTTCCACCGGCAACCAGTCGCCTTCGCTGCTGTACATGGCGCTCACCGCGCGCGCGGTGGATCATGCGGTCGACGAACTCGGGAGGCAGAACCTGTGAGCGATCTGGAATCCCGCACGGGCGCGAGCGTTCCGGTGACCCGGCGCGAGGCGCTGAAGGCCGCAACAGCCCTGATGGGCGCGCTGGCCGTTCCTGGCCTGCTGGCCGGGTGCACGCCCGATGGACGCGATACGGCGTCGGCATCGCGCGCATCCGCGCAGGACGACCAGGCGTTGCTCGAAGACATCGCCGACACGCTGCTGCCAGACACCGCGGCCTCGCCGGGCGCGAAATCAGCGGGCGTGGGCGCGACGATGGCACTGCTGCTCGCCGATTGCAGGACGCCGGACGTGCAACAGCGCGTTACGGCCGGGCTGCGGGCGTTCCGGGCGACATGCCGCGCTGCCGGCGGCTCGTTCGAATCGCTGCCCCAGGCCGACCGCGAGCGCCTGCTGCGCGAGACCGACGCCGCGGCCCGGCCGGCGGGAGACGGGCACTGGTACTCGACCGTGCGCGAACTCGCGCTCACCAGCTACTTCACCTCGGAGGTCGGAATGACCCGGGCGACGCGCTACGTGCCGATTCCGGGGCGCTACCAGGGATGCGTGCCGCTCGAACCCGGGCAGCCGGCCTGGGGATGATGGCGATACGCGAAGGAGCGAGCCTTCGCAATCCGTGTCCGAAGGACGAGATCATCGACGGCTTCAGGCAGCCTGCAGTGTCCGCTTCTCGCGCAGGATTTCGATCAGCGCTGCCGCCTCCAGGTCGGCCAGGCCAGCCGCCTCTGCACGATCGAACCAGCCGGCCACGAAAGCAGGAAACTCCGGGTTGACTCCGGCAGCACGCGTGCTTTGCAGGATCCGCCGCGTGGCCTCGATCGAGATGCGCAGCGGACTCTCGGTGATGGCGAAATCGCCCGATTGGATCACGCCGCCCTCGTGCTCGAAGAACGCGCCGAAGCTGGGCGAAATCTGGTTGACGATACGACCGAACGCGGCGACGTCCAGGCCTGCAGCCTCCGCCAACCGGGCGCCGTGCAGGAATCCTGCGAAGGCGCCATAGACGTAGGACAGCGTCGCCAGGTCCATCGTCGCGGCCGCATCGATCGCCTCGCCCAGGTACACCACGTTGCCTGCGAGCGCCCGCAGGACCGGTTCGACCTCGTGCCGTGCTGCTTCCTCGCCCGAAAGCAGCAGTGGCGTATCGGGCTGGCCCATCTGGCTGGGCGCGGCCTGGATGGCACCGTCCAGGTAGCGCGCGCCGTGCGACGTCGCGAATGCGAGCGCCGCCTGCGCCTCCTCGGGGCTGCCGGTGGTGAGCTGCACCAGCACGCGCCCGGCCAGCGCGTCGGCTGCGCCGGGCGCGCCCAGGATCGCATCGGCGGCGCGGTAGTCGTAGACGCACATCACCGCGATCGGGCTTGCGCGCAACGCCGCCTCGACCGTTGGCGCCACCGTCGCGCCAGCGCGCGCCAGTGCCTCTGCCTTGTCGGCGCTGCGGTTCCACACGGTCACCTCCAGGCCGGCGTCCAGCAGCAGCCGCGCGATGGTCGATCCCATGGCACCGAGTCCAATTACCGTCACTTCGTTCATCGTTTCGCCTCAAGCAGTCGGGTGGCTGCAAACATCATGCGATCCGCTTCCGCAATCGCAAGTACGTACGGTAAAGTCAGGTACATACCAGAACGTCAGTATTGGACATGCCCGCGAACAAACCCTATGGCTGCGGTATGGGCCCGGCCCTGGAAGTGGTCGGTGGCAAGTGGAAGGCGGTGATCCTTTGTGAACTGCTTTCGCAGTCGCGGCGTTTCGGCGAGCTCAAACGTCTGCTGTCAGGCATCAGCGAGAAGATGCTGATCCAGCAGTTGCGCGAGCTGGAATCCGACGGCCTGGTCGATCGTGTCGCGTTCCCGGAGGTGCCACCACGCGTGGAATACTCCGCCACCCCGCTGGGCATTTCGCTCGTCGAAGCGATGGCTCCGCTCGCGGACTGGGGCGAGCGCTACGAGGCGCAGCGCGCACAGGCAAGCGCAGATACCGCCGGCTCCTGACACCATCATCGACGTGCGCTGCCTGACGTCGTGGTGTTCCGTGTTCCCGGTGCCTTGAGCGCCCCGTTGCGACATGGGACGATCGCGCCGGTGACCAGCGAAGCCCCCACGGCGCATCACTTGCGCGACCTCGTCCGGCTGCGCCGCGTGCGCGACCGGATCGACCGCGACTACGCGCAGCCGCTGGACGTCGAGGCGCTCGCACGCGGCGTGCACATGTCGGCCGGGCATCTCAGCCGCCAGTTCAAGCTCGCATTCGGCGAATCGCCGTACAGTTATCTGATGACGCGGCGCATCGAGCGCGCGATGGCGCTGCTGCGCCGTGGCGACCTCGGCGTCACCGAGGTCTGCTTTGCCGTTGGTTGCTCGTCGCTGGGGACTTTCAGTACCCGCTTCACGGAATTGGTTGGCGTGCCGCCCAGTGTCTATCGGGTCCAGGCGGCGTCGGCGACGGCAGGCATGCCGGCGTGCGTGGCCAAGCAGGTGAGCAGACCGGTCAGGAATCGAGAAGCGCCGACGCCCGAGCCGGATCTAGCATGACGGCCCCTCCCGCAGCGAGCTCCACCGTCATGGACATCACCATCCACTCGACCTTCCTCCCCCACAGCGACCCGGATGCCTCCCTGGCCTTCTATCGCGACACCCTCGGCTTCGAGGTCCGCAACGATGTCGGCTACAAAGGGATGCGCTGGATCACGGTCGGTCCCATGGGCCAGCCCGGCACCTCCATCGTCCTGCACCCGCCGGCCGCAACGCCGGGCCTCACCGACGACGAGCGCCGCACTATCGCCGAGATGATGGCCAAAGGTACCTACGCGATGCTCATCCTGGCGACCGCCGACCTCGACGGCACCTTCGCCAGGCTGCAGGCCAGCGATGCCGAGGTCATCCAGGAGCCGACCGAGCAGCCCTACGGAGTCCGCGACTGCGCTTTTCGCGACCCCGCCGGCAACCACATCCGCATCAACGAACTGCGCTGAGCCGCCAGTGAGTAACGAGAGGGAACGGAGCATGACCAAGAGTGCCCAAAGTGCCAAGAACGCGACCAGGCAGGCGACGAAGCAGGCCACCAAGAGCTCCAGCGCGCCCCGCAAGAAGGCCGAGGGATTCACGGACGAGGAACGAGCTGCGATGAAGGAGCGCGCCCGGGAGCTGAAGACCGAGGCGCGCCGTGGCGCAGACAATGCGGCCGGGGAAAGCGCCGTGCTCGCGGCGATCGCCGCGATGCCGGAACCCGATCGCGCCATGGCCAGGCGGCTCCATGCACTCATCAAGGCCAGTGCGCCAGGGCTTTCGGCCAAGACCTGGTACGGCATGCCCGCCTACGCCAGGGACGGCAAGGTCGTCTGCTCCTTCCAGGGCGCGCACAAGTTCAAATCGAGGTATGCGACGTTCGGGTTCAGCGACGCGGCGAACCTCGACGAAGGCGCCCTATGGCCGACCTCCTTCGCGCTGAAGGAGTTGACATCGGCCGTCGAGGCAAAGATCGGTGCGCTCGTGAAGAAAGCGATGGGCTGAGGGCTGAGCGCATACTGCGCACCCCGAGGCGGGTCGTCGAAGCTCCCACTCCGGGCGGCGGTGGCGCGTCGGCGATGCAAGGCGCTGACGCACACTCAATAGGCCTGTGCAGTCGGCCTTACCACGATCTCGTTGACATCCACCTCGCGCGACTCGCCGATCGCGAACGCGATCGCGCGGGCGATGGCGTCGGCGGGGATTTCGTTCTTGCGGAAGACGTCGATCACTTCCTGCTTCACCTCCGGATCGGAGATGGTCTCGGCAAGCTCGGAGGCGGTCGCCCCGGGTGCAATGGTGGTGACGCGGATGTTCTCGCCGACTTCCTGGCGCAGGCCGTCGGAGAGCGCATGCACGGCGAACTTGGTGGCGCAGTACACCGCCGCGGTGGGAAACACCAGGCGGCCAGCCACCGAGGATACGTTGACGAACTGGCCGCGGCCCTGCGCCTGCATCACCGGCAGCGCGGCGGCGATGCCGTACAGCACGCCCTTGATGTTGACGTCGATCATGCGATCCCACTCGTCGACCTTCAGCGCGTCCAGACGCGAGAGTGGCATCAGGCCGGCGTTGTTGACCATCACGTCGAGGCGGCCGTAGGTGTCCAGCGCGAAGCGGACGAAGGCTTCCACCTGGTCGCGCCGGGTCACGTCGAGCGGTTGGAAGACGGCTTGGCCGCCCTGCTCGCGGATCTTCGCGACCAGTGCTTCGAGGCGGTCGGTGCGGCGTGCGCCGAGCACGAGCTTGGCGCCTTCGCCGGCCAGGCGCAGCGCGGTGGCTTCGCCGATACCGCTGCTGGCGCCGGTGATGGCGATGACTTTGCCCTGGATATCGTTCATAGGGATCTCCGTTGGATTTCGATAGGTGAGCGAGGCCTTGCCGCTGGTTGGCGGTCAGCCGAATGGAATGTCTTGTGCTCCTCGCCCCGAGAAGACGGAACAAGCGCGGAGCGTGCAGAGGCGCGACGGCTTCGGCGGTTTACCGGGTCGCGCCGAAGTGGCGCTCCTACAGAAAATCGAGGCGCGGTCGCACGCGATCGTCAGGCATTCACCGTCGCCATCCCCGCTTCGGGATAACGCGTGCCGGCGACATCGTGCTGCGAAAGCACTTCGTCGATACGTTCCTGCTCGACGTCGGTGAGCGCAATCCGCGCGGCGCCGGCGTTCTCATCGAGGCGCTCGATCCGGCGGGTGCCGGGGATCGGCACGATGTCGTCGCCGCGATTAAGCAGCCAGGCCAGGGCCAGCTCCGCCGGCGTGCAGCCGCGGTCCTGTGCAAGTTCGGTGACCGCTTCAACCAGCGCCAGGTTCTGGGCGAAGTTCGCGTCCTGGAAGCGCGGGTTCTGGCGCCGCCAGTCGTTCTCGGCGATATCGTCCGGCTTCCTGAAGGCGCCGGTGAGAAAGCCGCGCCCGAGCGGGCTGTACGGCACGAATCCGATGCCGAGTTCGCGGCAGACGGGCAGGGCATCGCCCTCGACATCGCGCGTCCACAGCGAGTATTCGCTCTGCAGCGCGGCGATCGGATGCACTTTCGCGGCGCGGCGAACGGTTTCGCCGGCAGCCTCCGACAAGCCGAGATGGCGCACCTTGCCGGCCTCGACCAGACGCGACATCGCTCCGACGGTCTCTTCGACCGGAACCTTCGGATCGACACGATGCTGGTAGTACAGATCGATATGCTCGACGCCCAGCCGCTTCAGGCTGGCGTCGCAGGCCGCGGCCACGTACGACGGGCTGCCGTCGATGCCGAGGAAAGCGCCGTCCTCGCCGCGCACGTTGCCGAACTTGGTCGCCAGCACCACCTCATCGCGGCGCGTGCGCAGCAACTTCGCCAGCAGTTTTTCGTTGGCGCCGCCGATGCCGTACATATCGGCGGTGTCGAGGAAGTTCACGCCGATGTCGAGCGCATGGTTCAGTACGGCGAGATTGGTCGCCTCTTCGCTGTCGCCGTAGAAGTCGGACATGCCCATGCAGCCCAGGCCGAGCGCAGAGACGACGAGGCCCTGGCGGCCGAGGGTGCGGCGGGGGAAATCGGTGGCAGTCATGGTGGTTTCCTGGAGGCAGCGGGGTAGGGACACGGTAGGCGCCGTGGTCCAGATGGCGTTAGTCCATTGCTCCCCGATGCTTGCACGATCCTCCAGGGAGACGACCGGCAGCGCGCACGCGCCTGGCCTCGGCGCATAATCCAGGCTCCCGTGGCGAAGGCGCTAACTCCATGATTGACAGGGATTCCCGCGTGGTGCCGGTGCACCCGGCGCTGGAGGCGCAGCGCGTCGAGCTGGCGGACCGGGTTGCCCGAAATGCGCCCGGCGATGGCGTGCATCCCAGCGTGATCGGGGCCCTGTCGCTGATCCGTGCCAGCGCGCCCTCGCAGCCGCTGCCTTCGGTCTATCACCCCAGCCTGTGCGTGGTGGTGCAGGGCCGCAAGCACGCCCTGCTGGGCGACGAGGTCTATGTCTACGACCCGCTGCATTATCTGGTGGTGTCCATGACCCTGCCGGTGACCGGTCAGATCATCGATGCCTCGCCGGAGCTGCCTTACCTGTGCCTGCGCATCGAAATCGATGCCGCCCAGGTGAACGAACTGCAGGCACAGATCGGATCGCCCGCATCGGGCGACGCCGGAAGGCAGCGCGCACTTTTCCTCGCCCGCACCGACGCACCGCTGCTCGACGCGGTGCTGCGGCTGGTGCGCCTGCTCGATACTCCTGAGGAAGCCGCGGTGCTGGCGCCGCTGGCGCTGCGCGAGATCCACTACCGCGTGTTGACCGGTGAACTGGGCCAGCGCCTGCGCGCGCTGTGCGCGATCGATGGTCCGTCGCAACGCGTGGCGCGCGCGATCGAACTGCTGAAGCAGCGTTACGCCGAGCCTCTGCGCATCGACGAGCTCGCAGCGGCTGCGCACATGAGTCCTTCGTCGCTGCATGCGCGTTTCAAGGCGGCGACCGCGATGTCGCCCTTGCAGTTCCAGAAGCAGCTGCGGCTGCAGGAAGCGCGAAGAATGATGCTGGTCGACGGCCTGGAAGCCGCCGCCGCCGGCCATCGCGTCGGCTACGAGAGCCCGTCCCAATTCAGCCGCGAATACCGCCGCCTGTTCGGCGCGCCGCCCCGGCGCGAGATCGAGGCGATGCGAATGGAAGGCGGATAGCTACGGCCCGCTGCGCCATGGTCCCGCCGAGGTCCAGCGGGCTGGCGCGACGCTGGGTGCGCATGGGCGAGGCAGTCTCGGGGATGGAGGGTCTAGCCCACGCCCCACAGCAGACGCGCTTCTTCGGCGATGACGTCCGGCAGCTCTTCGGGCCAGAACAACTTGCGGCCAGCCAGTTCGCGCACGCCCCGCGAGTTACCCACGGTGCGATGCAGATAGTCGGCAGCCTTGGGCGAGAAGATGTCGTCGGCCATGCCCCAGACGATGCGCACGGGCGCACGGCGCTGGCGCAACCCGTCTTCGACGCCGGCCAGCGGGTTGGGCTCGAGCGCGATTGCGTAGGCGTTGGCCAGCGCCTTGCGCCGTGGCGAGGACAGCAGCGGCGCCAGATAGGCGTCGATTGCATCGTCGGTCGGATGCGCCGGGTCGACATAACACAGGCCGCCGATGCCGTCGGCCGAACGTGCCAGCGCCTTGTCGGCATGCCAGGGCGCGAGCCACTGGTCGACGAACTTGCCTTCCTTCGCCAGCGAGATCACCGGCTGCAGCGCCTGCACGGGATAGTCGGTTTCGGTATCGCAGTTGGCCAGCAGCAGCGAGCGCACGCGCTGCGGATGGCGCACGAGCAGCAGCTGCGCGACCGCGCCGCCGCTGTCGCTGGCGACGACGTCGACCGCGGGGACGCCGAGGGCGTCGAGGAGGGCGACCAGCATCGCCACCTGGTCGTTCGGCGCCACGCCCTGGCCTTCGGCGACTTCGGTCTCACCGAGGCCGAGAAAATCCGGGGCAATGCAGCGGCGGTACGGCGACAGCCGCTCGATCGCGCCGCGCCACTGGAAACTGCTGAGCGGAAACCCGTGCAGGAACAGCGCCGCATCGCCGCGGCCGTGTTCTACGCAGGCGATATTGCCCATCGCGGTGCGCACATGGCGTCGCGCGGCGCGGAACGCGACGATATCGAAGGGGTGACCGCTGCCGGTTTGCGCGGCGGCTGTCGTGGCATCGCGCGTGTGCGCGAGGGCCTTGGGCATCGCTCCAGCCGCGAGCGCGGCGCCGGCAATGGCGAGAAAATCCCTGCGAAGCATTGTCGTGTCCTTTGCCGGAGGCGGCATGTTGGAGGGCCGCAAGCCTGGGCGTCGCCTTGCATGCCGGCAATGCCCTCGCAGGTCATGCCGCCATGACCTCGGACGTCATATTTGGCCACCTCCTGGACCGTTATCCCGGTTCCGGATTTCCGAGCCGTTTGGCCGCCCCACCTACAATGGGTCACTGTCGCCGATCGGCCTTCCGGTCGACCGCGCGCATGCGCATTTGCGCGATTTCCTGCGCATCGACATCGACGCGGCTCGGATGAACGAACTGCGGGCGCAGTTCGGATCACTGGTATCGACGGACGATGGCAGGCGGACCTGACGTAGGGCGCCGCGGCGGCCATCCATGACAGGGGAAACGCCGGTAAGGAGGGCCTGGCCCGCCTTACGAGCGGCTGGTTCCAGGTCTGTCCTGGGCGTGTCCTAGGGCATGGCGGGAGCTGCCGCAGCAGCGGCCGGGGCATCGTTGTTCCACATATCCCGGATGATCATCCACTTGCCGCCATCCCGTCGCCAAATCTCTGCGTACTTGCCGGTAACGACCGTTTTGCCGTTCGCATCGAGTACCGCGAAGGTGCCGGTATGCCAGCCGAGATCGCCCGATGTCCCGGTTGTCGAGCCGCTGCTGAGATCGGAGAGAGTGATACCCGCGGCCTTGGACGAAGCGATGTCCTTGTTCAGGAATTCTCGAATGGCTGCGTGACCGCTGGCGGCGGGAGCGTCCGGCGGCATAACCATGGCGTCTTCGGCATACAGGGCGAGGATCCGGTCGAGATTGCCGGCGTTGTAGGCCGCGATCCACTGGGCGGTGCCGGCACGGAAGGTAGCGTCGGGCGATGAATCATCGCCCGCCGAGACGATGGACGCCGCCGCCAATGCCAGCAGGCCGCAGCAAAGCAGTGCCGCTTGTTTCAGGATGTGCATGGGAAATCCTTCCAGCGTCTGAGGGCGCGGGGTGCGGATGCGGACGCTTAACGCACTGCGTGAACGCGCCGGTCGTCGACGATCGGCCATGGCGGCGAACAAGCCCGGCGCGCCATCCGGGACGGCGCACCCAAGGGGTTGAGCAGGCCCTGCGCGATTTCAGCCGTCCGCGGCGATGTCACGATCCAGGTCGGCGTCACCGCCCCGCGACCGCATGCGCTTGGACGCATACATCGCGCGGTCGGCATGCGCCACCAGGGCGTCCGGGTCGCTCCCGTCTGCGGGAAAACAGGCGATCCCGATGCTGACATCCAGATGCAACTGACCATCGGCCAGTTGGAAGGGCGGGTTCAGGCGGGCACGGAGCGCGTTGGCCAGGACGCGGGCGCATTCGGCGTCGCGGCAACCGGGCAGCAGCGCGATGAACTCGTCGCCACCCACGCGAGCCACGAGATCACCCTGGCGCAGCGCCTGCTGCAGGCGCTGTGCGACCTCGCGCAGCAGGCGGTCGCCGGCGTCGTGGCCGCCGCGATCGTTGACTTCCTTGAACCCATCAAGGTCCAGATAGAGCAGGGCCAGGCCATCGCCCGTCTGCGCGGCGTGCGCCATTGCGTACTGCAGTTCGCGCTGCAGCCGGTGCCGGTTGGGCAGCCCGGTCAGCGCGTCGTGGGCCGCGAGATGCTCGAGGGCTTCCTCCGCGCGGCGCAGTTCGGTCACTTCTCTGGCTACACCGATGCGTACACCATAGTCGGGAAGCCATCGCGCAGACCATTGGATGTCCACGCTGTGACCGTCTTTGTGGATGTAGCGATTGCGAAAATGCTGCTGCAGTCCTGCCTCCATGACCTGGTTCGCGGATTGAACGGTGGCCGCGCGATCGTCCGGATGAACCAGATCGAACGTCCGCAAACCCAGCACTTCGTCGGGGGTGTAGCCGAAGATGTGTTCGAAGCTCGCACTGACGAACAGGAAGTATCCCTCGGCATCGACCACGCACACCGCATCGGGCATCAGGTGAAGGACGTCGGCGAGCGGAGGCAGCTTCGAGTGCATGGGATTGCCGGAGACGTCGTGCCCGGCTGTAGCGTCGCGAAGATGGACGGTGATGTTAGCGCGTGGCGTGCAGGCAGGCTTCATCGCTGACGTCGATGGACCAAGGATCGAGCGGTAATTCCGAGCGGTTTTGGGGAGAGACAGGCGGCGAAACACAGGCCGGAGTGCACTTGCCGCGGCCGCCGCGGCGCCACCTACAATGGGTCACTGTCGCCGATCGACCACTCGGGAGCCGCCATGTCCACCGATCCCTTCGATCCGCTGCTCGCCCGCGCGCATGCGCATGCCAGCGATTTCCTGCGCGAACTGCCGCACCGCTTCGTAGGCGCACGGGCCGGTCGCGAGGAGATGATCGCCGCGCTGGACGCGCCGTTGTCGCAGCATGGCGAGGACCCCGGCGCGGTGATCGATCTGCTTGCGCAACAGGCGCAGCGCGGCGTTTCCGGCTGCGCCGCACCGCGCTATTTCGGCTTCGTCATCGGCGGCTCGCTGCCGGTGGCGCTGGCGGCCGACTGGCTGGTGTCGACCTGGGACCAGAACGCCGGCATCCACGTGATCTCCCCGCTGGCGGCAGCGATGGAGGAAATCGCGGGCCGCTGGTTGCTTGAACTGTTCGATCTGCCGCGCGGCAGCGGGGTAGGGTTCGTCACCGGCTGCCAGATGGCGCATTTCACCTGTCTTGCGGCAGCCCGCCACGAGGTATTGCGCAGGGTGGGCTGGGACGTGGAAGCCGAGGGGCTGAACGGTTCGCCGCGCATCCACGTGGTCGCCTCGGAGGATGCGCATATCACGCTCGACGTGGCACTGCGCTACCTTGGCCTGGGCACGCGTGCGCTGGTCCGCGTGGAGGCCGACGGGCAGGGCCGGATGCGCGCCGATCGCCTGGGCGAGGTGCTGTCCGCACTCGAGGGGCCGACCATCGTCTGCGCGCAGGCCGGCAACGTGAATACCGGTGCCTTCGATCCGCTTGCCGAGATCGGCGAACTCGCGCGCATGCACGGGGCATGGATGCACGTGGACGGCGCTTTCGGCCTGTGGGTGCGCGCCAGCGCGGAACGGCGCGGGGTGGCCGACGGTATCGAACTGGCCGATTCCTGGGCGACCGATGCGCACAAGTGGCTCAACGTGCCCTATGACAGCGGCGTGGCCATCGTGCGTCATGCCGAAGCGCATCGTGCGGCGATGACCGTCGCCGCGGCCTACCTCATCCAGACCCGCGGCGCTGAACGCGACGCGGTGGACTGGGTGCCGGAATTCTCGCGTCGCGCGCGCGGCATACCGGTCTACGCGACGCTGCGCGCGGTGGGACGCGATGGCGTCGCCGACCTCGTCGATCGCTGTTGCGCCCGCGCCCGGCAGTTCGCTGCCGTACTGGGAGGCGAACCGGGCGTGCGCATCCTCAACGACGTCGTCCTGAACCAGGTTCTGGTGCGCTTCGGCGACGACGACACGCTCACCCGCGAAGTCATTACCGGCGTGCAGCTCGATGGCACGTGCTGGGCCAGCGGAACCACCTGGCACGACCTGGCCGCCATGCGCATCTCGGTCTCGAACTGGGCCACCAGCGAGGCCGACGTCGACGTCAGTGCTGCCGCGATGCTGCGCGTCTTCCGCGAGCTGCGCGCGCGACGCTGATCGAACTGCGCAAGGCCGCGGCCGTGCCGGCCACTGCCGTCGGGAGGCGCAAGAATCGGATATCCATAGGACTGCATCCGCCATAGGTTGGGCGCGACTCCCGATCCCGCGGCCCCGCCCATGGCGTTCGCACCGCTTGCCCTGCTTTTCGTGCTTGCATCACCGGTCTTTGCCCATGTGCTGCCCGTCGGAAGAGGCATCGCGGAGCATGCGGAGCCGTTCTGGTTAACGACCCATGGGCCGGCAACGATCGATCGCATCCACGTCGAGCTGGTCAGGGGCGAGGTCGAAGTCGTACGCAGGCCCGGTGCGATCCGGATCGACGCGTGGAAGCGGGTGGGCAGACGCCGCGACGCTGCCTTGAGGATCCATGAAATGCGGAGCGGACACGCGCTGCGTGTCTTCGATGCCTATCCACCGCCGCGTGGCGCATCGCGCGAGTGCCCTCCGCCGCACGCGGAGCGTGGCGCGTTCTGGGACAGCGACAGCGCGGTCAAGGTCGTCGTCTCCGTTCCGGAGGGCGTGGCGGTCAGTGCCTTCATCATGGCTGGTGACCCGGAGCGATAAGACCGAAAGACGCAGTCGTGTGCATGGAGGTATCCATGAAGATGGCAGTGAAATCATGGAGATCCCGACGCAGACTACTGTCGCAGGTGCAGTACGGTACGCATCCCCCCGAGCATCGCCTGCGAGGATGTCGCCAGCGCTGCGGCGAGATCGGCCGGGCTGGACGCGGCCTCACCCGACAGCCAGGCTACGATCGGCGAGAACATGCCATCGGCCAGGGCGTGCGCGGCCAGCCGGCGGGGAAGCCGCAAGCGGGCGCTCCCGGCGAGCTTGAGTCGGTCTTCCACCTGGCGCATCAGCGCGCTGCGGATCACCCGCAGCGCGGCGCCCTGCAGCAGGCTGCGCGCCAGGGCGCGGTTGTCCCAGAAGTGCGCGAGCAAAGCTGCAACCTGCGGCACGCTCGCCTTGCCCGCGGGCAGATCGGCGAGCAGCGAAAGTGCGCCATCCATGCTGGCAGCGAGCAGGGCATCCTTGCCGGCGAAGTGTTCGTAGAACGTCGAGCGGCTTACCCCCGACGCCTTCAGGATGTCGTCGATGCGGATCTCGTGGTAGCGCCGCTGCTGCGCCAGCAGGGTGAAGGCGGACTGTAGCGACTCGCGGGTCCTGCGCCTACGGGGATCGAGGTCATGCGGAGCCTGGCCCATGCCGGCAGTGTCCCACGGCATCGGGCGGACAGATGCCGTCGATTGTCCGGAAACTGCGCCGTTCCACTTGCTACCGTGTGCCAGCCGGCGATGCCTCGTCGCGGCTGCCAGCTTCCCCATGCGTCCGGACAGGCCCATGCCCAACCTGAAAGTCTCCGATCTTCGCCCGTTCATTCCCGCCAGGGACTTCGCGCTCTGCAAGCGGTTCTATTCCGGCCTGGGCTGGGAAACCCGGGATGTCGCGGACGGACTGGCGTTGGTCACACTTGCGGACCAGCAGCACTTCTACATCCAGGACTATTACATCAAGGAGGTGGCAGAGAACTGCATGCTGCACCTGACCGTGGCCGACGCGCAGGCCTGGCATCGACACGTGGCGTCCGTGCTGCAGGGCAACCGGTTTGCCGGCGCGCGTGTACAGCCACCCCAGTTGCAACCGTATGGGGCGATCGTGACGTTCGTGCACGATCCCTCGGGCGTGCTGCTCCACCTGTGCGAATGGACGCACGCTGCGCATGCGCCTCCGCGATCCGCGTAGGGCAGGATAGGGCCCGCCCTGCCAGGTAATCGTCAGCCGTTGGCGCTCGAGGAAACCGTATCGGTCACAGCCGCCGCCACAGGTTGATTGCCAGGCACACCAGGCCCAGCAGCACCGCGCTTGCGCCTGCGGCGATGACCGGCTCCAGCGTGGCCTTGCCGGTGACCATCAGGCCGAGGCCGGCCATGAATACAGGCAGGCCGAGGTTGTGCAGCCAGAAGTGGGCCACGGCCAGGCGCGTGCCTGCGGCCGCAGGGTAGGCACGGTAGACCACTCCCGCCATGGCGAGCGTCAGCCACCCGGCCAGCAGCACGTGCGCATGCACCGGGGTCAGGCTGAAGTCCTGCGACATGCCCATGTACATGCCCAGGCCAGCGCCGAAGACCAGGTAGAGGGCGGCGATCTTGATGAAGCGTTCGGACACGACGGGGTTCCTCGCAGCGGATTCGCCAACAAAACGCATCTCCGCGTGCGCGCCGGCCACGGCAGGGCACAGGTCGTCGTTTCAGTTGGAGCACTGGCGTGCGCAGGAACAGGGCAGGGTGCGATCAGACCCGCCACGGCGTCTTCCTTTCGCAACCCGGATGTGGAGCGACGGATCGCAGCGCCGGCACCGGCGCCGCGATCGGCCTGTGTCACATCACATGCGCGAGATAAAGCAGTTCAGGCTGGACCAGCCGCTCGAACTCTGCGTAGGGCATCCGTACCGCATCGGTATGCGAACCGGCGTTGAACGCGATCTCGGCCTCGCCGGTCAGGCGTGCATCGACGTACACGGGAATGCCGTAGAGATTGCCGAACGGCGGCATCGCGCCGACTTCGCAATCGGGAAATGCGTCCTTGAACTCGTTTTCCTCCGCGAGTTCGACGACCGCGCCTCCCAGGGCGCGCGACAGGCGGGTGAGGTTGGCGCGATATGCGGCCGGCATCACCATCATCGCCAGGCTGCCATCGACCTTGAGCATCAAAGTCTTGGCGAAATTGCGGTCGCCGACATGGGCCGCATGCGCGGTCTGCTGGGCGGTGATGGTGCGGTGGTGGGTCAGCGCGGTGTAGGGCGCATGGCGCTCGTCGAGGAAATGGTGCAGGCGCGGGGAGAGCATGCTCGCCTCCGTTCGGTACCGCTGGCCATCCCGCGTCGCGGTGCCGTCTGGTGGGTGGATGCGCGCATCCGGCGTCGCATCGCGACGGCCTGCGCGGGCAGGTGCGCAGCCGCAGACACAGCATACTCCTGTGGGTCAGATCCGTCCCGGCGCGTCGCGCCGCCCTGCGATCGCATTGCCCGATTTCACCACGACCGTTGCTCGGCAGGTCCCTTGGTCCCATGACGCAGGGGCACGTCCGCCAATGCGAGAATGCCGCCCCCGCTTTTCCCCCAGGTGCCCATGAAGACCCCCGCCGCGCTGCAGGCGCTGATCGACGACGGCGTGATCGACGCCGTTCTGCGTCCGCTCAAGAGCGGCAAGGAAGCGTCGGTCTACGTGGTACGCAGCGGTGAGGACGTGCGCTGCGCGAAGGTCTACAAGGACATGGCGCAGCGCAGCTTCCAGCAGCGCGTGCAGTACCAGGAAGGCCGGAAGGTGCGCGGCAGCCGTGAAATGCGTGCCATCGGCAAGGCCACCAAGTACGGACGCAAGCAGCAGGAGACCGCCTGGAAGAACGCCGAGGTGGAAGCGCTGTACCAGCTGCGCGACGCTGGCGTGCGGGTGCCCGAACCGTACGGCTACTTCCACGGCGTGCTGGTGATGGAGCTGGTGGTGGATGCCGATGGCCATTCCGCGCCGCGGCTGGGCGAGGTGGAGCTTTCGCACGACCAGGCCTGCGGTTTTCATCGCTTTCTGATGCGTCAGGTGGTGAAGATGCTATGCGTAGGCCTGATCCACGGCGATCTGTCGGAATACAACGTACTGGTTGCGCCCGATGGCCCGGTGATCATCGATCTGCCGCAGGTGGTCAGCGCCGCCGGAAACAACGCCGCGCGCACGATGCTGCTGCGCGACGTCAACAATCTCACCGCCAGCCTGGGCGCCTGGGCACCGGAATTGCTGGAGACCTGGTATGGCGAGGAGATGTGGGCCTTGTTCGAGGCCGGCGCGCTGCGGCCGGACAGCGAGCTGACCGGTGAGTTCGCGCATGACGAATCGGCGCCCGATATCGATGGCGTGCGTCACGCCATCAACGATGCGCGCGAAGAGGCCTTGATCCGCCAGCAGGGCCGCGAGGCTGCGGCGCAGGAGGTTTGAGACGACGGTTGGGGGCGTGCGGACTGGATCGCGGGCGTTCGGTGCGCCCGTTCCGACGGCCCATGCGCTGAAAATGAACCCGAACGGGCTGTTCCGCCCTCTTTTTGTTCCCAGACGCCTGGAAACGGCCTTGTCCGGTGCTGCGGGCGCATACTGGCGCACGCCCAACGGAGTCAGACTGCATGCAGCACCAGATCGCCATGTTCAAATTCACGCTGGGTAACGGCCAGAGCATCGGGCCCGCGGCATTGCAGAGCCTGTGGCGGCGCTGCTGCGGGACGTCCGAGGTGAGCGTGGGGCGGGATACGGTCTCCAGCGGCAGCCGTGGGGTGACGTATTCGCTGTATGCGCCCCAACACCTGCCCGACCTGGAACGGGTGGAGATGCGCCTGCGGCGCATGCTGGAAGAGGACAAACTTTCGGCTTTGCTGATACCGCTGCATCGCGTCTAGATGGTCGGCAATCGAAAGAAGGAGCAGGGCAGGCGGGGTCACTTGGACTGCTCGAGGCTCTTCGCGGTCAGGTCGAGTGTTTTAGTTCCACCAGTGCGAGCGTCGACGCGAACCAGTTTGAGGTGCGGCCCCTGGCCCGTCGTTTTCTGATCCGCAGACGCAGGAGGCGGCTCGCTGCCCAGCAGCACCAGATCCTGCTCTTTGGGCATGACCGCATGCAGGTCATCCATCGGTAGCACGACGCTCCACACCGGCTTGCCCACCGGGCCCGAGACCCGGGTCAGCTGCAGGCGGCCTTCCTTGCCCAGTTTGTCAGCGTGCAGCACCAGTACGCTGTCGGGCTGCCGGTACCACAATGCCTGGTCGTGCTTGCCGCTGTCGCGCAGCAGGCCGGCGCGCAGGAAACCCGGCGCGTCCGGCAAAACCTCGTAAGCGCTGAACTGTGGCCGCGTGCCCCAGTTGTCCGGCCATTCCCGGGGCCAGTCCGGCGGTGCGGCCGACACCCGCACGACGCGCGCGGCCCACAGTCGATACGGCTGCGGAGCTGGTTGGTGGAGCGGGGGAGGCACGTGATTGGCCTCCAGAAACTGCTGCATCGCGCCGGGTCGTTCACCGGGCGCGCGCCCGGGCACCACCGGCGGGTTGCGATACAGCTCGGCTTCCTGCTCGGTCATCAGGCCCAGCCAGCGCTCGCCGATGGGCAGCGCACGGGTCATGAACGTCGAGGAGGCGCCGCGCGCGTAATCGGCCGGCGGCACGATGCCGCGTGGGTCGCGCACCGGCGTGTCGCGCGGGGCCGCACGCAGGCCGTTCGCGTCGATGCGCCACTGGCTGGCGTCGGACAGGGTGAGCTGCAGACCGTGCCTGCCGAAGGCGATATAGCCGGGATCGTTGACGCGTTTGCCGGCCATGGCCGGATTGGCTGCATCGATGCGGGCGCCGTCAGCGACCACGTTGCCATCGACCAGCGATACGCCCAGCGGCCCATCCAGGGTCAGCCACAGGGTTCTGCCATCCACGCCCAGCAGATCGAAGCTGCGCAGGTCGACGCCCGCGCGCTGCGCGCCTTCCAGCGTGCGCAGGCGCTTGCGCCAAGCCACCGTCGCCGTGGTTGGGTCGATGGCCCACAGGTCGAAATGCAGCAGCTCGCGTCGCGAGGGCCTGCGGCTGCGCCGATCTGCGATGCGGGTAATGGTTTCGGACTGGCTGCTTATCAGGTAGACGCGATCGGCGCCGCCTTGGGCCGTGCGCAGTGGTGCGGACTGGAACAGGGCCGGCTGCAGTTCGCGCACCTCGCCGGTGGTGAGCAACTCGCGCAGCTCCGCGTCATCGCCTTCGCGCAACAGCAGGAGCCCGAGCGAACCCAGCACGACCAGCGCGATGACGCCCACCCCCGCCAGCAACCTGCCCAGCGCGGGGTTCATGGGTGGTCTCCGCGCATCGTGCCGTGGAAATATCGATCTGCATCCGCCATGGTGGACAACAACGGAGTCGTCGTGCGCTGCAGGACAGCTGCGCGAGCTTTGCCCTCACACACCCGGATGCGCGAGACGCGACGCGCGTGCGGGGGCACACTCGGAAAAGCGTCCGGCACAACCTGGAGCACACCCTAGGTCAAGGGCCTGCGCATGGTCGTTAAGGTAGCCGACTGCGAATTTCTGCCGGTCGCGACTATCGGCGGCCGTGATGTCCACCTTCAAGGAGATGCTTCTTCATGACGGATTCCACCTCTGGCGCTTCCGGCGCGACTTCCGGCTCGTCGGGCGCTGCGGATGCAGCAAATGCAGCGCACACTGCGGACGAAGCAGCGCAGCAAACCGAGACGGCGATCAGTGCGGGTTTCGATGCCGAGGCCGCCGCCGCCGACGCGCAGCGTGCCGCGGCCGCCTGCGATCCGGCAGCGGCGCAGGCCGCAGCAGAGCGGGCCGAGGAAGCCGCCAGCAAGGCGCAGGCCGCCGCCGAGGCCGTCGCGAATGCCGTCGAATCGAATCCGTCGCTGGCGTATGGCGACAAGGCGCTGCAGGCCGCAAACTCCGCCGCTGGAGCGGCTGTCGAAGCAGCTGCCGCGGCGCGCGCGGCTGCCAACGAGGCGACGGGATGCCTGATGTCGCAGTCGCAGCCCAGTGGCCCGACCCATGCGCTCTCGCTGGACACGATCAACCAGCTCGGTGCGATGCCGGTGCATCGCAGCGGTGACGTCGCGCCCTCCGCGTTCTCCACCTATGCCGACGTCGCGTTGAATACGTCGACGGGCTGGCGACAGGCCGTGCGCGGAACAGGCCAGTGTGGCGCCGTGCGGATGGGAACACGCTAACGGAACGGGTCCGGAACAAAACGAGCCGTGGAACAACCGGAATACAGGGCAACAGGCCAGAGCCGGAGCCTGCATCCGGCAAGGACGCGGTCTCCGGCACCGGCGTCGCGATTTACTGCGCGCGCTTCTTGTAGGTGATCTCCATCATCTTCGCTTCCTTGCCGTCTGGGCCGGGCGCGTACATCTCGAATACCTCGGTGTCCTTGTCGCTCCAGCGGCTGGTCATGCGCGTCGTCACCGGCTGCTTGGTCACGGGATCGTGGTAGGTGCCGGTGTAGGTGCAGGCGAGTTGGGCGTCGCAGCTGCCCTGGCTGACCATCAGGCCGGTGGTCATGCTGTCGTTCCACGTCGCCCAGTGCTTGCCGGTGACGTTGTCGAAGCCGTGCAGGCCCTGGCCGGTGAAGGGCTGGCCCATCATCTGTGAGGTCACTTCCTCGACCAGCACGCGGTCGCCCAGGATCATGCGGCGAGTGGCCGTGCCGGCTTCGGTGCTGGGTTCCGCGCCCGGCTCGTTCCAGCTCTTGATGGTGAGGTCGTAGCTGCCGGCCATCGAAGCGAGTTGCTTGTGCTCGGCGCCGGGCGTGCCTGCCTTCTGGTACGCGGCCATCATGGCCTGCATTTCCGGCGTCATCTGCGGCGCGGCGGTTTCCTGCGCCATGGCTGGCCCGGCCAGCAGCAGAGCCGTGAGGGTTGCGAAAAGCGGGTGCTTGCGGATCATGCGGAGCCTCCTCGAGCTGTCAAAGGGTGGACTGCGCGCGGGAGTATGCGCCCAGGCGGGCGGGTCGGGATTGACGGCAAGCTGGATAGAACAGGCCTTGTCCCAGGTGTGTAGCGAACGCATGCGTGCAGCCTGCTGGGATCACCCCCACCCGGCCGCCGCAGCGCCCTCAGGCGGCCACGTGCCTGGAAAGGGACTGCAGGATTTCGCTCAGGCGATAGGGCTTGGCGACAAAATCCACGCCCTGCGGCAGGCCCTCGATCCAGCTCTCGGCATGGCCCGACGCCAGCACGATCTTCAGCCCGGGGTGGATGTCGGCCGCCCTGCGGGCCAGGTCCACGCCCGACAGCCCCGGCATCACGACGTCTGAAAACAGAATATCGATGCTCGCGTCGTTCTGGATCTTCTCCAGCGCCTCATCGCCGTTGCTTGCGGTGATCACGCAATAACCCTGGTCGGTAAGCGCCTCGGAAACGACGTCGAGGATCGGTTTGTCGTCATCGACCATCAGCACTTTCACCAGCTTCGCGCTCTCGTCAGGGCGGACGGTTGCCGCCACCGGAAATGCCATCGTCACGTTCGTCCCCTTGCCTGGTGTGCTGTCGATCGCCACCGTTCCTCCCAGGTGCGACACGGTGCCGTAAACCTGGCTCAGTCCGAGCCCGCTGCCTTTTCCTACGGCCTTGGTGGTGAAGAACGGATCCATCGCCCTGGCCACCACGTCGGCGCTCATGCCGCTGCCGTTGTCGCGCACGCCGACCACCACGCTGCTTGTGCCGCCGGCGGTGGTTCGCACGCGGGAAGTGACCTGTATCTGGCCTCCGTTCGGCATCGCATCGCGGGCGTTGATCACCAGGTTGAGCAGGGCGGCCTCGACCTGGGTGGCATCGATTGCGACCCGTGGCAGACCGGGTTCGAGATCGAAGGTGAGCTGGATGCTGACATCGCAGGCGCGCCGCAGCAGCGGTTCGCTGGCCGTGATCACCGCGTTGAGGTCCTGGACCTTGGCGCGGGTGAGGTCGCCACGGGAGAACGCGAGCAGTTGCTTGGTGAGCAGCGCGCCGCGGTCCGCAGCGCGCTGGGCGACGTCGGCCGAGCGGGCGATCTTCTCGACGTCGCCGGCGCCGGCCACGATCCGGTCCAGCGAATTGGTGATCACGGTCAGGATGTTGTTGAAATCGTGCGCCAGGCCCAGCGTCAGGCGGCTGACGGCTTCGGCCTTTTGCGACTGCATGAAGGCTTCCTGCGCCTCCTGCAGCGCAAGGCTTGCGGCACGCCGCTCGGAAATGTCGCGGGTGACCTTGGCGAAGCCGATCAACTGTTCGCCATCGTGGATCGGATCGACGATCACGCTGGCCCAGAACCGGGTGCCATCCTTGCGTACGCGCCAGCCTTCGCGCTCGTACCTGCCTTCGGCCGCAGCGGTGCGCAGTGCCCGTTCCGGCTCGCGGTTGTTGACGTCTTCGGGGGTGTAGAAGATCGAGAAGTTGCGGCCCAGGACTTCCCGCGCCGTATAACCCTTGATGCGTTCGCCGCCGGTGTTCCAGCTGGAGATGGTGCCGGTGGGGTCGAGCAGGTAGATCGCGTAATCGACGACGCCGTTGATCAGGATCTGGAACTGACGCGACTCGTCCAGCTTCGATATCGAGTCCAGCCCCATGTCGCCCCCCGTCAACTGCCAGCGGCGCACCCTAGCAGCGGGGCGTCGACGGGCAGTGAAGGTGGCGTTTGGGCAAGGAACGGAAGGCGGAGCCGATCATGCGACGATACCGGGTGCGCCGGCTCGCTCCCGGCTCAAAGCATCGCGTCGGGGTTGGCTGGCTTCGATCCCCGGCGCTCAGCGCGGCAGCCGTCCTTACCGCTTGTCCAGTGAATAGCGTCCCGGCCCGGCCACGATCAACAGCAGCAGCCCGCCGGCGATGCTGAAGTTCTTGTAGAAGTTGATCATGCCGTCGTACTGCATGGTCGCCGGCATGTTCCAGTACGGGTGACCGATCACTGCAGCGAGCAGGGTGTAGAACGCAAGCAGCAGGGCGAGCGGGCGGGTGTAGAAGCCCACCGCAATCGCGATGCCTGCACCCAGCTCTACCGCCACCGCGATGATCGTCATCAGCGAAGGCGCCGGCAGGTCGGTCGAGGCCATGTAATCGGCGGTGCTGGCGAAGCTGGTCAGCTTGCCCAAGCCGAATTTGAGGAACAGGATCACCAGCAGGATGCGGGCGCAAAGCAGCAGCCCATCCTTGTATTTCAGGAACAGGGTGTAACGCATGGTCGCCTCCCCGGCCTGCCGGCCGATTATCGCGAATGGGTCCGTCCTGCGTCGGCTCCCCCTGTGCCTGGTGCGAACGGTTCGACGCAGAGCCGTCCGGGTTCGATTCTACGCGCGTAGGCGCCGCTCCGGGGCACGTCGGTTAGTGCCACCCGTGCCCGCTGTCACGGCCCACGTTGGATCGCAACTGCTGGCGCGGTCGTCACGGGTTAGCATCGCGGCCTCGACCCGCGCCTTATGGAGCAAGCCATGGATACCTTCGCCCATACCCACGTACGTTTCCGTCATACCCTCGTCGCTGCGATCTGTGCGTCGCTGCTGGTGCCCGCGCTGGCGCTCGCGGCCGAACCCGATCTTGCTGCGATCCAGCGTGCTGTCGCCGGGCAGCACGACGCGTCGGTGAAACGCCTGCAGGACTGGATCGCGTTGCCGTCCATCGCCGCCGAAGATCTGAACTCGCGCGAAGGCGCCGAGTACATGGCCAGGCTCGCGCGCGAAGCCGGTTTCCAGAAAGTCGAGATCCTAGACACCGATGGCAAGCCGGGCGTGTTCGCCACGCTCGATGCCGGTGCGGCCAAGACCGTCGGCCTGTACTTCATGTACGACGTCAAGCAGTTCGATCCCAAGGAGTGGAGTTCGCCGCCGCTGGAATCGAAGATCATCGACAAGCCCGGCCTGGGCAAGGTGCTGGTCGGGCGCGGCGCGGTGAACCAGAAGGGCCCGCAGACCGCATTCCTGTCGGCATTGCACGCCATACGCGACGCCAAGCAGCCGATGCCCGTGAACCTGGTGCTGGTGGCCGAGGGCGAGGAGGAAATCGGTTCGCCTCACATTGGCCAGCTGGTGCACCGGCCTGAGGTCGAAGCCGCGTTGCGCGACACCGTGGGCGTGTTCATGCCAGCGGCCTCGCAGGACACCGAAGGCAAGGTCGGCATCAGCCTGGGGGCCAAGGGCGTGGTCGAACTGGAACTGGTCGCGAGCGGGGAGAAATGGGGCCGGGGCCCGAAGAAGGACATCCATTCCTCGCTCAAAGCGATGGTCGACAGTCCGGCCTGGCGTCTGGTCAAGGCACTCGACACCCTGGTCTCGGAAGACGGCAACACGATCACCATCGACGGTTACCCCAAGGCGCCGCCCATCAGCGCGGAGGAAAAGGCGATGATCGCCGCCTCCACGCAGCTGCGCAGCGAGGCGAAGGCGAAAGAACAGTTCGGCGTGGCGCACTGGATCGACGATCTGTCGTGGCAGCAGGCCAACGAGCGCCTGATCTCCCAGCCCACGGTCAACATCCAGGGCCTGGTCGGCGGCTACACCGGACCGGGCGGCAAGACCATCCTGCCGCATCGCGCGCTGGCCAAGATCGACCTGCGCCTGGTGCCCGGGATGAAGAAGGACGACGCGGTCGCCGCGCTCAAGGCGCACCTGGCCAAACGCGGCTACGGCGACATCGAGGTCAACGTGAGCGGTGGTTACGATCCCACCAGCACCGCGCTGGACGCGCCGCTGATCCAGGCGCAGCGGACGGTGCTCGAGCGCCGCGGATTGAAGCCCTATCTGTCGCCGCGCAACGCCGGTTCGTATCCGGGCTTCGTGTTCACCAATCCGCCGCTCAGCCTGGCTTCGGGGCATTTCGGCCTGGGCCATGGCAGCGGTGCGCACGCGCCGGACGAATATCTGCTGATCGAATCGAGCAATCCGGCGGTGCAGGGCTACGACGGCGCGGTGATGTCCTTCGTGGAATATCTGTACGAGTTGGGGCGCTGACCACAGGAGTGCGCGAGCGGGCGCACCCGGCGCCCGTCGTACCGGGGTCGCGGCGCGCAGCCAAGGCCCCTTGCATGGAATCAATTCTCTGATTAAAGTCAGAGAATGGATGAAGGCCAGATCCAGCAGGTCCGCAGCTTCAACCGTGCCCTCACCCGGCGGATCGGCGTGCTGGGCGACAACTACCTGGAACGGGGGCGCCCGCTCGCCGAATCGCGCTTGCTGTTCGAGATCGGCCGCGACGGCGCGGACGTGCGCGAGCTGCGGGCGCGGCTTTCGCTGGATTCTGGCTACCTGAGCCGGTTGCTGCGCGCGCTGGAGGGACAGGGTCTGGTGAAGTCGCACCCCGCTGCGGCCGATGCGCGGGTGCGGCGCGCGACCCTGACGCGCAAGGGCCTGCGCGAGTTCGAGGCGCTCGACCAGCGTTCGCAGGGGCTCGCGATATCGCTGCTGGCGCCGCTGGGCTCCGCGCAACGCGCGCGCATGATCGAGGCGATGGCAGAGGTGGAGCGCCTGCTGCGCGCGGCCGCGGTGGTCATCGTGCCTGCGGACCCCGATGGCGCGGACGCGCGCGCGTGCGTCGATGCGTACCTGGGCGAACTGGACCGGACCTTCGAGAATGGTTTCGACCCGGCGCAGGGACCATCCGCCAAGCCCGAGGAACTGGTGCCGCCGGTCGGCCTGTTCCTGCTTGCCCGCCTGGACGACGAGGCCGTGGGCTGCGCAGCCTTGAAGCTGATTGCCCGCGGCGTGGGCGAGATCAAACGCATGTGGGTGGCGCCATCGGCACGCGGACTCGGCGTCGCGCAACGGCTGCTGGAAGCGCTCGAGCAGCATGCGGCGGCGACAGGCTTGCGCACACTGCGCCTGGACACCCATCGATCGCTGGAAGCGGCGCGTGCGATGTACCTGCGCAACGGCTACCGCGAAATCCCGGCGTACAACGACAACCCCTATGCCCATCACTGGTTCGAGAAGCGGATCGGGCCACAGCGCAGGGCCTCGTGAACACCGCCGCCTCCGTCGCCGTTGCGCTGTCGTGACGAAGGCTTGGCCTGGCGCCGGTGATTCACCGGGCTTCAAGGTGCGGCGCGCAACACTCCCGACCTGCCTCGAGTCGGAGTTCCCATGACCCGGACCGCAATCAGGAAAAAGGTCGAAGCGTTCTTCAAGCGATATGCCGCAACCTACGCCCGCGCCCTGGCCGACAAACCAGGAGTGGACAAGGCGGTGACCCGGGCGTTCGCGGACTACTTCGTCGAAGCCAGCCCGGCGGGGGTCCACGGCGGCAGGAACGGCGTGGTCTTCCGCCTGATGGCGCGGCGTGGATTTGCCCGCTACCGCAAGATCGGGGTCGAATCGATGCTGATCGATGCACTGGAAGTCACGCCGCTCGACGACCTGCATGCGATGGCGCGCGTGACCTGGGATTCGCGCACCCGCAGACGCAGCGATGGCCGGCTGGTGCGGATCAGGTTTACGCACTACTACTTCCTGACCCTGCTGGGCGGCAGCGTGCGCATCTTCGCGTACGTGGCCACCGACGAGCAGGCGATCCTGCGCAGGCACGGCTTGATCTGAGGCGTAGCCGTCGCGGTAGCGTTACATCACCGCGAGCGAAGAGTTGCCGAAGTGTCCGGGAAATTCCTCGCGGATCTCCAGCTTGCGCTCGATCGACTGCAGTATCTTTCCGGCGAAGTTGGCCTTGGCCATCTCGCTGCACGAGTGGAGGTTGCCCGGGCTGAAGACATTCACTTCCAGGATGGTGTCGCCGATGATGTCGATGCCGACCAGGAACATGCCATCCTCGATCAGCTTGGGCCGGATCAGTTCGGCCACGCGCAGCTGGCGCTCGGTGATCCGTATCGGCTTCGCGGTGCCGCCGGCGTGGATGTTGCTGCGGATGTCCTCGTCCGAGCCGACCCGGCGCATCGCCGCGTACTTGCCGTCGACTTCGAGCGGCGACCCGTTCATCAGGAACAGGCGGATGTCGCCCTTCTCGGCCTCCGGAACGTACGCCTGGGCGATGATGTAGCCGTCGCGGCTGATCGCTTCGATCATCTGGTTGAGGTTGGCGGCCGCCTTGTTGTTGACCAGGAACACGCCCTGGCCGCCGGAACCCTGCAGCGGCTTGAGCACGACCTTGCCGCCGTGCTTTTTTGCGAATTCCTTGATGTCGTCGGGAAAGCGCGTGATCAGGGTCTCGGCGCGCACCTCGCGCGGGAATCCCTGGAAGTAGAGCTTGTTGATCGCGCGCGACAGGCTGGACGGATCGTTGAGGACCAGCACGCCCTGCTGCGCGGCCAGACGCCCGAACTGGATACCGATGTCCTCGGCCCAGGGGCGTTCGTTGGCGTCGCGGGAGGGATCGTTGCGCAGCATCAGCACGTCGATATCGCCGACGTCCACCAGGCGGGTCTTTTGCGTGCCCTGCAAGGCCTTCAGGAATGCGGTGAGCGCGGCCGGCTTGGCGGTCGGCGCGCCGGACCTCGCCGACGGCTTCGCCTTTGCCGTGCTCTTGCCGGTCTTTTTCGAGGCCTTATTTGCCGTCTTCTTCGCGGTCTTGGTCGCCTTGCCGGCGACCGCCCGACTGGGTCGCGTCGGGGCCTCGATCCTGCCCGCGAAGCGCGCGTGCACGCGCATGGTGTCGTCCGGGCTCAGCACGAAATCCCCCGGGGTGATGTAGCAGACTTCGTGCCCGCGGCGCGCGGCCTCGTAGGCCAGCACCGTGGTGGTGTATCGCGGGTATTCGTCCGCCATGTCGTTGACGAAAAAGGCGATCAGCATGGCGGACCCTCCCGGATGAGGTCGATGAAGGCGGTGCCGCTGCGGATCCGTTCGAGCTGGCGGCGGGCGATGGGGCGGGTCAGGAACTCGGGCGTGGCCAGCGGCGCGCGCAGCAGTCCGCGCTGCTGCAGTTCGTCGACCACGGTCACGTGGTGCTCGGCGATCTTGCCGAACCAGAACGGCGCCAGGTCGTCTCCGCGCGCAACGAACGCAAACACCTGCTGGAGTCCGCGCAGGTAGATCGCGTCCTTGGTCAGGCCGCCCGAACGGAAGATGCGGGCGACGATGTTGAACCCCGCGCGCGGGGAGAAATCGTGCTGCTCATGCAGGATCCGGTAGCAGTCGACGAACCCGGCGCCGGACAGCATCGCTTCTACCACCAGCACGCGCGCGGCCAGCAGTCGCAGGCGCGCATCGGTCAGGCCGTCGACCAGGAACTCGGCGAACACGCCCAGGCCTTCCTGGATACCCTCGTAGTTCGCCAGGCCCGCGCCGAAGATCCCCAGCGGCTGCCGGTTGCCGTTGACCGCGGTGAGCACGTGTACGCCGATCTCGTGCTGCAGCAGGGCGTCCAGCCGGCCGCGCGGCAACCGGGTGGCGGTGGACACCAGCAGTTGCTGGCCGCTCACCATCAGCCCCATGCCGATATCCTCGCGCAGGCAGACCTCGGCCTCGAACTCGGGCAGCCGCCTGCGGTAGCGCGCGATCATGTTCTCGGCGGCGTGGGCGACCGCGTGGCAGTCGAGTGGGGTCGAATCGCGCACCGGGCGCGAACCCGGCGCGACCTGCGCCAGGATCGCGTGCGCTTGGACCAGCAGGTCGGATTCGACCGGTCCGTACTGCAGCAGTGAGGTATAGCGGAAGTCGGCGGTGTTGCGGTTCTGCAGCATCAGCAGCTGCAGGTCGAGTTCGCGCCGCTTCTCGCTGAACAGGGTTTCCAGCACCGGGTCCTCCGCCGCGTGCACGTCGATCGCGTACAGCGCACGTTTGGTCTGCTCCGGGCTGACGGTCAGCGGACGGTAGCGGAAGGTCGGCGGCTTGGCGCACTTGGCGGCCTGGAACTGCTCGAACGCATCGGTGGTGTTGATTGGCGAGACGCTGAGCAGGAAGTCGAACGAGCGGCTGATGCGGTCCAGCTCGCGGTCGATCTGCAGGGCGGCCTCGACCAGACGGCTGCGCCCGAACGCACGGTAATGCAGGGTCTGGGCGGACGCGGTCGTCGCGCGCGCAAAGGCTGCGCATGCCTGCAGCACGGAGTCGAAAGCCGCGGTTTCCAGCTCGTCGCGGATCTGCGGATAGACCCGGTCGTGTTCGCCGCGCACACGATGGATCTGCGGCAGCCCCAGCGACAGCCGCGACAACCCGGGCACCTCGTCGAGCAGCGCAGCGAAGCCGGGTTCCTCCGCGGCATGGTCGACCGGCTCGATCTGCGGCTTGCGCAGGTCGATGCGCAGCTCGGCCAGCGCCTCGCCCATGCAGCGGGCCGCTGCCTGGGCCGCCGCATCGGCGCTGGCGCTGAGGACGAAGCGGAAAGGTTCCAGCCGCGCACTGGCTTCGTCCAGCTGCGGATCGAAGGGCAGGTCGTAGAGCGTCAGCACCAGGAACCGCTGGTCCTCTGCGCGCTGGTGGGCGAGGACGGTGCGCAGGCAGGCCAGCGCTGCACGGTCGGCGTCGGCCGTCGCGGACCAGACGATGTTGGAAGGACTGATCGTCGCGATCCGCCTGGCCAGGCCCATCGCGTCGCCCTCGGGGTGGCGGTTGAGCACGAGGAACGGCAGCGGACGGTCGACATAGGCGCGGCCGGCACCGGGCAGCGCCTGCACCCACGCGGTATCGCGCCCGAACTGCTCGGGTGCCAGCACCTGTTCGCCAGCGCGCGCCCTAGCCACGCAGCAGCTCCCGACAGGTGTCGGCGGCGTACGCGACCAGGCCGCGCATCGCAGCCAGTTCGGCCGGATCGGCCTGACCGCTCCATTCGTCCATGTAGAACTTCTTGAACTCGAACGCGATCGCGCATCCGGTGCCGGGATAGCGCTCGTGCACGAAGCGGGTTTGTTCGCCCTTGCCCTGGAAGGCGACGTTCCCGCGCACGTCGAGGCTGCGACCGTTGAAGTCGAACCCGCGTATCGCTTCCATCAGCGGATCCACGACGAAATCCCACTGCGCCCGCGGCATCGAGAACGTACCGATGTTGATGTCCGGCGCCTGCGCCTGCGGCATGGGGTCGCGATCGCTGCCGTCGCGGCGATGGTTGTAGCTGTGCACGTCCAGCAGCACGAAGCGGCCGTGCGTGGCCACGACATCATCGAGCAGCGCGCCGAGCATCGTGTAATAGCCGCGGTGCAGCCGCAGCGATGCTTCGACCATCGCGTCCGATGGCGGCTGCATCCACACGTCCAGGCCCCAGCACTGTTCAGGCGTGCGGTATACGGCCTGTTCGCGGCTGCGGTTGAGATCCACCTCGAAACGCGAGCGGCACGCGATGATGTGGGTGGGTACGGCCGACACCGCCTGTCCGGTATGCGGATCTTCCTCGCGCAGGCGCTCGGCCTCGGGCAGCCGCATGGCTGCAGAGAGGTCGGCACGAAGACCATGGCCGTCGTGGATCGCGGTGGCCAGGACGCAATCGTCGCTTCGTTGCAGCGTCCACCAGGGCGGGTCGGCAGTGCGTGGCGGGGCGCGCATCGTCGCTACTGTGATCGAAGATGCGTTGACGGTGCGTGTAGAGACGCGTCCGCTACCCCAACCAGCACTGACAGCGGCGTCGCACCGAAAGCGCGCGGCCTATGAGCGCGGCTGCGCGATATCGGCGGCCGCGCCGGGTCCCGCGGACACCTAGGGAACGCGGACCAGCGCCCGGTCCGGCGCGACCGGGCCAGATCGGCCATCACGCTGGGTCAGACGCAACTGGCGGTAGCGGCACACGTCGATTCCGGGATAGATCAGGGTGCGGCCATCGGCGAATACCAGGAGGAAATCGCGCACGCAATCGCCTTCCGGGATTTCCACGGTGGCCGATGTCACGCCGCCGCGCAGCGGTGCCCCGAGGTCGATCTGATGGAAGGCGCTGTCGCCTGCGGGCGCAACCGCGAGCGAAGTGACACTGTCGTGCGACGCATTGACCAGGTCGAAGTAACGCGTGGCGGCGCCCCCGGCATGGGCATGGGAGGTAGCGGCGAGGAGGGAAGCGAGGAACGAAACGAGGACGGCGCGATTCAGCATGGCGGTGTCTCCGGCTGCAGGTGAGGGCGCCGGTGCGGTGCGCGAGCGATGTGCGCTGCCTGCCGGCGCGGCCATCAGGCCGGTTGCCGCCGCCCCTGCCTATCGGTTCGGGACGAATCGTCGTGACGCGGTGGCGAATCGTAGCCGGCGCAACGCGGCGCTTTGCAGGGCCGTGGTGCGCGCCTACGATGCCCGTGCCTCATCTGGATCACCGGCATGCAGATCCGCCTCGGCAGCACGGAAATCGGCCTGTTCCGCTACCTGGCCCTGTGGACGGCGGTCGTGGTCGTGTTCGCGGTTCAGCGATCCATGAACGATGCGATCAACGGGACGACTTGGCCCGGGCACGTCTACCTGCGCTGGTCGATGATCCAGTGGTACACCTGGGCCGCGCTGGCGCCGCTGGTGTTCCGCCTGGCCGAGCGCTATCCGATCCAGGCGCCCGTGCGCCTGCGCGGACTTGGCATGCAACTGCCGGCGAGCGTGGGCGTGACCCTGCTGGCGCTGGTGATCGGCGCCTTTGTGTCGACGGCGTTCGAGCCCAGCTCGTTCGGGCAGCAGCTCCGGTATTTCCTGAGCATGCATTCGGCCACCGGATTCTTCACCTACTGGGTGCTGTTCACGATCCGGCAGGCGCTGCATTTCCATGCCGAGAAGACTCGTCGCGAAGTGGAGGCGAGCCGTCTGGCAACCGAGCTGGCGCAATCGCGCCTGCTGGCGCTGAAATCGCAGCTGCAGCCGCATTTCCTGTTCAACACGCTGCACGCGATCGTGACCCTGCTCGATGAGGACAAGGCTTCGGCCGAGCAGATGTTGCTGCGCCTGAGCGAACTGCTGCGCGCGTTTCTCGAGGACTACGATGGCCAGGAGATCAGCCTGCGCCAGGAGCTGGTCCTGATCGAGCTGTACCTGGGCATCCAGCGCACCCGCTTCAAGGATCGCCTGACAACGCAGATCTACATCGCGCCGGACACGCTCGCCTGCGCGGTGCCCAGCCTGATCCTGCAGCCGGTCGTCGAGAATGCGATCCGCCACGGTATCGGCAACCGTGTGGGCAGCGACTGTGTCGAGATCGAGAGCCGGCGCGAAGGCGACCGCCTGTGCCTGGAAGTACGCAACCGCAACAGCACGCTCGAATCCGGCGCGAACGCGCAGGGACACGGCATCGGGCTGGCGAACACGTGCCTGCGCCTGCGTGAACTGTATGGGGATGGCGCGGACGTGCGGCTGGACATGCTCTGGCCGCAGGGCGTGGCCTGCCGCATCCGCCTGCCGTTCCGCGAGATCGAGGACGCCGAAGCCGGAGCCGCACAGGAGCTGGCGCCGGCATGAGCATCGCCACCCTGGTCGTCGACGACGAACCGATCGCACGTCGCGCGATCGTGCGCCTGTTGCGTGACGATCCGGAGATCGAACTGCTGGGCGAATGCGGCGACGGAGTGTCCGCAGTCAAGGCGATCCGCAGCCAGTTGCCGGACCTGGTCTTCCTCGATATCCAGATGCCGGCGATCACCGGCCTGGACGTGGTCGCGACGATCGGCGCTGCGCGCATGCCGGCCACGGTATTCGTTACCGCCTACGAGCAGTACGCGGTGCGTGCGTTCGAGGCCAATGCCGTCGACTATCTGGTGAAGCCGTTTGGCCGCGAACGCTTCGCCGATACCCTCAGGCGCGCGAAGGCACGCCTGTCCGCCGGCGAGGGCCCGCAGGCATCGGCGAAACTCCTGGAGATGCTCGATGCGCTGCGCAAACGGGAAGACTTCCTGGAGCGCATTCCCGTGCGCATCGAGGAACATGTCGTGCTGGTCCCGGTCGACGACATCGTCTGGATCCAGGCCAGCCGCAACACGGTGCAGCTGCATCTGGCGGGGCAGGTGCACGAACTGCGCGAGACCATGACCGCGCTGGCGGCGCGGCTGGACCCGCGCAATTTCGCGCGGGTGCACCGCTCGGCGATCGTCAACGTGCGCCGGGTCAAGGCGATCCATCCCTGGTTCAACGGCCACCACGTCGTCGTCATGGACACCGGGCAGCAGCTGCGCATGAGCCGCTACCAGCACGAGACCTTCCTGCGGCTGGTGTCCACGCGCCGCGACGAGAGGGCGGGCTGAGACGCGGCGGGCGGACGAACGATTTCCGGGACCGCCTCGGCTTCGCCACCACTCCCCATGACCGATAGGACAGGCAGGGGCGCCTTGCGCCGGGCACATTGGGCGTCGACCCGACCGGCGAGACCGATCATGCTGCCGCGCATCCTTGCGTTCCTGCTCCTGCTCCTGCCTTTGGCGCTGCCCGCAGCCGAAGCCGAGCGGGCGCACACCGCCGGCCCGTCGGTGCGCGTATACACCCCGCCGCTGCGGATGCCGGCGCTCGGGTTCGCCCGCCAGCTGCGCGTGTATCTGCCGCCTGACTACGCGCGGGGCAGCCGCCGCTATCCGGTGTTGTACATGTTCGACGGCCAGAATCTGTTCGACGACGCCACCAGCTATGTCGGCGAGTGGGGCGTGGACGAGGCCATGGACGCGCTGGCACAGGAACAGGATTTTCCTGCCATCGTCGTGGGCATCGATCACGGCAACGGGCTGCGCATCAACGAGCTGATCCCTTACTGGAACGTGCGCTTCCTGCCCAATGCGGGCGCCGCCTTCGTGGCCGACCTGGTGCAGGCGATCAAGCCGTTCGTCGACGCCAACTACCGCACGCTGCCCGGGCGCGAACACACCGCAATCCTCGGTAGCTCGCTCGGTGGCCTGTCGGCCGACTACGCCATCCATCGCTATCCGGAGGTATTCGGCAAGGCCGGGGTGTTCTCGCCCTCGTACTGGGTCTCCGACGAGCCTTTCGCCATCGCCCGCCGCACGCCGCTTCCGGCCGACAGCCGCGTCTACCTGTACATGGGCGGGAAGGAAGGCGAAGAGTCGGTGCCGCAGGTGGCCCGGATGGCGGCGATCCTGCACGCACAGCCGGGTGCAGGCGCGAAGTCGGTGGCGCTGCACATCGTGCCGGAAGCCGAGCACAACGAGGCCGCTTGGCGTGCCGAATTTCCGCGCGCGGTGCGCTGGCTGTTCGGTCTGCCGGGTCCCTAGCCCCGAGCCTTTGCGCCGACCGCTCCACGCACGCGCGCCGCGTAGCCGAAGCCGCAAGTCACCTCGAAAGAGGGTTCGACGCAATCGCCGGGAAACCAACCAGCTCGATCCCGCGGCGGTCGATCACTTCCCTGACCCTGGAACTGAGGTAGGCCCAGGTCACGCCGGCACGGTCGGCGGCGACGCGCTCGTAGCCCTTGTGGCCGAAGCCGCGCATCTCGGGCGTGTCGAAGGCAGGGTGTTCGACGATGAACCAGTCGCCGGGCGGCAGCCGTTCGAGCAGCTCGACCAGCGCCTCTTCCCGATGTTCCGGCGTGGAGGTGTTGCTGCCGAAGTTTCCGGCGTATTTGACGCCATCGTCTTCCATCCGCAGGCCGTACTCGCGCGCCAGGCGTTCGGTCAGCGCCTGCAGTCCGGGAGTCGCCCGGGCGGCGAGCATGTGCGCAGAGACATGGCTCACCTGTTTGCCGAGATGCCGCTGCGCGGTTTCGATCTGGGCCCGCAGTTCGCGCTCGACCTCGTCCAGTTTCGGATGCGCGTCGACGAATCCGGTATCGGGTGGAAAGCCGGGTTCCTGTTTGGTCATCGGCCGGAAATAACCGTCCGTATCGACCAGGCTCGGCGCATGGGTCAGCGGGCGCCATTTGATGAGTTGCCATTCGCTGGTGAGTGCGAGGTGCACGCCAACGTCGATGTCGGGATTTTCCTTGATGAGCCGCACGGCATCCAGGAACCACGGGCCGGGAACGAGGACTTCGACGGAGGTGACGATGCCGTCCCTATGAGCCTGGATGCAGGCTTCGTTGACCGCCTGCGCGGCGCCCATGTCATCGGCGCGGACGATCAGGCGTATGTCGTGCCCGCCGGATGGATCCTGCTGCGCAAGTGCGGGGGTGCAGGCCAGCGAGAGCAGGAAGTAAAACAACGTGGTTCGCATTAGGCGTTTCCGTGTCCTGTGTAATGCATCACTTCTCGAATGGCTGCACGGCGCATCCCGGAATACACGTCCGGCCTCTGGAAAATTGGTCGCAGGGCCGGGCAAGCCGCGCAGAGCAGCGGGCTACTTCGCCAGCGCCTTCACCGCATCGAGCGTTTCCCTGACGTGCAGGTTGGGATTGAGGTCAGAATGGACGTGCACGATCTTGCCGTCAGGTGCGATCACGTAGGAAGTGCGGTTGGACCACTCGGGCTTCTTGTCCAGCACCGCATCGTACTGCTGGGCGATCTTCGCGCCCGGATCCGCTGCGACCGCGAACTTGCCGCCGCAATGTTCGGTTTCGTTCGAGAACGCGGCAAGCTGGTCGATATTGCCGGCGGTGACGCCGATCACGGTGGCGTGCTGCGCCTTGAATTCGTCGATCGCCTTGGAGAACAGCGCGGCTTCGAGGTTGCAGCCGGGGGTGTGGGCCGCGGGGAAGAAATAAACGACCACCGGCCCTTTCTCCAGGGCGTCCGCCAATGCGAAGGTGAACGGCTTGCCGGCGAGATAGGCCGGAGCGCTGAAGTCCGGCGCCTGCGCGCCGACTTTCAATGCGGCCAGGGACGGTGAAGCGAATGCCACGACGCCGATGATGGCGATGGCGACAAGCTTGAGCGGAGTGCGCATAGCGGGGCTCCCGTGGGATGGTCAGGCGGCGTGGGCGTCCACTGGCAGTTCTACCGGATGGAACCCTCGCACAGCGACGAATCCGACGGCGACGAACAGAACCAGCACAATTCCCTGCGCGATGGCAAAAGGCGGTTCCTGCTGCGTCGGCGCCAGAGCATGCAGGCCCGGGACCTTGTCGAACAACTGGACCACCAGTACGAATACATTGAGATACAGGGAAACGGTGGCGCCAAGCACATAGGTCCCGCGCCAGCGACCCGCCAGACGGCGCGCGTACAGCGCATACGCAGTCGCTGCGAGGACCACCGAAGACACCACGCCAACGCCAAGCGCCGGCGTGAAACCGCGGAACGGAAACAGGAATCCGGTCACGGTGGTCGCCGCGGTCGTCACCAGGAACAGCGCGGTCCAGCCCGGCAGGTGACGGGACTGCAACAGGCCCGCCATCACCACCAGACCGGCGACGATGCCGACCAGGCTCAGGGCCACGTGGAACAGGGTGAATGCGGACATGGACGACAGCATGGCGTGGCCTCCACGGGACGGTGCCCAGAGCCTGCGCCGGTTGGGCGACCGGCGCAACGGCCCGAACCGTAGTCACCGGCGCGGGCGCTGCGCGATCCAGTGGTCGAGCCGGTTGGCGAAGGCCTGGCGGTCGCGGGCATGGAAGGTCGGCGGGCCACCGGTCTGCACGCCGGAACCGCGTAGTTCTTCCATGAAGTTGCGCATCGACAGGCGTTCGGCCATGTTCTCCGCGGTGTAAAGCTCGCCGCGCGGATTGACGGCGATGCCGCCGCGCTGGAGCACGCGCGCGGCCAGTGGGATGTCCTGGGTGACGACCAGATCGCCCGGCCGTACGCGTTCCACGATCGCGCTGTCGGCCACGTCGAAACCGCCGGCGACCTGCAGGCTGCGGACGAAACGCGAGGGTGGGGTGCGCAGCCACTGGTTGGCGACTAGGGTGACCCGGACCTGCGCCCGCTCGGCAGCGCGGAACAGGATGTCCTTGATCACGCCCGGGCAGGCATCGGCATCGACCCAGATCTGCGCAGGCACGGGTTCGGCATCGGCTGGACTCACGACTCGGGGATCCCCCAGTCGTGGAGCCGGTTCACTCTGGCCGGAGGGTCGCGGACGACGAATCCGGCGACCTGGCAGGACGGCGCATGCCGTCCCGAATCGTCAGGACACCCGGCGATGCACGCGTGGTCCGGGCGGAACCGGGGTGGTGCTGGTTGCAGGCGCTTCAGGCGAAGGTGACGCGGGCGGCTCGGGCTCCGCCGGCTTGGCGGCGTTGCGCGCCTCGCGCTTGCGTGCGTCCTTTTCGTCCTGCTTCTTCTTCTTGGCGATCTCGCGTTGGCGCTTTTCGAAGGAATAGTTGGGTTTGGCCAAGGGCGTGCTCCATCAGAGGTGGTGGGTGGATTGCGGTGAACTTCGCGCCTGCAAGCGGTCAGCGGCGCGACTTGGGTCCCGGGTGCGCCGGGGCTGCGGGCGTATCGGCCCCGGGGTCGATCTTGGTCAGCGAACGCGTGATGCCCAGCACCTCGATCCGGCCGCCGGCCTTGCGGAACGCCTCCATGTCATCGGCGATCCGCTCGCGGGTAACCCCGCCGCCGCGGTCGACGGTCTTGCGTCCACCGAACAGGTGACTGGTGTTGGACGGTGGAATCGGCGTTTTCTTCTGGCGTGGCATGGGGATCTCCTTCAGTACATGGCGAGTGGGATGCCGCGGGTATTGCGGTCCGCGTAGTCCTCGCGGATCTCGCGGCAGTAGGGGCCGGCCATCGCGAAGCGGCGACAGACCTGCGGGCGCGTGCCATAGATCGAGCAGCACATGCGCGCGGCATCGATCGCCACGCACCAGCCTTCTTCATCGCGCGCCATCACATGCAGGCCGGCCTCGGTATGCGTGGTCAGGTGCAGCGGAATGCCGTCGTCGGGTTGCAATACCACCGTCAGGCGGCAGCAGACCGCGTCGCAGGCGGAACAGCTCAGCGACGAGGCACTCATTGTGGGCGTTCCGGCGGCGCGCACCGCTGGTAATGGAGGATGTTGCCGCGGCCGCTCTCGGCATCGTCGTCGTCCATGGCGCAGCGCGAACGCGTCAGCTCGAAGCCCTGCGCCTCCAGCATGCGGGTGAACGGGGCGCTGTTGCCGCGGCCCGGGTCGGTGATCAGCACTTCGGCCCCGGGGCGCGCGTGGCGCTTGACCACGCCTGCCAGCAAGGCCGCGTGGTCGCGTTCGTAAAGCACATCGCTCGCGATGATCAGATCGAACTCACCCAGGGTCGGCAGCGGGTGGTCCCAGCGCATGTGCCGGTAGTGGACGGCCGGCAGAGCGTTGAGCGCGGCGTTGTAGGCCAGGAAGGGTTCGGCCAGCGGATGGGTGTCGGAGGCGACCACGTCGGCGCCACGTCGTTGCAACACCAGACTCGCCAACCCCAGGCCGCAGCCGATCTCGAGAATGCGCTTGCCGGAAATATCGATGCGGTGCATGGCCTGGGCCAGCAACCGGCCCGCCGGCCACAGCTGGCCGAACAGACTCCATTGCGCGGAGGAAATACCCATCCGGACGCCGTGGCCGTCCGGGTCTGCGAACTGCTGACGATCGCTGAGTACCCGCAGGCGGTAGGGATGGCCGCCGACCTGGACCGTGAGATTGCGGGTGGTGTAGCCGGGCATGCCGCTCCGATGAAGCGTCGCCCAGACAACAGGGGCGATGGCGCGTGGACGGGGGCGAGGCGGGCGACGTGGGGTCGCGCGAGACGCGCGGATCGGGATAGTGCCCGAGCGGGCATTCTAGCATCCCCCGGTGCGGAGCCCCTGAACCGCGCATTGTGTGGTCTTTGACCGCAATCCCTGGACCGTGCGGGCAAGCCGGTATCGGGCGAGCGCGTGCCGCTGCACGAAGGTGCGTGAATGCGAACTGCGCCGATTGCCATGCGCCCAGCTGACGTCTTCTTCGCGCGCGCTTATCGAAACCTGCGACATCCTTTCCAATTGAGCCGTCCGCTGGATCAAGCCGTCCGAACTGGAGGATCTTATGAACCGCATTGCCAGGATCGCCGCTGCCTTCGCTGCGGGCGCGGCCGTCATGTATTACCTCGATCCGCTGGCCGGGCGTCGTCGACGTGCGCTGGTGCGCGACCGTGGCCTGGCGGCCACCCATGACGCCGAGCGGTTCGTACGCGCCAAGTCGCACCGGGCCGCGGACCGGGCCAGGGGAATGCTGGCGCGCGCGCGTTCGACGTTGGCCGATGCACCGGTGGACGACGACCGGCTGCACGAGCGCATCCGCGCCCGGCTGGGCCGGGTGGTGGCGCATCCGGGGCAGGTGAACGTGGACGTGAACCACGGGCACGTCGTGTTGCGTGGCCGTGCCTCGCCCGGAGAAATCGAAACGCTCACCGAGACTCTGTCGGTCATGCGCGGCGTGTACGGCGTCGACAACCGCATCTCGACGGGAAGCGGCCAGGCGCGTGCGTAGCCGCTGCGCCAGGCTCGCCGTTAGCGTCAAGACGAAGCCAGGATCATGATCAGCATCACCCGACCTCAGCCCGATCGCGTGGACGTCGCCTTCGAGGGCAAGCTCGACGCCGCCGGCATGCGCGCGGCGCTCGACGAACTGGCGGCGCAGTCACAGGACATCGAGCGCGGCAGGATGCTCTACAGCGTGGGCGACTTCGACTTCCCGTCCTTCGGCGCGCTGGCCGTTGAACTCGCGCGCATTCCGCAGCTGCTGCGGGTGTTCCGTCGATTCCGCCGCGTGGCGGTGGTCGCCGACGCCGCCTGGGTGCGCGGCATCAGCGAGTTCGAAGGAGCGCTGTTCCCGGGCATGGAGCTGAAGGCGTTCCCGGCGGCGCGGCGCAGCGAGGCCGAAGCGTGGCTGGCGGGCTGATGCGGCGCGCGTTGGTCGTTGCTGCATCGCTGATGACGTTGGCGCTCGCCGCCTGCGCGCAACCGCGAGCCGGCGGCGCGGAACCTGCCGCGAACACCCCCACATCCGCAAACGTCACCGTCGCCTTCGTGGGAGTGGATGTGCTGCCCATGGACCGCGACGCGCTGCTGCGCGATCGCACGGTGATCGTGCGCGATGGGCGCATCGCGCAGATCGCGCCCGCGGCCACCGTCGATCTTGCACCCGGCACCTTCCGGATCGACGGCACTGGCAAGGTGCTGATGCCGGGGCTCACCGAGATGCATGGGCACGTGCCAGGTCCGGACGACCCGCAATATGCGCAGGACGTGTTGTTCCTGTACCTGGCCAACGGCGTCACTACGGTGCGCAACATGGCCGGCGACCCCTGGCACCTCGACCTGCGCAGGCGTGTGGATAGCGGCGAGGTGGCGGGACCGAACCTGGTCGCGGCGAGTCCGTGGCTCAGCGCAAAAACCGCGGAGGAAGCCGAACGCGAGGTGCGCGAGGCCAAGCAAGCGGGCTTCGACCTGGTCAAGATCGGCGACATGCCGCGTGCGGCTTATGCGGCGATGGCGAACACCGCGCACGCACTGAAGCTGCCGTTCGCCGGCCACGTGCCGTTCGAAGTGGGGCTGGTCGGCGCGCTGGACGCGAAGCAGGCGTCGATCGACCATCTCGATCGGTACGTCGAATTCCTGGTGCCACCGGGATCCGACGTGACTGGCCGCGACCCCGGCGTGTTCGGCAGCGGCTGGATCGGATCGATCGACCGCTCGCGCATGCACGATGCGGTGCAGCGCACCGTGGCGGCGGGCACCTGGAACGTGCCGACGTTGAGCTTCATCGAGCACCTGGCCTCGCCCGAACCGGCCGAAACGATGATCCGCTGGCCGGAATTCCGCTATCTGCCGCGTGAAGTCCGCGAAGCCTGGGTGCGCGCGAAGCACGAGTACGCGCGCCGCGACGATTTCCGACCCGAGGCGGCCCAGGCGCTGGTGCGCCTGCGACGCGAACTGCTCAAGGCGCTGCATGACGGTGGCGCGCCGGTCGCGCTGGGTTCGGACGCGCCGCAGTTCTTCAACGTGCCCGGCTTCTCGGTGCATCGCGAGATGCGGATGATGGTGGACGCCGGACTGACGCCGTACGACGTCCTGGTCACGGGCACGCGCAACCCGGCGCGCGCGATCGGCACCCCCGACGCCTTCGGCACGGTGGCCGTGGGCCGGCGTGCGGACCTGGTTCTGCTGGAAGCCGATCCACGTGCGGACATCGCTAATGCCGCACGCCGTACGGGCGTGATGGTGGGTGGGCAGTGGTGGCCGGAAGCTGCGTTGCAGTCACGCTTGCAGGAGATCGCGGCGCGGCGGGCGGATTGAAGGCGGACGGCGTCGGCAACGCTGCAGCGTGAGTCCGTGTTGTCTTCGCAGCTCTGTGCCGCCGGTTTGCCCGCCGGCGCGCGAAACTCGCCGGAAGAACGAGCCAGTGCGTCGCAAACAATCAGGGCTGGTTCGACGATTCCGAACCAGCCCTGCGGATGCGGCAGGCGCTGACGCCCGTTATTGCTGCGCCGGCGCCGGGCTCGCCAGGCCGCGTTCGAAGGCATCGTCGATCAGGCGGCGCACCTGGCCGTCGGCGAGCTTGGCTTGCTGTTCGATCCGCCCGCCCAGCTTCTCCATTTCCTTGCCGATGCCTTCCATCGGCCGGCTGGCGGCTTCCATCTCGCGCCCGAGCGCCTCCATCGGAGCATGTTGTTGCTCCATGCGCCGGGAGGCCGTTTCCATCACCGCCGAATGCCGTTCCATCTGTGCGCCCAGCGCTTCCTGCTGCGCGCCCAGCGCCTCCATTTCGGACTCGAGTTGCGCCCGACGGCTGCCGTCGGCGTCGTCTAGCTGCGCCCCGAGCGCCGCCTGACGTTCGCCGAGCTCGCCCATCTGCTCGCCGAGGGCTTCCATTTGTGCTGAAGCGGCGCGCAATTCCGGTGTTTCCTGTTCCGAAGCCTCGCTCAGGGTTTCCATGCGCGCGCTGAGTGCCTCGAGCTTTTCGCTGTGCGGCTGCATCCGGGCATTGAGCGCCTGCATCTGCGTGTTCAGTGCTTCGGTCGGCGCCCACGCTTGCCGGGCCCGGGCGAGCGTGTCGGCGTCACGCACGACCCAGGCCCTACCGTCGCGGCGGAACCACAGGAAATCGCCGTCGATGCTGCCCTGGGCGGCGCGGATCTGCTCGATGTCGTCGCTGCTGCCGGACATCGCGAAGCCTTCCTCGCCCTTGCGCACCAGCGCATAGCTGTCGCCATCGCCGCGGTTGCCGATCGAGATGCGCGCCACCGGACGGGTCGCGGGGGCTGGAGTCGCCCGCGCGGCCGGCGCCGTGGCCTGCGCCAATGCCACGGGCTGGGCGACCACGCTTGCAGGCGTTGCGCGCACGAAACCGGTTGCCGGGTTGGCGATGCGCGCGTTCGCGTAGAAGGCGATCCCGGCCGCTGCCAGAGCGAGCAGCGGCAACACGATGGTGCCAGGACGACGCGTGGCTTGGGGTTGGGGGCGGACGAGTTGGCGGATGCGGGACATGAGCTGACCTCCGTGCGCGGCTTGCGCGAGTTGAAGCGGGGGAAGGGGCGATCGCTCGAGCGACATGCGATCGAGTTCGGACAGGGCGAGGGCGAGCTTGCGGCGTTCGCCCAGCGCAGTGGCGGCGAGGTCGTCGGCGACGAGTTCGCGTTCCTCGCGGATGCGGCTCGACAGCCACCACACCACCGGGTGGTAGAAGAGCAGGGCTTCGATGACGCCCTGCAGCAGATTGACCAGGTAGTCGTGGCGGCGGATATGCGCCAGTTCGTGCGCGATCAGGGCTTCCAGCAGCGACGCCGGCATGCGCGCGGCGACGGCCATCGGCAGCAACACGATCGGGCGCCACCAGCCGGCAGACAGTGGACTGTCGCCCTGGTCGGTGAACTGCAGCGCGACCTTGCGCGCGATTCGCATGCGTGCAGCGAGGCGGTCGACGCAGCCCTGCCAGTGGCCGCCCGTGTCTGCATGCGCGTCGCGGCACAGGCGCCGCACCCAGAGCACGCCGCCGGCCATGCGCAGCGACAGCAGGCCGGTGCCCACGGCCCACAGCGCCACGACCCAGGGCAACAGGACGTCGGGTGGTGTCGGCAGGGCAGGGCGGATCAGCGCGGCCGTCGATCCCGCGCCGGCGTCGCGTGCGAGCAGACGGCCTGCGGTCGGCAACGCTTCGGCGCCGCTACCCAGGAACGCCAGGCAAACACTCGCGAGCGGCGCAGCCACGCACGCCAGCAGCGCGACGCAGGCGACCGCATAGCGGGCCTGCGGACGCGCATCGCGCAGCACAAGCAACAGCAGCCACGCGACCAGACCGATCAGTACACCCTGCCACAGGAAATGCAGCAGCGCCGTGCCAAGCGCGGGCACTAGCACCACGGCCATCTCATTCATCGCCGGTCTCCTCTAGAAAGCGCTGGATCTCCGCGCGTTCGGCATCGCTGACCCGGCCACCGCGCAACGCGGCCAGGACCAGATCCTTGCCCGAGCCGGAGAAGGCCTTGTGGATCAGCTCGTCCAGCAAACGGGTCTGCAACGAGTTCTGCGGCTGTGCGGCGGCATAGACGTGCGAGCGCTGGCTTTCGTCGCGCTTGAGCAGGCCCTTGCCATGCATGATCTGCATCAGGCGCAGCACCGTGGCGTATGCCAGGTCCGGCCGCTCGCGCAGCTTCGCTTCGTGCACCTGCCGCACCGAAGCAGGGCCCAGCTGCCACAGCGTGCGCAACAGGTCCAGTTCGGCGGGGGTGGGTCTGGGCAGGCGCTTGGCCTTCGACATCGCGGGCGCTTCCAGGGAGTTCGGCCGCACCCTATCGCACCTAGACAATCGTGTCTAGAACTTTTTGTCTATGTGGGGCGTCGGTCACCCCGACTTCCGACATACGCGTGCCTCGGCGCCCCGGTGCAACACTGCGGCGTTGGCCGCAAACAGGCCGAATACCGGAGCTGCCGCATGCGCGCCACGCGTCGTGACCTGATCCGCCTGGGCGCACTGGCCGCCGCCGGCTCGGCCTTGCCGACACTGGCCTGGGGCGCCGGTCCCGGAGCCGCTGCAAAACCGCTGCGCATCCTCATCCTCGGCGGCACCGGCTTCACCGGCCCGTTCCAGGTCAACTACGCGCTGGCACGCGGGCACAAGGTCACGCTGTTCAATCGCGGCAAGCGTCCGTCGCCGGAATGGCCGGGCGAAGTGGAGCAGCTGCACGGTGACCGCAATACCGGCGATCTCAAGGCGCTGGAAGGGCGTCAGTGGGACGTCGCCATCGACAATCCGACCAGTCTGCCGTTCTGGGTGCGCGATGCGGGCAGGGTGCTCAAAGGCAACATCGGGCATTACCTGTTCATTTCGACCATTTCGGTGTACGCCGACGGCTCGAAGCCGGGCATCGACGAAGGCGCGCCGCTGGCGCAGTACAAGGGCAAGGACCCGATGGCCGAGACCATCGAACGCCTGCGCGCCGATATCGAGAACCTCTACGGGCCGCTCAAGGCCCTGAGCGAAGCCGAAGCGCACACACAGTTCGGGGACAAGGTCACCATCGTGCGACCGGGGTACATCGTCGGTCCGCGCGACGAGACCGACCGCTTCACTTACTGGCCGCATCGCGTCGCCCAGGGCGGCGAAATGCTCGTGCCTGGCGATGGCAAGGATCCGGTGCAGTTCATCGACGGCCGCGACTTGGGCGAATGGATGATCCGTCTGGCCGAAGCAGGCACCACCGGCACGTTCAATGCCGTTGGTCCCAGGGACACGGTCACCATGGACGCGATGCTGGCCGGATGCGAAGCGGTCGTCGGCGGCGATCCGCGCTATACCCATGTCACCCCGGAATTCGTCGAGGCGCAAAAGATCGACCTTCCGATCTGGGTGCCGCGCCAGGCTGGTCCATTCGCCGGCTATGGGCAGGTCAGCAACGCGCGCGCCGTCGCTGCAGGCCTGACCTATCGCCCGCTCGCGACCACGGTGGCCGAGCTGATGGCCTGGTTCCGAAGCCTGCCGGGCGAGCGCCAGGCCAAACTCAATGCCGGGATCACCCGCGAGCAGGAAGCCGAGTGGCTCAGGCTCTGGCACGCCAGCAGGGGATAGGGACAAACCGGCGCGATTCGACGCCCGCGCAGGCAACGGGCAGTAGCATGTCGCAGGCGGCTTCCGTGGATGGCATGCGCATGATGTTGTTTCGAATCGGGTTGGCGATGTGGGTGATCGTCGCTGCCGTTCCTTCGATCGCCTCCGCCGCGAGCTTTCGCGTCGCTGCGCCGCAGGCGCCGCTCGAGGCCGTGGTGCAGGCAGGAACGACGCTCTCGCTGGAAGTGCGTTATCGCGACAATACGCTGGTGCGTGCAGGCCCCATCGGTCTGGATATCGACGGCCGGACGCGCGCGGAAGCGTTGCCGCCCGTCAGCGGCGAGCAACGGCGCTCGGTCGATGAAGTGATCCGGCCCGCGGTGCCAGAGAAGCGCGCACTCATCCCCGATCGCTACAACGAGCTCAGGCTCGATTTCGGCGAATCGTTGTCGGCCGTGTTCCGCGTATACGACGATGGCGTCGCCTACCGTTTCGAGACCCGCTACGACGGTGAGGTCACGATCGACAGTGAACACGCAACGTTGCGCTTCGGCGATCAGGACAAGGCATGGATCGCGCTCGCCACCTGCCGCAAGGAACCCGAGCTCGACTGCTTCCACACCAGCTTCGAGGAGAACTACACCGAAGTCGCGCTGCGCGACGTGCTGCCGGGGCGCCAGGCATTCCTGCCGCTGCTGGTGCGCACGCAGTCCGGCGCCTACGTCGGCGTCACCGAATCGGACCTGTGGGACTACCCGGGGCTGTGGCTGCGCGGCGTGCAGGGTGCGCCGACATTGCGCGCCGAGTTCGCGCGCTATCCATTGCAGGAGCGGGTGTTCGGCGGCGAATTCAAGCAGAACATGGTGATCCGGCGCGCGGACTACATCGCTCGCACCGCTGGCGATCGCAGTTTTCCGTGGCGGGTCTTCATGGTGGCGCCCGACGCCGCCGCGCTGGTCGGCAACGATCTGGTCTACCGCCTGGCGCGACCATTGGCGCTGGAGGACGTCTCGTGGATCCATCCGGGTAAGTCGACCGAGGAGTGGATCACCAGCCGTGTGCTGCACGGGGTCGACTTCGTGTCCGGCCTCAACACCGACACGTATCGCTATTACATCGATTTCGCGGCCGAGTACGGCCTCGAGTACATGATGTTCGACGCGGGATGGTCGGACAACGACGACAATACGAAACTCAATCCCGCCATCGACGTGCCAGGCCTGATCGCGTATGCGCGGAGCAAGGGCGTGCGCGTGTTGCTGTGGAACGAGGCCAACGCGCTGGAGCGCAACCTGGACGAAGCGCTGGACCGCTACGCGGCCTGGGGCGCGAGCGGGATCATGATGGACTTCATGGACCGCGACGACCAGAAGACCCTGCAGCTCTACGAGCGGGTGGCCAAGGCTGCTGCGCAGCGCCGGCTGGTGGTCAACCTGCACGGCGCGTTCAAGCCCACCGGAATGCAGCGCGCCTATCCCAACCTGCTCACGCGCGAGGGCGTGCTGGGCCACGAGTTCAACATGTGGAGCGACCGGGTCACGCCCGACCATGCCCTGACCGTGCCATTCGTGCGCATGCTCGCCGGTCCGCTGGACTGGGAAGGCGGCTCGATGCAGAACGGCACGCAAAAGACCTTCCGCGCGGTCGGCGAGCAGCCGATGAACCAGGGCACGCGCACCCAGCAGATGGCCCAGTACGTGATCTACGAAAGCCCGCTGCAGTATCTGGCCGGCACGCCCTCCGACTACCGCACCGCGCCCGAGTTCACCCGCATCCTGGCCGGCATTCCGACCACCTGGGACGAGACCCGCCCGATCGAGGGCGCGGTGGGCGACTACCTGGTGCTGGCGCGCCGTTCTGGCGACACCTGGTACGTGGCCGCGATGACCGACTGGACTGCGCGCAGCTTCGAAGTCCCGCTGTCGTTCCTGGAACAGGGCCGCTATGCGGCCACCATCGTCGCGGATGGCTTGAATGCCGATCGTTATGCGGGTGATGTGCGCATCGAACGCCAGGCGGTGGGCGCAAACGATAGCCTCACGCTGAAGCTCGCGCCCGGCGGCGGCTACGTGGCCCGGCTTGTCAGGATCGGCAGTGCGCAGGATGCGGCGCCATCGTCGCCAGCGCAGACTTCACCCTGATCGTGCGCCTCACACCCAGCCGGTCGCGTAGAACACGCCGATCACCACGAACACCGCCAACGTTTTGACCAGGGTGATGGCAAAGACATCCTTGTAGGCCTGGCGGTGGGTCAGGCCGGTGACCGCGAGCAGGGTAATCACCGCGCCGTTATGGGGCAGGGTGTCCATGCCGCCCGAGGCCATCGCTGCCACCCGGTGCATCACTTCCATCGGGATGCCCGCGGCATTTGCGTTGGCGATGAAGGTTTCCGCCATCGCCGCGAGCGCAATGCTCATCCCGCCCGAGGCCGAGCCGGTGATGCCGGCCAGGGCGGTGACGGTGACCGCTTCGTTGACTAGGGGATTGGGAATCGCACTGAGCGCATTGGCCACCACCAGGAAGCCGGGCAGGGCGGCAATGACCGCCCCGAATCCGTACTCGGACGCGGTGTTCATCGAGGCGAGCAAGGCACCGCCGATGGCCGATTTCGTGCCCTCGGCGAAGCTGGCGATCACCGGCTTCCAGGCGAACGCGAGCACCGTGGCGATCCCAACCAGCAGGGCGCCTTCCACCGCCCAGATCGCGGCCACCTTCGATACCTCCTGCACCACGGGCGCGGGCGTGCCGATTACCGCCGGAACGAACTCGTGGGTCTGCCCGTAGAAGCGCGGGATCAGACCGGTGAACAGCTTGTTGCTCACGCCCACCAGCACCAGCGGCAGGATCGCGATCAGCGGATTGGCGAGCCTGCCGCCGGCAAAGCTCGCCGGTTCGTTCACCAGCGTGGCCGCATCGCCATAGCCTTCGCCCGCGGCCAGCGCCTTGCGGCGTCGCCATTCCAGGTACGCCAGGCCCACGCCTAGGATGAAGACGCCGCCCAGGGTGCCCAGTACCGGTGCGGCCCAGGCCGTGGTGCCGAAGAACGATGCCGGAATGATGTTCTGGATCTGCGGCGTGCCTGGCAGCGCATCCATGGTGAAGGTGAACGCGCCCAGCGCGATGGTGCCGGGGATCAGACGCTTGGGGATATCGCTCTGACGGAACAACTCCGCCGCGAACGGATACACCGCGAACACCACCACGAACAGCGACACGCCGCCATAGGTCAGCAGCGCGCACACCAGCACGATCGACAGCATCGCCCGCTGTGCGCCCACGACTGCGATGGTCGCCTTGACGATCGCCTTGGAAAAGCCGGAGATCTCGATCAGCTTGCCGAACACCGCGCCGAGCAGGAAGACCGGGAAATACAGCTTCAGGAACCCGACCATCTTGTCCATGAACAGGCCGGTGAACATCGGCGCGACCAGCGACGGATCGGTCAGCAGCACCGCGCCCAGCGCCGCGATCGGGGCGAACAGGATCACGCTGTAGCCGCGATAGGCCACGAACATGAGGAAGCACAGCGCGGCGAGGACGATCAGGAACGACATTCGGGATCTCTGCAGGAACCGCCCGCGGCACTCCGGCGGCCTGTGGGAGCGGCCTTGGCCGCGAATGCCTTGGCCTCGCTTGTTTCAAGGCGAGGAGCAATCGCGGCCGAGGCCGCTCCCACAAAAGGATGTGAGCGCTGCTGGTCGGGCGCAGTCTCAGCGGCTACACCGCTCGGGCCCATTGTCCGAAGGTACAAGTGCCCGCGGCCGTGCGCCTGCCTAGTCTGCACGGCGGGCGGCGCCTGGCCGCACGCAATGCCTATCCGAGGGGAACCAAGATGAAACGCAGCACCCTGAGCCTGGCCGTCGCCACCAGTCTGCTCGCCGCCACCGCCATCCACGCCCCGATCGTGCGCGCGCAGGACGCGCCGGCACCAACGGCCGCACAGGAAGACGAAGCTGCGCCAGCCACGCTGGACGCGATCACGGTCACCGCGCGCAAGCGCGAGGAAACCCTCCAGGACGTGCCGGTCGCGGTCACCGCGTTCACGCCCGATCTGCTGGACAAGCTCAACGTCCGCGACATCGGCGACCTGGACGCACAGGTGCCCAACCTCACCATCTATGCCGCGCGCGGGTCCACCAGCACGGCCACCGTCTACATCCGCGGCGTCGGCCAGGCCGATCCGCTGTGGGGCGTGGATCCGGGCGTGGGCATCTACCTGGACGATGTCTACATCGCCCGCCCGCAGGGCGCCCTGCTGGACGTGTTCGACGTCGGCCGGATCGAGGTGCTGCGCGGCCCGCAGGGCACGCTGTACGGCAAGAACACCATCGGTGGCGCGATCAAGTACATCAGCCGCGAATTGCCGAAACAGCTCGACGGCTTCGCCTCCGTCACGGTCGGCAACTACAACCAGCTCGATGCCAAGGCCGCCATCGGCGGCCCCATCGGTGGCGAGGACAGCGGCCTGCGCGGCCGGGTGTCGGTCGCCAGCATGAACCGGGACGGCTTCGGCACCAACCAGTTCACCGGCCAGGACGTGAGCGACAAGGAAATCAACGCAGCGCGCCTGCACCTGGGGGCGTATGCGCGCGACGACCTGGACTTCCAGTTCACCTTCGACTGGCTGGACGATCAGTCAGGCGTGCGCGGCGCGAAGATGCTGGCGCCCAATCCGCTGGCACCGGGCGTGGCGCCGCTGGACGACCGCTACGACATCCGCAGCGGAATGCCCAATGTCAACGATACCGAGATGAAAGGCGTTTCGGCCACGGTCAACTGGCGTCCCAACGACAACTGGGCGCTCAAATACGTCATCGCCCGGCGCGAATCGGACACCGAGACCAACATCGACTTCGACACCCTGCCGAACAAGCTGGTCGACGTGAAGGCCTTCTACAGCGACGAGCAGGTGACCAACGAGCTGCAGGCCAACTACGACGCCGGCGGACGGGCGCGCGGCGTGATCGGCCTGTATGCGTTCAACGGCGATGCCGGTGGACAGGTGCTCAACAACTTCCTCAACCTGATCTTCGGCGATACCCAGGGCGTGGTCACCACCGAGAGCGTTGCCCTTTACAGCGACTGGACCATCGACCTGACCGACCGCCTGAGCCTGGACGTGGGCGCGCGGATCACCAGCGAGGACAAGCACGCGCGGGTCCTCAACCGCTGCTACCGGGACGCGACCTACACCGAGCTGGCACTCGCCTGCACGGCGACCAATCCCACGCCGATCGCCGCCGACTTCGACAAGTCGACCAGTTTCGAGAACGTTTCGCCCAAGGTGTCGCTGGACTACGAGATCACCCCGGACATCATGGTCTACGGCCTGGCGACCCGCGGATTCAAGTCCGGCGGCTACAACATCCGCGCGCAGTCGGTGCAGTTCCCGGAGTCGGCCGAGCCGTTCAAGGACGAACAGGTCGACAGCTACGAGATCGGCTCGAAGATGGGACTGTTCGATCAGCGTCTGTTCCTCAACCTGTCGGTGTTCCACAACAAGTACAAGGACATCCAGCTGTCGGTGTTCACCAGCTACGACAGCAATGGCGACGGGGTCGACGATGCCTTCTTCGGCGATTTCACCAACGCCGGCGCCGGCACCGTGAACGGTGCGGAAGTCGAATACCAGTGGCTGCCGACGGCGAACTGGCTGATCAGCGGCAACCTGGCATGGCTGGACGCGGAATACGACGAATTCGTCACCGGCGGCGTCGACATCTCCGATGCGCAGCGCTTCACCAACGCGCCCGAGTTCTCCGGGGCGCTGAATGTCGAATACCGCACCGATCTGGCCAATGGCGGCAACCTGTCCGCGCGCGTGGGCTATGCCTACCAGAGCGAGGTCTGGCCGACCACCGACCTGAGCCCGGCGATCCGGCAGGACGGCTACGGCCTGGTCAGCGCAGGCGTGATCTACAAGCTCAACGACGCCTGGTCGTTCTCGCTGCAGGGCACCAACCTGGCGGACAAGGAATACCGCACCACGGGTTACAACATCGCCGCGCTCGGCGTCCTCACCGGCTTCTATGGTGCGCCCCGGCAATACAGCTTGACCGCGCGCTACGACTTCTGAGCCCCATCCGGCGAGGACCAAGGCCGGTTCCGCGAAGGCGTGCGGATGCCACCTGGCACCGGGTGCGTTGCATGCGCCCGGGCCGGACCGAGGGTGTGGCATGCGCCCACGCGCGGCCGGCAGGCAACGCGGCTGACGTTCGCGGCTATCCTCGCCGGGTGAGGGGATTTCCGCCATCGGCATGCTGAGCACCGCGACCGTGATCGTCGCCGGCCTCGTGTGGCTGGCGCTGATGTTTGCCGCGGCGGTGTATGGCGAACGCCATCCTGGGGCGTTCTCGCGCCGCTGGCGCCATGTCTACGCGCTGTCGCTGGCGGTGCATTGCACCTCGTGGACGTTCTACGGCACGGTGACCCAGGCGGCCCGCTACGGCTGGCCGCTGCCGCCGACGTTCCTCGGCGCGATCCTGTTCTACCTGCTCGCCTTCGCCTTCATGGTGCGGTTGGTGCGGCTGGCGCGGGAGAGCAACGCGACTTCGCTGGCCGACCTGATCGCCACCCGGTTGGGCAGGGATCCGTGGCTGGCGGCCACCGTGACCCTGGTCGCCGCGCTCGGGCTGGTCCCCTACATCGCGCTGCAGCTCAAGGCCGTGACCATGAGCTTCGCCACGCTCACCGGCGAAGCGCGCGGAGGTGCGGACGTGGCGCCGTGGCGCGACGGTGCGCTGTACGTGGCCCTGGCCATGGCGGTGTTCGCCATGCTGTTCGGCACCCGCCGTGCCAGCGCCACCGAGCACAACCGCGGCCTGGTGCTGGCGATCGCGTTCGAATCGCTGTTCAAGCTGGTGGCGATGCTGGTCCTGGGCCTGTTCGTCTGGCTTGCGCTCGACATCCCGGCCGTCACCGTACCGGTTGCGCCCGCGTCCGCGCAGGCTGGCGGCTTCGTCCCGCTGGTGCTGCTGGGCGCGCTGGCCATGTTCATCCTGCCGCACCAGTTCCACATCGGCGTCGTCGAATGCCGCGACGAACGCGACATCCGCAGCGCGCGCTGGCTGTTTCCGCTGTACCTGGTGCTGATCGCGCTGCCTACGCTGCCGCTGGCCCGGGCCGGCGTGGCCTTGCTGGGCGATGCGGTGCCCTCGGACATGTACGCGCTGGCGCTGCCCGCCTCGCAGGGCCATGGCGGTATCGCACTGTTCGCTTTCCTGGGCGGGCTGAGCGCCTCCACCGGCATGGTGGTGGTCAGCACCCTGGCGCTGAGCCTGATGATCGGCAATCACTGGTTCGCCCCGGGCCTGCTGCGCGGCGCATGGTCTGGGCAGGGCGATGATCGCCGCGGCGACCTGCTGCGCCTGCGCCGCGCCTGCATCGTGGCCATCATGCTGCTGTCGTGGAGCTATGCGCGCCTGGTGGGCGGCAGCGACGCGCTGGCCGACATCGGTGCGGTGTCGTTCTCGGCCTTGGCCACCCTGGCACCGGCGCTCGCATTCGCGGTGTGGCGCCCGCGCACGCCGCCGCGCGCGGCGACCGTCGGCGTAATGGTCGCGTTCATGGTGTGGGCCTGGGTGATGCTCACGCCGCTGCTGGCTGCGACCTTCGGCGCGAAGGCCGACTGGATCGCAGGCGGCCCCTTCGGTTGGACGTGGTTGTCACCCGACGCGCTGTTTGGGCTGACCGGATGGAGCCGGCTGGGTCGTGCGGTGGGCGCGAGCTTCTTCGCCGGCACCCTGGCGATGGTGCTGCTGTCGCTGCAGCGCCCGCGCATCGCCGGCGCTCAGACGCGCGGCTTCGACGCGCAAACCCTGCGCCGCGCCGCAACCCGCTTCCTGCCCGCCATGCAGGTGGACGCGCTGCTGGCCGACGCACCGCGCGGAGGTGCGGTGCCCGCGCGCATCGAGGAGCGCCTGGAACGCGAATTGTCCGCGGTACTGGGCGCCGCATCGGCGCGCCTGCTGCTGGATGCCGCGCGGCGCGAGGTCGGCGCCGACCTGGACACGGTCGCGGCCATCGTCGGCGAGGCCTCGCAGGACCTGCGCTTCAACCAGCGCCTGCTGGAAGGCGCGCTGCAGAACATGTCGCAGGGCATCAGCGTGGTCGATGCGCAGCTGCACCTGGTCGCCTGGAACCGGCGCTATGCCGAACTGTTCGGCTTTCCCGATGCGTTGCTGCAGGTTGGCCGGCCGATCGCCGAGATCAGTCGCTGGGCGCTGCGCCATGTCGAAGGCGCGGACGACGTGGAAGCGGCCCTGCAGCGACGCCTGGCGCATATGCGCGCGGGAACGCCGCATCTGTCCGAACGCCGGTTTCCAGACGGCAGCATCGTCGAGATCCGCGGCAACCCCATGCCCGGCGGTGGCTTCGTCGCCACCTTCACCGACGTCACCGCGTTCCGCCATGCGCAGGACGAGCTGCGCCGCAGCAACGAAACCCTGGAGCAGCGGGTCGACGAGCGCACCGCGCTGCTGCAGGCGGCAAAGCACGAGGCCGAGCGTGCCAACGAGGCCAAGACCCGCTTCCTGACCGCCATCGGCCACGACCTGCTGCAGCCGCTGCACGCGGCGCAGCTGTTCACCGACGCGCTGTCCCAGCAGGTCGAAGGCGAGCCGCGTCGCGATGCGTTGCAGAACAAGCTGCTGCAGATCCGCGGCGCGCTCGATTCCACCACCGACCTGCTCACCGGCTTGCTCGACATGTCGCGACTGGAAGCGGGCGGGCTGGTGCCCGAGCCGCGCGACTTCCCGCTGGCCGAGGTACTCGAACCGCTGGCGTCCGAGTTCGCCGCCATGGCCGCCGAGCGCGGCCTGCGCTTTCGACATGTATGCAGCGGTGCCTGGACCCATACCGATCCCCAGCTGCTGCGCCGCATCCTGCAGAATTTCCTGGCCAATGCGGTGAGCTACACCGCACGCGGTACGGTCCTGCTCGGCGTGCGTCGTGCAGGAGACGCGCTGCGCATCGAAGTGCACGACACCGGGTCGGGCATCGCGCCGGAGCTGCAGCAGGCGATCTTCGAGGAATTCCGGCGTGGCGACGATGCGGCCGGGCAGGGGCTTGGACTGGGACTTTCCATCGCCGACCGGATCGCGCGCCTGCTGGGTGCACCGATCGCCCTGCGCAGTGCGCCTGGCAGCGGCACCACATTCTCGCTGCTGTTGCCGAGCGTGCAGGCGCAGCGCACCGCAGCCGCGCCGCAGCCCGGCGCACGCGGCTACCCGGGCTTGCGCGTGCTGGTGGTCGACAACGTGCCGGCCGGGCTGCAGGCGCTGCAGGCGATGCTCGAACGGTGGGGATGCACGGTCTCGGCCGTCGCCGACGGCGATGCCGCACTGGCGGCGGAAGCGCTGCATCCTGCCGATCTGTGGCTGCTCGACTTCCATCTCGACGCCGGCGATACCGGCGTCGCCCTGTACCAGCGCCTCGTCAACGCTTGCGGCCCGCGTCCCGCCGTGATCCTCAGTGCCGACCATGGCGATCAGGTGCGGCGCGCGGTGATGGAAGCCGGCTTGCCGCTGCTGCCAAAGCCGGTCAAGGCGCTGGCGCTGAAGTCGGTGATGGATCGGGCGCTGGCGGCCAGGCCGCCCTCGACGCTGGACGCCGGCCGGCCCCTGATGGCATGACCGCGAGAGCGCCAGCGCAAGCCGGTCTATCGAGCCGGTTCATTTCCCCTGCGAAATATATTTAACCAAAGGGTTGACAATCGTCTGCAGACGCGTATATTCAACCATATGGTTAAGCAATATCCAGAACGCCTCGACGCCGTATTCGGCGCGCTGGCCGATCCGACCCGCCGCGCGATGCTGCGCGAGCTGGCTGCGCAGCCGCGCACCATCGGCGAACTCGCTGCCCCGTTCGAGATCTCGCTGGCCGGGGCCTCGAAGCACATCCAGGTGCTCGAACGCGCCGGGCTGATCCAGCGCGAGGTGCAGGGCAGGGTGCATACCTGTCGGCTCGATGCGCGCCCGCTGCATGCCGGCGCGGAATGGCTCCGTCATTACGAGCGCTTCTGGAACCAGAAACTCGACGTGCTTGAGGCCATTCTCAAGGCCGAGGACGCGTCGAAGCGCGTCGCGAAACCAGCGGCCAGATCCGCCCGAAAATCTCCCACCACCAGGAGGAAACCATGAACATCGCCATTGCCGAAGCCGAGTACGGCGTCGTGACCGCCCCCGATACCGTGCGGATCCAGCGTCTGCTGCCCGGACCGGTCGAACGCATCTGGGCCTACCTCACCGAAAGCGACCTGCGCCGGCAGTGGCTGGCCGCAGGCGAGATGGACCTGCAGGTTGGCGCGCCGTTCGAACTGGTCTGGCGCAACGAGGAGCTGTCCGATCCGCCCGGGCAGCGGCCCGAAGGCTTCTCCGAGGAGAGCCGGATGCAAAGCACCATCGTCGAGTTCGATGCGCCGCGCCGCCTCGCCTTCACCTGGGGTGGGGGCGATGTGACGTTCGAGCTCGAACCGAAAGGCGAGCAGGTGCTGCTCACCGTGCTCCACCGCGGCATCTCCGACCGGTCGAACCTGCTCAAGATCGGCGCCGGCTGGCATATGCACCTCAACGTCCTGGCTGCACGCACGAAGGGCCACAAGCCCGAACCGTTCTGGGACGGCTGGAGCCGGCTGCGCGCCGAATACGATCGCCGCGTGCCGGCCTGACCGCACGCCGGTCCGCCCGCACTTCAACCTACAACAGACAGGCGCCGTGGTCCGCCACGGCGCAACGGATGATGCTTGCCATGAACAAGGTCCGGATCTTCGCGTTGGTCGTCGCCCTGGCGACCGCGCCCGCACAAGCGGCTGCAGTACAGGCTACCTCGCTCACGCCGATGCCAGAGACACTGGAAGTGCGTTACGCACTGAGCGCGCTGCCGGCTGCGTTGCGCGACGCAGCGACCGTGCACGTCCTCGATCCCGCAACGGGCTACCGCGTCGCCCGCCGCGGAACCAGCGGCCTGGAATGCCTGGTGCAGCGCACTGCCTGGGAGCACGGCGAATTGCGCGACGACATCTACATCCCGCTGTGCTACGACGCGGTGGGCGCGCGCACCTACCTGAAGGTCATCATGGATACGGCCGCGCTGCGTGTGAGCGGCATCGATGCCGCTGCGTTGAAAGCAAGAGTCGAGCAACGTTACGCAGACGGAACCTACCGCGCTCCCGAGAAATCGGGCGTGTCGTACATGGTGGCGCCGGTGATGCGCACGGCCGGGCCGCCCGACATGCAGATCCACACCATGGCGATGCCGCACCTCATGTACTACGCGCCGGGCATCAGCAACGCGGATATCGGCGCCAAACCAGATCTCGCCGATCCCGCGACCCTGGTGTACCCGCTCATCGACCGCCAGGGCAACGACGAGCAGAGCTACGTGGTCCAGCTTCTGGGCGAGACGGAGAAGGCGAAGATCCTGGCCGACGAGCGGGAGCTGCTGCACGCGCTGTGTGCGCATCGCGAGGTGCTCTGCCTTGCCGGCATGAAGCACTGACGGCGCTGTTCTGCGGCCAGTGGACGGGGTGCACCTCCGACTCCATCCGGCCACAGCGCCATAACTCCAGCACTCCAGCACCTGCGCCACGATGCGTGCCGAACGCCTGGCCCGATCGCAATGAACCTCGTTCGATCGGTCAGCGTGCTGTCTTCCACCCCAGTACGAGAAGAGAGACAGACATGAGCAAGGCCTATACCGGCGGATGCGCCTGCGGCGCGATCCGTTACGAGATCTCCGACGAACCGATCGTCATGAACGACTGCCAATGTCGCGACTGCCAGAAGGCAAGCGGCACCGGGCACGGGTCCTATCTGAGCTTTCCGAGCAGGCAGCGCGTGAAACTCGGGGGCGTGGCGACCCGGCGGGACATCGTTGCCGATAGTGGCAACGTCAAGACACACGCGTTCTGCCCGACGTGCGGTTCCCCGGTCTATTTGACGTTTGCGGCTGCGCCGGATGTTTTCACCGTGCATGCCGGCAGCCTCGACGATCCGGGCCGGTACAAGCCGCAAATGACGACTTATCGCGTGCGCGGATACCCGTGGGACCAGCTTGATCCGGCCGTGCCGAAGTTCGACGGGATGCCGCCGGGGTGATCGATCCGGACATCGATATCGATGCGCAAGTTGGCAGGTGGGGAATACTCCGTTCGATGGCCCCGGAGAAGCGATAGCGGCCGCGAATGAGCGCCCTGGCGCGATTCGGACCGACGTGTCGATTTCGGGATGCTCCACCCGTCGAATGGGAGGCAGACAGGACAATCCACCCACATGAACAGCTCCGCATCCGCTTCTTCTTTCCCGGTCGATCGCAACTGGTCCCTGGTCGCGGCCGGCGCGGTCCTCGGTTGTGTGGGCATTGGCGTGTTGTTTGCGCTGGCGGTGCTGCTGCAGCCGATGAGCAGCGATACCGGCTGGTCGCGCGCCGGCCTGTCCAGTGCGATGACGCTGGCTTTCGTCAGTGGCGGCTTCGCCGGCTTCGGCTGGGGCATGCTCAGCGATCGCTACGGACCGCGGGTGTGCGTGCTGGCCGGTTCCGTGCTGCTGGGCCTGGCCTGCGTGCTGGCGAGCCGGGCGGATAGCCTGCTGGAGTTCCAACTCAGCTACGGGTTGCTGCTGGGCGTCGCGGTCGCCAGCTTCTTTGCGCCGGTGATTGCGGCGACAGCCTCGTCGTTCGAGCGGCGCCGCAACCTGGCGATCTCGCTCGTGTCGGCAGGGGTCGGCGTGGCGCCGATGACGATGTCGCCGCTGGTGGCCTGGCTGGTGACGCAGCACGACTGGCGCAGCACCCTGCTGATCGTGGGCGTGCTGGCCTGGGCGCTGACCCTGCCGGCAGTCTGGTTCGTGCGTGCCGCACCGGCGCCCGCCGCCTCGGCCGAGGACATCGCGACCAGGGGCAGCCAAAGCCTGACCGCAAGGCAGGCGTTGCGTTCAAAACCTTTCATCGTGCTGGCATTGGCCTACTTCGCCTGCTGCGCGGCGCATTCGGGCCCGATCTTCCACACGGTGAGCTACGCGGTCGGCTGCGGCCTGTCGGTGACCGCCGCGGTGACGATCTACAGTATGGAAGGCGCCGCCGGGCTGGGCGGACGGCTGCTGTTCGGCGTCCTGGCGGACCGGCTGGGCGCCAAGCCGGTGCTGGTGGCCGGCTTGCTGGTGCAGGCCCTTGCGGCCGCGGCCTATCTCGGTGCGAGCCAGCTCACCGGCTTTTACGCCGTGGCAATCGTGTTCGGCCTGGCCTACGGCGGCACCATGCCACTGTATGCCTCGCTGGCACGCGAAGCGTTCTCGCCGCGCATTCTCGGCACGGTGCTGGGAGCGGCGTCGTTGCTCTCGAGCATGGGCATGGCGCTCGGTCCGCTGCTGGGCGGCTGGCTGTACGACCGCTTCGGGTCCTACACCTGGCTGTACATCGGGTCGATGTCGGTGGGTCTGGCGGCAGCGGCCATCGCGTTGCTGTTCCCGTCCGCGCGCAAGCCTTTGGTGGGTGGCGGTCGCCAGCCCGTGCTGCAGACCTGAGCGTAGCCGGGTGCATTCCGCGCGTCGTGCTGCGGACCGCCAGGACGGGGAATCCCGTGACCTCGTAACCGGGTCATAACCGGAGGACCACTGACAGCGTAACCGCGGCTGTTGAACCATGCGCCGACTGGTTCTGCATGGCGCACACATGTCTCTGGAAGTCCGCGGATTGACCAAGCTGTTCGGCGGCAGGCCGGTGGTCCACGATGTCTCGTTCGAAGTCGGAACTGGCGAGCTGGTCGCGCTGCTGGGTCCAAGCGGCAGCGGCAAGAGCACCATCCTGCGCATCCTTGCCGGGCTGACCCTGGCCGACGCAGGCACGGTGCTGGTGGACGGCACCGACATGACGGAGTTGCCGCCGCAGTCCCGCGACCTGGGGTTCGTGTTCCAGAACTATGCGTTGTTCGACCACCTGACCGTGGCCGACAACGTGGAGTTCGCGCTGCGGGTACGCGGCGTGGATCGCCGCCAGCGCCAGGGGCGCCGGGATGAACTGCTGGAGCTGGTGGGCCTGGGCGGAAGCGGGCGCAAGTATCCGGCCCAGCTTTCCGGCGGACAGCGCCAGCGCACCGCGTTGGCGCGCGCGCTGGCGCACCGGCCGCGCATGCTGTTGCTGGATGAACCTTTCGGTGCGCTCGATGCACGCATCCGCCAGGAGCTGCGGCAAGGGCTGCGCGAGCTGCTGAAAAAGCTCGGCACCACCGCGGTATTCGTCACCCACGACCAGGAAGAGGCCTTCGCGGTAGCCGACCGGATCATGGTGTTGCATCGCGGTCGCCTGCTCGAGGATGGACCGCCGCACGAGCTTTACGTGCAGCCGCGTACCGAATTCGTCGCCGGTTTCGTCGGGCGTGCCAACCTGCTTCCGGGAGAGTTGACGTCGGAAGGCGCGCGCGTGCGCCTGGACACCTCGCGCGCGTCGGCCGATACCGTGCCCCGGCGCGTCAAGGTGCTGCTGCGCCCGGAAAAGCTGATTTTGTTGCGCGGCGATGCGCCGGTGCCTGCCGACCGGGATGTGTTCACCCACGCGGCGGAAGTCGAGCGCGTGGAGTACCTGGGGGCAAGCGAGCGCGTGCACGTCCGGGTCGAGGCAGCGGGCGGGCGTCGACATCATCTGGAGTCGCTGCGCAGCATCGACACCGCGCGACTGCTGCCGCTGCGGGCGGGCGATCGGGTGACGTTGTTCGCCAACGAGCTGCATGCCATCTCGCGGCCCAGCCTGCGTCTGCTCGTGATCGCGCCCGGCGATGCCGGCGGTCATGCGCTGCTGCGTTCGGCGTTGGCCTACGGCGAGCGCCAGCATGCCCTGGTGACCGTGCTTGGACCCGCCGTGGGCGCGCCGGAGCTGCATGCGCCGCTTGAACAGTACCGTCAGTTGTTCGCGGGAGATCTGCGGCTGATCAACACGCGAACCTCCGGAATCGACCTGTGGGAAGCGGCACGCGTCCATCTGGCCGGCGAAAGCTACGACCTGGTGCTGTTGCCCGCCTCGATGCGGTCGCCAGACAGGGTGTGCGGACTGCTCAAGAACGTCGATGCCCGCCAGTTCTGGCTGGCGGCCGCCGGCGTGGATCCGCTCGTCGCCGGGACGGACGCACGGTGGTTGGTGCTGCTGCGCGCGTTTTCAGCCGCGCAGCCCAACATCAGTCTGTTGGCAGAAATGGTCGAGGAGCTCAAGGCGGCAATCGAAGTGCGCGATCTCGAGGGTGCGGTGCATCCGGCGGAACCGCCACCGCGCTGGCACGACGCGCTGGCGCTGCGCAGCATCCCGTTCACCGTTGATGTACCCGCGGCTGAAACCACTCCGCAGGACCCGGCCGCCTACTTTGGCGACTCCGCCGACGCGATCGCCATCGATCTGGGGCCGCGCTCGGCGCTGGATGCCCGGCAGCAATCCTGGCTGCAAGCGCTGGATGGACGCCCCACGCTCCTGATGGTGCAACCGGACGCCACCGACCTGGCACTGCGTCCCAGGACCGATCTGCATTCGTACTTTGGCGGCGTCGCCTCGCCACCCAGGACGCCCCCCGTTTCAAGCATCTGGAGCCAACAATGATGACGATCCGAGCCTTGCGCAAAACCCGCGCCGTGGCACCCGGTTATGCCGCTGCCCTGGCCATGTTTGCGGCTTTCGCGCTGTCGGCCTGCGGCGCGGAAGCGCCGCAGCAGGCAGGCGCCGATCCCGAGGTGCCGGCGACCGCCGCCGCCAATCTCATGAACGTGTCGTACGACCCGACCCGCGAGCTGTATGCGGAGTTCAACCCCGCCTTCTCCCGGCAGGAGCAGGCGGGTGGCCATCCGGCGGTGGATGTGCGCATGTCGCACGGTGGTTCTGGCAAGCAGGCGCGTGCCGTGATCGACGGACTCGAGGCCGACGTGGTTACGCTGGCCCTGGCGGCGGACGTGGATGCGATCGCCGAACGCGGACTGATCGAACCCGGCTGGCAGGCCGAGTTCCCGGACAACAGCGCGCCCTATACCTCGACGATTGTCTTTCTCGTGCGTCGGGGCAATCCCAAGGACATCCATGACTGGCCGGACCTGGCGCAGAACGGCGTCGCAGTTGTCACCCCGAATCCCAAAACCTCAGGCGGAGCCCGCTGGAATTACCTGGCCGCCTGGGGTGCGGTGCTCAGGCGCGGCGGGACCGATGCCGACGCGCAACAGTTCTTGACGCGTGTCTTCAAGTCGGTGCCGGTCCTCGACACCGGCGCTCGCGGCTCCACCAACACCTTCGTCCAGCGCGGGATCGGCGACGTGCTGCTGGCATGGGAGAACGAAGCGATCCTGACCCTGGAAGAATTCGGTAGCGAGCGCTTCGAGATCGTCCGTCCCTCGATCAGCATCCTTGCCGAACCGACTGTCGCCATCGTCGACAAGGTCGCGCGCCAGCACGGCACCGAGGCGCTCGCCAAGCGCTACCTCAACTATCTCTATGATCCGGCCGGTCAGCGCCTGGCGGCCAAGCATCATTTCCGGCCTCGCGACCCCAAGATACTGGCCGAATACGCCAAGGATTTCCCCGAGCTGGAGCTGTTCACGATCGATGAGCAGTTCGGGGGTTGGTCGAAGGCGCAATCCGAGCACTTCGCCGATGGCGGTCGTTTCGACACCATCTTCGCGGCCCGAGAACTCTGAGCATGTCGGTTGCGGCGGACGCCGGGCGCTTGCCTGGGACGAGGCGCCGGATCCGGGCACACCCAGGATTCCGCCTCACCCTGGGCATCACGCTGACCTACCTCGGCATCATCGTGTTGCTGCCGATCGCCGCGGCCTTCCTGAAGCTGCTCGACGTGTCGCCGTCGGAGATCTGGCGGATCGCCACCAGTGAACGGGCGCTGGCCGCCTACCGGCTGAGCTTCGGGTTGTCGTTCACCGCCGCCGCGCTCAACCTGGTGCTCGGCACGATCACGGCCTGGGTGCTGGTCCGTTACCGCTTTCCCGGGCGTCGCATTCTGGACGCGATGATCGACCTGCCGTTCGCGCTGCCGACGGCCGTGGCGGGGATCGCGCTGGCGACGCTGTACGCCGGCAACGGCTGGCTGGGCCGTCCGCTGGCGGCGCTGGGCGTGGAAGTCGCTTTCAAGCCGCTGGGTATCCTGGTGGCGCTGGTATTCGTCGGGCTGCCGTTCGTGGTGCGAACGGTGCAGCCCGCGCTGCAGGACCTCGACCCGGCATTCGAAGAGGCGGCCTCCACGCTCGGCGCGAGCCGGGGGCAGGCGATCCGTCATGTGGTGGGACGCGCGATCATGCCCGCTGCGCTGACCGGGTTCACGCTGGCGTTTTCGCGCGCCGTGGGCGAATACGGGTCGGTGATCTTCATCGCCGGCAACATCCCGTTCGTGTCCGAGATCGCACCCTTGCTGATCGTGGTGCAGCTCGAGGAATACGACTACGGATCCGCAACGGTGCTGGCGGTTGCGATGCTGGTGATTTCGTTCCTGATGCTGCTGGTCATCAACCTCGCCCAGCGCTGGAACAGCAGTTCGCGTCGAGCGGGATGAGCATGCATCGCGACCACAGCCCCGCTCTGCGCGATCCGCCCTTGTTGAAGGTGGGGCTGATCCTGCTCACCGTGGTGTTTCTGCTGGTGTTTCTCGGGTTGCCCATGGTCGTAGTCTTCAGCCAGGCCTTCGCTGGTGGCTACGAAACTTACATCGCGGCGCTCAACCAGCCCGATGCGCGCGCCGCACTGAAACTGACCCTGACCGTCGCGGCGATCGCCTTGCCGCTGAACGTCGTGTTCGGCATCGCCGCCGGCTGGGTGCTGAGCCGGTTCCACTTCCGTGGCAGAAGCCTGCTGGTGACATTGATCGACCTGCCGTTTTCGATCTCGCCTGTGGTCGCCGGCCTGGTCCTGGTGTTGCTGTTCGGCAGCCAGGGCTGGTTCCAACCCATCCTGCAGGCAACCGGGTGGAAGGTGGTCTTCGCGGTACCGGGCATCGTGCTGGCGACGCTGTTCGTGACCCTGCCGTTCGTGGCACGCGAGCTGATCGCGTTCATGCAGGAGCAGTCCACCGACCCGGAGCAGGCCGCCTACACGCTGGGTGCCGGAGGCTGGCGCACGTTCTGGCACGTTACGCTGCCATCGATCCGCTGGAGCCTGCTTTACGGCATCCTGCTGTGCAATGCCCGGGCCATGGGCGAGTTCGGCGCCGTTTCGGTGGTGTCCGGGCATATCCGTGGGCAAACCAACACCATGCCGCTGCACGTCGAGATCCTCTACAACGAGTACGACTTCACCGCCGCGTTCGCGGTCGCGTCGCTGCTTGCGATGCTGGGACTCGTCACTCTGTTTGCGAAGAGCTGGATTGAGCATGCGCATCCGCTCAGGGGGCAGGGTTGATGGCCGCCGGCAGGCCGCTCAGGCTCCTGCATCTGTTGCTCGCCAGCCACGTCGGGCTGGTCGCACTGCTGGCGTTGCTGCTGCTGGCCACCGGAACCGGCATCATCCATGCGTCCCTGGTCGAGCGGGCGCAGGCCCAGGTCGCCCAGGCCGCGACCGAGGCCCAGGCGCGGTTGCTTTACCAGCGCCAGGACCTGGCGGTCGTTGCCGGACTGCTGGTGGAGCGGCCGACGTTGCGTCGGTTCCTGGCGCGTGCCGATGCGAGTGCAGCACGCGCGTTCGTCGATGATTTCCGTCGCACTGGGCGGCTCGACTACATCGGCGTCTTCCGGCATGGCGTCCTGTTCGCCGAGTCCGGATCTCCGCCCGCGAACCTGATGAGCAACGGGCTGCAGTTCGGCGCGGACGGCGAGCAACGCTGGCTGGTCGCGTCCGAAGCCGTCGAGTCTCCGCCCGGGCATCGCGTGGTCGTCGCCAGACAGCTGACGGTGGAAGCGCTGGACTTGAACGACGAGGCGGTACGGGTGCAGTTGCTCGCACCAACCGCCCGGGCGTCCGATGGACTTGGAACGGCGATCCGCCACGTGCTGGTCACCGGCTCGGGAGAGACCCTGAAGGAACCGACCGGCGACGCAGCCGCGATCCACCTCGAGCCCGTGCGCAGAGAGCCGGGAGGCATCGAGGCGGTGCTGGTGACCAGCCTGCCGCGTTCGGCGCTCATCAGCGAACTGCTGGAATGGTTGTTCGCCTTCATGGCCGGTTCGCTGGCCATGGTGGCGGTGGCCGTTGCAGTTGCAGTCTGGCTGGCGCGACGGATCGCCGATCCGTTCGCCCAGCTCGCGGCGGCCGCAGAACGCCTTGGTGTCGGCAACCTGGAGGGCCGCATCCGGCGACCAGATACGCGCCTGGTCGAACCCAATGCCTTCGCGCGCAGCCTCGAGGACATGCGCCTGCAGATCCGTGCCTTGGCCGAGAACGAGCGTCACCAGCGCAATGAACTCGACATGGTGCTCGACGGCGTGGGCGATGGCATCGTTGCCATGGATGCCGACGAGAACGTGATCTATGCCAACCGCCGCTTCCTGGAACTGCTCGACCTGAAGGAAGCGGACGTGATCGGCCGGCGCTTCGATGACGTACTGTCCGCACTGCCAGGCCAGGGTCTGGAGGCGGGGCAGGCGACAACGCCGTTGCAGCAGGCACGCCTGAAGGGCTCGGCGCACGCCACCGGCGACTATCGGGTCGGCGGCGGCGCCCGCAAGCTGGTGATCAGGAGCTATGCGCCTTCCCGGAACCGGCAAGTGGCCATCGTGCGCGAGGAAACGCCTGCAGAGGCGTCGCGGGTCATGCGCGACGCGATCGTCGCCAATCTCTCGCACGAGTTCCAGACGCCGATCGCCGCGCAGATCGCGTCGATCGAATTGCTCCAGGACCATCTGGCGGGGCGCGGGGATGACACCGCCAAACGCCTGGTCGATGCCCAATTCCGGGGGGCGCTGCGGCTCTCCCAGCTCGTCGACAACCTGCTCGACAGTGTCCGCCTGGAACACGGCGAACTGCGGCTGCGACGTGATCAGGTGGATCTGGTGAAGCTTGTGGAAGAGTGCGCCGAGCTGATGCGCCCGCTGACCGAACAACGCAATCAGAAAGTCGCCTTGCATCTTCCCGCAAGCGAACAACGGCTGACGGGCGATACCCAGCGTCTGTCGCAGGTCGTCATCAACCTGCTGGCCAATGCCAATAAGTTCGCGCCCGATGACAGCACCATCTGGGTCGACATCGTCTGGGGCGAGGAAACCGTGTCGCTCTGGGTCGAGGACGAAGGTCCGGGCATCCCGCCGATGGCGCGCACGGCGGACCTGTTCGCGCCGTTTCGCCGCGCGCCGGACCAGGAACCTTCGCAACGCGGGACCGGCCTTGGGCTGGCGATCGCGCGTGCGCTGGTCGAGCGCCATGGCGGCGAGATCGTCATCACCGAACCGCAGCGCTGCAGTGGCGCCAGGTTCGGGGTGGTACTGCCCCTGGAGGCTGCGTGCGCATTCTGATTGTCGATGACGACGTCGAACTGGTCGGCCTGCTGCGCTACGCGCTGGAGACGGCTGGCTACGAGGTGGTCGTCGCCTACGACGGCGAGCAGGCCCTGGCGGTGTTTGAACAAACCGGGCCGGACCTGGTAGTGCTGGACGTCAACCTTCCGGGCATCGACGGCTTCGGCGTGCTCGAAAAGCTGCGGCGCGACAGCGACATCCCGGTGATGATGCTGACCGTACGGGCGGACGAGGCGGACGAGGTCCGCGGGCTCGACCTCGGCGCCGACGACTACCTGCGCAAGCCGTTCAGCCCGCGCGCACTGCTGGCGCGGGTGCGCGCCCTGCTGCGACGCGGCAGCGATGGTGCCGAACCGGTGCTCGAGTCCGGCGATCTGGTTGTGGACGCGGTTCGCAGCGAGATGCGCTTCGGCGACGGTCCGCCATGCCGGTTGTCGCCGCTCGAACTCCGGTTGCTCAGGCTGTTGATGGGGCACCGCGGACGCCCGGTCGATGCCCAGCGCATCATCGTTGCGGTCTGGGCCGATCGGGACGGCGCCGATCGCGACGCACTCAAGCAGCTTGTGCATCGCCTGCGGATGAAGCTGACGCGGATCGGCGAGTCCGGCGACAGGATCGAGCACGTCCCCGGCGTCGGCTATGCCTTCGCGCCGCGCGACGGCCCCTGACCCCCGGCGCTTTTCCCGCCAATCCTTCCCGTCCACGTTGGTTCCCAGGAGGACCGATGCGCACTCCCTTTGTCCGAATTGCCGCGGCCTCGTTGCTCGTGCCAGCTGTCGTATCGTCCCCGTCGTTCGCAGGGGAGTTCAAGTTCAGCGGCTCCGCCCATTACTACTATCGCGACTTCTACGACACCCTGGCGTCTCCACCCGGCGAAACCTCCGAGATCCGGCGCCTGCGGCCGGTATTCGAATACAAGGGCGAACGCTGGTCCGCGCGCTTCATGCCCGATCTGGCGCGCGAGACCAACAAGGCGCTCGAGGCCTACGTGGACTTCACGCCCGATGCCGCCTGGGACCTGCGCGTGGGTCGGTTCAAGTCCTCCGCCAGCGTCGATCAACTCAAGTCGTCCAATGCGGTCGCGGCCACCGAAGTGAGCGGGGTGGCGTCGATGACGTCCAATCGCGACAACGGGATCCTGTTCGGTTACGGCAAGCCCAAGGACCGCTGGCGTTACGAGATCGGCGTGTTCGATGGCGCCGCCGATGATGAGGTCAAGGGTTCGCTCGATGGCGGGGCGGAAGCGGCCGCGCGCGTGGTGCGCACGTTTCCCCTCGACAAGAAGGGCGCTTTCCGCCTGGGGCTGGGCGTGAGCGGCGGCAACCGCGAGGGCGATGCGGACTATGCGCGCCTGGCGCGCTACCGCACGCCGGGCCGCTCCACGTGGTTTCGCTACCGCAGCGGTGCGTACGCCGATGGTTCGACCGGGCGCATCAGCGGTTTTGCCGACTATTACGGCGGGCCGCGGTATGCCCAGGCCGAAGTGGTGCAGTCGCGGGAGACGGTGCGCCTGGGCACCGATCGCGTCAGCGTGGCGCATCGCGGCTGGGAAGTGCAGGCCGGCTATGTGCTGACCGGCGAAGACCGCACCTATGGCGGCGTCGATCCGGGCAATTTCGTCGTGCCTGGACTGGACACGCCGGTCGCGGTCGAACTGACCGGGCGGGTAGGCCGGATCACCATCGACAACGATGCCTTCGAGGCGGTCTCCGATCCGCTATCGAATGGCCGCCGGGCGGATCTTGCCGGCCTGGCCCTGGGCCTGTGGTTCGACAACAAATGGCGGGTCACGTCGGAATTCTCGGTCGTGCGTGTCGCCAACGCGGCCAGCGGCGATAACGACACCGAGCGCGTGCTGACCGTTGCATTGGTCATGGTGTTCTGAGGCATGAGGGCGCTGCCGGCGCGACGCGCGACATCGCTGCGGTGCGGCTACGAGGACGCGACCTGCCTTGCCGGATCGCTGAGTTCGAGTTCGCGCAGCACCACGCCGGCCTGGGTGCGGTTGCGTACGTCGAGGCGCTCGAAGATTGCGGACAGGTGCGCCTTGACCGTGCGTTCCTGCACGTCGAGGCGGTCGGCGATCTGCTTGTTGAGCAGCCCCTCGGCCACCAGGGTGAGTACCCGGAACTGCTGCGGCGACAGGCTGGCCAGGCGCGCGGCCAGCGCGCTGTCGTGCGGCGAGCTCTGTGCGCGCGACACCGCCCCGCGCAATGCGGCCGGCAGCCATTGCTCGCAGGCCAGCACGCTGCGGATGGCCTCGCGCAGTTCCTCCAGCCCCGCGCTCTTGGGCAGGTAGCCGGCGGCGCCATGGTCGAGCGCACGCCGAACCACCCGCGGATCGTCGTTGGCCGAGACCACGATGACCGCCACGCCCGGGTGCTGGGCGCGCACCGCAGCCAACCCGGCCAGGCCATGGTTGCCCGGCATGTGCAGGTCCAGCAGCACCAGGTCGATGTCCGGCTCGGCATCGAGCGCCGCCAGCACGGCATCGAGCGATGCGGCTTCGCGCACCCGCAGGTCCGCGACCGCGTCCGCCGCGGCCTGCTTCAGCGCAGCGCGGAACAGCGGGTGGTCGTCGGCGATGAGCAGGGTGGGCATGTTGAAGCCATGGGTTCGGTCGCGGACAGCGTAGCTCGGGCAGGCGCAGGGCATCTGGAATCTGTGGCCGGCGCCCTGCGACGGAACGTCGCCCGATGTGGAAGGCGTCCGCTTTCGGAGAGAGGCTGCTGCGGCGCGAGCCTAGCAAGCGCGGCACAGAATGGCTTCGGACCAAAGTACGATGCCCGGGCGACGGGCGGCTTGCTAACTTGCCGTCATGAGCAGACTCCCCCTGTTGTGCCTGTCCGTCGCGTCGGCCGCACTCCTGGTAGCGTGCGCCAGCGGCGGCGGCACCCGCGACGCGAGCCCCGATATGTTCAGCCACGCCCGCAGCAGCGAGCATCGCGGCAGCGACGACCTGCTGACCGCCGGGCTGGGTCTGGAAGGCCTGCGTGCGATGACGCCGCCGGCGTTCGTCGATCCGGAAGCGCCTACGGCGGCCGAACTTCGACGGCGTGCGCTGTGGAGCAACTGGCGCGGCATCGCCGACCTGGCGCCGGGCGGCGGATACGGCGAGCTGTACGGGAGCGTTGCGCCGGTGCCGGGGCGGGAGTTCCACGCCTACGCGACCGTGCCGGGCGCCAGCCAGCCGCACCGGGTCATGGTGCAGCTACCCGATGCGTTCGATCCGGCAAAGCCATGCATCGTCGTGACCGCTTCGTCCGGTTCGCGCGGCATCTACGGATCGATCGCCGTGGCCGGTGCCTGGGGCCTGCCGAAAGGCTGCGCGGTGGCCTATACCGACAAGGGCGCAGGCACCGATTACTTCGACCTCGACGCGCAGCAGGGCATCCGCTCCGACGGCGTGACCGGCGCGCTGGGTGAAGCCGCCGATCTGGCGTTCGCGCCCGATGCCCCGGTCGGCGCCAGCGGCGTCGCCTTCAAGCACGCCCACTCGCAGGACAATCCGGAAGCCGACTGGGGCAGGCACGTCAAACAGGCGGCGCAGTTTGCGCTGCACGTGCTGGGCGAGGCCTACCCGCAACGGCGTTTCGACTTCGCCAATACCCGGGTCATCGCCGTCGGCATTTCCAACGGCGGCGGTGCCGTGCTGCGCGCGGCCGAGGACGGTGATGACTGGCTCGACGCCGTGGTCGCGGCCGAACCCAATGTCTCCGTGCGCGGCGCGCGCCCGCTCTACGACTTCACCACCCAGGCCGCATTGCTGATGCCCTGCGCGCTGCCGCATCTGGGGGTGCCGGCGATGCCGTACGCGGCGGCCCGCTGCGCGGCGCTGAAGGATGCCGGCCTGATTGCGGGCGACGACGCGGCCGCGCAGCGGCGTTCCGCATACGAAGTGTTACGCGCCAACGGCTGGTCGGACGAAGCCCTGCGCGCGGGCGCGATCAGCGTGGCCTTCGACCTGTGGCGTGCGGTCGCCACGACCTATGCCTCGGCCTACGGGCGCTACGGCGTGGACGAGCATCCCTGTGGTTATCGCTGGTCGGCGCAGGACAAGGCCCTAGCGGCGCGTGCGGCGACCACCGCCGAACGCAGCGCATGGTGGGCCGATGCCAGCGGCATACCGCCTGGCGCGGGTGTCGGCCTGCTGGACACGAAAGCCGACGCGTCGCCCGATGCCGCATTCGCCGGCCTGGCGTGCCTGCGTGCGCTGTGGGACGGGCAGGGGGCCGATGCCGACCGCGTACGCAAGGGCATCGAGGAAATCCGCGCCGGATTGCCGCGCGATGGCCTGCCCGTAGTGGTGCTGCATGGCATCGACGACGGGCTGGTGCCGATGGCCTTCACCAGTGCGCCCTACGTGGCGGCCGCGCAGGCGGCAGGGCGCGACGTGCGCTACTGGCAGGTCCGGCACGCGCAGCATTTCGATGCCTTCCTCGGCCTGCCGGTGTATGCGGCTCAGTACCTGCCGATGCTGCCGTATCTGTACGCGGCGCTGGATCGGGTCTGGGCGCACCTCGACGGTGGCGTGCCGCTGCCGGCCGATGAGCTGATCCCGACCACGCCCCGCGGCACGGGCAAGCCGCTCGCGCCCGCCAACCTTGCATTGCCGCGGTAACGCGCGCGCCGGCATCGCCGGTTCACGCCGCTTCTGGCACGCTGCGCGCACCGCCCCACGGATGCCGCCATGAAGCAGCGCCACTTCTCCATGCTGCGGGACTTCCATCTCGCCGACTGGTTCACCCTGGCCAACGCGTTCTGCGGCACCGGTGCGATTTTCGCCGCGATGCGCTTCCTGCAGGAGGGCGGCGTGCGTGACTTGCTGATCGGCATGGCCCTGATCCCCTTGGCCTTCGTCTTCGACGCGCTCGACGGCCGCATCGCCCGTTGGCGCAAGGTCGCATCGACCCTGGGGCGCGAACTGGATTCGCTCGCCGACGTGATCTCGTTCGGGGTCGCGCCCGCGGCGCTGGGCTACGCCTGCGGCCTGCAGGGCGGCTGGGACTGGATCGTGTTGAGCTACTTCGTCGGCTGCGGCGTGAGCAGGCTGGCGCGCTACAACGTCACCGCGGAAATGCTGTCGGGCGACGAGGGCAAGGTCAGGTATTTCGAAGGCACACCGATCCCGACCAGCGTGGCCATCGTCGGGCTGCTGGCGGTGGCCGCATGGGTGGGGCGCATCGGCCCGGAGCTGTGGTTCGGCATGGTCCAGCTCGGCCCCTGGCAGCTGCATCCGCTGGTGCTGCTGTATGCCCTGTCGGGATCGCTGATGATCAGCAAGACTTTGCACATCCCCAAGCCCTGAGCTGGCCGGGTTTGCGTCCGGGAGGACAGGGCAGCGGATTCGCCGTAATACGCCACGGTCCCTCGCGGTTTTGTCCGCATCCACGAGGAACGTGCGCAAAGAACAACCGGGATTGATCGCAACGCCGCTTTCCGTCACGTCCGGTTGCTAATATCCGGTCGAAGACGGAGGTTCCATGGCGAACAATCCTTTCGGTGGCTTCGGCCCTGGCATGGCGGGAAATCCGCGCGACTGGTCCGGGCAGGATTTCGATGCGCTGTCCCGGCAGTACTGGAATGCCTGGGGCGAAGCGCTGCGCGCGGCCAGTGGACAGCCGGTGGTGCCCCAGGGCATGCAGGGCTGGCACGACGCCGTGGACTGGTGGAGCAAGCTCGCCCACGGCGGCCGCTCCGAAGCCAACGACCTGGTCGAACGTTTCAATGCGCAGGCCCGGCACTGGTTCGGGCAGATGCAGCAGGTCGCCGCCCAGTTTTCAGGGCAGGACCAGAGTGCTGCGCAGATCGCCGAAGCGTGGAAGCGGGCGCTGGGCGCTGCCGGCGAGAATCCGTTTCCGGAAATCTTCCGCGCGATGCGCGGCCACGGCCAACAGGGGCTGGAGCAGTGGGTCGAGGACGCATCGCCCTACCTGGATGCGATGCGGCGCGAAGGCATGTCCTGGCTGTCGCTGCCGGCCTTCGGCATCGGCCGCGAGCACCAGGAGCGCCTCCAGGCGCTGGCGCGCGCGCAGGTCGAGTATCAGGAAAAGAGCAGCGCCTACAACGCGCTGATGCTCAAGGCCGGACAGCGCGCCTTCGAATTGTTCGAGGACAAGCTGGCCGAGCGCGAAGAGCCCGGCCGCCAGCTCGCCTCGGCGCGTGCGCTGTTCGATCTGTGGATCGACGCGGCCGAGGAAAGCTACGCCGAGATCGCCCTGTCCCAGGAATTCCGCCACGTCTACGGTGCGCTGGTGAATGCGCAGATGCGGCTGCGCAGCGGCATCCAGAAGGAAGTCGAGCTCGCCAGCGGGCTGCTCGGCATGCCGACCCGTAGCGAGATGGACGCCGCGCACCGCAAGGTGGCGGAACTGGAGCGGCAGGTGCGCCGGATGCGCGATGCGAGCCAGGCCGTGAAGCCCGCCGCGCGCACCGCGGGCCCCGCGCCGCAGGCTGCACTGAAACGCAAACCGCAGACACCGTCGCCACCGGTGGTGCGGAAGACAAGACCGAAGAAAAAGACGAACAAACCCGCCAAGGCGGCGCGTGCCGTGCGCGCGGCGAGCAAGCCGGCGCGTCGCGCCGCACCGGTGTCGCTGCTGTCCGGAATCACCGCGCCGGTTGCTCCGGCCGCGATGGACGATGCCGCGGCAAAGCCCACCAAAGGGAGCAAGCGCCGATGAACGGGCCGCTGAACTTCGGCGCCGACGCGCTGGCAAACGAATCGCTGCAGATGCAGGCCAAGCTTGCCGCGGGGCTGGAAACGCTGCGCCAGGTCGATGATGTGGACTACGGTGCGACCGCGCGCGAGGAAATCTGGCGCGACGGCAAGGTGGTGCTGTACAGGTTCGTCGGCGAGAAACCTCCCACGGCGAAAGTGCCGCTGCTGATCAGTTACGCGCTGGTCAACCGCCCGTACATGGTGGACCTGCAGGCCGACCGCTCGATCGTCAAGGGCCTGCTCGAGCGCGGCGAGGACGTCTACATTATCGACTGGGGCTATCCGGACCGTTCCGACCGATTCCTCACCCTCGAGGATTACATCGAACGGTTCCTGGGCGGAGCGGTCGACCATCTGCGCCAGCGTTTCGGGTTGGAGGCCATCAACCTGCTCGGCATCTGCCAGGGCGGTTCATTCGCGTTGTGCTACGCGTCGTTGCATCCGGAGCGGATCAGGAACCTGATCACGATGGTGACGCCGGTGGACTTCCACACCGCCGACAACATGCTGTCCAACTGGACGCGCGAGATGGACGTGGATCTGTTCGTCGACACGCTGGGCAACGTGCCGGCCGACCTGATGAATGCCTGCTACCTCACGCTCAAGCCGTTCCGGCTGAACCTGCAGAAATACCTCGGTCTGGTGGACATCCTCGACGACAAGAAGGCGGTCGAGGACTTCCTGCGCATGGAAAAGTGGATCTTTGACTCGCCCGACCAGGCCGGCGAGGCCTTCCGCCAGTTCATCAAGCAGTTCTACCAGGGCAACGGCTTCGTCAATGGCGGCATCACCATAGGCGAGAACGAAGTGCACCTGGGGCTGATCGAAATGCCGGTGCTCAACATCTTCGCCGAGCAGGATCACCTGGTCCCGCCCGATGCATCGCGCGCGCTCAAGGGCCTGGTGGGCACCGACGACTACACCGAGCTGAGCTTCCGCGGCGGCCACATCGGCATCTACGTCTCGGGGCGTGCGCAAAAGGAAGTGCCGCAGACCATCCACGACTGGCTGTCGCAGCGTTCGAAATAGTCGGAGCCCGCGCGATCCGAGCAGTGCCAGCTTCGTGCATCGGCGCGGCGCCGCTACGCTTTCCACAGCCACAGCGCTAGACTCGGCCCATCGCACGCACGCATCGCAACGTCCAATGAATCGCCCGCCTGGATTGACCCGCTCGCTCAACGACCGCATTTTCGGCGGTGTGCTCGGCGGCATCGCGCGACGCTACGGCTGGAACTCCACGCTGTTGCGCTTCCTGTATGTGGTGATCTCGATCGTGTCGATCGCTTTTCCGGGCATCCTGGTCTACCTGGTGCTGTGGCTGCTGATCCCCGAAGGCAACGATTGAGCGCAGCGTCCGGAGGCTCCACGCTGTTGCGGCGCCTCGCGGTCGCGCTGGGTGCGCTGTGGACGCTGCCCAACACGGCGCTGGGACTGTTGGCAGGGCTCGTCGGCATCGCCTTCGGCGCACATGCGCACTGGAGCCGGCGCGATCGCGCGATCGTGTTCCATCGCTGGCCGTGGGGTCCGGGCGGTGCGCTCACGCTCGGCAATACCATCCTGCACACCGGCGACAGCCTGGATTCGACCTGCGTGACCTATGCGCACCGCGCCGGGCACGGTGACGAGCCCGAGATCATGCTCGCCGACCACGAACGCGCGCACGTCTATCAGTACATGGTGCTCGGCCCGCTGTTCCTGCCGCTGTATCTGCTGTGCGGCGGCATCAGCGTGCGCAACCGGTTCGAGCGCGCCGCCGATCGCTATGCGCGCAGCGGGCGGGATTGGTGGCCGTGGGCCTGAATGCATCGGCGACCGTTCGTCGGCATGTTCAGGCGCGATCATCGATTTGACACACTTTTAATCGAGCATGCCTTAGTCTGCACCTGTCGGAGAAAAAGCAGAGGAAGCGGAAGACGCAAGTCGGAAGCAACCAAAGCAATCGCTCCGGCAAGAAGGCTCAGCCGACCAGGGAAACCTGGGAGACTGGGCCTTCGCTTTTATAGGTGCCCGGCCCGGCATCCGGCCCGCGCTCAGGAATTTGCAAGCAGAACCGGCCTGCAAGTCTGAGCTTGTCCGCTCAAGTCCCTGATCGATACGCATCTGCATCCCTCGGGCGATGTCGATTCCAGTGCGCCCGCGTCGTCGTTCCAGTGAAGCCTGCCCGACAGGCGCCACCCACTCCGGAACCGACGCCATGAACGACATCTGCCGCCATACCCCCTTCCTGCTCGCCTTCGTCCTGGCAGGCACAGCCGCCGCCTCTGCCCAGGCAGCGGAAACGACCTACAGGGTCGATCCAGAACACACCTATCCAAGCTTCGAGGCCGACCACATGGGCCTGTCGCTCTGGCGCGGCAAGTTCAACCGGACCGAAGGCAGCATCGTGCTGGACAAGACGGCGGGGGCCGGCAGCGTCGACATCCGAATCGACGTGCCCAGCGTCGATTTCGGCCATGAAAAGCTGAACGAGGCGGCGCAGGGCAAGGAGCTGTTCGATAGCGCCAGCCATCCCCAGGCGAGCTATCGCGGGCGCCTGCAGGCATTCGCCGACGGCAAGCCGGGCGAGGTGGTGGGCGACTTCACCCTGCATGGCGTGACCCGCCCGCTCACGCTGAAGATTCTGGCCTTCAAATGCACGTCGCATCCGATGCTCAAGCGCGAAGTCTGCGGCGCCGACGCCGAAGGCAGCTTTGAGCGCGACGAGTACGGCATGGCTGCCGGCAAGGAATACGGCTTCGACATGACCGTCAAGCTGCGGATCCAGGTTGAGGCGATCGCCGAACCCTCCGTGGCCAAATCCTCCTGAGGACGCTGGCATGGGCAAGGTGCTGTGCGAATTCAGCATGTCGCTGGACGGTTATGTCGCCGGCCCCGGCGTCTCCTCCGACATGCCGATGGGGGAGGGCGGCGAAGCGCTGCATGCGTGGATGTTCTCCGCCGATGCGGGCCCGGACAATGCCAGGGCGAAGCGGGAGATGGTCGAGCGTACCGGTGCGGTGATCCTCGGGCGGCGCACGTTCGACCTGGGGGTCGCGCACTGGGACGGCACCCCGTTTCCGGTGCCGTCGTTCGTGCTCTCGCACCGGCCACCGCCTGCGGACCTCGCGGATGGCTTCGCCTTCGTCGATTCCGGCATCGATGCCGTGCTGCGCCAGGCGCGCGAGGCGGCCGGGGGACGCGACGTACGCCTGATGGGCGCGGACGTCGCCCGGCAGTACCTGTCCGCGGGACAGGTGGACGAAGTCGTCGTGCAGCTGGTTCCCGTACTCCTGGGCGGTGGCGAGCGCCTGTTCCCCGACGGCCTGACGGCGCGCCTGCAGCCGACGGCGTGCATCGCCACCGCGCAGGTCACGCATCTGCGCTACGCCGCGCTCCGGGAGTGAGCGATGTACGCCGCCGCACGCAACCTGGCGTCTGGCACTGCGCCGCGCGCCGCGCGCGCCACCGGCTCCGGTGGTCGGCGGTCCGGATGGACCTTGCGCGCCCTTGGCGATGATGCTCTGATCCGCCTCCATGACCAACTGGCAGACCACCGGCATCGATGCGCTCTGGCGCATCGAATCGCCGAAGATCGTCGCGGTGCTGGCGCGCATGCTCGGCGGCGACGTCGGCACCGCTGAGGAGCTGGCCCAGGATGCGCTGCTCACTGCGCTCGAACGCTGGCCCACCGACGGCATGCCCGACAATCCGGGGGCCTGGCTGATGGCCACCGCCAAGCGCCGCGCGATCGACGTGCTGCGCCAGCGCAGCCTGCACGCGCGCAAGCACGTGGACATTTCGCGCGAACTGGAAGAGGCGCAGGCCGCGAACGACCTCGACATCGAGGCTCTGGACGATCCGGTGGGCGATGATCTGCTGCGCCTGGTGTTCGTGGCCTGTCATCCGGTGCTCTCGACCGAGGCCCAGGTCGCCCTGACCCTGCGCCTGCTCGGCGGCCTGACCACCGACGAGATCGCGCGCGCCTTCCTGGTTCCGGAACCGACCATCGCCCAGCGCATCGTGCGCGCCAAGCGCACCCTGAGCGAACGCAACGTTCCTTACGAGGTACCGCGCGGCGAAGAACTCGCCGAGCGCGTTTCCTCGGTGCTGGCCGTGATCTACCTGGTGTTCAACGAAGGCTATAGCGCCACCTCCGGCGACGACTGGATGCGTCCGGCGCTGTGCGACGAGGCGATGCGCCTGGGGCGGGTCCTGGCAGGCCTGCTCCCGCAGGAGCCGGAGGTGCATGGGCTGGTGGCGCTGATGGAACTGCAGGCGTCCCGGCTCAAGGCGCGTACCCGTGCCGACGGCACTCCGATCCTGCTGCTCGACCAGAATCGATCGCACTGGGACCGTTTGCTGATCGGGCGTGGACTGGCCGGCCTGGAACTGATCCGGCGCCTGGGCGGAACAGGCGGCTTCTACGCGCTGCAGGCGGCGATCGCGGCCTGTCACGCCGGCGCGATCACTGCAGAGCAGACCGACTGGCCGCGGATCGCGGCCTTGTACGCGCAGCTGCTCGAGGTCTCGCCCTCGCCGGTGATCGCCCTGAACCATGCGGTGGCGGTGTCGATGGCCGACGGTCCGGCCGCGGCGCTCGACTTGGTCGACGGCCTGCGCGGCGAGAAAGTGCTACAGGCCTATGCCCTGCTGCCGGGCGTACGCGGCGATCTGCTCGACCGCCTGGGGCGCAAGGCCGAGGCGCGCGAGGAGTTCGAGCGCGCCGCCCAGCTCACCCGCAATGCGCGCGAGCGCGAGACGTTCGAGCGCCGCGCCGCCGCCTGCGCCGGTTGACTGCAGTAGCAGGGTGCAATGGCTCCGCGGTGCGGGAGTCCTTTCGCATCGGACGCTTCGGACGTGGGAGCGAGCTCGCTCGCGATTGCTTTTCTCGTCATGGGACCAGACCAGAAGGCATTCGCGGCCAAGGGCCTGCCCCGGACTTGATCCGGGGACGCTCCCACATGGCGGGTCAGCGCATCGAATGCAGCCCGATCATGTTGCCCTCGGTGTCGAAGGCCAGCACGATGTGGCCGTACTCGCCGATCGACATCTTCGGGCGATGGATCCTGCCGCCGGCGGCTTCGACGCGTCCGGCTTCCACCGCGCAGTCCTCGCAGGCGAAGTACACGAGCGTGCCGCCGGGGCCGGACGGCGCCCCGGGCATCCGGCACAGCGCGCCCTTGGCGCCATAGCGTTCCATGTCGCCGGGGAAGGCCAGCATTTCCAGCCCCGCGCCCGCTGGATCTTCCGGTACCTTGAGCGTCTCCAGCTTGATCGCAAAGACGGTTTCGTAGAACGCGCGCGCGCGCGGCATGTCCTGCACATAGATCTCGAACCAGTTGACGCTGTTGGCATCGGTCATGGTGGGTATTCTCCAGGTTCGTTGCAGATTCCGTTCCCTAGGTTTGGTCTTCCAGCGACGATAGTGCCGCACTTCCTGCGACCTCACCATCACGCGCCTACTCTCCGGGCGCGGCCCGGACTTGGACCGGGGACGAACGGCGTTGAATGTTCCCGTTCGTCCTGGGCGCAGACGCCGGGGCCATCGAAGTCGAAGGACATGCACACCCATGCCCCGGTCGTTGGCAACGATTACATCTCCACGATCGACTTGAACCCGCCCCACATCATGCGCTTGCCGTCGAACGGCATTGCGTTGGGTGGTCCCATGGCGGCGATGCGCGGATCGGCCATGACCTTCTTGTTGATGCTGTCGCGCTGCCTCCGCGACTTGTAGGTGATCCATGAGAACACCACCACCTCGCCAGGCTTGAGCTTCACCGCCTGCGGGAACGAAGTGACCTTGCCGGGCTGGACATCATCGGCGACGCATTCGACATAATCGATCGCGCCGTACTCCTTCCAGACCTTGCCGGCCTTGCGTGCCATCTTGCGGTACGCGTCCAGGTTCTTTTCCGGAACCGCCAACAGGAATCCATCGACATACATGACCAACCTCCTCTTCGGGGTTGCCGCACAGCGGAGTCTGCTCCGCTGCAAAGGGTGAGATAACGGAGCGCAGCAACCTGCGCTCCGCTAGGCCTGGACTCAGGCCGCGGGGGGCTCACCGCTCATGTGGAAGACTTCCCACAAGTGGCCGTCTGGATCCTGGAAGCTGCGCTGATACATGAAGCCGTAATCCTTGGGCTCCGCGAACGGGCTGCCGCCGGAAGCCAGCGCCTTGTCGCCCATGGCATCGACCTCTTCGCGGCTGTCGAGCCCGATGGCATTGATCACCTCGACCCCCTTGGTCGCGTCGGCGATCGGCTTGTCGGTGAAGGTGGCAAAGTACTTTTCCACCAGCAGCATGGCGTAGCAGTCCTGGCCGATGATCATGCAGGTGGCGTTCTCGTCGGTGAACTGCGGGTTGAATTCGAAGCCGAGCGCGGTGAAAAACTTCACGGAACGGTCCAGGTTCTTGACCGGGAGATTGACGAACAGCTGGCGGGGCATGGGGAGTCCTTGCGGTTGGGTGTTTGGAGGAGGGAAAGAGGTCGCGCGGTTCAGGCGTCGAGCGGCTTGAGACAATTCACCAGCCAGCCCTTGCCGTACTTGTCCTGCAGCCCGCCAAAGCGGTGCGCCCAGAACGTCTCGGCGATCGGCATCTGCACGGTGCCACCTTCGGATAGCGCCGCAAAAACGCGTTCGGCTTCCTCGGGCGTCTCGGTGAGGATGTTGACGCAAGTGCTGCCCGCCGCATGTGGCGGCGGACCGTCTGCGCCCATCAGGATCGCGCCGCCGGCTTCGACCTGCGAATGCATCACATGGTCGGCGGCCGCCGGGCCGCATTGCTCGGCCATCGGCGATGCGCCGTAGGTGAATCGCTGGGTGACCTTGCCACCAAGCGCATGGGCGTAGAAATCCATGGCTTCCCTGGCATTGCCTTCGAAGTTGAGGTAGGCGACGAGCTGCATGGGATCTTTCCTTTGCATGGTTGGAAACGGGAAATCAACGGCAATCGGCTGGGGAATCAGTGGCGTGTGGCCAGTTCGACCCTCAGCTGCTCTTCGCGTTCGCGCAGCTCGGGCGTCAGTTCCTCGCCGAAATCCTCGGCTTCGAACACTGGTCGGATTTCGATTTCGGAAGCCTCGTCATGCGGATTCGGGCAACGGCGCACCCATTCGATGGCTTCCTCCATCGAGCGCACCTGCCACAGCCAGAATCCGGCCAGCAGCTCGCCGGTTTCGGCGAAGGGTCCATCGATCACCGTCCGGGTCGCGCCTTCGAAGCGCACGCGCACGCCCTTGTTGCTGGGATGCAGGCCCTCGCCCGCGAGCAGGATGCCGGCCTTCGCCAGCGCTTCGTTGTATCGGCCCATGTCCTCCAGCAGCCGCTGGCTGGGCATGACGCCCGCTTCGGATTGCTGGCTGGCCTTGACCATCACGATGACGCGCATCATTCGCTCCCGTTGCTTAAAGCAATGTCGTGGCAGGGTGCCGGCGGCTTGTTGCCGGCGTTCGACAAGTACGACGAGGCGGCATGTCCGGAATCGACACGCCAGGCGAAAAAATGTGAGCGGCCCGGCGACAAAGGCCGCCCGCGCCGATCCGGGCGCTGATGCGCCGCAAAAAAAAGACGGCCGGACGCAAGGCGCCCGGCCGAAGCGCCGCCAGCCAGGGGAGGGGCAGGCGGCTGGCGGACCGATGACTCAGTCTTCGACCGGGCTGGCCACGAAGGCCACGACGACATCCGCGCTGGCGCCCTTCGGTCGATACAGCGCCTGCCCGGTAATGCGCCCTAGATCGTCGATGTCGTTGGCGCTGACCAGGATGGCATTCGAACTTGAACCGGGCTGGCGCAACGCGTTCAGATCGACGCTGCGCCCGTCCTGCCACACGTACGCGCGGCAGACCGCGCCGCACGACATCCCGACCACCTGATCGTGATTGTTGATCGAATTGGCGGTTGCGTCGTCATCGCCCGCGAGGAACGCGATCGGCTCCAGGCCCGTGGCCTGGCTCCAGAGGAAGCCCTGGGTCTTGGCGCTATCGGCGGGCAAGGCCGGATCGTAGGCGGAGAAGCCGACCACGACCCCGTTCTCGTTGATCATGTTCGGCGTGTGCCAGCCGTTGCCGCCGAGATTCGGAATGCGCTGCGGCAGGCCGTTTTCCCAGAGCACGGCTTCCAGCGCGCTTTCGCGGCCGACGCCCTGATCGCACTTGCCGGAGATTCCGACCACCTGGCCACGGTCGTTGATCGCGGTGGCCGCGCTGGTGCTGTGGCCTGGCAGTGGCAGCGGCGGCAGTTCGCGGATGCGGTCGGCTTCGGGCCCCCACAACGCGGCCGAGAAGCGCCGCTGCTGGTTGAAGGCGTTGCCGGGGACGCAGCTGGCATCGAGTGCGTCGAATTCCGCCCAGCCGACGGTCAGCGCGTGGTTGTTGGTGCCGGTGGCGAAGCCGTGGGTGTCCGCGCTGCCAAACGTCGGGAGTTCGCGCATCGCGCCGTTGCGCCAGACGAAGCCGCGGCACACGTAGCTGGCGGCGGCCGGCAGGAAGGCGCCGCAGCTGAATCTTTCGTTGAGCGGATCGATCCGGCTGGTATGGGAAATGCCCGAGACCAGGCCGATGGTGTTCTTCACCGGCCAGCGCACCATGCTGTTCCTGTCTTTGCCCAGTGCGCCCAGCGGGGTCGGATTGCCATCGCGCCACAGGATCGCCTGGCGACCGCCCTTGGTGGTCTGTGCGCGGCCGGCGACCCAGCCCAGGTTGTTGATGCTGTAGCCGATGGTGGGCTTGGCGCCCAGATCCTTGCTGAGCAGTTTCACCGTGTAGCGGGCCGTCGTGGCGTCCGCGGCCTGCGCATGCGCGGAGCCGGCATGCAGCAGGTAACAGGCGGACAGCAGTGCGGTGGCGAGCACGGAATGTGGAATCGCGCGTTTCATGGCTTTCTCCGGGGCGGCCGATCCCGTCGCGATGCGCGAACGCGATCGGCGTGGAAGTCGTGGTTCGGTGCGCCGCGTGACATGCGGCGCGATCGGAGTTATGCGCCTGGGTCCGCGGGATTACTCGCCGTTTCCGGACAAGGACCGGGTCGCCCGGTGCCTGCCGGTATTGCGCGGTTCATTGCCCCAGGCGTGAGGCGTGGCTGGCCACCATCACCCAGCCCTGGGGCTTGCGGATGTAGGTGTCGGTGAACTGGAATTCGAGCGCATACGGTTGGCCATCGCTCTTGCCTTCTACCCGGGTGATGCCGGTGACCACCGCGGCATCGCCATAGAGGCGGATCTTCGCGTCGCGATTGCGGAACACGTCGTACTGCGTGCCGCCGCGCAGATCCGCGACTTCCTGCGCCGCCGACGTCACCTTGCCGGTGGAACTGGTCAGGGTGAAGGTCGGATCCAGGTGCGCCTCCAGCCAGTCCGCATCCTCACGTTCGAACGCTGCGCAGATCTCGCGCTCGACCTTGAGGATGGCCGCCACGTCCTCGCTCTGCAATGCCGAAGACACGAACGAGATCGGCAGGGCGATCGAAAACAGCAGGCAGGGCAGCAGTCGCATGGTGGGCTCCGGGTCAGTGCAGTGGGTATTGTGACCGGTAGATACCCGGACGGCAGTAATGAAACCAGCCGTTTCCGGACATGGTTCCCTGTGCAGGGCAAAGTCGTCTCATCCCGCATTGACCGTCCCGATAGAACGCCACCGAGTTTGGTTTCGGGTAACTAATATCCACGCGCAATTCGCGGCCCACGCCGCATGGACCGAAATCTTGTCTCTGTAGTCATTTTTAGGGCAGGGGACCGCCGCTGCGTGATCGTGTCACACGGACTATCATTCTGACCGGTGTGGCAGGAGAACTCGAATGAGTCAGCGCGTACGAATGATGACCGGATTGATACTTGTCGCAACGATGGCAGCTTGCAGCCCGTCCCCACCCCCAAACCAACCTGAGGTCGAGCAACCGGCTGAGTCCATGTCCGAACCACTGCCCACTGCCGAATCGCCAGGGCCCACGCCAGCCGTTCCCGCAATCGATCCTGAGCCCGGCAGCATGGTCGTATACGCTTGCGATGATGGAAGCGGTCTGGCCGTCACTTACGACGAACATGGTGCCTTGGTGAAATTGCCCACAGGGTCGACCATGTTGTCGCGCGCAGAATCCGTGTCCAACGGCAGCGACGAGGCCTACCTAGGCGAGGAGTTGTCCTTGTATCGCGACGGCGACCTTGTCCACTTGCAGGGGGCTGGAAAACCCCGCGTTTGCACGCAATCCCCTGGCAGCTAAAGGTTGCCCAGCAAAGGCGGCCCTGGGCGTGCCGACGCTGGCGTCATCGCAACATAGCAATCCCTATTCGCTCGCAGCGCCCTGAGACATTGCACGCTATGCCGCAGTGACGAATGCTGCGTTATCCATAGCCGTCGTTCTTCGTCTGTGGATGCGTTCGGGCGAAATGCGCCTTGCCTGGATGGCTCGCGAGCCCGTCAGCCCGCCGCCACTCAGGCGGCGGGCATGACGGGAACAGCCATTGACGATATAAAGCGCGACCATGACTGCCCGCACGCGGCGGTGCTATTTCAGAGGGACAGCCGTCGCTGAGCCGTCCACCGTGTTGCCATTGATCTGATTGTTTCCGTAGGACAGGATCTGGCCGCTGCTGGCAGCGGCGAGGCCGGTTCCATTGCCTGTCACGACCGAACTGCCGATCCGGATATCGGCATTGGCGCCGGCGGCCCGCACTCCTTCTCCGAGATTGTTGGTCGAGGTCACCCGATTCAGCATCATGCGAACGGGGCCGCCGGCACCCAGCGCGACAAACCCATGAAAAGGCGCGCCGGCCGCTGTCGAATCGGTGACGGTCACGTCGATCGCTCCGCTCGTCGCGGCTGAGTCCGCGCGGACACCAACGATGTTGTTCGAGAAGACGGAGTTCGTGATGGTGACATTGGCGCCACCTGTGCCAGTTGGTGCGATCTGGATCCCGGCTCCGGTTGTTCCTGTGCCATTGCCGCTGATGTTCGAATTGATGACATGGACGCTGGCGACAAGCGAACTGTTGATGACGATGATGCCGTTGCCATTCGGCGCCCCACCCTTGAAGTCGCGGATCACGCAATCGTCGACGATCAGTGATGCACCTTGAAGGAAGCGGATGCCGTTGAGACCTGGCGAGGCAGTCGGGCTGCCGTCGATATCGAGGCCGCGAAGCACAACATCGATGCCAGCGCCATTGATGACGATGCCGTTGCTGAGGGACGCTAGGCCAGAACCCTCGACATGCTTGCATGAAATCGTAATCGATTTGGTGATCGTTACTGCGCCAAAACCGCCTGGGTCGATGCAGTTGATCATGCCGCCTGTCGCCGTCTTGGAAATCGCGCCAGCCCATGTCTTGCATGGGGCAGTACGACTGCAGGGATTGGCATCGTCACCTACCCCCGACACCCATGTGCGCGTTGCCTGGGCAAAAGCAGCCCCGCTCGCAAGCAGGAGCAGGAGCAGGAACGACATGATCAACGAATTGCGAAATACTGCTCTTTTAAGGCTCATGACAGTTTCCCCGAAAGGCATGATGAGTGATTTGATTTATCTGCGCGGATATTCCGCGCGGCAGGCGGCCAAACTCTAGGACCAGTAGCGATCCAAGCTTCCTCAGCCGCATGCACGGATATTCCCCCGGGGTGCGGCCAGCTGCCAGAGCAACCAATATGGGCTTGAGCCGTCTCCCTACGCCCTTCTATCACAAATTTTCTGTCTTGTGTAACGGAGCCCGGGCACGTCCTATTGATGCCCGTATTGAAGAGCTACCGATGGGCAGACAATTTCCTTCCGTGCATCAGAAAACAAATTGATGGCGTCATTTGTGCGCTCTTTGCGAAGGGAAGCATCGCTTCATGAATCATCTGCTAGGTATTGGACTTCACGGTCTTCGCAACAAATCGATTCCACGATATAGGACCGCCATCAATCAGTGACGTGTCGTAGCATCTTTTTGAAAACAGCGCCCAGGTTTGGCGCGGGTGACTCCAATCGAGTACGCGAAAGTCGAGGCCAAACTCAGCGGCTATTCCGGCTAGCGTTTCTGGTTTATACCTTACGCACCCGGGGTATACCCAGCCGTCTCCACGATAGTCTTCATTGCCAATTAGAAATGTGGCCACAATCGCTGCGTCGTCTTTCAAATGGAAAGACATCTGCGACAGCCATTGCCTGATCAGATCGTCGCCACAATGACTGAAAATTGATTGTGCTATCGCGTAATCAAGATGCAAGGAATCCTTGAAGTCGCACATTGACGCGCGAAATGAAAACCGTGGCTTCTTTATTCTAACGAGGTCCATACCTAGTTCATTCGCGATTCCGTCATCTACCAGCCACTTATTTGGCTCAACTCCAATGTAGTGGCTCTCGTTCAAATAGGGTATGAGAAGTCTTCCTATGCGCAGCGATCCACAGCCTACATCCAGCACGCGATGATGTTGGCGGAGGCCAAGGCATGTAAGAAGGTTGAATGCCATGGCAGAAACAAGATCGTAATCCTTCGGAGGCCCGACATAAGCACGGTAATGCTCATCACCAGGTTTCAAGTGCAGCGCCAATCCCTTGGTTCTTGGCTCGGCCATCGAGAAATCTTGCGTCATCAACTTTTCCTCGGAATGTTCATTACCAAGTCGGTTCTGTTTGAATGAATTGTGAGGGTTCACTGACGGAACCCTGCTTAGAACCAACGTTTAACGCGACGAGTGTACTGCTGCCAAGCCGTGCCATGCCTCCGGGCCAGCGAAGGCTCCTCATCGAGCACGACCCGTAGGTGAAAAGCAACGACGACGGCAAACGCATAGGCCAGCATGCCGGCCGAGCGGAATGCGGCCGCCCAGCCGAGCAAGATGACAGCCACGGCCACATACATCGGGTTACGGCTGTACCGGTAAAGGCCGACAACCACCAGTTTTTGCGGCGGAGCCCATGGGGCGAGCGTGCCCTTGCCGGACACGTAGAAGTCGCGAACACACCATAGCAAGCCTAAGGTCCCGAGCACGACAAGAACCAAGCCGAAGGGCGACTGCAGTGGAAGTCGGGCGAGCCAGGCCCAGGCGACAGGCACAAAAAAAGCCACGACCCCAGGCAACGCCAGAAACGCAATGACGGCTCGCGTGAAAATGGGTGTGAGCCCTAATACCTGAGTAAAGCCGAGCCACGGAACGGCGTCGGCTTGAATGAACCGTTAGGTCGCAACACGCCAGGGTGGATTCTTGCGACTGTTGCCACCCCAGAACAAGCAGAGAATGTTGCCAGAAGGATCCGTGAGACGCGCCTCGCGCCAGAGCCAGCGCTCATCCGTGGGGAGTTGCGTGAACTCGAACCCTGCTGCGAGCAAGCGCTGAACCCGTGTGTCCAGGTCGGAGCACTCGAAGTACACGACCACGCCGGAGGTGTTTACCGGATGATCCACTGTGTGTAGTGAGAACGTTGAGTCACCGTCCGGGCACCCGAAGCGGGCATAGCGTGGCGGCGAGTGAACGATCAGCTTAAAGCCCATTTCACGGTAGAACGCGACGGAGCGATCAAAGTCTGTAACGGGCAGGGTGAGTTGGTTGAGATTCACGAGGACCTTGCTTGAAGCCTAACGCCGGAATCAAGCCGAGCCGCGAAGCGGCTTCGGTTTGAACGAATTGTCGGCCGTTGCGTGCGATACGGACCCGCTTGCACGTTTGGCAAAGAAAAACCGGTGGTTGATGGCAGCAAAGGCGCATGCAGCACCGAGATAGAACAGCGAGCCCTTGGAGCCGCCTGGCAGGATGCCGCCGTCTACGTATGGCTGCAGCGATTGCAAAACACTCGGGTGCGTATTGGCTGCCCAGTGGAGAGCAACGGCGGGCCAGACAGAGCCACCGCCACTCTCCACAAGAAAGACCATAAAAAGTGACCAAGTTACGAGGTAGGCAAAGAAATTGAATGCCGAGACTGGAGAGGCAAAGACCGACGCGCGGTACAACGCAAAGTGCCACACCCACCAGATGGCGCCAACAATCAGCGCCGTCCAAAACGGTGCAAAACGGTTCAGTAGGCGGTGCTGGAGATAGCCGCGCCATCCAAACTCTTCAGCGATGGGACCTGTCACGAGTGCGGCACCGAGCGACAGCGCCAGTACGGCTGCAGGGGACCACGGCATGCTGAAAAGAGGTACACCCTTTGTGAGCAGATAGCTCAGACCAAGAAGCAGCGGAAGTGCTACCCCCGCCAACACGTACGGCACTGAGGGAGCAATTGCGAAAACCCGGCGCGAGAACACTTTCAGTCCTTCCTTGCCACCCTCTGCATAGGCGGCCGAGAACCCAGCGATGCTCGCGAACAGCGGGAACAACCAAAGACTCATGTTCTCGTCGCGGACGAGAAGCCACCCGGCCCATGGAATGCCGAATGCGATTAAGAAGAAGGTGGCGATGCCGATCATTGATCTACGAGACATGAGTCTCCCAACGGTGAGCAACGACTAACGCCTGAATTAAACCGAGCCGCGAAGCGGGTTCGGCTTGAGTGAATTGTTAGGCAACGCACTTGCCTGAGCTTCCACCACCTAGAGGAATGGGCAGCCCTTGCTTTTCCACATGGTAGTACAGCGACAGGACCTGCCATTGCGACCCCACCTTGTACAGCTGGACGCTGTTGACGCCGACGAAATCGGGGGCGGTTGAAGTCTTGTCGGTCCTCGACTCCACGACGCTATACGCGACCGAGAAACGGTCGTAGGTCTGTATGACTCGTGAGACCTCGCACTCATAGAAGCCTTTCTCCCCGGCGCTCTCGTAGTGCTTGAGGAAATCTTCGGCTGTCGAGCGGCGCATGACAGGGACACCCGCCTGGTACCGCCCGCCGAAGATCACGGCATCCTCATGGAAAATCCGCTTGAGTGCGGCGAGATCCGCACTGGTGCCAGGATCGTTGGACAAAGCGCTCCACAGCGTGGAAACCGCCGCTTCAGGCGTGCTTTCAACGGCAGACGCGCAAAGCGGTACCAATAAGAGCGATAGCAGCAGACTTCGCATGGAGGATCCTTGGTGTTGCCTAACGCCTGAATTAAGCCGAGCCGCGAAGCGGCCTCGGCTTGAATGGACTGTTAGGCATGTGCCTATGGTCTTCCAGCGCGGATTTGTCCTCGAATCTCGCCGCCAGGAGGGGCAAATCTATTGGTGCGAATGACAACGTAACTGTTTTTGCTTTGGAGGGCGCGTATCGCTGCGGCAAGGTCTCCCGTTGGAACCCCCTGCGACACGGGGCCCCGAATGTCCGAAGCAGTAATTGAACCTTGAAGGTTTCCGGACGAAGGACACGGGGGCTCATTGACCCCACACAAGATGGCGATAAATCCGCCATTAACTCCAGGTTGACCAAAATGTATGCTGATAAAGCCAACGGAACCACCGATTAAGCCGGAGTATCGCAGCTCATAGCGGATGAGCTGCGAGTTTTCGATGAAAGCCTTGAATTCCCCTGAGCCGGGCGTCAGAACAGCGGGTACAGCTTGAGCTCCGTTTAGCGTAGCTCTTAGCGGCTGACCACGGCGAAGCGTGGTCTCTACTGCTGCCGAGCGGGGGCTACTCTGCGCACTTGCCGGACACGACGCAGACGAAAGAAGCGATGATGCAATTCCAAAACTGAGGATGAAGACGACTCTGTTCATCAGAACTCCTCCGTAAAGTGAGACATGCCTAACGCCTGAGTTAAGCCGAGCCGCGAAGCGGCGTCGGCTTGAATGAATTGTTAGGCGGCTGGTCGAGGATGCTTCACTGCGCGGCTGTGACGCCACCACGTAGCGATCGCTCCAGTTGCTATGCCGCCTACGAGACCAAACGCAGCTGCATCCAGCACGGAACCAATCAGCAACCCGGCCAGGACAGCAACAGAAAGCCATTGAAGAGGAAGCGTAGGGCGGAGGACAGATACAAGCAAGCTGATGCCGGCGAGAAGCAGGCAAGAAGCTACAGCGAACTCGCCGGAGTGCCGAAGATCGTCGGCAAAAGTAAAGAAGCCGAGAGTGCCTGCTACGGACAGGCAGATCCCTATTGCAGCGAATGCTTTACGTGCCATTGAACTGTCGCAGCCGCCTAACGCCTGAGTTAAGCCGCGCTGCGTAGTGGGGGCTGCAGGCATGGCAAGCTTTCTGTGCCATGCCTGTGGCCGGAACGAAGCGGCGTCGGCTTGAACGAATTGTTAGGCAGCATTCTACGTCTCCTCAGGTCCCCAGCCGCGTATCGTTTCTAAAGCGGGAAGAGGAGCCGGATTGTCGCTGTACCCGACAATTTCAAGGCCGGTATAGCGCCCTCGGCTGGCCCAGACCAATACACCAAGGTGCTCACCGGAGGGCGACTCTGCGACAGCGTCCGCTACGAGCTCCGCAATCTCTCCCGGCGGGAGGTGCGAGAAGTCTACGGACGCGCACCCGCAGTCGCAGCGACCCACGACCTGAAGCGACGCAGCCTGCGCTAGATCAGGTGGCTCTTTAGTGTCTGAGCACTGTGCCTTCCGGACGGCCCGCTCCAGGACAGCCAACTCAGCTTCCGAAATGCACCTGAAGACTATTGGCGACCTACCCATGCTGCCTAACGCCTGAATTAAGCCGAGCCGCGAAGCGGCTTCGGCTTGAATGAATTGTTAGGCGGCATTCTGTGGGATGGCAACGCTAAACGGAAAGGCAGGCGTAGGAGAGCCCTGGGCAGCCAGGAACATGGCCAAGAACTCCGTCAGCGACGGCGCAACAATGGAGCACTCCTCAAACTCAGGCTCCGCCCCATAGACCACACTCCCTCTGGTCGGCCCTGCCAGAGACAGCGCAAAGTACTGGTACGACCCAGCAACCGAAAGAAGGAGGGGAAAGTGCCTCGTCCAGAACGCTCGAACAGCGGCGGACCAATCCTGATCAGGTCCGGCCGCTGAGAGTGACATGAGCTCAAACTCATTGAACCGGAACGGCTCGCTCCGAACGAGGTCGCACGCGGTCACAAACCACGCTTGCGCGGATGGATTGGTGCAGCGGGAAAACGAGGAAATGAAATTGATAAGCTCAGCGGGGAGGTTGTCATACCGCGCGAGGAGATGCTTTGGAATCTCAGCATCCGGAGTAGGAGGCTCAACTTGCCATCCCATGCCTTTAAGGTTTGCGATGAACTCGCCCATGCCGCCTAACGCCTGAATTAAGCCGACCCGCGAAGCGGGTTCGGCTTGAATGAATTGTTAGGCCGCGTCATGACGATGGCGGAGGAAGAATAGCCTGCGCCTGACGATCTTGAATACCAGCCACCCAAAT